>CACDUI010000003.1 GCA_902555985.1 uncultured Candidatus Actinomarina sp.
AAATCTATAGAAAATTATAAAGATACTGGAAAATCTGTTCTTGAAATATCTCACAGAAGTAAAGATTTTGATGAAATATTAGAAGGCATAAATCAAAATTTCCAAACATTATTTGGATTACCAGATGATTTTAAAGTACTTCTTCTTCAAGGTGGAGCAACTTTTCAAAATTCATTAATACCCCTTAACATTGGCATAGAAAATTCTATAGGTTGTTTAGTAAACGGTACTTGGGGCCAAAAAACTTATGAAGATTTTTCTAAAATTAAGAAGGAAACTGTATTATATGATGCTATAAATCAACCTTTAGATACATTTTTCAATAGTGATTTTGATAAATTTAATAAAGTTGATTATTTACATATAACTTCAAATGAAACTATAGAGGGTATTCAATTAAAAAACTTTAATAAACTCAACCATAATAAATTATTGATTGATATGTCATCAGATTTCGGATCGTATAAATTCGATTTCGACAACATAAATTATATATATGCAGGTGCTCAAAAAAATATGGGCATTCCTGGAGTGACGGTATGTCTAATTAAAGACAGTTTTTTGATAGGGGATGAAAATCCTAGTTATTTAAATTTAAAGAAATTAACAAATTCTGGTTCTGTTCTTAATACTCCTCCAACTTTTTCAATCTATGTAATGAAACTTGTAACAGAATGGATGATTAGAAGTGGTGGTCTTGAATACTTTGAAGAAAAATCTAAACGTCAGTCAGGTCTTTTATATGATTTTATTGATAACAATTCATCGCAAGTAAATTGTAAAGTTGATAAAAACTACAGAAGTAATTCAAATGTTGTTTTCAGCTTTATTAAAGATACTGATAATGAAAATTTTATAAAATTATCAAGTGAAAATGGAATTATTGGTGTTAATGGGCACAGAAGTGTCGGAGGCATAAGGGTAAGTTTATTTAATAGTATTGATGATGAAATGTTTGAGTATTTTATGAACTTTTTTAAACAATTTTTAATAGAAAATAAATAAATGGAATTCACAGAAATGAGTCAATACACGTTCCCATCGGATAATGTCATAGGCTTTCAAACTAATATGAGTACTTATAATGAAGAATCTGACTTTGTAAAATTACATGAAGAAACAATTGTAGAAAATGAAATTTCTTTAGATGCAGAAATAGATAATTTTGACCCAATAGTAATGGCTTTAGATCCAAATGTTGTTATTGCCAGTACATCAAATAGTGTTGTTTCAAATAAATTTTATTTACTTGACGGCCATCATCGCTGGAAATTTGCAAAAATTAAGAATAATATAAATAAATTAAAATGTATTCTTGTAAATTTTTCAGACGTCAATATTAAATCATATGACTTTTCCTTAACTATTAACAAAGATAATTTTTATAATATTCTTCTTCAATCTGGATTTACAAAATCAAAAAATCAAGAATTAAGTTTATATTTTGATGATGAGGAATTTTCAAACTCAAAATACCAAAATATTAATGAGTTGTACGATTTCAAGAAAATGCTTCAAGATAAAAAAATTATTTTACCAATATTGAAAGATATTAAAGAAAATAATGAATCTGTTACTTTTACTCCTATTAATCCATCAGACTTAATATCTCTCGAAGGATTATTGCCTGCAAAATCTACTTGGATTACACCCAGGTTATAAATGAAAGTTTGTCATTTAATAAACTCTTTAAATAGGGGTGGTGCTGAAACCCACTTATTGGAATTAGTTGCAGCTCAAACCAATGAAGGAATGAATGTTGATGTGATTGTTATCGGTGGTGATAATTCAAATATATTTTCAATTAAAAAAGAGATATCAAATAGTTGTAGAAAAATTTATAGACTAAAAGGTCCTAGAATGTTTAATCTATTTTCATACATTAAACTCCGTAAAATTATTAATGATAACAAATATGATATTGTTCATTCCCACCAACCGCGAAGTGATTACATGGTATTTGTTATTAAGAAATTAAATTTTTCAAAAAATGCTTTTAAGTGGATAGTGTCTATTCACGGGAAGTATGATTCTTACTTAGATAATGATTTTAAAAAAATATTTAAATTATATTTTTTTAATAAATTAGTTAATGCTTGGAAACACTCGGATTCTGTAATAGTTATATCTAATGAAGTTGCAAATTGGTTAAGAAATCATACAAAAGAAATCACGCCACACATAATTAATTATTGGATATCTTTGAAAGATAAAAAAAATTATGAACTTAATTCAACAATTAATATTGGTTTTCTTGGTAGATTGAATAAAAATAAAGGAATTGAGGACCTTATCGATTCTTTGAATAATCTAGAAATAGACTTTAATTTTAAAATTGGTGGGTTTGGAAGTGAAACGTACATTCAGTTTCTAAAACAAAAAATGAACAATAATGTTGAGGAGAAATCAACTTTTCTAGGATATGTCGAAGACCAGTCAAAGTTTTTTGAAAGTATTAATCTTTTTGTTTTTCCATCTTACTCAGAAGGCTTAGGGTTAGTTTTACTAGAAGCCATGAGTTATCAAAAGCTATGTATCACAAGAAATATTGAGCCAATGAATCAATTTATAAATTTCGAAAATGGTTATCTATTTAACAATAATGATGAGTTAAAAAATTGTATACTCCAAGCATCTAAAGATTTAAATAGCAAAACAATTTACAATGACAAAATAGAAAATACTAAAAAAGTATTAGAAACGTATGACATTAAAAATGTTTTTCCTAAAATATTAGAAGTGTATAAGTTATGAGTGAATATAAATTTCAAGAAATTGAATCAAAATGGCAAAAGCATTGGTCAGACAACAATTCAATTAAATCTGACATAAATTCAGTGGATAAGAATTTTTATAACCTATGTATGTATCCATACCCCTCTGGAGACTTGCATATGGGACATGTAAGAAATTATACAATAGGTGATGTTATTACTCGATATAAAATGATGAATGGTTTCAATGTTTTATCACCAATGGGTTGGGACTCATTTGGACTTCCAGCAGAGAATGCAGCAATTAAAACTGGAATTCACCCTAAAACCTTTACAGAAGAGCGTATAAATAATATGAAAGATCAAATAATTAGACTTGGATCACTTTACGAATGGGACAGAGAGGTCGCTGCTCACAGTAAAGATTACTATAAATGGACACAATTTATATTTGTTAAACTTTTTAAGAATAAGTTAGCTTATAAAAAAGACGCTCCAGTCAATTGGTGTGATTCATGCAAGACAGTATTGGCAAATGAACAAGTTATTGAAGGCAATTGTGATAGATGTGATTCGATAGTTGATCAAAAAAACCTTAATCAGTGGTTTTTAAAAATATCTGATTATTCAGATGAGCTTTTAGACGGATTAAATGAAATAGGAGATTGGCCTGAGAACGTAAAAGCAATGCAGCAAAATTGGATAGGTAAATCTGAAGGTGCAGAATTTTCACTAAATATTGATGGTACTGACTTAAGTTTTGATGTTTTCACAACTAGACCGGATACATTGTTTGGAATGACATTTGCTGTACTGTCACCTGAGCACAAGCTTATGAGTGAAATTCTTTCAATATCATCAAATAGTGATGAGTTGCAAAATTACATGGATAATGCAACAAAGAAATCTGAGTTTGAGCGAATGTCACTTACAAAAGAAAAAACTGGAGTTGACACCGGTTTATATGTAATAAATCCAGTTAATGGAAAGAAAGTTTCACTGTGGATAGCAGATTACGTATTAATTAACTACGGAACAGGTGCAATTATGGCTGTACCTGGTCATGACCAAAGAGACTATGATTTTGCAAAAAAGTATGGAATTGAAATTATTCAAGTTATATCAGATAAAAACAGAGAATCTTCAATAGAAAATGAAGCTTTTGCTGGTGAAGGAATTCTGATTAATTCAGGAGATTTTAATAATTTAGAATCACCTACTGAAGCTTCAAAGAAAATCATACAATTTCTGAAAGATAACAAAATTGGAACTAGTAAAACAACATTTCGTTTAAGAGACTGGTTAATTAGCCGACAAAGATACTGGGGGTGTCCTATTCCATTAATTAATTGTGATAAGTGTGGGATGATACCTGAGAGTGAAGATAACTTACCTGTTTTATTGCCAGAAATAGATGATTATAAAAATACAAATGAATCACCTCTTGCAAAAAGTAAAGAATTTATCAATACTAATTGTCCAGAATGTGGAGCTCCAGCAATTAGGGAAACAGATACAATGGATACTTTTGTTGATTCATCGTGGTATTTTTTAAGATTTGTAGATCCAAAAAATAAAGATAAGCCATTCGACGCAAAAAAAGTTAATAATTGGCTTCCCGTTGATCAGTACATAGGAGGAGTAGAGCATGCGATTCTTCACTTGCTCTATTCAAGATTTTTTGTGAAAGCATTAAGAGATATGAATTATTTAAACATTGATGAACCATTTCAAAATCTATTTTCACAAGGAATGATAAATTTCGGCGGCTCTAAGATGTCAAAATCAAAAGGCAATACTGTTGATCCAGAAACATATTTTGCAACTCATGGAGCTGATGCATTAAGGTTATATATTCTATTTATGGCTCCTCCAAGCGATGGAGTAGAGTGGAATGATGGTGGTATCGAGGGTACAAAAAGATTTTTGAACAAATTTTGGGAAAATATTGAAAGATTATCAAAATTAGAAGTAGTAGACAGTTCAAATAATGGTGAAATCATAGTTAGAAAAGTAAACCAAAGCATTAATTCAGTTTCAAAACATCTAGATAAATTTGAATTTAATACAGCCGTTTCAGATTTAATGAAATTAAATAATGAATTATCAGAATTTTTAAAAAATTCTCAGGATATATCTAAAAACTCAAAAGACATGATAATAAAAAATATTTGTATTTTATTATTTCCATTGGCACCGCATATTGCCTCTGAAATTTATGAAAATTATTTTGGTGGAGACTTAATAAAAATCCAATGGCCTGTAGTGGATACTGATAACTTAAGGGACCCTACATATGAACTTGTAATTCAAATTAATGGCAAAAAAAGATTTACACGTGATACTGATATTGGCCTAAAACAGTCAGAAGTAGAAGAAATCTGTAAAGATGAGTTTGATATGAATATGAGTGATTTTAAAAAAATAATTTACATACAAGATAAGATTATAAATTTTGTTGGATAATGAAACTGCTTGTTACTGATAATTTAGTATCAAACTTAGATCAACTAAATAGTTTTGATATAAGTCTTGAAAAAATGTCTATAAAAGATATTCCTAATCAAGCACAATCTCTTTTTGAAAATGATAAATTTAAATTTATTTTTGATGAATTCATAACTGTTACATCTTTTAATAAATTAAATATTAATTTAGAAGATAACTATATTTTTCAAATTAAAAAATCAAATTTATCTAAATTTACCAACTTAGGATCTAGCATTGACGTTTTACATCTTGATTCTCAAATAAAAGATAATTATTTTCCGTGGGATCTAACAAATACAATATATAGTTCTAGAAAATCAATAGATTTAAAATTGTTGGATTCTTTCACCTCAAACGAGAGAGACTTTAGAAATTTTTTAACATATTTTATTAAAGAACTAATTAGGTTGAAAATGTTAATTGAGTTTGACCAAAAAGAAGTTGCAGAAATATTAAATGAAAAAAATGATTATAAATACAAGGATGCATTAAAAAAAATTAAAAGTGTAGATCAAAATAAGATTGATAGAGCAATTCAATATACATATAAAATAGAAAAAAATGTTAATCAATATGGATATGAAATTGAAAATTCCAAAAGATATTTAGTTTCTATAAAAAAATTGTTAGAGTTTTGAAATTCTTGATTTATTTCTATCTCTAAAATTTTTATTAATGATGCCTTTCGAGTAGGCAACATCAAGAGTTTTAAGTGCATTTGTCTTATTTTCAACAGAACTATCTTCAATCGACTTTAGGACTGTTTTAAGCTGAGTTTTAATAGACTTATTTCTAAGATTTCTTTTCTTATCTTGCTTTATTCTCTTTTTTTGTGAATTAATATTAGCCATGTAAAACCTTTCGGTATATAAGATATTAACTTAATAAATATGTTAGATAATAAAAATATAAGAAATATTTCAATAATTGCACATGTTGATCATGGCAAGTCAACCTTAGCTGATAGATTGATTGAAATGTCCGGTCTTATAAAACCAGGTGAACATTTAGATCAAATATTAGACAATATGGAGCTTGAACGAGAAAAAGGTATAACTATAAAGTCTCAACCTATACGTTTAAAATTTGATAAAGCAACCCTTAATTTAATTGACACGCCAGGGCATGTTGATTTCTCATATGAGGTTTCTAGAGCTTTAATTGCATGTGATGGAGCCATTCTACTTGTTGACGCAACACAGGGAATACAAGCTCAAACATTTGCACATTCATATGCAGCAATAGAGGCTGGTCTCGAAGTAATACCTGTACTAAATAAGATTGATTCTATAGATGCTGATAAAGATTCTGCAAAAAAACAAATTTTTAATTTAATAGGTTCAAGTGAAAATGAGATATTTGAAATATCTGCAAAGACTGGAGAAGGTGTTAGTGAATTGTTAGAAGCAATACCAACATTAGTCAGTCCACCAGCACAGAAGACAGAAGAGACAAATGCATTAATTTTCGACTCATTTTTTGACTCATATCGAGGAGTTGTTGCTTCAGTGAGGGTATTTGGTGATGAGATAAACATGAGTCAAAAGTTAAAATTAGTCAATTCAAAATACTCATTTGAACCAACTGAAATGGGTTATTTTGATTTACAATTCAATCCCTCCAAAAAATTATTGTCCGGAGAAGTAGGGTATATTATCACTGGGGCAAAAGATTTATCGCAAATAAGAGTTGGTGATACTTTAGTACAAGACTCGGACGAAAATCCAATAGTTGTTTCAGGATATAAAGAGCCCCAACCAACAGTATTCTCTAGTGTTTTTCCTGCTGATTCTGACGATTATACAAAGTTAAGAGACTCTTTAGACAAGTATGTTTTAAATGATGCAAGTTTTTTTTACGAACCTGAGACCTCTTCTGCATTTGGATTTGGATTTAGGTGCGGATTCTTAGGCTTATTACATTTAGAAATAGTAGTGGAAAGGCTAGAACGAGAATTTGACCTTTCACTAATAGTTACTCCACCTTCTGTTGAATTTAAATTAATACGAAATAATGATGAAGAGTTAATTATTCGTAATCCAAGCGAAATAGATAAATATACAGATATCAAATCAATACATGAAAAATACTGTGAAATAAATCTGCTTTTTCCAAAAGAATATCTAGGTTCAATAATGCAGTTAATAAATGAAAAAAGAGGAATTCAAGAAGATTTGAATTATTTAAGTACAACAATGGTAAAAGTCAGGTATAGATTGCCACTTTTAGAACTTGTAAATGGTTTTTATGATTCTCTAAAATCTATATCTCAAGGATTTGCCTCATTAGACTATACTATTTTAGATTTTGAACCAGGCAATTTAGTTAAGCTGGATATTTTAGTAAACGGCGAAATTGTAGATTCATTTAGTTCAATTCTTGCAAAAGAAAATGCAGAATATGTTGGAAGAAATAGAGTAAAAAAGTTGTCAGATTTAATACCAAGGCAACAATTTGATATTCCTATTCAGGCAGCCATTGGATCAAGAATCATAGCTAGGGAAACAATAAAAGCTTTGAGGAAAGATGTTACGGCTAAGTTATATGGTGGCGATGTCACAAGAAAAAGAAAATTACTTGAAAAACAAAAAGAAGGTAAAAAAAAGATGAGACAGATTGGCAAGGTCAGTGTGCCCAAGGAAGCATTTAGAGAGTTTCTTAGACAATAATGTTCACGCCAACGATATTCTCTCCAAAAATTAACCCTAAAATACAAAGACTTATTTTAGAGGACTCAAAAATTCATCATTTGAGGAAAGTTTTAAGAATGAAAGATTTTGATAGTATAAAAATTTCTAACGGAACAGGGCAATTATTTTTTGGCCATCTTTTAAAAAATAGTGTTGAAATTAATTCTCAAAAATATTATCAAAGAAAAGGTGAAATAACGATTTTTGTACCATATTTAAGAGAAAAAAACAGATTTAGGTTTATGATTGAAAAGCTAGTAGAGCTAAATGTATGCAGAATCTTTATTGGCAAAACTGAAAATACACAAAATACAAAGGTAGATATTGAAAAAATTAACAGTTGGGCAATATCAGCTCTAGAACAATCTGGGACAGCTTTTTTCCCTGAGATTGAAATTACAGATAGGATAGATTACTCGACATTTGATACATGTTTTGATATAACAGGAAGTACATTGAAAAAAGACTCATCAAAAGTTAGTACTTTTGCAATCGGTCCTGAAGGCGGTTGGACAGCTCAAGAGTTATCTAATTTCAAATATAAATTTAAAATATCAGATTTTAGCTTGAGAACTGATACTGCAGCTATATCTGCAGTATCATTAATGATGTAAAATAAAATATGGAAAATAAATCAGTCTTTGAAATGATTTTATCTGGAGATATTGAATCAGATATTATATATGAAGATAATCAAATTTTTGCAATACATGATATAAATCCTGTTGCGAAAGTTCACATTCTAATAATTCCAAAAAAGAAAATAGCAACTATAAATGAGCTAACTCAAGATGATGAAAGTCTAATTGGGAGTATGTTTATATGTGCAAAAGATTTAGCAAAAAAATTTGATATTGATCAATCTGGTTACAGGTTGTTGTTTAATACAAATGAAGATGCAATGCAGACTGTATTTCATATACACCTTCACCTTATAGGTGGAGAGAAATTGAAAAACATATAATGACAATTGAAAAAACAGTTCCATTAGAACAAGAGTTAGTAAACATTTTTGGGGTAAATGATCAAAACCTTAATTATTTAAAATCTCTATTTCCAGATCTAGAGATTAATGTTCGTGGAAATATTATTTATATAAATGGAAGTAATAAAGATACTAAAGAAGCGACAAGAATTTTAGATGAAATGTTATTAATGGGTTCAAAAAATAAAATAATAGAAATTCCTGATTTAGAATTAATTGCAAAATTAAAGAATCATGAAAAACTGAACAAATCAAAAATCAGTCAATTAAATGTTATTGATAATAAATTTATAAAAGTTAAAAATATTAATCAGTTCAAGTACCTAGAAATTATCGATAACTCAACAATTACTTTTGGAATTGGTCCAGCAGGCACAGGCAAAACCTTTTTGGCAGTAGCAAGTGCAGTAAAAATGTATTCTGAAAATAAAATAAAAAAAATTGTACTAACTAGACCAGCTGTTGAAGCAGGTGAAAGATTGGGATACCTGCCGGGTGACCTTTCCCAAAAAATCGATCCATATTTAGTTCCTCTTTTTGATTCCTTAGAATATTTTTTTGGTAATGAAACATTACAGTATTTAATTGAAAAAAGAAATATTGAAATTGTACCACTTGCTTACATGCGCGGTAGAACTTTGAACGACGCATGTATTATATTAGATGAGGCTCAAAATGCAACTATGAGTCAAATCAAAATGTTTTTAACAAGATTAGGAGAAAATTCTAAAATGATTATAACTGGTGATGAAACTCAAATAGATTTACATAATAAAACATTTTCTGGTCTCAAAAAATCAAGAAAGACAATATCTTCAATTGAAGAAGTTTCAGTATTAGAATTTGAGAACGCTGATATTGTAAGAAATAAAATAGTATCAAAAATATTGGAAGTATTTCCAGATAAATAATGAACAAGTATCTATTACATTTAAAAAAAATACTTTATATTGTTTTATTTTCGTCTGCAGTTTGGTTTATATCATTTACAATCTTTCCAGAAAATCAAGTTATAAAAATAGAAGTAGGGGAGACATCTCCGAGCAGCTTTACTGCCACAAGGTTTTTGAGTGTAGTTGATGAACAAAAAACAAACTTATTGAAAGAGGAAGCAGTAAATAATGTTCCACCAGTTTATTCTATAGATTCATCAGTTTCGTCAGATGTAATTGATGGAATAACTGAAATGTTTCTAACAGTTATAAAATCTAGAACAGATGAAATATTAGAGCAGAGTAATGATGCCGAACTGGAAGAGTCTAATGCAAATCTAATCATTATTCAGTTAACCAAATCAGAGCAAATCCAAAAAATAAGATCATCAATTTTGTTTTCAACAATCTCTACTTCAGCTATTGAAGTTCTTGTAGAAATATCAAATAATGATAGAAACAATGAAACAAATTTTTTAACTCAAATTGAATTTGAAGCCAAAAACAAAGCTAATGATATTTTGTCTAAAGGCATAAGTAATGAGAATCTAAATCAACAAAGGCAATCAATTGTTTCAAATTCTCCTACTTTAAATTTACCAAGTGAGCTTTACGCTATAGTTCCCGAAGCAAGAATTAGTTCTATGGTTGGAGAGATTATTGCAGAAAATTTAATTGCGAATCAAAAACTTGAAGATGAGTTATGGAATGAACAAAAAGAAAGAGCTAAAGAATCTATTGAAAGTGTAACAGTACAATTTTTTAAGGATGAAACCATAGTCAGTGAGGGCGAACTGATCGATGAAGTAATATTCCAGGCTTTAAATGAACTAGGATTTCTTTCAGGAGAATCTAGAACAGTTCAGACTGCAGCTATTCCAATAATATTTTCTGTTTTTTTAGTTCTGTATGTTTTATTATGGCGACTCAAAGACAGCATATGGGCAAACGATAATGAATTATTATTGATGCTTACTCTAATTTTAATTTCATCAATTTTCTTGAGGGGCGTATCTTACTTTTCACAGATTTCAGATTTAGAGTTTATTCAGTACGCGTTACCCATTTCTTTTGTAGGTATTATCTCTGTGACTCTATTGAATCTAAGAGCTACATTAATTTTGTCACTTTCTAGCTCACTGCTAGCTCTCGCAGGAGGGGGAAATATAGGTTTAGTTGCACTAGGTGCACTCGGCACTATTATTCCAGGGATATTTCTGTCTGAAGATACTGACAGAGCATTACTAAGACAAAGAATAGTTTATATTTCTCTTACGCAGCCACTATTAGCATTTGGCGTATATTTCTTTTTACGTGATGACGGAAATTTAGTACAGATACTAATCTTTTCATTTATTAGCGCACTGGTAGCTAACCTAGCAGCATTTTCTGTAACATCATATATTGAAAGTATTTTTAGGCTTACTTCAAGTTTTAAATTATCAGAGCTAGCTGACAGAAACCATCCAGCTCTGAGACACCTGGAAGATAAAGCATTAGGCACTTTTAATCACTCACTTGTAGTAGGCACACTTGCAGATAGGGCTGCTAATAAAATTGGAGCAAACAGTCAGCTGGCAAGAGCTATGGCTTATTACCACGATTTAGGAAAAACTTTGAATCCAACTATGTTTGTGGAAAATCAAATAGGCGCTACAAATCCACATGACCGTCTCTTACCTATGGAATCGGCAAATATAATTAAAAGTCATGTAGTTGATGGTATTAAATTAGCAAAAAAGTTTAAAATTCCTGAGATGGTTTACCAAGGAATACTAGAACATCACGGTGATGCGGTAATAAGATATTTTTACGAAAAAGAAAAATTAGATAATCCAAATGTTTCTAAAGAAGACTTTAGACATTTAGGAGAAAAACCATCGTCTAGAGAAGCAGCAATACTTATGCTTGCAGACTCACTAGAAGCTGCTTGTAGAGCAATATTTATGAATGAGGATGCAGATGAAGAAAAAATTAGAAATGTGATTGAAGAAATCTTTAATGAAAAAATATCGGACGGTCAGCTAAGCAATGCACCAATAACATTCAAAGAACTAGACATTATTAGGGAGTCATTTCAAACCAGCCTTGAAGGCTTATATCACCAAAGAGTTCTTTATCCAGACATAACTGAAGAAGAATAAATAATTTGAAAATATACTACGAAGGTTATTTTTATCGAAATGAAAAATTTGCATTAGAAAATGCTAAAAAAGAATTTTTAAATTATTTTGAAATTTCAGAAAATTTTATTTTTTATCTCCATTCTGTGTCTGAAGAACAATCCACAAGTTTTAATCTGCATTACTTTAAAAAAGACACACCAGCTGATGTGCTAACTGTACCTCTCTATAGAAATTTTGATGAAATTAAAAAACTTGATAAGAATAACGTTGAAATTTTAGGTGATCTATTTATTTATAGAAAATTAATTAAACAAAATGCATTAAAGTATAAAAAAACAACGATTGAAGAACTTCAACTCGTTTTGATTCATGGCTTATTACATTTAGTTGGATTTTCGCATGAAAATGAGGATAGACTTAAAAAGATTGAAAACAAGATATTAGAAAAGGTTTGGAAAAATGCAAAATAAAAAATCTCTAAAACATCTCGCAATAATTATGGATGGAAATGGAAGATGGGCATTAAACCAAGATTTACCACGTACAGCTGGCCATGCAGCAGGGGAACATTCCCTTTCCAGGTCAATAGATTGGGCTATTGAGAATAAATTAGAGTGGTTGACAGTGTATGCTTTTTCAACAGAAAACTGGCTTAGATCAGATGAAGAAGTAGAATTTCTAATGTTTTTCAACAGAGATATTTTGATTAGAAGAAGAGAAGAGTTTAATCAAAAAGGAGTGAAATTTAAATTTTTAGGAGATTTAACTGATTCACAAATACCAGAAGAAAACAAAGAACTTATGAAAGAAACTGAAGAGATAACTCAAAATAATAAAACTTTAAATCTTGTTTTTGCTTTTAATTATGGATCTCATAATGAAATTCATAAAGCTGTCTTAGATCTACATAATGAAAACATATCTAAAAATCTTGAACTTAATGACATAGAAAATAAATTTTATGGTTTTTTTCAATATCCAGACATGCCTTTTCCAGATGCTTTACTTAGGACTGCTGGGGAGAAAAGAATTAGTAATTTTTTGCTATATCAACTTTCATATTCAGAACTTATTTTTATAGATACTTTATGGCCAGATGTAAATGGAGACATATTAGACGATGTGTTACTAGAATTTAACACAAGGAATAGAACATATGGAAGAAACTAACAAAGAGTTATTTGAAAAAGTAGTAAAGATTGCACAAGCAAGGGGCTTTGTTTTCAATGCTTCTTCTATCTATGGTGGGTTACGAAGTTCTTATGATTATGGTCCTCTTGGAGTGTTGCTTAAAAATAATATTTCGAATTATTGGTGGAAAGATATTAATCAGGATAACGAAATATCAGTTTTTCCTGTTGACACAGCTATAATTCAAAGTTCTGAAGTATGGAAGGCATCTGGCCATTTAGCTGAATTCTCAGACCCAATGGTTGATCACAAACCTACTGGTGAAAGATATAGAGCTGATCAAGTACCTAAAGAATTGGATAAAAAAGATTTAACTGAGCCACGACAATTCAATTTAATGTTTGAAACAAGCATTGGTCCTGTTCAAAATGATAACTCAAATGTTTATTTAAGACCAGAAACCGCACAGGGCATTTTTGTTAACTTTGAGAATGTTTTAAGGACAATGAGAGCAAAGATTCCTTTTGGTATTGCAAACATTGGAAAATCTTTTAGAAATGAAATAACACCTGGGCAATTTATTTTTAGAACTAGAGAATTTGAACAGATGGAGATTGAATTCTTTTGCAAAGAAGAAGATGAGAATAAATGGTTTGATTTTTGGGTGAACAAGAGAATGGATTGGTATAAATCTATTGGAATTCCAGAGTCTAACTTAAGGCTTAGAGAGCATAGTGATGATGAATTGGCTCATTATGCCTCAAAAACGGTTGATATTGAGTTTCTGTATCCATGGGGATGGGGTGAGCTTGAGGGCATAGCAAATAGAGGAACATTTGATTTATCTTCTCATGAAAAAGCAAGTGGGAAAGATTTGTCTTATTTTGATCCTGAAACAAATGAAAAAATAATTCCAACCGTTATAGAGCCAGCAGGAGGATTAACTAGGACACTTTTTGCATTACTTTGTTCAAGTTATGATGAGGATGAAGTAAACGATACAACCAGAACTCTATTTCGCTTTGAATTTGATATTGCTCCAATACAAATTGGAATTTTACCATTAAGTAAAAAAGATGAATTAATTGAAGTTTCAAATAATATCAAAAATTTATTACAAGAAAGATATAGAACTGAAATTGACGTAACTCAATCAATAGGAAAAAGGTACAGAAGACAAGACGAAATAGGTACACCATATTGTATTACAGTTGACTTTGAGACTCTAGACGACAAATCTGTGACAATAAGAAACAGAGACTCAATGGAACAGGAGAGAGTTGCTATTACAGATCTTCTTGATTTTTTCAGTGATATCTAATGGGAATAGCTAGACAGTCTATAGAAGATCTCAAGAAAAGGTCAAAAATTAGTGACTTTATTCTTTCAACAACATCAGGCAAGTTAAGAGGTACAAAAGGCATGGCCCTGTGTCCATTTCACGGAGAAAAAACTGCGAGTATGAGTTTTACAGATGTTGAAAATCTTTTTCACTGTTTTGGATGTAAGGAGGGTGGGGACATTTTCAAATATGTCCAAGAAATAAATAATTTAGAGTTTCAAGATGCAATAGAGTTTGTAGCAGAAAAATATGGATTCAAATTAACTTATACACAAAGTAATGAAAATAATGACTTTAAAGTGTATCAAGAAAAGATAGATTTAATCAGTAACTATTTTTTAGAAACAATGGAATCTGATAAATCTAAAGATGCAAAAGTGTACTTAAAAAGTAGAAAATATGACAACAGTGACATAAAGAAATATGCCATCTCCTTTGTTAGTAAAGATGAAGAGAGCTTTAATAAATTTTGTAAATTGAATGATATTACTAAAGATGATCTCAAGAGACTTGGGTTCATCAGTAGCAATGGCAACATGCTTTTTAAAAATAGAATAATGTTTCCAATTCTAAGTTTTAGAAATGATATTATTGCTTTTGGTGGAAGATCCATAGATGACTTTGGACCTAAGTATTTAAATTCTTCAGATTCAGTACTTTATAAAAAAAATAGGAATCTCTACTTTACCAATGATTTCATAAGTGCAACGAAAAAGAAGGGATATGCAATTCTAGTTGAAGGTTATTTTGACGTTTTATCTTTAAATAAGTTAGGTTACGCAAATGCAGCATCCCCATCTGGTACTGCATTAACACATCAGCAATTAGAATCTGTCTCACGGTATACAAATAAAATACTTATTTGTTTTGACAACGATGAAGCAGGATTAAAAGCAACAGAAAGAGTTTTAGATATTAAAAACCAAGTTTCAAAACAGCTTGAAATCCATTGTTTAAATCTTCCATCTGACTACAAAGATATATCGGAAGTTTATGAATTAAAACCAGACACTTTTAATGAAATATTGAAAAAAAATGATGAAATTGTTGAATATTTATTAACTAAATTTCTAAAAGAAGATTCTAATAAAAAAAATGTTTTCAATTATTTTCGTAAAATCACAAACAAATTGAGTCCTCTAGAAGTAGATATTGCATTAGATTTGCTATCTAATAAGCTAAGCACTGAAAAAGAAATTCTTAAAAGAGAGCTTAACTTTCAAACAGAGAATGACGTTGTACAAGTGAATGAAACTTCTATAGATTCTGTTTCCATTTTTCAAGATATCGTAACTTCAAATATTGTTAAGAATAATTTTGAAATATTAGAGGAAGAAAAAGAAATTCTGTCATTAAATAATGAGTATGCAAACCTAATAAATTCTCTAAAAAAAGACAAAAATCAAAGCAAAGAGTATCTGAATGTATCTTTTTTACAAGATCAATATGAAGAGGCTATTGTACGACTGTTCCTTCATTTTGCAAATATAGAAATTGAAAATTTAATAAATAAATTTGAACAAGAAGAGAGCAAAGATTTTTCACTATTGCAACAGGTTGAAGACTTAAAAAAGAAAAAAGAAATTTATCAGAATACTATTTGATTCCTAGTAATATTAATTTGCTATCCGAGGTAGCTCAATTGGCAGAGCAGCGGACTGTTAATCCGTTGGTTGTGGGTTCAAGTCCCACCCTCGGAGCCATACAATAAATTTGTCACTATAATTAGAGTGAATGGAGGAATAATGGATTTAGTAGCAATAGTAAAAGAAAGAGCTGAAGGAAAAGACCTAAGTGTTTTGGGAGGATCAGTGAAGTTTGTCGTTGATGAAAATGTAGTTCTGATAGATGGAAATAGTGGTGAAATATCATCAGATGATAATGAAGCTACATGCACAATCTCAACAGATGCTGATACCATGCAATCAATAATGGATGGTTCTTCAAGTCCACAAGCTGCTTTCATGACTGGTAAATTAAAAGTTGCTGGAGATATGAGCATTGCACTTAAAGTTCAATCTGTAATATCTTAAAATAATTAGGGCCTGTAGCTCAGTTGGTTAGAGCAACGGACTCATAATCCGTCGGTCGCAGGTTCGAGTCCTGCCGGGCCCACAATGAGTGAAAATGCAAAATTGATAAAAATGAATTCACGAATTATAGGAACAATTTTTGCATTGACTCTTTTAATACCCCCAAATATAGGAATAGATTTTTTTGGAATCAGCTTTGAAGACATACCATTAATATTTGTTTTCTTTTATTTACTTACTAAAAAAATTAGAAAATATGAAATTAAAAAATTTGATAGAGCCTATTTATTTTTTATTATTTTCTTTGTTTTATATACAAGTTTTTTAGTTGACGAGGTAAAAATATTTAATCAAACAAATCTTAGGTTCTATTTTTACTTTAGTCTTGTATATTTATGTATCGATTTTCTTAACAAAAATAATGATAAAATAATAGAATTTTTTGAACCAATTTCAATTGTGATGATTGCAAATTTTCTTTTAATTCTCTTTCAAATACCTCTCCCAGGAACTATAGATGGTTGGATTTCAAACAATACCGTCAGTATGAACATATTTGCTTCTGGTAGGTTAGGAGGTATTCAAGGTGGCGGTCCAAATGTAATTGGAATTTTCTGCGCAATATATTCAGTTATTTGCTTGTTTAAAATATTAAATGATAAGGATTCTAAAAAATATTTTATTGAAAACAAAACAAATACCTTCTTGCTTATAATCTCATTGATAAATTTACTTTTTACATTTTCAAGAGGATCTTTTCTTGCCTTAGTTGTTGGTATGTTTTCTTTATTGATTTTTACTGAAAAATACAGTAGAAGTTTTAAATATAAGATAGTAATAATCTCAACTTTATTTGGAGTCATAGCAATATATATTTTCCCATCTATATTTTTAAAAGAATCAAATCGAAGTTTTTTAAATAGCTTGGGATTACAAAATGCTGAAATATTCATTGGTGTTGGGGGTGGGAATTATATTAAAAGTGTTTATAAAGATTACTTAATTACTTTAGAAGATGATGTTTTAATTGAACAATTTAATATTTCATATTCAGAAAGAGAAAATGTGTTAGAAAGTGTTAATAATGAAAAATCGTTACCTGCTCCTGTTGAGGGATATCTTAAATTAAAATTTGATTATCAAGATAATTTTTTACCAAGGTCAACTATATCTTTTCATTATTCCGATGATGGAGTCAGTTGGAAGCAGCTTGGGTCAAATCACACAAACGGTGTAATAATAGATCTAATTGAGAATGATTCTTATTTTGAAGTTGGTGGATGGGGAGATGGACAATCACCTGGAGGTCAGTATTTAAGTGGTTTTTTGAATAAAGTAATTATTCAGACAGATGAGTATAATCGTGAATTTACATTTTCAAAAGGAAATAGAGATGAAGATTATTACCTTCTTACTCCTGAGTTTAGAAATGAATATGAAAATAACGTTGAATTTAAAAATAATTCAATTCGTCTAGATCGCCCAAGAGACTACTGGGTTGCATTACCTAACGAAGTAAACTTATCTGGTAAAGATTTTGAAATTTTAATAGATTTAAATCTTGATTCTATACCAAAAGGCCACGAGACTCTCTTTAGTCAAAGTTCTATATTGAGATTAAATGAAGAATTTAATGATCAATCATGGAAGTGGTCAATTATTGATGGTCGGATGTACTTTTTCTGGATTGAAGAAGTTATATCGGGATATTCAAATTTTGTTGGTGGCCAGAGTTTAAGATCTGGAAAGCTTATTTCAAATAATGGAAAATTTGACTCTATCATTTCAAACTTTTCACTTTCTCAATATGATGAAATTACAACCTCACATAATGGATTTCTTACTATGGCTGTAGAGTATGGTTCATTTCTAATATTATTAATTTTAATTTTTGTAGTTTTTTTAATTATGAGAAATTTTAATAAATCAAATAAACTAGAAATTTCATTAATTCTTATGTTTTTGGTTCAAAACACTACAAATGATCTTGTTTATGCGCCTGATGTAGCAATATATTTTTGGATTGTCCCTTTTTATTTTTTATCCAGTGTTTTTAAAGATTAGGAGTTTTTCAATCCCTCAAGTTCTGCATAATCTGTAAAATTTTCAGTTATGATTAAAACTTGTCTACCATCATCTAATTCGTAAGGTTTAACTGGAATTGACAATTTATTAATATCCGATAAATTAGATTCTCTAAAATTCCACAATATATTGACAGCATTATTTAAGGATAAATTTTCGTCAATAACAAATGCATCCTCTAAAGTATTTATCAAAGTAGTTAGTTCACCCAATGATCTAAAATTTTTAATTTCTTCCAAAAGTTGTAAAATTATATATTGCTGCCTATCGTTTCTTGACAAATCACTAACACCCTCCATTTTTTCCCATTCAGAAATATCGTTTCCATTTTTATCAATAACTTTTTCCCCAACAAGAACTTCTGTGTTTCTAGATACAACCCAATTAAGTGCAGTCAATCCCTTAACAGTTTGACATCCTTTTTGTAATTCAAAGGAAAAACCTTCTCGCTGAGTTTTTTCAACGCAGATTTCAATACCACCAAAAGAATCAATTATTTTCTCAAATCCCTCAAAATTAAAACTAGCAAAATGATTAACAGTTAAGCCAGTAAGTATCTGAATATTTGCAGCTAAATTTTCTGCGCTATTACCACAGTCATTTTTAGAAAATGTGGAGTTGATTCTTGCAATTGATTGAGTACATGAATTTTTAATAAGTAAATCTCTTGGTATTGAAAGAAGATACTGATCTGAGGTCTCCTCATTGATTATTCCAAGAATTATAACGTCCGCTCGTTGTCCATCAACATAACCTCTGGAAGCTGATGAATTAGTTGTTCTTTTATCTGATCCGATAATTAAGTATGTAGTGAAGTTTTCTAATGAAGTATTTGCAATTGTAAACTTGATTAATTCTTGTGCTGTATTTTCATCAACGATTTCAATTGATTCTTCTATATCTTCACTGTTTATTTCTTTAGGATCTTCGACATTATTATTTGTTTGTACAGTTGTGGAAGTAGTTGTAATTCCTTTTGATATATCCTCAATTACATCTGGGTCAAACTCAGTAGTTTCAAAGCTTGGTATTAAAAAAGAATAAGCCAAGCCTCCTATAGCAAAAATAATTATAAATAATAACAGGTATCTTTTTTGATTATCCATATTCAATCAAATTAAGAGTATAACCATATAATATATAATTGTGACAAAAATCAAATGTGTTATTGCTGCTGGAGGTCTTGGTACGAGGCTTCAAGGGTTTAGGCAAAATGATAAAACAAAAATCTTAATTGAAGTTAATGGTACCCCCATGATAAATCGTCAAATTCATCAGATAGCCAAATGGGGGATAGAAGAATTTATTATAATTACGAATCCAGACTTTGATGAAATAATCAGAGAAGTTACAAGTAAAGAATTTCCAGATTTAAATATTAATTACTCTATTCAAGAATCACCAAAAGGTATTTCACATGCTTTTTCAAAGGCTGAAAAATTTGTCAACAAAGACGATATATTGATACTAGTTTTAGGAGATAATTTTTTTGGTGAGAATCCCTTGTTAGATGTTGATTTTTCAAAGCTTGAAAAAAATAAAGGTAGCATCATTTTTACTAAAGATGTAGACAATCCGAATGAGTTTGGAGTTGCAGAAGTAGATAAAAATGGAAAAGTATTAGATATTCAAGAAAAACCTAATAATCCAAAAAGTAATCTTGCAGTTGTAGGTATATATATTTTTGACCATCTGGCTATAGATAATATTAACCTTTTGAAACCTTCAAAAAGAGGTGAGTATGAAATAACAGATTTGATAAATATTTATATTAATCAAGATAAATGTTCAAATATTGAACTTTCTAGTTGGTGGATTGATGCTGGAACGCCCGAAAGGATACTAGACCTTGAAACTAGATTACTTTAAAATATCAAGTTTTTTAATATAGTTAAATAGAAATAGAAACTGCACTAGATAAGCCATAAGAGCAATCATTGAAAAAACATTATTTAAAAAAACATATCCTAAAATTATAAAAAAATTGAAAATACTGTAAATTTTGAATATTAACAAAACTTTTTTTTCAGAAAAGCCTGTCGCAAGAAGTCTATGAGAGATATGATCAGTTCCGCCAGTAGTAGGTGAAACGCCTCTTTTATACCTTCCTTCCAAGATAATTAAGAAATCTAATAAAGGGATAGTAAAAAATAATATTAATGGACTTAATGTATAGCTAAGAGTATATTGTTGACCACTGTTCCATGTAAATAAAATACTAAGAAACCCTAAACAAAAACCTATAAATAAACTTCCTGAATCACCCAGGTATAATTTTGCAGGTGGGAAATTAAATATAAAGAATCCCAATAATACAAAAAGTAAAACTACAGATATATCTGTCAACTTATTTTGATTTAGAACATAAGTAAGGATTATTGATTGGTAACAAATACTTCCAGTAACAACCACAGCAAGACCATCCATATTATCTATAAAATTAATCGCATTAATTAATAAGACTATCCATAGAATTGATCCAAAATAATTTATTAAATTGTTAAAGTCAAAATTTAATAGTGATTCTATATTTAAGAATATATCTAAATTAATGATTGGAACAGCTACAAACAAAAATTGAAAGAAAAGTTTAGTTTTCCATTTTAAATTAAAAAAATCATCTACAGCACCTACAACAGAAAGCATTAATGCAAAGAAACCAATTAAAGCAAAATTATAATTAGCATCACCTAAGAAACTAACACCTATAAAAAAAGCAATAGCAGTCGAAATACCCCCTAAGGGAGGAATATTTTTATCTTTTAATCTTTGTTCATTTTTATCTGATGCTTTTTTAAATTTAAATGATTTTGTTATATGCAAAATACCCCAATTTAGTATTCCAGATAGAATAAAAGTTAAAATTGCTGTGTAATAAATATTTAGCTGCATCTAATCTTCACTCTTTTCGTTATAAATTTTTGCAAATTGTGATGCAATATATAGTGTTGAGTAGTGTTTTGAAATTTCTTTTCTATTTTGACTACTAATTGATATTTTTTCATTCAAAAATTCATTAATCTTATTTTCTAAATATTTTATATCTTTTGAGTTTAACAAAATTGTATTTTCAAAATTATTAATATATTCAGTACCGTTGTTTTCATATGCTACAACAAATAAGCCAACATACATTGCTTCAAGTAATACTCTAGAAAATCCTTCATGGTCAGAAAGAGATAATAACAAGTCATAATTATGTATCTCTTTTTGTAAGTCTATGTATCCTAGGTAATTTAAAGATGAGATTTTCTTTAAATCTTCTAGTTCTTTTTGTGTAAGGGAGTTTGGATTACCTTTATCAAGATCACCTGCTAAATAGAAAGTTACATTTTGTGAACTGAAGTTATTTGATAGTTTAATATATTCATCAATTCCCTTGTCTTTAAGCAATCTTCCAGCCATAATTATTTTCTTATTTTCATTAAAATTATTTTTCAATAAGTAGTCATAAGTATTAATTCCAGAACTTTCAATTAGATATGAGTTGTTTTTGTAATGGGAATATTTATTAAACGATAATTTGTCTTTTGAATTTTGATAAATTATATTTTTATAAGTCTTGTTAATTAATGTTATAAAAACTGGTTGGAGTATTATTTTAAATATTTTTGCTGATATATTTTTACTAAAAAAATAACCCAAACCAGTAATAGATAAAGTAGATTTAAAGTTTTTGTTTAAAAACAAATTAGAGATCATAAATAAAAAGCCTGTTTTTAATGTAAAAATATGAAAAATACTTCCATCATCGATATTTTTAAGTATTTTTCTTAAACTTAACACTGCGAAGAAATCAAAATATTTCTCTCTAGCTATCTTCCAGTTTAAAGATTCTGCATAATGCTTTTTAAGTTCATTCTCATTAGCAACTGGGCATATAGATCTGAATCTATAATTACTCAATTCATTTACTATTTGGCTTCTTGATTGGATTAATATTCTATCCCAATGAGCAACATAATTTATCATTACTAATTATATTAAATCTATTAATTGTTAACATGACATAATATGAACATTGTCATAGTTGGTACAGGCTATGTTGGCTTAGTTACTGGTGTTGGTTTCGCAGAACAAGGTCATAAAGTATCATTTATAGACCTTGATTCTTCAAAGATTGAAAAACTTAAAAATAAACAATTACCTTTTTTTGAACCGGATTTAGATACTTATTTTTCAAAAGAAGAAAACTTTAAACGTATGTCTTTTAATTCAAGCTATAACTCACTTAATTGGGATGATTCGGAGATTGTTTTTATTTGTGTTCAAACCCCTAATAATACTGAAACAAACTCGGTTGATACAAAATTTTTAGAGTCTGCGATTAGTGAAATTTCAAAATTAGATAATAAAGAAATAGTTATTACAGTTAAATCAACGATTCCACCATATGAGATTGAAAATGTCTGTAATAATGTTGGTTATGATCAAAATCTTCTAACTTTCAATCCTGAATTTTTACGAGAAGGAAGTGCTGTCTATGATTTTTTCAATCCAGATCGAATTGTAATAGGTGGTTTAAATACAGAAAAAACAAATAAATTGCAAGAGCTATATAAAGGCTACGAAGCAGAAATTATAGTAACTGACCCTATAAGTTCACAATTAATTAAATATCTTGCAAATACATATCTTCCAATGAGATTATCTTTTGTAAACGAGGCCACAAGACTCTCGAATTATTCAGGTGCCAATCTGATAGATGTTTTAAAAGGTGTAGGGCTAGATACTAGGATTGGTTCGCATTATTTCAGGCCTTCACCGTCCTGGGGTGGATCATGTTTTCCAAAAGACTTAGTAGAAGTAAATAATTTTTATGAAAAAGATAAATTAAAATTACCTCTAATTTCGAATATCATTGAATCAAATAACGAACACTTAAATTGGACTGTAAATCAACTTCTTTCCTTGAAAAATAATAATAATCTGGAAGAATTTGTTTTAGTTGGCGCAGCTTTTAAAGAAAATACAGATGACTTTAGGAATTCTCCTACACTTGATATTTATAAAATATTAGATGATATGGGAGAGCAAGTCACTATATTAGATACTGAATTTGAAGTACCAAATCATAATTATATTTCATCAGTTCAAGACGTGGCTTCAAAATCATTAATTTCAATTATGTATCCTGTTAATGATGAATTAGATAAAAAATTATTAGATTATACATCTCTAAATAAATGTATTATTTATTATCCTTGGAGATAGAGTGAATATATTAATAACAGGTGGTGCAGGGTTTGTTTGTTCCCACTTAGCTGACAAATTGTATGAAAAAAAACACAACTTATTTTTACTTGATAATTTATTAACTGGAAACAAAAGAAATATAGATCATTTGTTAGGAAATGAAAATGTTAGATTTATTGAACACGATGTTCAAAATCATATTGAAATTTCTGATGAAATAGATTTTATATTTCATTTTGCAAGTGCAGCATCTCCAATTGCTTACCAAGAAAATCCTATAAATACTTTAAAAGCAGGAAGTATTGGGACTATCAACACTCTTGGATTAGCTAAAGTAAAAAAAGCAGACTATCTTTTAGCATCAACTTCAGAAATTTACGGTGATCCTGAAGTCTCGCCACAAAGCGAAAATTATTGGGGTAACGTTAATCCAAATGGAGAAAGAAGCATGTATGATGAAGCAAAACGGTTTGCTGAAGCAGCTACTGCAACATACAGCAGAACATACAGTTTAAATACAAAGGTTGTGAGGATCTTCAACACATATGGTCCAAGAATGCAATTGAATGATGGTAGAGTTGTGACTAACTTTATTGTGCAAGCACTCAATAATGAAAATATAACTGTTTATGGGGATGGATTACAAACTAGGAGTTTTTCTTATGTTGATGATACAGTAGGTGGAATTATTGCCTTGATGGAATCTGATCATAATGATGTGTTTAATATTGGAAATCCTAACGAAATAACTGTTAATGAACTTGCAACAAGAATTATCAGTTTAACAAATTCTAATTCAAAGTTAATCAATAAAGATTTACCGAAGGATGATCCCAAACAAAGAAGACCGGACATTACTAAGGCAAAAAATTTACTTAAATGGGAACCTAAAATCGAACTTGAAGTCGGTTTAACTAAAACTATTGATTGGGTTAACTCACAATTGTAGCGATAACTCTATTGAATATTGTTTTAATGGACTGATTTGATACATTTTTTTGGCCTAATTTAATAATTTCTAACAAATTTTTTTCTTCTAAATCATATACTAAATTTAATTTCTTAGTCAATGATGATTGATTTAATTTAAAGTTTGTAAATGAAGTTAATTCTTCTTTAAAAAGTATGTTGTAATCCGTATTTGAATAAAAGTTAAAAAGACCAGCTGATAGTGTTTCTAAAACGGATTTATCATAAAATCCAAAAGGTGTTGCGTTTATATGAAACGAATAATTTTTTAAGATAGATGGTAAGCTTTTGTGAGTAACTTTACCTTTAAAAAATACATTATCATTATGAAAATATTTTTCCTTTAGGTATTTTTTATATTCTTTATCTTTAGCAGTAACCGAATCACCCACAATAGTTATTGAGTTATTATGAAATTTACTATTTAGAAAACAATCTATAGCCAATTCAATATTTTTAGATTGAGATACTCTACTTAAAATAATAAATTCTTTATTTAAAAGATCTCTTCTTTCATTATGAAATAATTGATAATCAATAGCATGTCCTATAATTGCTACTTTTTTTGATTTATATGGAAATGAGGAATTAGAGGCTGTTACAACCTTATCACTAAAAATTAGACTTAGGAGAAGAATAGCTCTTTTAGAAAATTCTTTTGGTTTGGGATGTGTGTACCAAAGGATTCTAGGGGTCTTTCTATTTTTGGAATAAATTCTAGTTAGAACTAAAAGTAGTGGAGACATATGTGAAAAACACAAGTCGTAGTTTGTTATGGTTGTTAATTTTTGAATAAGATTTTTAATTTGAATATATTTTTTCAATTTTGAAGACTTATCACTATTTGAAATTCCATAGATCTTAATGTTTTCGTGTTCAGTAATTTCAGTAGGTCTATTTAATGTAATTACGTCAACATTTTTAAAATTTTCTGAGAATTGATCTGTCCAAGTTTTCGCAAAACCTAAAGATATATCCTTTTCATCAACCGATAGGTTTAAATATAAAAGATTTTGCCTATTCATTACTTAGTATCAATTCTGTATAATTTTTTATTGTTTCTTCGATATCAAATTTATTTTCTATTAATTTGTTTCCTTTTATAAATTTTTCTTCAGTATCACTTAAAGCTTTGTAAATTGCATTTGCAACTGTTTCAACCTCAAATGAATTAACAAGATAGCCATATTTGTTATTATCAAGTAATTCAGAATTGCCCCCAAAATTAGAAGCGATAACAGTTAATCCATAGTTCATTGCTTCAAGAACTGAATGTGGCATACCTTCGTAAGTTGAAATTTGTAAAAAATAATTTGAAGATTTATAAAAATTCTCAAGTTCCTTATCATGTTTTATACCTACTAAATTTACACAATCATTCAATTTAAGATTATTAATTAAATTATTTATGTTTTGGAACTCTGGTCCTTCACCTACAATATTTAAAATAAAATCAACAGAGTATTTTTCTTTAACTACAGACAGTGATTTTAAAACTAGGTCTATATTTTTATGTCTAACTAATCTACTAACAATAAGAAATTCGTAATTATCTTTATTTTTTTGTACGCTATCAGATAGTTCAGTTCCATTATTAATTTTTAACAAATTACCTCTATACCCTAAGCTTTTAACAAATGATAATAAATGTTTTGATGGTACCACAATTGTATTACTTGAGTTTAAAGTAATATTTCTTACAAATTTTAATAATTCAATTTTAAGAGAGTACTTTTTTTGCTGAAATTGATCGAAATCGTCATCAATTTTGTATTGGGTATAAAACTTTTCCCAAACAGGATCTCCAACAATTTTCCTTATTGTTTTTTTTCTGAGAAATAAGTTTGCAATATACACCTCAAGCCAAAGGCCATTCACAAAAATTATATTTACATCTCGTCCTTTGTTAATAATCAATAAGACAGTTTTTAAGAAACGAAAAATTTTATTTTGCTTTCTAAATATTCTTGATACTTCATAGGAATAATTTTCAGTTTTTTCCACTTCTTCACTTAAGGTAATAATATTTAAAGTATGATTTTCTGATAGTTTATTAGCTATAAGTGGTACAAATTTAGCTGGACCCCCAACATCTGGAGGAAATATTCCAGTTGTTATGAGAATATTCATTTATTTTTTATTTTTTTTGGAATCGACTATATTTTCAACCATAAATTCAATATTTTTTGTTGGCTTCATACCAGTAAACTCAATTATTTTGTCTATACCAGGCGTACGTCTCTTAGGGTCTTCAAATGCTTTTCCAAAAACATCTTCATGACTTTTGTATATTATTTTTGAATTAGAATTGGTTTTAAAAATAACAAGTTCTGCGAGGTCTTTTATTGTAATTTCTTCAGTTTGCCCTATATTGAAAATTTCCCCATATGCTTTAATTTCTGCAAGTTTGATTAGGTAATTAACTACATCTTCAACCCAAGTAAATGATCTAGATTGAGAACCATCACCATGTATTAATATATCTTCATCTTTGAGTGCCGCTTCAATAAATTTTGGAACAACCATTCCATATTTTGATAATTGGTTAGGTCCAATAATGTTAAATAATCTTACAATTATTGGTGAAATTTTCCCTTCTTCATATAGTGATAAAGCAATAAATTCATCAATCATTTTGGAAGCTGCATATGACCACCGTAATTTAGTTGTTGGGCCAATTAAACTTTTAGTTTCTTCAGTCCAGATATCATCTTCTGCAACACCATAAACTTCCGATGTTGAAGTTAGTAATACTGGAATATTGGTTGCTTGACATGCTTCAAAAACCTTATGAGTAGCTAAAATATTTGTTAAAAGCGAGTCGCTTAAATTGTCCATAATATATTGAACTCCAACGCCAGCAGCAAGATGATAGCAAAAGTCATATGAACTAAATAAACTATCAAGATTTTCTATATCTTCAATTTTTGAATTAATAAATTCAATTCTTTTATCATTAAGAAATGATGAAATATTTGATTCACTTCCAGTGGATAAATCATCAATAATCAAAAGATTTTCAACATCTTTTTCAAGAAGTGCTTGTACGAGGCTAGAACCTATAAATCCTGCACCGCCGGTTATAATAATTTTTTTCATTTTAATTAATATATGTAAAGTCTTTTATTTTGTCTTGAAATGAAGAATACCATTCTATTGTTGCTTTAATACCGTCTTCAATATTTGTTTTTGGTTCCCATTTGAGTGTGTTTTTAGACTTAGAGAGACTAGGAAGAACAACATCTGGGTCTCTAAAGGCTCTTGGCTCATTAACTACTTGTGCTTTTTTGTTTGAAAAATGCTCAATTATTTTGACAACTTCATTCAATGAAGAAGTTTTATTATTGCCTACATTAAATGTCTCGTTACTGTCACAATCCTGTACCTTAAGTAAAAGATCAACCACATCATCTATATACGTAAATGATCGTCTTTGCTCTCCATCACCAAAAATTTTTACTTCCTTGTTTTCCATTATCCAATGTATAAATCTCAATATTGACATATCTGGCCTTCCGTAAGGACCATATACTGTAAAAAATCTTGTAATTATTAAATTTGTATTATGAGACGAAAGTATTGTTTTAGCTAATGTTTCCCCGGATAACTTTGTTGATGCATAAATGGATGGTGGATTAATCTTTTCATCTATGTCTTCAACCATCTCCTTTTCTCCACTATTACCATATATTGAGGAGGTAGAAGCAAGAATCATTTTTGAAATATTATTATTTTTACAAAAATTAGCAACATTTGTTGTGGCTATTGTGTTGTCTTTTATGTAACTAAGAGGGTCGTTGAAGCTTTGCCTAACTCCGGCTCTTGCACCCATGTGATAAACAATATCGATATCTGCTAGATCATTAAGGGAATCTTCGTCAGATAAATCATTACTTATAAATTGAAAATTATTTTCTGATTCCAAGTTTTGTAGTCTTAGATCTTTAAATTTTTTATCGTAGGCATTATTTAGTGAGTCAATACCATATACATTGTTATTCTCTTTGATTAATGTTTTTGATAAATTAAAACCAATAAAGCCAGCACAACCGGTAACGAGAACATTTTTAGTCATTTATATAATGCTAACAAAGAAAAAATGTATTAAACAAAAAAAATAAATACTGAGAATAAAATAAATAAGATGATAATTTACTAATAGGAGCTAAAAATTAAATTAAAAAACATTTTTCCATCAATCTTATTTTTAATCCCATTGATTCCGCATTTTGAGGTTTATGGTCCTTATTTGCATACAGATGATTTGCCGATTTTTATATTTTTGTCAATAGCTGTAACTTACATCATCAAAGATAAAATGTTTGTTTTAGATACGACTGGAAAATATATTGTTTTATTTCTTATATTTTTAGTCTTGCAAAATCTATACATAAACCAAAGCCTTCTTTCTTCAGACATTTATAGGTTTGTATTTTATTTTGTCTTGTATATTTTTATGACTAATAGTGATAGCAATTTTGATTATTTTTATCTTCCATTAATACTTTTTACAATTGTTGCAGGGTTTGCAGTAGGAGCATATGTATTCGAATTAAATTTTGGTAATGATGATTATCAAACATGGAATATAGGGTTTAATCCAAGTGATCTTGATTACTTAAAAGGCAGGATAAATGGTTTCCAAGCAGGCGGACCAAATAGTTTTGCTGATTTGATAACCATCACTGCTGTTTATAGTTTATTCAAATACAAGAATTCCTATGTATTTTTTATTGTTCCATTAGCACTATTTGCAGTAATAGTAACTTACTCAAGATTTTCTCTAGTAGTTCTTATGCTGTTTATATTTTTAAAGCTCATTAAAGAAAAATTGTATACTGAATTAATTGTTTCAATATTGATATTGTTGTTTGCTGCAAATTCACTTGGAGTTTATGAGAGATTTATAAACGATGATAACAATGGTATTAGTGATAGGTTATTAATGTTAGAAGCATCGACAGACTATTTCATATCCAGTTCATTAGAATCAAAATTAATTGGAAATGGGTCAAATAAACTAATTTTTGAATCGAACAATATATATCTTTATGACGAATTTGAAAAAAATCCATATAGTTATGGTCCTCATAACTCTTTTATTTTCTATCTTATAAATTATGGAATAGTTGGAATTTTATTGTATATTTTAATTTTTATGGCACTGTTTAAAAGACGATTACAATTTGATACTAATTTAATTACAGTCGCATTATTTTTTGTTCTCTCATGGTCAACTGATTTATTACATAATCATTCTGTATCTTGGTTCTTATATTTTGTCTACTTTACCTACTTAAAAGCTGAATAATAAAAAAATATAAATTACTTTTTATAGTCATATATCATTAAAAGTTATGGATATATTAGTAGTAGGCGGTGCTGGCTACGTAGGTGGTGGCATTGTTGATTTACTTTCCAAAAAATACAAAGTTACAGTTTATGATTCTTTAATTTATGAAAATTCTTTTAGGAAAGATGTTGATTTTATATATGGCGACATAAGAGATTATCAAAAACTAAATCCAATATTAAAAAAATATGATGCAGTAATATGGCTGGCAGCTTTAGTTGGTGATGGAGCTTGTGCAATAAATCCAACTCTAACACATGAAATTAATGCAGAAACAGTAAATAACCTCATTAAAAATTTTAAGGGAAAAATAGTATTCTTATCAACTTGTTCTGTCTATGGGGCTCAAGAAGGAGTGTTAAATGAAGATTCTTCCGTGAACCCTCTATCTGAATATGCATCTTCTAAACTAGTTGCTGAAAAGTATTTAGAGGATTCGAACGCAATAATTTTTAGATTAGGAACACTATTTGGTATTGGTGATCAATTTTCGAGAATACGTCTCGATCTAGTTGTGAATATTTTAACTACAAAAGCTCTACAAGATAAAAAAATGAGTGTGTTTGGAGGAGATCAGTGGAGACCCCTGCTTCATGTTAAAGATGTTGCTAATGCTATTGATAAAACTGTTGATGGAGATGTAAATGGTATTTTTAATTTACATCATAAAAATTATAAAATTATTGAGTTAGCTGAGAAAATCAAAGAAAAAATTCCAGATGTTGTAGTTGAAACCACACCACTCCCTTTTCAGGATACGAGGAATTATCAAGTTTCCAGTGAAAAGCTAAAGGCTAAAACAGGATTTGAAGCTTTAATTGATTTAGATCAAGGCATAAACGAAGTTTATGAATTAATTGCATCAAATAGAATAAAAGACATTAATGACCCTAGGTATTCTAATCAATCATTTTTACAAACTTATGGAGTATCTTAAGATATGAAACCGATACTTTTTGAAAGCAAGTCAAATTCAGATCATAGAGGTACAGTTTCATTTACAAACGAATTAAATCTAAGTACAGCTGTCAGAACCTACAAAGTAATTAATAATCAATCTAAAATTGTTAGGGCATGGCACGGACATAAAATAGAAGAAAAATGGATAAGCGTAGAAGATGGTGAGTTCTTGGTTTGTGCAGTTAAAATTGATGATTTTGAAAACCCAAATAAAAATCAAGAAGTCTTTAAGTTCAACATGACACCTGAAAGTGGGATATTATATATTCCAAATAATTATGCTAACGGTGCAATGAATTTGACTGAAAATAATGCTGTCAGATATTATTCATCTCTTCTTTTAGAAGAATCTATAAAAGACGACTATCGATTTGAATCTAATTTTTGGGACCCATGGGGCGAGTTCAGTCCAAATCTTTATGAATAGGATATTAGTACTTGGCAAAGATGGAATGTTGGGGACTATGGTTTCCAACTATTTCTCCTCTCTTAATGAATACGAAGTATATTTAACAAGTAGAAGAGATGACCTCACAGTTTTTAATGATAATGTTCGAAAATTTGATGTATCAAAAGATCCACTAGAAATCTTAATCAATGAAATAAATCCTGACTTTTTAATAAATTGTATTGGAATTATCAAGCCTGAAATAAATGAAGATAATAAAGAATCTATTGAGAAAGCCATAAATATTAATACTTACTTTCCTTTGAAGATTTCACAATTGGCCAAAAATAAGAACTTCAAATATATTCAAATTGGAACTGATTGTGTATTCTCTGGTAGAGTAGGGGACTATCTCGAAGACGCTTCTCAAGATGCAAACGACATTTATGGTAAAACTAAAATTGGTGGAGAAACTGAACATGCAGATAAATATATATTAAGAGGTAGCATCATAGGTCCCGAAAGCGGTGATGGTAAATCATTGTTAAATTGGTTTCTGTCTCAAAATTCAAATAAAGTTAATGGTTTCTCAGACCATATGTGGAATGGTATAACTACTCTAAATTTTGCAAAAATAGTTGATGGAATGATTAAAAATAATAATTTTAATTTTCATACACAACATGTTGTTCCAAAAGATGAAGTTTCAAAATATGATTTGTTAATTTATTTCAAAAAATATTTTGACGTTGATGTAATCATTGAAAAATCAAATTCATCAAACTCAGTTAATAGAAGTTTAAAAACAAATAATCAGGATGAAAATATAAAATTATGGAAAGACGCTGGTTATAGCTCCGTTCCATCAATAGAGGAAAATATTAAGGAATTGTCTGAAAGCCATTTAACGAAAGGTATTCTTAATAATATATGAAAGAAATTGGATTAATTCTTGGAATAAGGCCTGACGTCATAAGGGCAAGTAAAATTATAAAGTTACTTAGTGAGAGTAGTGATATAGATTTTGATTTTATTTGGTCTGGACAACATTATTCAGAAAATATGAGAGATGTCTTTTTTAATCAATTAAATGTACCGGTTCCAGATTATGAATTTAATATTGATATCAAAAATGATGCAACAACTGTCTCTTCTATAATAAATGAAACATACACACATTTAGAAAATCATAAATACAAAGCCGTTATGTTTTTAGGAGATACTAATACAGTTATGGGCTCAATAGCTGTAGCACAGCACAACATTCCAATTGTTCATATAGAAGGCTGCATGAGATCATATGATTGGAGAATGCCAGAAGAAAAATATAGAAAAACAATAGATCATTTATCTGACAGAATATACTCCTATCTACCGTCTTATAAAAAACAGGGACTTAATGAGGGCATTTCTAAAAATATAATAAAAGTAACAGGAAATCCAATAGTTGATATTCTTGAAGAATTTAAAGATTTATTTAGCTCTGGTTGGGATTATCTAGATGAAAATGTTAAACAGTTTATAAATGATGAAGAATTTTTACTTGTTACAAGCCATAGAAGAGAAAATATTTTAAATAAAAACAGCTTAAAAAATATAGTAGATTTGATAAATTCATCTGAAAAAAAAGTATTGTTTCCAATGGGATATGCTACCCAAAGGCAAATAAAAGAGTTTGGTTTTAATTTGAGCGACAATGTGTTGGTTATAGATCCAATAGGGTATTTAGAATTTATCTATCTACTAAAAAAATCTCAATATTGTATTTCAGATTCTGGAACAGTTGTTGAAGAGGCATGTATTTTAAATATTCCATCAATACAGATGAGGTACAGTACTGAGAGGCCAGAAGTGTATGAGGTTGGTTCATCAATTAAATTTGATCCAACTTTAGAAGATCACAAATTTGAAGAGGTTCATTCAAAGGCAGATAGCTTGAAGAATATTGAATGGTCACATCCATTTGGGGATGGAACATCATCAAATGTAATAGTTGAGGATTTAATAGACTTAAGCAAGAACAACAAATTTCATATGCATAGTAAAGAAAATTATGATTTTGACATTTCAAGATCATTTTTACAATGAAAAAAACTTTATTCCATTCTTTAACATTTCCACCTGACACAATATCAACAGGCATGATTGTGTCAGAAATAGCTGATGGAATTAATAGCGAGCTTAATAATGTTGAAGTGTTGGCAAGTTCTCCTCAATATAACATAAAGAGTGCTGAATCTTTTAATCATAGTGAAGAAATATTAGATGATGGAATTTATAAAAATATTAAAGTACATTACATAAAATCTAAACTAAGAAAATTTTCCAATTCATCTAGATTTTTCCAATGGATTGATTTTAATTTTAAATCTATATTATTTATTTATAAAAATAGATCGCAATATGACAATATTTTAATATTCAGTTACCCCCCAACTATGAACTTAGTTTGTATATTTACTTCTAAAATTCTTAAAATTAACACTGTTTACTCATTATGGGAGCTGTATCCGGAGATTGCTGAAAAATTAAATGAGCAACCCAATAAAATACTAAAATTAATTTTTAAATTTATTGATAATTATGCATTAAAAAATGTAAATCAAGTTGTTGTAAATTCAGATGAACTAAAAAATTATTTGATAAATAAGCGAAAAATTACATCAAATAAAATTAAGGTAGTTAATCATTTCTCACCATTCAAAAAAAGTGATTACCAGCCAAATTTTGAATTAAATAATATTTTTTATGCAGGAAATACAGGTAGGCCCCAAAACTTATCATCATTTTTAAGATATTTCGAAAAATACTTTCCAAGCGAATGGCAATTAGACATATATGGTGCTGGTCAAGAATTCAATATCTTGTCCAAATTTTCAACCGAGAATATTCGAATAAATAGTTATTTAGAAAGAAAAGAGCTAGAAAATATAACTAAAGATATTCCATTTGCATTAATTAGCTTAGATTATGAAATTACTTTTGAGGGATTTCCTGGGAAAACGTTTGATTATTTAAATATGAATAAAGTACTAGTTAATTTTTCCAATCCAAACTCTGCTGTCTCTAAATTAATTGACAAATATGGCTTGGGATTCAACATAGATTTAGATAATCCTGAAAGCCTTGAACGAAAACTTCAGGATATGAAAAATTCTGACGAAATTAATAAAATACAAGAAAATATAAAATATTTTCTGCAAAGTATTTCAAATAAAGAGATTGCTTTCAAAAGCTATTTGGAATTAATTAGCTCCTCTTCTTGAAATTACAGAAATAATTGTTTTAATAATTATCTGTAAATCATATATAAATGATTTTTTTTCTACATATATTAAGTCCCAGTAAAGCCTCTCTTGGAGACTTAGGTCTAAACGGCCTTGAATTTGAGCTAACCCAGTGATACCTGGTTTTATTGAGTTTCTAGATTCTAAATACTCACCATACAAATCAGACTCATATTTAACAAGTGGTCTAGGTCCTACAAACGACATTTGTCCAAATAAAACATTTAATATATTAGGCAACTCGTCAAGAGAGGTTTTCCTCAAAAAACTTCCTATGTTTGTAATTCTGTCATCGTTTTCAATTCTTATGGGATCATCTGGACTCAATGATGGATGAATATTTTTATTTAAGGATAAATTTTTATAGTGATCTTCATGAATAGACTCATCAGAGGATTCTGTCATAGTTCTAAATTTGTATAATCTAAACTCCTTACCATTTAGACCTACTCGGTATTGAGAATAAATGATAGGTTTTGAATCTAAAATTAATATTAAAATTGAAATTATTGGAAGAACAATTATTGAAATTGGCAAAATAAAAATTAATAGGATAATATCTAATAAATATTTCATAACATTAACTTTAAACAAAAATAATTTAACTTCTTTAAATAAAAAATTTTACATTAAAGTTAGATAAATGTGTGGAATAGGTGGAATTGTAAGTTTTAACAATTCTGAAATTGACCAAAAATTATCGGATGATATTAAAAATTCCCTAAATCATAGGGGACCAGATCATTCATTAACAAAAAAAATTCATCAAAACTGTACTTTTGTTCATTCTCGCTTAGCAATTATAGACCTTAACCCAAGGTCTAATCAGCCTTTTTCTACAGATGATAATAAATACCATATAGTCTTCAATGGTGAAATTTTTAATTATAAAGAATTAAGAAGTGAATTAAGCAGTTTGGGTTATAAATTTAAATCAGAAGGTGATACAGAAGTATTACTTGCTGGATATCAACATTTTGGTGAAGCAATTTTAAATAAGCTAATTGGACAATTTGCATTTGTTATAGCTGATTACAATAAAAATCACTATTTTATGGCTAGAGATCGAATTGGACTGAAGCCACTTTACTTTTCAATAAGTAATCAGTACCTTGTTTTCTCTTCAGAATTTAATGCTTTAAATGCATCAGATCTAGTAAACTTCTCACCAAATAAAGAAGCGTATGTCAGCTACTTAAGACACTTAGCTGTTCCAAATGGATCTACTGGTAATGAAAATATTCAAAAAGTACAACCAGGCGAATTTATAGTTGTTGATCTTGAAGGAAATTTGAAAAAAGAACTTTATTGGGATCCTTTTGATTATGTCACTGAAAAAGACATTACACGTACGGAAGCAGTTGATCGTTTAGATGAGTTACTGAAAAGCTCTGTAGAGTATAGAAAAATTAGTGATGTTGAAGTTGGGTTGTACCTTTCTGGCGGCCTAGATTCAACCCTAATAGGATCTCTCCTTGCTGCTGATACAAAAATAAAAAGTTTTAATGTAGATTACGATGAAATATTTGATGGATACAGGGGAGAGTATCAAGAAGCCAAATTTAGTGCAGATCAAATTGAAGTTGATTTAATACATAAATCAATAAGCTTTGAAGAATTTAAATCAATTATTTCAGACTATTCATTTTTACAGGACGATTTAATAGGGGACGAAGTAGGTATCCCTCTATATTTCTTAGGTAAGCTAACAAAGTCAAATGGACTAAAGGTAGTTCAAGTTGGTGAGGGTGCTGATGAACTGTTTTATGGATATGAGCATTGGCTCAGATTTGCAAAGCTTTATAAAAGTACTCCAAAAATGCAAAAATCAACTGCGAAAAATAACTTTAAATCGCATAGAGCTAACCTTTTATTGAATATAATTCAAAATAACAATCCATTTCCAGGTGGTGCTTTAGGTTTTAACTTAGCCCAAATCAAACAATTAGTGGAATTTGATTTCGCAAACAATTCAAATCTTATTAACTATTCCGATAATTTATGGGAAAATTATTTATCAAGAGAAGATTTTTCAATTACAAAATGGATGACTTTAATTGATTTAAAGATAAGACTGCCTGAACTTTTATTAATGAGAATGGATAAGCTAAGTATGCAATCAGGTGTTGAAGCAAGAGTACCTTTCCTAGATCATCGAATTGTTGAATTTGTTTTAAGTCTTCCAGAAAATATTATTTTTGATTTGAAAAGAACTAAACCACTGCTTAAAGAGCTATCAACCAGACACATTCCTGAAAAGGTTCTTAATAGAAAAAAACAGGGTTTTAGAGCTCCTATTTCAAATTGGATCCAAAGAGATCCAGACTATTTTTTCGACAGAATTTATGAATTTAATTCAAGCTACAATTTTTTTAATAAAAAAGAGCTAAATAAAACACTCAAAGGTGGAGATGTACAAAAGATTTGGTATATTTATAATTTATCAAGCTGGCATCTATCAAGGATGGTCAAATAATGTTTGCAACTTGGAAGAAAAATACGTTTTATATTTCATTAATGCAAATAGTTCTATTGGTTGTTAATTTTTTTCTTATAACTATTATTTCTAGAGAATATGGGGCAGAAATATACGGGGAGTACGCCTCTGCAAAGAGTTTATCTGTTTTATTAGGTACAGTAACAGTTTTATCTTTGGCTCTTGTGGTGACAAGAACAAGTGCGAATATTGAAAACTTTGACAAAGGTCTCTTTTACACAACTTATAAAACAATAATTAGAAATACGATACTTGCATGTGTTCTTGTAGTGCCTTTATCGACCTTGTTTGGTAGAAATAGTGTCTATGTTTTCATATTTTTAATTGGTTTTGTATTTAACGAAATGCTTCATGTTGCACTTGCATATCATCAATCAAAAGGAGATTTTGTTATTAGTTCTAAGCAGATAATTATAAGAACAATCTTATACGGTATTGGTGGTTGGTTAATAATCTATTTTCAATATTCAATATTTTGGGTAATTGTTTTTCAAACGTTTATATTAATTATTTTTTCTATTGTTGCGCACAACTCTTTGCCTAATGAGAGAGTATCTATAGAAGATAATTATTCATCTCAAGATCTTACAAATTCTGGAAGAAAAATGGTATTAACAACTTTCTCAGCAGCACTCTTGTCAGAACTAGATATAGTGATTCTTGGAGTTTTTTACTCTGGACCTATCCTTGGTGTATTAGCTTGGTCGAAAAGAATACTTGAAGGATTATATCAACTAGTTGGAGCGAGCCTAGATATAGTTTTTCCCGAAATATCAAAACTTAATGATACAGAAGAGATTTCTGGCGTTAGGAGTAAATTACGGATAGTCATTTTAATTTCACTCCTAATCCCAGTTACTTATATTCTTTTAGAAAATGTTGCTAAGAGTGTTTTTATAAATGTTTTAGGATCTGAATTTGAAAATCTTGCTTCTATATTTAGCGTAGTTATATTTTCTTTACCATTTATGCTTTGGTCAAGGATAAATATTATCTTTGCACGAGCTATGCACTACGAAATAGATTTATTTAAAATTATAATAGCTGCAGCGTCCTCATCATTTTTATTGTATTTCATAAATGATACGTACAATTATTTTGCAATAGAATATGGTATTTTAGGCTCACAAATACTGTTCTCTATTTTTACGTCGTTCTTAATAAATAGCCATATAAAAAAAGAAAGGAATATGTAAAAAATTTGAAACTATTAATTTATAATTTTTTATTTTTGTTTAAACGAAACAGATATTCTTATTACAAAGCTTCTGGTAAAAATTATTCGTATTCACATCCAGACTATTTTCAAGATATCCTTACTTTTTTAACTAAGAACGTCAATAAAAAAGATTTAAAAAACATATTTCAAAACTTTCTCTTGGAGAAAACTTACGTTTTTGGAAGAAATGTTGAAATTATTTTTAATAAGGATTTCTTCAATAATTTTATATTTAGTAACAAAGTAAAAAAGCCAGCATTTTTTAATAAAGCTGATGTTAAAGTTCCTTATGAAATTGGAAGATTACAATTTTTACAAAAAGTAATGCTGCATCTCTTTATAGAAGAAAATCAGGATACTAAGTTAAATATAAGTTACCTTAATGAAGTTATTTCATCACAAAAAAATAAAATAATTTGGAATAGTCCTATGGATGTTGCAATAAGAATGATGAGTTTAATATTTGTAAAAAATTTTAGTAACAAAATTGAATTCTTTAAAGAATCTTCTATATACGAAAATTTAGATTCAATTATTTCAAAAGATTTTGAATTTGTAAAAATGAATTATGAAAAAAAAGGTAATGTCGTTGGAAATCATTATTTTGTTGAATTGACATCTACATTGTTTTTTATTGCTAATTATGATTACGATGGCAAAGAAGTAGATTTAAGATTAACTATTGACGAGATTTCAAAAGAAATAGAATTACAATTTAATAAAGATTTTACAAATTTTGAAGGTTCTTCTCATTACACAGCACTCATGATGGAAGCCTTAGTAGTTATTTATATATCCCTTCGAAGTCTAAAGATAGAAAATGAACTTTATAAAAAAATTAAGGAAATACTAATTGTTAATAATTATTTTCTTAAATTAATTACTAATAATGGTGAGTTATCTCAAATAGGAGATAATGACTCCGGAAGATTATTTTATTTTCAACATGATGAACAAGAGCCTTTAAACTTACAATGGTTAAGTTTTCTAATAGAAGAAATTATTCCTGAGTGTAAAAATTATAAACATATTTCTGAAAATATTGATGAATCAGAAAAAATTGACTTTTCCGTATTAAATAATGTGACTCATAAAGAAATTAAAGCATTCAAGAATGATTTCATCCACTATTCCTTTCCAGAATTTGGATTATTTATATGGAAGAATTCAGATGATTATTTTTCAATAAGATGCGGTGAAGTTGGCCAAAATGGTGTTGGGGGACATTCTCATTATGACCAGCTATCCATTGAGTGTTTTTTAAACAATCAATGGATTGCAAGAGATCCTGGCACTGGAACATACACAGATGATATCAAGAAAAGAAATAAATTTAGATCTCTCGAATACCACTGGGGGCCTCTGGTAGAAATGAATTTACCAAAAGAAGATGCATTTGATTGTTTTAAATTAAATTATATGAGTAATGGAAAAGTTTTAAAATTTGATAAGTTTAATTTTGTTGGATATGCAGATTTTAATGGAAAAAGAGTATATCGAAAAGTTTCATTATCTGAGGAGACTATCACTATTCAAGATTTTTCAAGTGATGTTGAACTTGATGAATATACTTCATGGGGAGAAGAAAATAATGGAATCAAAGTTGAGTTTTCAGAAGGATATAAAAGATTTATATGAAAATAAAAAACTTAAATTTACCTTTACTTATATTTGCAATAGCATTCTTTTTGGAGGGTTTAGACGCTTTTTCTATTGCTAAAATTCCTTTATCTTGGATCGGAATACTAGCTTATGTCTTTATATTTATTTATCTAAAATTTACTAAAAAAATTGAATATATTTTTGACATAACATTCATTAAGTATTTTCTGTATTATTTAATTTTTGTCACAATAATCAGAGCCATAACCTTTGATTTAAACATGCCAGAATATGCCTCGACTTCACTTGTTGAATATATTGGACTTAGATTGTTGAAAATCTTAAGTTTTTACACAATAATTTCTCTAACTATTCACTTTATAAAGAAAAAAAATATTGAATACGTAATTAAACTTTTTGCATATATTGCCGTATTTATTTCTCTTTTATCTTTGTATTCTTATTTTTCTTATATATTCGATTGGACTGATTTTTCGCGTACCAGGGCTGGGACTGGTGGTTGGTCACAACCTATAAGAAGGGCGTGTTCAATTTTAAGGAATTATGGAACATTTAGAGAACCAAGTTTTCTTGCGGTATGGGTAACCCCAGCCATTCCTCTTATTTTTTATTTAGCTAGGAAGTCAAAGATATGGTATTTAATCTCATTAATTCCAATATTGTCATTAGTTTTAACGAGAAGCCTTACCGGAATCATAAGTGTTATATTTGTTTTTTCTATTGCAATACTTTTAGATTTTTATAAAAATAGAACCTTTAATTTTTTGTTAGTATTACCAATTTTATTTATATTTCTAATGACTATATTTGGTAATAACTTTGGTTATAAATTTCCTGCACTTGACCCTTCAATGTGCCCACCAGAATCAGCAGATAAATGCGATTGTTCTATTTATGACAATGAACAAGATATTGCTAAGAATTCAAGTAACGTATATCAAAGTGTTTTTAATAGGATTTCTATAATTGCTTCTGGTGGAATCGGTGGATTTGAAAATATTGACATATTGAGTCAATACATTGGGAACAGTAATTTAAAAATTTTTGGAGATGGCCTTGGGCTTTCAAACATTAGATACTCTCCAGAGTTTGCTGAAATTACTAAACAAACAAAAGATGGCCAATCAATTTACAGAAATCCTGGTCAAGTAGTGTCATTTAATAATCTTTATGCAAATTTATATTTTTCTGGTGGAATTATTGCTTTGTTAATGTTTTTAATAATTTTAAGAAATATTTTTAAACAGTTATTTAAAAATGATTCAATTCTTGATACTTATTTATTTATTGGTTTTCTAACGATATTGCTCATGTTTTTCTTTCAAGCAGAAGAATTAAGCTCTCAGCTTGCAATTTATTTTGGTTTAATAACAATGAAAATGTCACATGAATAATACAAAAAAAATTCTTATCGTCACACATCAATTCATACCACACCAAAGCCCAAGGACCACGCGTTGGAAATTGCTATATGATGAATTGATTGAATCAGGTTGTGATGTCACAGTTATTACTGGAACATCACAATTAAGTGAAGATCCTAATATAAAATATGTAGGCAATAAAAAGGCTAGTGGAATTGTCAAAAACTTAAGAATCCAATCAAATATTAAACAGGATTCACATTATAAAAATTATTTATACAAACTACTTAAGAAAATTTATAGATTTTTTTATAAATTTTTTGCATGGCCAGACTATACAATGTTTTGGATATTTTCTATTTGGAAAAATCGAAAAAAAATTGATATAGATTATGATTTAATTATATCCGTGAGTCTTCCATTTTCTTCTCATGTTGCTGCATATATTATTAATAAAGATAAAAATAAAAAATGGATAATGGACATTGGGGATCCATTTAGCCTAAAGACTAACGCCTTTGAAAATAATCGATTTCTCTATAAATCTCTTAACTATTATTTCGAGAATAAATTTTATAAAAAAGCATATCAAGTAGTTTTTACTCATCAAGAATCTGCTGATGAACATAAAATCTTTTTTAATATGCCAGAAAATAAAGTCACTATTGGTAGCCCTATCAGTACTTTTAGTCAGGAATTATTTCAAAAATCAGTTTCATTTAATTATGAAGCAAAGCCGATTACGATCGGTTACTTTGGAGTACTTACTAAAGGTGTTCGGTCTCCCAGCCAGGTATTAAAGTTTTTTCAGCAAACAGATTTTGTACTACATTGGTATACAAATTCAGATTCAAAAGAGATGATTAAACAGAATAAAATTGATTTTAACCGTAATAAATTATTTGATATGGTCACTAGAAACGAAGCTTTAGAAAAAATGGTAACTTCTTTACATTGTCTTTTATCTATAGGGAATTTAAATCCGTCTCAACTACCTAGTAAAATTATTGAATACATATCAACGGGAAAACCAGTTTTACATTTTGTAGAAATCAAAGACGATCCAGTATTAGAAATTGCTAAAGAATTTAGCAATCTTATCGTTATTGATAAAAATTCAAATATTACGGAAGTTGAACAACAATTAAATAATGTGTTTATAAATATTGAAAAGTTTGATATTAAGAAATTTAATGAAAATTACTCAACTAGGGCAGTAACTAATAAGTTAAATATAATTTAAAATTTTTGACCAATTTTCGTTGTATATAAGCGCAGAAGATTTTTTAAGTTTTAAATTGATTGCTTGTTCAATTTTTTCACTAGCACTTTTTATATCATTATATTTGTATATAAATACATTTTCACTCATAAAATATTTTGAGTAAGGTTTATCAGGGACAATAATTTTTAATCCTAAATTTTGAGCTTCATATAAAGGCAAGCCAACAGTTTCGTACTCGCTTGCATGAAAATATATTTCATTTTCTGACATCACACTTAGTGTCTGATCCTGAGTTTCTGTATAAACACAATTAAAATCATTTATATTTTTTGGAGGATTGATAACAGTAATCTCATTATTTTTTGTAATCGACTTTAAAGCTTGTACCATAAAATCAAAATTTTTATTTGAAACCTTACTTCCAAAAAAAACTATTCTATTTGATTTATTTTTTGCATTAACTGTGACTTCTTCTATTTCTCCAATTTCTATAATTTTATTTGCAAATTTTTGTCCGATCACTTCACTCATATGTTTTAGTTGGACTATTACATAGTCAGATGATTTGATACTTCTAGATATAAATTTTTTAAGAACTATATTTTTCAAATCTTTAGATACAAAAGGCAGAATATTTTGTATAAGAACAAAAGATTTATTGTTCGTTTTAAAACCAAAGTTACCAAAGTGAACAATTGCATCATTAGATTCAATTAATTTTCTTTGAGTTTTATTTGTTATTAAATATAGAAAAGGATGGAGAAATCTTTTATTAGTTAGTTTTATAAATGTCACATATTGATTTTCTAAAGACTGATTTTTTAGCTCATTATAAAATTCATTTTCTGAATACAAAACTGTAATCTCAGTTCCTGCTTCAACTAGTAATTCAAATGCTTGAACAAATAATTTTACTCCTCCAAGAGATTTGACACCACAAGCATTTAAAACTAGTTTTTTTCTCACCATTTCAATGATAGTTGTACATTAATAAATATTTAATCACTAAAATCATAAAGTAGTGACTAATAAATATGATATTGCTTTAGTAGTAGGAACAAGGCCAAATTTTGTTAAGGCTTCACCACTTTTAAAAAAATTAGAAGAACAGGGAAAAAAGGTCTTATTTATACATACAGGACAACATTTTGATAAAAATATGTCTAAGAGTATTTTTGAAGATTTGAGTATAAGAACTCCTGATATAAATTTAAATGCCCCTAATGATTCTCAAAGCAAACAATTTCAATATATTGTCCAAGAATTACAAAAAGTTTTCAGTAATTGTGAAATTGACAAAGTTGGAGTTTTTGGAGACGTAACCTCAACTTTAGCTGCATCAATAGCCGCAAAACAATCAGATCTTTATTTATTTCATGTTGAATCAGGCCTACGATCAAATAATTTAAGCATGCCAGAGGAACGTAATAGAATAATGGTAGATGCAATAAGCGACCTGCTTTTTATACCATCTGAAGACGCAAAAGAAAACTTATTAAAAGAAAAAGTGTCTTCAGACAAAATTCACAATGTTGGAAATATTATGATTGATACTTTATTTGAAAACAAATCCAAAATAAGTAATAATTCAAAAATTGTTAAAAATAGTTTAATTATTAACAAACCATATTTTGTAATGACCCTACATAGGCCATCAAATTTAACTGATATTACCTTACAAAATATTTTTGAGGCAGTCAGTAGCTTTACAGAAGATTATCAAATTATTCTTCCAGCTCATCCAAGACTTAAAAATTATATTAACGAAGAAGATATTGAGTATAAAAATATTACCTTGATTGACCCGTTATCTTATATTGACTTTATGGCTCTCGTTTACGGATGTGAATTAGTGCTCACTGATTCTGGGGGCATACAAGAAGAGACAACTTATTTAGGAATCAATTGTTTAACACTTAGAGAAGAAACAGAAAGACCAATAACAGTTCAAGAGGGCACTAATAAGGTTGTTGGTACTGATAAGGAAAATATAATTATTGAAATAAATAATGTTTTAGGCAGTAAAATTTCAAAAGAAGCAAAAATTAAATATTGGGATGGTGAAACCTCAAATAGAATTTTTCAAATTTTATTTGATTAGTTATGAGTAATTTTAAATTTAATGTGGCAGTAATTGGATTAGGCTATGTTGGCTTACCATTAGCTATTGAGGCTGCAAATAATAAACTTAAAGTCGCTGGTTATGACATTAATGAATCTTTAGTAGGTAATCTTAATAAATCTCTATCTCATGTTGAGGATATTTCAGATAAAGATCTTGAAGATGCATTTTCAAACCAACTCTTAATTACTTCTGATCCAGAAATATTGGGAGATTCCGAGTATATTGTAATTAGCGTTCCAACACCGTTGACTGATTATCAGCCAGACTTAAGTTATGTTGAAGCAGCAACAAAAAGTATTGCTGAAAATTTAAAAAAAAATCAAATAATAATTCTGGAATCTACAACATATCCTGGAACTACATTAGAAATAGTTAAACCAATACTTGAAAAAAATACAAGTTTGGTCGCTGGAGAAGACTTTTTATTAGGATACTCACCCGAACGAATAGATCCTGGTAATAAAGAGTGGACATTCAAAAATACTCCGAAAATAGTTAGTGGTATAAATGAAAAATCTCTCAAAAAAATATCAGAATTTTACAATTCCATAATTGATGAAGTAGTCGAAGTTTCTGGTACTAGAGAAGCAGAAATGGTTAAATTAATCGAAAACACTTATAGGCAAGTAAACATTGCAATGGTTAATGAGTTAGCGATATTATCAAACATGTTAGACATAGATATTTGGGAAGTGGTAGATGCTGCAAAAACAAAACCTTTTGGGTTTCAATCATTTAGGCCCGGACCAGGAGTAGGGGGTCACTGCATTCCAATTGATCCTAAATATTTGTCATTTAAAACACGACAAATTGGACAGCCTGTTCGCTTTGTTGAATTGGCTCAAGAGATTAACAACTCAATGCCAAATTATGTTATTTCAAGAATTAGTGAATTAATGAACAAAAAAGAAATACTTTTGAAAAACTCCAAAATACTTGTTCTTGGTGTAGCTTATAAAAAAGATATTGGGGACACCAGGGAATCACCAGCAATAGATATAATTGAATCACTTTTAGATAAAAGCGTAGAAGTCTCTTTTTATGATCCATTTGTTGATGAACTTATAGTAAATAAAGAGAGTATATTAAAGGATGAAAATTTAGAAAACCTATCAAACTATGATTTGGTCATAATCCATACTCCACATACGTCTTTTAATAATATAGATTTTGAGAATATTAAATCATTAATATTTGATACCACAGGAAGTTTTACGATTCCAAATGCCGAGAGGATATAAAATTAGAACAGACTTTGATACTTTATCAAAAACTATAAACTTACTTGGTATTGAACTTGGTAATGTAATAAAAGATCAAGCTGGAAACAAATACTTCAAAATAGTTGAAGATATAAGATTAAATTCTAAAAAGTATCGACAAACAAATAACAATAAATACTTAGATATTATTTTTAAAACTCTTCAATCACTTGAACCAAATGAGATATATATTATTACTAAAGCATTTACAATATTTTTTTATTTATCAAATATTGCTGAACAAGTTTTTAGAGAACGTACTTTAGAGAGTTCAAATATTTCTGTTAACAAAAAAAATAGTAAAAAACTTATTTTTATGCCTGTTTTTACCGCACATCCTACTGAAAGTTCTCGACAATCAACTCTTAAAAAAATCTATAAAATAGCAGAAATTATTGAAGCTAATAACTCCAATAGTATGAATGAAATCAATTCCCTCATCACTCAACTTTGGTATACGAGAGAAGTTCGTTCCACTAAGCCAAATCCAATAGATGAAGTAAAATCATTAATTTATTATCTAGATATCTTATATAAAGATGTTTACAACAAAATTATTAAAGATGATGAAATTTTAACTAATGCAAAAAATTTCGAACTTCAATTTGGATCATGGGTTGGTGCTGATAAAGACGGGAATCCATTTATAACTACAAACATTACTAAAGAGGCATTGAAAATATATTCAAGTCAAATACTGAATATCTATAAAGAGCAAATCGTTAAATTTTCTGAAGAATTCAGTATTTCGACAGATTTTGTTAAAAGTCCAAAAAACTTAACAAAAAAAATCGAAGAATATAAAAAAATTCTTCCCAAAGATTATAAGCATTATAAGCGAGTAAATTTTGATGAACCTTTCCGTATATTTCTTTCATTAGTATTTCATAGGCTTGATAATTTTCAAAAAAACAAAAAAGGATATAAATATTTTCGTGAATTTTTAGATGATCTTATACTATTTCAAAATAGTGTTCTACAAATATTTGGTACAAAAATTCAAAACACAGAGTTAGATAATTTTATTGCTTTTGTCCATCAATTTGAATTCCATGGTGTGTCATTAGATATAAGACAAAACTCCTCAGTAATTAATTCTGAGTTAGGAAGTGAATACTCTGATTTTGAAAAGCTAATAAAAGATATACCTGAACTTCAAAAAATCTATGGTGATAGAGTATTTAATTCAATAATTCTTTCAATGACAAGTTCTGAAGATGATGTACTTAATCTCTTCAATATATGCAAAAAGTATATTCCAAAAGAAAATATTCCGTCAATAACACCTTTAATCGAAGAAATTGAAGAATTACAAAAATCACACATTATATTACAAAAACTACTTTCAAACAGACAATACAAATCATTTATTGAAAAATTTAAAAATAATAATCAGGAAGTAATGCTTGGTTATTCCGATTCAAATAAAGATGGTGGAATAATATCCTCGCAATGGAATGTTTACAAAGCTCAAATTAATTTATTTAAAGAGGGTGAAAATAATAATGTAAATATCACATTTTTTCACGGTAGAGGAGGAACTATAAGTAGAGGAGGAGGACCTACTTACAATTCAATTTCTGCGCAGCCAAAAGGGACTATTTCATCTCAAATTAGATATACAGAGCAAGGGGAGGTAGTTTCTGACAAGTATTCAACAGCGTATCTAGGTTTTGAAAATATTAAACTTGGTTCATTGGCTTTTATTAATGAATCTGGAAATAAATTAAAAGTAAAAATACCAAATCAAAAATTTCTACAAGAGCTATCAGATAAATCATATGATGAATATAGGTCTTTTTTCACTGATCCAAATCTGATAGATTACTTTGAAAGAGGAACTCCGGTAAAACTCCTTTCAACATTAAATATTGGATCAAGACCTGCAAAGCGAACTAAAAATGTTAAAGCATTACAAAATTATAGAGCTATTCCTTGGGTATTTGGATGGGCACAAACCAGAAATACATTAACAGGCTGGTATGGATCTGGAACAGCTTTAAATTACATGATTAAAAAATATGGTATTAATCATGTAAGAAAAATATATAAAAATTCAGCTTTTATGCAGAACTTAATTAGCAATGTTGAAATGACACTTTCAAAATCTGACTTGAAAATAGCTAGACGCTATGTTGACGAACTTCTTGATGAGGACGCATTAAAGATTTATAAAAAGATTCTAAAAGAGTCACAATTAGCCTTAAGTTCTATTAAGAAAATAAAAAATATAGATGAACTGCTTGATGATAACAAAATTTTAAAAAACACTCTAAATGTAAGAAATGCATACTTAGATCCATTATCTTTAATTCAGATCACGCTTATGAAAAAAATGAAAAAACGCAAGCTTAATCTAATAGAAAGTAATTCTTTATTGTTATCAGTAAATGGACTAGCTGCTGGTCTTAGAAATACTGGCTGACAAATCTCTAAGCTCAAAATGCATTTCATCTGGAGATGTCCAAGTTCCTCCCCAAGCAAAACCCCAGGAATTGAAAATTTCAACAACTCTAGGGTGATAACTTGATTTTGTATTTATATCTATAGCTATACCCCAAGCGTGCCGAGAAATACTTCCTCCAGCATCGAATCGATTAATTCGTCGCGGAGCATAGCATCCACCAGATTTTTTAAAATCTTGAACTGAGAGAGTACTAGCCAAACCTTCTTCAAGAATTTGATTTAATGCCCCTTCAAGAGGTTCCCACATTAACCTATGGCATCTTGTATTACCAAGAATAGGCACTCTTTTTACCTGAATATTTTGTTCCCTCCAAGAAGGTTCGGTAGTAATCCAAGTACCATCTCTTTCTTTAATTTGAAAGTCCCCAAACATTTCCTTGACTAATGCATTTGGGAGTACCCAATTTTTATTTGGATTTCGATCTCTAAATGTAAATTTTACCTTTTCATATTGAATATTCTTATGCAGTTCTATTAGGTGATTTTCATTTATTTTTGAATCCCAAATGATAGCTTGAATGTTTCTAAAAATTCCAAGTTTGTAACCTAATTCTTTGTTCACAACGCCTTCAAACCATCCAAGTTCTGAATCTTTAAGAATCATACCGACGGATATTTCAGTTGGCTCTAAATTTATTCCAACAAAATTTATTTTATCATTCAATGAGAGACCGTATCTTTCGGCAGTTAATGATGAAATTACAATTTGATTGTTTTTTATGACTTCGGCAACTTCTTCATCATAAAAATATTCAACAACTGAAGATTCTATTGTTTTTACGGAAACACTGTAAAGATAATTTTCACGTGATGAAAGTTTTAATTCTCCACTTTCTGAAAGCACTGAATCAAGACCAATATTTGCCCTTCCAATGAAAGTAAGGTTTGTATTTAAATTCTTAGAACTTTCAATTATCTGATTTGTAACACTGTAAAAAAGGCTACCTGATTGAGAAATTGTTATAACATCATAATTGTCTATTCTGTTTTTACTATATGCAGGTTCGGATTCATGATACATATTTGGCATCATTAATAAATTTATTAAAGTTGCAGAAATTAAAGTTGAAAACATAATATATATATTAATTTTTTTATAAATTTACATTTATTTAACATCATTAAATACTCTTAAATTAATTAGAACATTAATCTATTCACTTATGAAACTTTTAACAAACTTCTTTTCAAGTGCTGCGACCAAGAGACCTGTAACAACAATTCTTGTCATAGTTGCTATCACTGGTTTTTTTGGCTTTATGACAACACAAGCAGAAGAACTAGATACTGGTTTTGGTGGAGAAATTGATACACCTGAAATTGAAGCACAAGGAAAACTTTCTGACTATTTTGGAGGATCTGGTACACAAAGCGTAATGCAATTAGTTTTTGAGGGAGAAGATGTTTTGACTGTTGAAGGCTATGAAACATATTTAGCTGCTATAGAAGTGATAGAAAATAGTGAAATATTTAAGTATCTTGTAAACGATCCAAACCAAGGATTGGTTCAAGGTTTTTATTCTCCAATAGATTTAGCTAGAGCATTCAATCCAATGCTAGATGTAAGTAAATTGACAGATGAGCAATTTAAACAATTATATAAATCAACATCTGCTCAAATGCCACCAGAATTTCAACAATTTGCTACGGCTCTATTATCTAGCTCATATAACGAAGATGAAGTTACAGCAACTGCTGGGCTCGGAATAATTACAGTTAATTCAGCAATAATTGGTGCTGAATTTGGACTTGATGGAGCTTTTGTAGAACAGCCAAGATTAGAAGTTGCATTAAATAAAGAGTTAATTGAACTTAGTAATGGATTTGAAAATATTGATTTGGCTGGATTCTCTCTATCTTTACTTTTTGGAGACGAGCAAGATGACTTTCTTCAAGAAGTTGCTCAACTTTTTGGTGCAGCTTTTGCAATAATATTCTTAGTTCTTGCATTTATTTTCTTTATTAAGCCTTCAAAAACTTTTGGATTTTTTAAATCCTCTAGAAGAACACTTGCAGATATTTTTAACAGCCTTGCAGCAATTCTGCTAGCTATATTGTGGATGCAGGGAATAGGGGTTGTCTTAGGTCCAGGTTATTTTGATATTATTGGTGCTCCAAATCAACTTTCTCAAATCTCTACAATTATTATTCTTGGTTTAGGAGTAGATTATGCGATACACTTTACTGGCCGATATAGGGAAGAACTTGGTCTAAAAAATTCAGTAAGTGATTCAGCAACAAAGACTTTAAGTTCTGTTGGAGTAGCTCTCACACTTGCGACTCTTGCTACAATGGTAGGTTTTTTAACAAATATAGTTTCCCCCTTAACTCAGTTACAAGATTTTGGAATTACAACATCACTTGGAATATTTTATGCTTTTATATTGGTAATGACTTTGGTTCCGGCTATCAGAACACTACTTGATAAAAGATCAGAAAGAAAAAATACAATTGATACCAGTGCCTTTGCATCTTCTGGAGAAAGTTTGTTTAACAAATTATCAGCTTCAACTTCTATTATTCCAAAAAAACTTAAATTTATTGCAGTTATATTGATTTTGGGAATAAGTGGTTATGGATACTACGGTTTCACAAATATCTCTACAGTATTTAATTTCACTGATTTTTTACCATCGGATAGCCCTACTGTTAAAACATTTAATACTCTTCAGGATGAGTTTGGTGGAGGTTTCGGCGAAACAACAAGTGTTTTAGTTGAGTCAGGCAATATTGCTACACCTGAAATTCATAATGCACTAATAGATTCATTAAATAATTTAGCAAGTGTTGAAAACGTACTAGTTTTTTCTGGCAATGCAGCTGCAGAATCAGTAGTTGGATCTTTAGGGGCAATGTTAGCCCCTCCTTCAGCGAACCCTCAAGCACCACCACAAATGCCTGACATGGCATTAATTGGCCAACTAGGCAGCTATGGAGTCCAGATTATGAATGGACAAGGTTTAGATGCACTTAGGGTAAGTTCTACTGGTGACGTTGAAGGCTTATATAATTATTTATTGGAAACTGATAATGATTTGTTTAGTACAAGTCTTTATGTAGATGATAAAAATATGATTACTGCGATGCAGATTAGAATTACCACATCTGCAGGCACATCTGGTGCTGCTCAAATCAGAGATGATTTATATACAGCATTTGAACCTTTGTCAAACTTAGGATTATTTGTGGGTGTTACATCTGATAATATTGTTACAGAGAGTGTTAATGAATTAATAAATTCTTCTCAATTTCAGTCTTTAGTATTTGCGATACTTGCCTCAATGATATTTCTTGTCTTGTATTATCTAATAGATATGAGAAGACCATTCTTGGGGGTCATTACTGTTCTGCCAGTTGCTGCAATAGTACTTGGTACTTATATGGGAATGTATTTACTTGAAATACCACTAAATCCAGTAACATCAACTCTTTCCGGTTTAGCTATTGGTATAGGAGTTCCATTTGTTATTCATGTCACGAATAGGTTTAGAGAGACAATTGCTACAGGCATAGAACCTGTTGAAGCCATTAGAACAACACTTAAAACTACAGGAGGATCTTTATTTGGTAGTGCATTTACAACTATGGCTGGTTTCGGTATTTTAACAACTTCATCTTTGGTACCATTTCAACAAATGGGAACTGTTATATTAGTCTCAATTGGATTTGCCCTCGTTGCATCATTAATGATACTTCCTACATTCTTAGTAATTTGGGCTAATTATCATAATAAAAAAACAGCTAAATCTTTATAAATTAATTTATTAGTATTATTTAAGTGAAGGTTTCTGAACTTCTTAAAATTGTTGATGGCATTGTGCCTCTAGAAAATGCTTTTGAGGATGATTTAGTAGGAATAACTATTGGTTCTGAAGAAAATGAGGTAAACGGAATAGTAGTTGCTCATGAATTAGACAAACAACTTTTGGATTATTGTTTAGATTTAAATATCAATACAGTAATCACTTATCATCCACCTTCTTTCAATAAAATTTTAGGAGATGATAATATTGAAAGCTTTCATCCAGAACCTACAACTTTAGAATTCATTGATAATTTAATGAATGTAATTACACTTCATACTGCTCAAGATGTTTGTATAGGGGGAAATGCAGATACTTTGGCAGAGCTGTTTAATTTAAAAAATATAAAATTATTTGCAATGACAAATGATAAATACGGAGCAGGAAGAATAGGGGATATTGATGGTATTTTAGTTTCTAAATTTAACGAGTTAGTTGAGAGAATATTAAATACAAAATCAATAAGAACTAATGAATTCTTTCATAAAATAAAAGAAGTAAAAAGGATAGCGATTTTACCGGGTTCAGGAACACAATTCATTGATGAAATTATTGAAGATATTGATATTTATGTGACAGGCGATATTTCTCATAGGTATTTATTAAAAGCAGATGATGCACGTGTTGGCTTGCTTCAAATAGGCCATATTTCAAGCGAAATACCTGGAATGAAAAGGTTTGTTAATAAATTAAATAATGCTTTAAGTAAAGAATTAGAGTACATATATAGAGAATTTTATGAATGAACCTTTTCTCCTCAGTAACTTGATTGAGTTACAAGAACTAGATAATGAGATATTTAAATTAATATCCCAGAAATCAGAAGGCGATACAGTTGTAAAACTTAAATCACTTGAATTAGACTTCAAAAAACTTCAAAAAAACAAACAAAATTATGAACAGGATTTACAACTGTATTTTGATGCTAAAGATCATATTGAAAAAAATATCATAGAATCGAAACTTAAAATTGATACAATAAACGAAAAATTGGGTTCTAACTTAGATGCATCTGAGTTGCAAAATTATAATCTACAAAAACAAAATTTTGAAAAAAACTTATTAGATTATGAAAAATCTTTAATTGAACTTAATGATGAAAATGAAGAAGAATTAAGCAGCATAAATAAAACAAATCAATCATTAGAAGAATTAAAACCTAATTTAATTAATTTATCTAAAACTCTTCAAGCTGAATGGAAAGACATTGATTTAGGTATTGGAAAGTTTGAAAATGAAAAAAAGTTACTTTTGACAAGTTTTCCAAAAGAAATCATAGATCTATATGATGATTTAAAATCTAAAGGCGTAGAAGTAATAGCAGCTTATAAACGTGAAAACCAATGTGGTTGTTGTGGAGTAGAGCTTACCTCAAATGAAATGTATGAAATTACTAATTCTAGTTTTCAGCAATGCCCATATTGTATGGGAGTAGTAATTTAATGTACAAAATATATTGTGACGGTGCGTCGCGTTCTAATCCTGGTGAAGCATCGATTGGAGTTTCAGTCACAAAAGAAGGTAATGAAATTGAATTTATTGCTAAAAAAATTGGTATAGCTACAAACAATGTTGCAGAATATAAAAGCTTAAGATCAGCATTAATATATTGTGTAGAAAATAAAATTACAGATGCATGTATATATCTAGATTCTTTGCTTGTAGTTCAACAAGTCAATGAAAAATTTAAGGTAAAATCTGAAAACTTAAAAGAACTAAATGCACAATGTAAGGATTTAATGAGTCAGATTAATAGTCTCGAGATTATTCATGTACGTAGGGAGAAAAATAAGCGTGCTGATGAGCTCGCAAATATTGCGTTGGATTCATGATTATATTGTGGACTACCAGTTTTTCTATACTTCTTTTCCTTTATATTTTTAAGGACAAAAATGCTGATCTAAGATTTGTAATTTTAGGTAGTTTGTTTCCAGTTTTTTTGGATTTTTTGCTTTACTTTCTCGGCGTTACTCAACAAAGTAAATTTATTGGTCATAGTATTTTTTTTATTATTATTTTATTTTTTTTAGTTATGATTATTACAAAAAGAGGAACACTATTTCGGTCTAATGCTTTATTATTTTCAATTGGCTCATTCTTTTATTTAGTTCTCAGTTTTACTTGGTTAAATCAACAAGTGATCCTTTATCCACTTTTTGAACAATCAGATGATAATTTTGCATTAGCAAATAACATACAATTTTTACTGGGTGTTTTGGGTTTATTTTATCTATTTTTTAAAATTAGAAATTTTGCTTCGTTGAAAAACTTTATTAGAACTGGTAAATTTACTTACTCGAAATAAACATATTTATAGAAACTAATGTTAAAAATATTCCAAAACCAATGTTCAATAAATCTCTTGGTATTACATTAAATGCTAAGGTTCCACCAACAATTGAACCTAAAACTCCAAATACTCCAACAATTAAACCAATCTTTAGTAGTTCAGTATCTTTTCTAATTTTAGTGGCAGCCGCAGTTAGCGCAGTAGGTATTGTTGTAAGTAATGAAATCCCTTGGGCAATAATTTGTTCAAAACCACCAAAAAATATCAGCATAGGAATTCTAATAATCCCTCCACCAATACCCAGAAGACCAGAACCTATTCCTGACACAAGGCCGATTAAGAAATAAAGAACTAAGTTGTCTTGAAAAGCAGATGAGACAGATGTTGAAAAAATGATCCTATACGCAGAAGCTATTAATAGAATTGCAAATAATTTTTTCAGTAGTGCAGTATTAATACTTTCAGTTAATTTGCTTCCAATGTAACTTCCAAATATCCCTCCAAAAACAATTATCAAAATTTCAAATAACAAATTTGAACCATTTGAAAAATCGTTGAGAACATAAGTAATACTGCTTCCAGATGCTACAAAGACTACAGCTAGGGATGACACACCTGTATTAATTTTGAAATCTGATTTAGTTAAATACGTTAAAAGAGGAACAAAGACAACCCCTCCACCTATGCCTAATATTCCCGAAAGCAGTCCACCAATGGAACCAATTATGAAATATATAATCACTTATTTTCGCAATTTGGGCAAAAGTTCTTTACCGAGTAATTTTATTGTTTCTTCCTGGTTAATAGAAGATATTTGAATAGTAACTATATCTGAATCAAATTCGTTAACTAAAGGACTATAAATTTCAACTAGATCATCAATAGTCGATGCTTTTGAAAATTTAGCCATGATTTCTTCCTTAGGGAAGCTATCAGCTTCAATTCTTAGCGCTTCAGGATCTAATTGCTGAAGCCTGCTTGGAGCTCTAAGACCTCTCCATGACCTAAGGGCAGTCCATGCATCTTCATCGTTTTCAGCAAACATAGTCCATCTATATGTGTGAATAGATAGATTTTCCCTATTTAATTCACTACTTCTTTGTTTTGCTGGGTCGATAACTCTTTCATAGGAATCTTTAGGGTCTTTGACACTAATCATTAGCCCATCTGCATACTCCGCTGCTACTTGTGAAGATTTAGGCCCACCCGCAGCTAACCAAATTGGAATATTTTGATTAGGAGGTGAATATAATTTTGCTTTTTCTGTTGTGTAATATTCACCATTAAAGTCTAATTTTTCTCCACTAAGCAATCTTCGAATAATAGTAAGGGCCTCTATAAGTCTATTTTTTCTTTCTTCATATTTAGGAAAATCATACCCTAAAGGACCTTCATTTATATTTTCACCAGTTCCAACTCCAAGATGAAAAGTTGAAGGTGAAAGTCTATCAACTGTTGCAGCTGCCTGTGCAATAACACCTGGATGAATTCTCCATAAAGGTGTTGTTACACCAGTACCAAGGTCCATTTCTGGAATTTTATTCGCAAGCGCACCTAGAGTCGTCCAGGTAAAATTTGATGCAGAATGGTCGTCTACCCATGGGTGAAAATGTTCCGAAATAGTTAACATATCAAAACCAGCTTCTCTTGCTATTTCTGCATGCTTTAATAAATCTTCAGGTTGCCACTGTTCAGATCCCAGAAAATAAGAAAATTTTGTCATTTACATATATTAGCGAAACACTATTTTTAGGTGAGTGCCCCCTGAGGGGCACTCGTGATTTTGTGAGATTATAAGCCGGATTCTGTATATGTTGCACATACGATAATCATCCATCTTGTATATTTGTTACCAAATATATCTAGCTACTTACCCGCAATTGTTTGCCGAGCCGGCTAATTGCTTCTTAGTATTGCTCCTAGAGGGGTTTACAAGCTTGTTTAATCACTTAAACAACTGGTGGTCTCTTACACCACCTTTTCACCCTTGCTTATCTAAGATAAGCGGTTTGTTTTCTGCTGCACTTTCCGTCAATTACTTGCCTGGGAGTTACCCAGCTCTATTGCTCTACGGAGTCCGGACTTTCCTCGATAAATCGCGATTATCCATCTCACTTAATTTATAGTAATTCTTAATTGGTTAGATGTGAATAGTTATTAATAATTTCTTGAAAATCATTTATTGATATTGGACCAATGTACTTTTTGATCACTTCACCATTCTTCAAGATATGTGTTTCTGGAACCCCAAATACTCCAGAATAAATTGCTATTTTACTTTTTTGGTCGACCAGGTAATTTATATTACCAGCTCCATATTCTGAAATGAATTTTAGTGCGTTGTCCCTACTGTCTTGAAAAGAAAGCATATACACAGAATCTTCGAATCCTTTAGTTTTTGATAATTCAATAAGGTAGGGGTGTTCTTCGATACATTCCAAACACCATGAAGCCCAGTAGTTGATAATCAGAAGCTCTTTATCTGATATATCAATATTTTCGCCTGTATCTAAAGTTTTTAAGTTATTTAAATCTGATGAATTTATAAAGATACCATCATCAGTAGCATTTGAACTACAAAAAGAAATTAATAAGACGAATATAAGCAGTTTAATTTTCATAAATTGACAATATTTCCTCGATTATTTCTAGATCGTCACCTGATAAAATAGGATTAGTCCTTAGAAGACTTAATATGTCATATCCCTCATTTCTAGTCTCTTCTTGTTGAATAAGGATAATTCCAAAATACGTCTTTGCTAGAAGTGAGTCTGGAGATATCGTTAATGCTTCTTCAATATAATTTAAAGACGTTGCAGTGTCACCTGAGTCATGTACCATCCATCCTATCTGAGATAATGCAAGACTTTTTAGTTCTAGATCTTCTGAATTTTGTGCGACATACATGAAGTGGGGTAGAGCACTTGAATAGTTAAATTCTTCAAAATATCTATTTGCAAGAGCTATTCGCATAGGAAAAATATTTGGATTTAGCTCTATGACTTTTTCCATTTCAGCATTTGATACATCTTCTAAGTTAGTTGAAGTATTTTCATTATTTGATGTATTCTCATTTAAATTTAAGAATAGAAACATAGGAAAAAGAAATAGAAACATTCCTGCATAAAGCCATTTATTTTTTAGCATATAATTTCCTTACAAATAACAAAATAAAAATTGATATTAAAACTAATGGGATTATTAGTATTTCTAAATTTTGATTTATAGGATTTGTAATTATTCTTTCCCCATATCTTGAGACCCAAAAAGAGTATATTTCATCATCTGTCATGCCGTTGTTTATTTGCTCTAAAAGAATAGCACCCATATCATCTGCATATTCTGATGGTGAGTCATAAATAGTCTCGCCTTGACATACAGGGCACAATAACGATTTACTCCATTCTTCATATCTAGATTCATTATCGGGAAAAATACTTGGTAAAATCATTAACAGAACTAGTAGAAAAATAGTTAAATATTTATTTTTCATATTTTCTCAATCTAGGTAAAAATGAAATACTTGATATAAATAAGCCAATCCACATAATAAAAATTCCATAATTGTTTCTAACGATAAGCTTATAACTGTTCTCATCAATAAATTTTACAGTTATATAAATATCATTTAAAAAAGTTCTAAATACTGCTGGAGAACTTATTGCTTGTTGAGAAGAATTTTTAAATATATTTAGTGATGTAAACTTTGTATTACTTCCGTTTGATATGGGTAGTTTAATTATATTCTTTTCAGGTAAACTTTCTTCGATTGAATCATAAACAAAGAAAGTTTGATTGTTGAAACTGAATTCTTCAAATGAGTTAATTTCTTTTTCTGTAGAGTAACTTTGACTTACATTAAAAATTATTCCTAAAGCAAAAATTCCAATTCCTAAATGTGCAATTTGACCAGTCCAATAAGAAGTATTTGTTTTTTTATTTCTAAAGTTTTTATAAAAATTGTTAAAAGTAATAACAATCAGCAAAACAGAAATAATAACCGTAAAGATTAAAATGTACGAATTATTCAAGTAAAACAATATGAAAATACTTAAAACCAATGAGCTGTTTATTAAAATATTATTTTCTTCAACCCATTTTTCAATATTTATATTTTTTATTGGAAGTTTTACTGAAAAGATCATTAGTCCTAATAAAATCAACAAAAGAGGACCTACTAAAATATCGTAATAAGATCTTCCAATTGTGATCTGTCTGCTGTACAAAGTTTCATATATTAACGGAAATATAGTGCCTATAAAGATAACAAGGGCAGATGAAAATAGAAATATATTGTTGTATACAAAGAAACCTGATTTTCCAAACCAGTTCTCAATCTTTTTAGATTTAGAAAAATATTCAATATTTTTTGATCCTATAAAAATAAAAATGAAACCAAAAAACAACATTCCAAATAACAAATAGGTGCCGATATTTCCATTAGAAAATGCATGAACTGATATGAGCACACCAGAACGAGTAACAAATGTGCCAAATATTGTTGATAAAAACATTAGCCCGACAAGAATATAATTCCAATTTAATAATGTGTTTTGAGATTTCTGTATCTTTGCTGAATGAAGAAAAGCTGTAGCAAGTAGCCAGGGAATAAATGATACATTTTCAACTGGATCCCAAGCCCAATAACCGCCCCAGCCTAATACCTCATATGACCAAGCCGCACCTAGGGTAATCCCAATTGTTAAAAACAACCATGGTATGTATGTTGTTTTTTCGGCAACCTCAACCCATGCATTAGTGTCATCACTTTTTGAATATAGCCTACTTGTTGCTGCAACAAATGGCATTGTCATACCAACATATCCCACGTACAGCATGGGCGGGTGTATAGCCATAAGAGGGTGGTTTTGAAGTAGAGGATTAGGCCCACGTCCAATATTGCTAATTACTAATTCTTGAAAAGGTAGAATTGTTGAGTTACTACAGCCCACAACTGCAAGTTCTATGCAACCAGCAAATGGAGATGAACTAAAAACTGTGTATCCTACAAAAAATATCATAATAAGAGAAAAAATTTTAATATCTAGATCTGAAGAGTTATCTTTATAAAGTTTTAAATAAATATACATAAAAAAACTTAAGCAAAGATTCCACAACAAAATAGACCCATCTAATGATCCCCAAAGGGATGCAAACTTATAAAGAGGGGGAGTAGATTTAGCTGAATAATTAGCAATATAAGATACAGAAAAATCATTCAAGAAAAGACCGATTTCAAGAAGGCAAAATAAGAAGATTTGAATAAATAAATTCACTCTGACAAGTATTTCTGTATAGATATCTTTATTCTTAAAAAATAAAAATATTAGCAAAGCAAAACTTATCCAGCTGAAAATAATACCAGTGTTATAAATCATTCTGAGTAGTTTTCAACGTTATATGTTTCGCCATCACTTGAAACATATTCATTGTCATGTTTTACTAACATATCATCTGCAAAAAAAGCATCATCTTCAAATACACCATCAAGAATTACACCCATGTTTTCTTGAAATAGGTCTGGTATAAAACCATCAAATACTATTTCAATATCTTTATTTCCATCAGTGATCGTAAAAATTGTAAATCCAGCATCTTTAGATATTGAATTTTCTACAACAAAACCACCTAATTTAATTCTTTCATTTTTTGAAATTTCTATATTAGTTGTTTCTGATGTCGTATAATAATAAATCGTATTCCTAGAGGCAATGATGGTACTTGCATAAATAATTAGTCCAATGCCCAAAAGGACAACGATAAAATTTTTCTTCACTCTACTTAAATTTTAGCTCTTGATTTAGGATTTAAATAATCGTCCCACAATATATCATTAGAATTTCTAAATTTTTTGGCAAGAAATACATGAACAAGTGTCACTAATAATACACTTAGCAATAAAGTTAGGAGGATATCAGTTGACATAGGTGCATCGCCTGATGCAACAGTTTCCTGACTCAAGATACTTGCTTGTTGATGAACTGATCTCCACCAAATTACACTAAAGTGCAATATAGGAATTTGAATCACGCCAAAAATCCCAATAAAGGATGAATTTCTTGCAGTCTTTCCTAAATCTTTATTAAATTGTCTAGATGCAATGTATCCTAAGTAAACAAGTAAAAGAATGGCTGTTAAGTTAAGTCTTGCATCACCCCAAACCCACCAAGTTCCCCAGGTCTGCTTACCCCAATATGAACCTGCAAGTAGGGTAATAACAGTAAACACAACTCCAGACTTTGCATTTGATACTGCTAATGAATCGAATTTATGTTTTTTAGTAAAAAAATATAGAACGGAGTATACAAAAGTCAGAGTATATCCAAGATAGGCAACCCAGACAGTAGGCACATGAATATACAAAAGTTTTGAGTATATACCTTGAGTAACATCGTAAGGTCCAAAAAAAGACAATCCAAGCCATACAACTAATGGTCCGTACAACATCATTTTGCACTCCTTAAGTAAAAGTTAGTAAATGCATAAACTACCAAAGTAATACCTAAATACATTACTAAGTAAATATTACTGATGTCTTGATTTACACCTAACCAAAGTGGTGCAATCAAAATTGCGAAACCGATATAAATTGGAACAATTAGTGTAAATTGTACAAATCTATTACTGAAACTAGTAAATACCTGAAAAAATAGATTTATCATAATTGTGTTCAAACAAAAAAATAATACAGCTAATGAAATGTGTATTAGAGGTGAATTAAGAGAAGTATTTGTGAATCCAGAAAAAAGGATTAACAGAAGAATAATCTGGGGATAAATTATTCCAACTTCTGAAACTGTTTTACTGTAAAAATAATCAACTTTTTTAATTGTTCCAAAATTTAATTCTTTAACTAATTTTTGTTCATCAAGAGGATTTCTTATGGAAAAAAGAGTAGTAAAAATGATTAGAAATAAAAGTTCAACAATTAAAAAAATATCACTGTCAACTCGGAATCTATTTTCTGACAAAATAGGAAATAGAATTATTAGGACGCACATTGTTGGTGTAATTAAAAATAAAGAAGTGTTATTTCTAAATTCCATATTTATTTCTTTTTTAATTATGAATTTTTTAATCATTTAAGTTTATGGTTCTTTCAACATCTTTAAGAGCATGGATGCTTTCCTGACTAGATAAAATTGTAGTTCTTCCCGCAGATTCTCTTTTGCTAAATAAATCAAATAAAAGTTTTACCCCATTTTCATCGAGGTAGACTACTGGTTCATCAACACAAAGTACATCAGGATTTTTAATATCTGCAATAGCAATTTCACTTCTCTTGACCATACCACTTGAGAAGTCTTCAATTAAGTCATCTTTAAAGTTGTATAGCTCGTACTTATTTAATATTTCTATTACATTTTCTTTAACCAAATTTTCATTATGAAGAAAATAATTTATATTCTCAATTAAGGACATTTTTGATATTAAAGAGGGCGTCGATCCAATTTCGATTATTGAATTGTTTCCTCTTTCAATATCTGATTTGAAAGTATTGCCTATAAAGTTATTGCTGATACACATAATCAGTGTTGTTTTACCTGAACCATTTTTACCAATAATTTCATAATTTTTTGAAAGCTCTAAAGAAATATCTTTATTATTTATTACAAGTTGATTCCCGTATCCAAGTGATAAATTATTTGATTTGAAAATTAAACTCATTTACTTATTGTATAAGGTTCTTTATTTCTAATAAAACGTAAAATTAATTGAAGTTCATTGAAATAGTTAATTTCTGTATAATTTTTATCATCAAATTTTAAAAATATATCATTTTCATCTAAAAGGTCTAATTTCAGATTAATTTTATCTTGAGATATTTCTATGTTTGAATCCTTTAACAAATTGATAATTTCAGTATCTAGATTTAATATGTTTGAAATAAAATTATCAAACTCAATATAATTCTCAAATATTATCTTAAAATTTTTTAATTTTTGAGCTTCTTCAAAATTCTGTAAAGCAGATTGTTGGTTCAAATTATTAATTAGTATTTCTAGTTCCTTCTCTTTATTTTTAAAAAATGATATTAATTTTTTATTTACATTCATTAAGTATTTATGAAGATCAAATGAATCTATACAAGCACAGTCAGTATTAAGCAATATGGATATATCACATTGCGATTTTCTAGAATTGTTTCTTTTGCAATTCAATGTTTCAAACTTGTAGTCTAAAAATTTTTTAAAATTTTTTGCTTTTGAATAACTTAAAAAAGGTCCTATTTGAAATAGCGTATTTTTTGTATTTTTTAATTTTGAAATTTCAAAGTTATGTTTGTTATTCTTTAATTTTATCCAATATATGTTTCTTGATATACGTCCACTTCTATTTAATGAAGGTTTTAATTTGTTAATCAGTCTATGTTCGACAATTAGTGATGAAAGTTCGTTATTCAAATTAATAATATTCAATTTATCAGAAGAATTGACTATTTTGTTTGATTTATAACTTCTTGAATAACTTAAATGTGAGTTAATTCTGTTTTTTAAGTTATTAGATTTACCAACATATTGTATATTTTTTTTGTTAGAAAATATATAAACACCGTGAGTGTTTGGAATATTTTCTATTTTGAATTTATTTTTTAAATGTGAATCAATACTATTTAAATAATAATTGACACTTTCAACATCTTTTTTATCTTTTATTTGATCAAAAACTGCGAGATTTTTAAAAACTTCATATGTAGTCAGCACATCTGCTTTGGAGTTGTGTTCATTTTGATTAACTGTTTTAAAATATTTACTTAATGTTACTAATTTGTGGTTTTTTACCTTAGACCGCATCAGTGCTCTTGATAGATTTAATGTATCTATAGTTTCATTATCAAATTTTTGCAAGTTGTTGCTCGTTAATGCGTAATTTAAAAATGATAAATCGAACTTTAAATTGTGTCCTATTATTATCGAATCAGATACAAAGTTTTTAATATTTAATATTTCATCATCAATAATTGGAGCAGCTTCTACATGCCATTGATATATACCGGTTAGATTAGATATGAATAGGGGAATGTTCTGTTTAGGGTTAAATTTTGAGTAATAATCGTCTACCACTTTTTCATTCAATACTTTTAAAATATAGAGTTCAATAATTTTATTAGATCCAGCTTTAATGCCTGTGGTTTCTACATCTAGAATCGCTAAGTTCTTATTTTTTACAAAGTCCAATTTTATTTAGTTAATTCCCACATACCTATAGCAGCAGCTGTTGAAGCATTTAAAGAATCTACATTATTAGTCGATCTGATACTCAAGGCTACATATTCGTTTTCAAACCACTCATTAGAAATGCCGTATTGCTCAGCACCTACCACTACAGCAAAGTTATTTTCAGGTTTAAAATTTTCTAGACTTTCTTCACCTTCAGGATCTAAAAGAAGAATTTGATAATTATTTGAATTTAAAAAATCTCTTATCTTCTTATTACTGCTGCTCCAGATGTTCATATTAAAAACATGCCCAACAGAAGCTCTGATTACATTTGGGTTAAAAATATCTGTTATTTCGTCAGAGAGAAAAATATTGTTTATACCAAAAGATTTTGCAGTTCTAATCATTGTTCCCAAGTTTCCAGGTTTCTCTATTTGATCTGGTATTAAAATAGGTCCATTTATTTTATCAGGTAGGCTCAAATCTCTTGTATTAAATACTGCTATGAAACCATCAGGCCTATCTCGATAGGACATAGCTTTAAAAACTTTTTCAGATACTTTGACAATTCGAATATTTTCTTGTTCACATTCATCAAGTAGATCTTTATTATTTTCTCCAATGAATAGATCGCTACAAAAATACAATGTATCAATTTCATAATTTGAATCTAATAATTTATAACATTCTCTGAAACCTTCAGAAATTGATTTATTAGATGACTTCCTATTTCGATTTTTTTTTAAAGATACTAAGAATTTATATTCAGGATTATTGAGTGATTCAATATTTTTATTTGCTGAAAAATTCATTATGTGTAAGTTTCTTTTTTATATTTTGCTTTTTAGAGTTTACTATGTTGTCGTTTTCCACTCCTGCAGTAACCATTCCAACAATTTGATAATCATGTGGAATTTTGAATAAATCATGAATTTTTTTTCTGTCAATACTGTGAAGTCCCATAAATCCTGTTGCAAAACCTTGTTCCTCAATAAGAAGTAAGCAGTTCATTAGTGCAGCTCCAGCGTCAACATACCAATATGGAATGTCCCATTCTTTAGAATTAACTGCATTTTTTTTGTCAGAAGATGAATATCTCTTGTGATACTCATCTTCATTTAACAATAAAAAAAATAATCCTAAAGAATTCGATATCCACGGAGATTGATTATCTTTTTTGAAACTATCTTCATTAAATATTTGTGATACAGTTTTTATTTTTTTTGTGTCGAAAGTATTTAGTATTTCAATTCCTCTTGAAAATCCAGCTGTAGGTATTTTTACTGCGTACTTTGCAATATCTTCTAAGCTATTTTTATCAAAGGAAGCTTTTTGATAACTTCTGACTACTTTCCTATTATTTAAAAGATTTTCGAGATAGGTAGTTTCATTAGTCATTAAAATTTTGCAATGAATTTACTACAGCGTCTCCAACTTCGCTTGTAGTCATACCCATTTTTCCAGCCGAAAGTGAGTCAAGCTTTATAGCTGTATCAATTACAGCTTTCTCTATGTTGTCAGCGTATTTCTCTTCTCCTAGTTGCTTTACCATCATCGCAGCGGCTCCAACGCATGCTAAAGGGTTAATAACATTTTGATTTGTGTATTTTGGTGCAGAACCTCCTATAGGTTCAAACATGGAAACCCCTTCTGGATTAATATTACCACCAGCAGCAATACCCATACCACCCTGAATCATCGCACCTAAATCGGTGATAATATCTCCAAACATATTATCAGTAACTATTACATCAAACCATTCTGGATTTTTCACCATCCACATACACACAGCGTCGACATGGCCATAGTCTGTTTCAATTTCAGGATAATCTTTTGCCACATCATAAAAGATTCTTTCCCATAAATCGTGTGCATAAGTTAAAACATTAGTCTTCGCACATAATGTAATTTTTTTACGGTTATTATTTTTTGTATATTCAAAAGCATATTTTATACACCTGTGTATTGCATAATATGAATTAATCGATTCTTGAGTAGCAATTTCATTTTCAGTTCCGTAATGAATATAGCCTCCAGCACCTGCATAAAGTCCTTCAGTATTTTCTCTAACAACAACAAAGTTGATATCTTCTGGATTCTTGTTTGCTAGGGGAGTTTCTACACCAGGATACAGAACCACAGGCCTTAAATTTATATACTGATCAAATTCTTTTCTAAGTTTAAGGAGTATTCCTTGCTCAAGTATTCCAGGCTTTACACCAGGGTGACCTATTGCTCCTAACAAGACAGCATCAGCATTCTTTAATTGCTCAATATCTTGATCCGTGACAAGTTCTCCTGATTTTAGATACCTGTCACCACCTAAATCATTATTACTAAAAATAAATTCTACACCATAGTCTGCAGAAGTTGCTTTAAGAACTTTAACTGCTTCATTTACTACTTCTGGACCAGTTCCATCACCAGGAAGTAATGATATGTTATATTGTTTACTCATTTGTTTAACGCATTCAAAAATGACTCTACGGAACCTTGTACAACATCAGTTGAAACAGCTCTTCCTTGCTTCATTAAGTGCCCATCATTTATTATTGTTACAATTTCAGCAGTTGCATCAGCACCTTTTGTAATACTCTCAACTCTATAGTCAATTAAAGTTGCGTCTGATTTAAGAATAGTTTTAACTGCAGTAAATGCAGCATGAATCATTCCATCTCCAGTTGCTTCTTCAGTCACTTCCTCATCACCAACTTTAAGAGTTACACTAGCTGATGCGAATTCATCTTTACTGTTTACAGAAACTGAAATAAGCTTTGCAGCATCATTTTTTGTTTCAACTTGTCCTACTATTGCTCTTAGTTCATTTTCTACAATTTCACCTTTTCTATCAGCAATTTTTTTAAATGTATCAAAAGCATTATTAAAAGCATCATCATCTAAAATAATTTCTAATTTATCTAGGGCGTCTTTGAATCCCGCTCTACCAGAATGTTTTCCTAGTATAATTTTTGCCTCTTGACCTACTGAATCAGGGGACATGATTTCATAAGTAGTTGTATTTCTTAAATAACCATGTTGATGAATTCCTGATTCGTGGCTAAAGGCATTTTTGCCAACAACTGCCTTATTATATTGAACAGGATATCCAGTGAGTTTAGATACTAATCTAGATGTTTCAAATATCTCTTGAGTTTCAGCTTTAATTTCCACTCCAAATTGATCTTGTCTTGTTTTCACTGCCATAATAATTTCTTCAGTAGAAGTATTTCCTGCTCTTTCACCAATTCCATTTATAGCACCTTCAATTTGTCTCGCACCTGCAGTAATTGCTGTTAATGAATTAGCAACTGCTAAACCTAAATCATTATGGCAGTGTGTAGAAATGATTACATCTTCGTTACCACCTTTGACTTCATCATAAACTGCCGTTAATAAATCTAGGTAATCCTGAGGAGTTGCATATCCAACTGTATCTGGAACATTAATTGTTGTGGCACCTTCTTCTACAGCCACCTTCAATACCTCAATAAGAAAATCTTTGTCAGTCCTTGTAGCATCTTGTGCTGAGAATTCTATGTTTTCACAAAGCTTTTTTGCATACTTTACAGACTCTTTTGTATCATTTAATACTTCCTCTTTGGTTTTTCGCAACATGTGCTCCATATGAATTTGAGATGTAGAAGTAAAAACATGTATTCTTGAATCTTTAGCAACTTTTATTGCTTCCCATGCCTGTTCTATGTCATCTGGGTGACATCTAGCAAGAGAAGCAATAGTTGAATTTTTTATATTTTTTGCAATCAAATTTACACCTTCCCAGTCGCCAGGTGATGATGCTGCAAAACCAGCTTCAATTACATCAACCTTTAATTTTTCTAGCTGTTGTGCAATTAACAACTTCTCTGATGGGGTTAAGGCTATTCCGGGACTTTGTTCACCATCTCTAAGTGTTGTGTCAAATATGACTAGTTTATCGTCGCTCATTTATCTTTTGATATATCCTTAGCATTCAAAAAAGGCATCATTTCTCTTAGACCCTTGCCAACTTCTTCAAGTTGGTGTTTTGAAGCTTCCGCTCTTTTTTCGTTTAAAAAAGGAGACCCTTCTCTAGCTTGTGCCATCCACTCTTTAGCAAATGCACCAGATTGTATTTCTTCAAGAACTTTTTTCATTTCACCTTTTGTTTCAGAAGTTATAATTCTTGAACCCCTTGAAAAATCACCATATTCTGCTGTATCAGATATTGAATGCCTCATCCACTCAAAGCCACCTTCGTACATCAAATCAACAATTAGTTTTACTTCATGCAAGGTTTCAAAGTAAGCACTTTCTGGTTGGTATCCAGCTTCTACGAGTGTTTCAAAGCCGTTTCTTATTAATTCAGTCAAACCTCCACATAGAACAACTTGTTCACCAAATAAATCAGTTTCAGTTTCTTCTTTAAATGTGGTTCTTAAAATACCAGCTCTACCTCCACCAATTGCCGATGCATATGACATTGCAACATTTTCAGTATTTCCTGAAGCATCTTTATGAACGGCTACCAGACATGGCATTCCGCTACCTTCTGCATAGGTTCTTCTTAAAAGATGACCAGGACCCTTTGGTGCAACCATAGCAACAGACAGGTCTTCTCTTGGAACTATTTCATTAAAATGAATGTTGAAACCGTGTGCGAATAGTAGGGTAGCCCCTTCTTTCATATGCAATGAAATTTCAGAGTTGTAAACATCTGCCATAACTTGATCTGGTAAAAGAAGCATTACTATGTCAGCATCTTTAGTAGCATTTTCTAAGTTTGCGACTTTTAAACCCATTTCTTCAGCTCTATTGAAAGATTCAGATTCCTCTCTTAACCCAACAGTTATATCTACGCCAGACTCATGCAAGTTAAGTGAGTGAGCATGACCTTGACTACCAAAACCTATTACTGCTACTTTCTTTGACTTTATCAATTCTTGATCTATTGATGAGTCATAAATTATTTTGCTTTCCATATATCCTCCTTACAAATTAGATTGCAGTGCTATTCTTCCACCTCTAACCATTTCTATTATTCCAAACGGTTTCATTAAAGATTCAAACTTGTCTAACTCCTTAGATGAACCTGTTAATTCAAAAATTGCAAAATCCTGTCCGACATCTACAGAAGTAGCATTTGATAGAGAAGCTTTTTCAATTACAGAAGTTTGAGAATCTTTGTTTATAGAAACTTTCAATAATAAAACTTCAGTTTCAATTGTCATAGATGGATCAAGTTCAACTATTTTTATAACATTAACTAATTTGTTTAATTGTTTTTTTACTTGTTCAACAGCATCAAGTTCAGTAACTATTGTCATCTTGGACCTGCCTTCAATATTTGTTGGCCCAACAGAAAGAGAATTTATATTGAAACCTCGTCTTGAAATAGTTGATGACACCCTTGCTAGGACTCCAGGTTTATCCTCTACTAAAACTGATAAAATTCTTTCACTCATAAGTTTTTAAGATCTTCTTTATTCATAATTATCTGATCGTTGCTTCCACCTGCAGGCACCATAGGAAATACCATATCATCTGGGTCAACAACACAATCTACCAAAACTGGTTTATCGTTTACTTCTAACATTTTGTTAAAAACTTTTTCAACATCAGATTTTTCCATCATTCTCATGCCAATAGCACCCATTGATTCTGCTAATTTAACATAGTCAGGTGTATCGTGGGTTAGTTCAGAAGCAGAAAACTTACTATTGTAAAATATCTTTTGCCACTGACGTACCATCCCATGGTTACCATTATTAAAAACAACAATCTTTATAGGAATATTTTCTGTTGAAGCTGTAATAAGCTCCTGACATGTCATTTGAAAACATCCATCACCATCTAAAGCCAAAACTAATTTATTTGGGTAGGCTGTTTTAGCTCCAATTGCACCAGGTAGAGCATAGCCCATTGTTCCTAAACCACCTGAATTTAACCAAGTATTAGGTTCAGTAAAATTCCAGTGCTGGGAAATCCACATTTGATGTTGCCCAACTCCTGAAACTACAATTGCTTCCTCTTTAGTAAGTTTTTGTAGCTCTTCAAGTACATAAGGAACTTTGAGAGGCCCCTTGTCTTCTTGTTTGTAAGATAGAGGAAACTTAGATTTCATATCTTTAAGTTCTGATATCCAGCTTTCAGTATCTAGATTTGTGTCGCCAAGTGATTCCATGAGTCCTTTTATTACACTTTTTGCATCACCAACAATAGGTACTTCTGCATCTCTTACTTTTCCAATCTCTGCTGGATCTATATCTGCGTGAATAACTTTTGCATTTTGTGCAAAAAAAGATGGATTAGCAGTTACTCTGTCATCAAACCTTACACCTATTGCAATCAATAAGTCTGCATTTTGGATAGAAGTTGTTGCGGTATAATTTCCATGCATTCCTGGCATTTCAAGACATAATTCATTTCCATCAGGGAATGCACCTCTTCCCATGAGAGTAGTAACAACGGGGATCTTAAATTTTGTAGCTAAATCGAACAGTTCGGTATTTGCTTTAGAGTGAATGATTCCTCCACCAACGTATAAAATCGGTTTTTTAGATTTTTTAATTAAATTTGCAGCCTGTTGAACCATTTTAGGGTTTGGCTCAAGAGTTGGTTTGTATCCAGGTAGGTCTAATTTACCTGGTTCAACCCAAGAAGCTTGTTGATTAAGAATATCTTTTGGTATATCGATTAATACTGGGCCGGGTCTTCCAGTAGTGGCAATATATTTTGCCTCTTTTAAAATCTGAGGTATTTCAGAAGCATCTGTAATTAAATAATTATGTTTTGTTGCTGCCATTGAAAGGCCAACAGTGTATGCCTCTTGAAAAGCATCATTTCCAATTGCATCTGATGCTACTTGTCCAGTAATAGCTAATAAAGGAGTAGAGTCCATTAATGCATTTGCTAAAGGTGTAATTAAGTTTGTTGCACCAGGGCCAGAAGTAGCTATTACAACACCAAGTTCACCTGTTGCTTGAGCATATCCTTCAGCCATGTGCCCAGCACCTTGTTCATGTCTAGCGAGTATGTGTCGAATAGGACTATCGTATAAAGGATCATAAGCAGGGAGTATTGCACCACCTGGCACACCAAAGACTGTAGAAACATTAATATGCTCTAAACCTCTTATTACTAATTCCGCTCCACTTAATTTGTCTTTTGTCATATATTTTTATCGTTCCTAAAAAAAAACCTCCCTATTTTTTTGGGAGGCGCTCATCAAAGCAAAATGAGCGCTAAATAAGTAATAGCACCAATTCTGAAATGACTACATTTAAATTTTTCATTTAGAATAACTATAGTAAAGCCAAAAAAAAATGAAAGAAATAAATATTATAAATTTTTTAGAAGACAACGATATTAAATTGTCTTCCAATTTCAAATTAGGAGTAACTAGCCTGCCTTCTAATATAAATTTTGAAAAAAAAATTAGTGAAATAAAAGATAAACAACTTCATGCAAATATGAAGTTTACTTTTTCAAAACCAGAATATTCAGGTTTAGCCGATAAATTTAGTTGGGCTAAATCAGCATTACTCTTAACTTACAACTATAAAAATAAAACTCAGCCCTCAATGCTTGTTTCCCCTGGCTATGGTCAAATAGCTAGGTTTGCAGAAGAAGATTATTATCTTCCTTTAAAAAATAAAATTTTAGAAATTGAAAAAGTATTTGAAAATTTAGATATAAAATTTCAGTCATTTATTGATAATCCAAGTCACTATGATCGTACTTTTTTTGTATCTTCAGGACTAGGCTGGCAGGGTAAAAGCACAATGATGCTTACACCCGGTTCAGGACCATGGCAGCTGCTAGCAACTATCTATGTCGATTTTAATTTTAAAGAAAATAAAAATTCCGAATTTTCTTGTGGAGAATGTAATTTGTGTCAAATTTCATGCCCAACAGGAGCATTAGACATGGATTATAAATTAGATTCTAATAAGTGCATTTCTTACTGGTTACAATCTCCTGAGATTATTCCATATGAAATAAGAGATGCAATTGGAAATAAGTTTTACGGTTGTGATGATTGTCTAACCTCATGTCCACCAGGTCAAGAGAACAAAATTTTTGTTACATTTAATAAAAACCAAAGAGTGAATCTTCAAGAAATTATTGAATCTGACGATGAGCGTTTACTTGAAAAATACTATTGGTTTTATATACCAAAAAGGAATGCTGAATTTTTAAAAAGAAATGCCATTATTGCATTGGGGAATAATCCTGATAACAGTACTTCAGAATTTTTTAGAAATGTTTATTCGAAATTCTCAACACACTTAAAAATTTATACTCTTTGGGCTCTTTTTAAAAATAATAATGTTGAGTTATGTGAACAATTAATTAAATTATATGATTCAGGTAATCCAAACATACTGGAAGAATATGAAAAATTAAAAGAAATGATTTCGTTGGTTAAATAATCTATTCTTATTCTATGGCAAAAATATCTGATGACGTAACACAAGGTGTAAACAAATCTGCTGCGCGTGCAATGCTTCGTGCAGTTGGACTAAAGGATGATGATTTTAATAAATTTCAAGTTGGCATTGTCTCTGCTGGTAATGAAGTAACACCATGTAATCTCACAGGACCTGAATTATCTGAACATGCAAAGGTAGGAGTTAATGGTCCAGATTCTGCAGGATTAATTTTTTCAACTATTGCAGTTTCTGACGGTATTTCTATGGGTCATGAAGGAATGAGAGCTTCACTTGTCTCTAGAGAAGTTATAGCAGACTCAGTTGAATTAGTTATGCACGCTGAAAGATTCGATGGAATGGTTACAATAGCTGGATGCGATAAGTCGTTACCAGGTATGTTGATGGCTGCAGGAAGAATTAATAGACCTGCCATATTTCTTTATGGCGGAAGTAGTTTGCCTGGTGTTTACAACGGTAAAGATATATCTATAGTCGATGTTTTTGAAGGTATTGGCGCGTATGAAAAAGGAATGATATCAAAGGAAGATTTATATGAAATTGAGTGTGCAGCATGTCCTGGAGTAGGCTCCTGTGCAGGAATGTTTACCGCAAATACTATGGCATCTGTTGGTGAAGCTATAGGTATGAGCTTACCTGGCACTGCGTCAATACCAGCAGAGGATGATAGATTAAGGGTGGCTGCCAAAGAATCAGGTAAACAATTAAATTATCTATTAAAGAACGATATAAAACCTCGAGATATTATGACTAAAGATGCATTCACCAATGCAATAACAACTGTTCTTGCATTAGGAGGTAGTTCAAATGCCGTACTTCATCTGTTAGCTATCGCGCATGAGTCAAAAATGGACTTAGGTTTAGAATCTTTTGATCAGCTAAGTCGCAATGTGCCACATCTTGCAGATATGAAACCATTTGGAAAATTTCATATGGTTGATTTAGATAAAATTGGTGGTGTACCTGTTGTTTCAAAAATACTTTTAGAAAATAATCTAATAAATCCCGATTGTTTGACTGTTACTGGAATGACTGTTGGAGAAAATTTAGAGAAAGTAGAAATACCGAAAAATCAAGATGTTATCAGTTTTCCTGACAATCCAATATCTAAAGAGGGAGGTATAGCTGTCTTGAAGGGTAGTTTGTCACCAAAAGGTTCAGTAGTCAAAACTGCTGGAATTGATGTCAATAATTTTTCAGGACCAGCAAATGTATTTGACAGTGAACAAGATGCACTAGATGCACTTTTTAATGGTGATATAGAAAAGGGTCAGGTAGTTGTAATAAGAAATGAGGGACCAAAGGGAGGTCCAGGCATGAGAGAAATGCTACAAATAACTGCAGCAATCAAAGGTGCTGGGCTTGGCAAAGATGTTTTGTTAATTACAGATGGAAGATTTTCAGGAGGTACAACTGGTTTATGTATAGGCCATGTAGCTCCCGAAAGTTTTGATAAAGGACCTATATCTATATGTAAAGATGGAGACATTATTAGTCTTGATATTTCAAACAGAACTATAGATTTAAACATATCTGAACAGGAAATGAATAAACGGCTTGGGTTACTCACTCTTCCAGAACCTCGATATAATTCTGGGGTGCTCTTCAAGTATTCTAAATTGGTCAGCGGTTCAGACACCGGAGCAGTTACAAATTAAATAACATGATTTTTATATCGGATGTCCACTATCAATTAGATCATCTCAACTCTTTGCCGAAAAACAAAGGTCCAATTGTAATATTAGGTGATTTAATTAACTGGATTGATTACAGAGACGGACAAGGGATTGCTATGGATGTATTTGGGAAAGACAATGTGAAAAAATTAGTTAACTTGCGAAAGGAACATAGGTTTGATGAAAGAAAAAGTCTCTGGAAAGAACTTTATCAAAATGATCCAGATGAAATATCAAAAAAAATGCAAAATGCTATTTTAAAACAATATGAAGATGTTTTCGGTGTACTTAAGAATTATGAAGTTTGGTTTATACCTGGCAATGTAGACGATGTAAATATTATGAATTCATATACAAACAATTCAATTAAGAATGTAGATGGTCTAATCGTGGAATACAATAATAAAAAAATTGGATTTGCGGGCGGTGGTGTTCCAACACCAATTAATGCTAGAGGTGAAATTGATGAAGATACTTTTTCTGAAACTTTGTCCACATTAAGAGAATCAGAAATTATTTGTACGCACGCACCACCATTAGTGGATGAATTAGTAACGGATGTTATAACAAATAAAATTGAACAAGGATGGCCAGCTTTAAAAGAATTTATTGAAAAGTATCAGCCCCAGTTTTCATTATTTGGTGACGTTCATCAGCCACAAGCTTCAAATTGGGTTATAAAATCAACAAGGTGTATTAATGTAGGTTATTTTCGAGCAACTAATCAATATTTAGAATTATCATCAATTTATATATGAATTGCTTATCTTTTGATGTTGGAGGTACAACTGTAAAATACGGTTTGATAAATTCATCTCACAAAGTTTTAAAGAAAGATAAGTTTCCTACACCAGAAAATGAAGAAGAATTAATTTACTTGTTTTCTAAAATTATTAAAGATAATTTATCAGATATTTCAAAAATTTCAGTGGCGATGCCAGGTTACGTAAGTGTAGCTAACAACAAATATTTGTACGGCCCACATTTACAATATGATATTGATTTTTCAAAATTAACAAATTTTTCAGAATACGATTTTTATTTAGACAATGATGGCAATGTGGCAGCTTATTGTGAATATATTTTAAATTATAAAAACAAATATTCAAATTTAATAATGTTAACTTTTGGTACAGGAGTCGGTGGGGGAATAATATCTGAAGGTAAATTATTAAGAGGAAAAGGAAATGCAGGTGAGATTGGGCATATGCTTACCTCTAATGATAGAGAAGTCGAAGGTGACAGTGGAAAAAGAGGTAGTTTTGAACAATCGGTCGCTGCATCAGTATGGACAAAGAAATGTATAGAATTAACTGAGGAAAATCATGATTCAGAACTTTCCAAAAAATTTGCTATCAAAAATGTTGGATCAGTACTGTTTGATAATGAACTGAGTTTAACTAATTCAGAAACTGCTGTTAGAGATGAAATAATTCAAAACATCTCAAATGGACTGTTAAGTTTGTTTGAGATATTCGACAATGAAGCTTTTGTTCTTGGGGGAACTATGTCTTCTGAACCTTTTGATTTAATTAAGCTTATACAAAGTGATATAAAGAATAGATTTAAATTTCCATCTCGAAATTTCCCTGAGATATTTATTGCTTCACAAGGAGAAGATTCTGGAATAATTGGCGCAGCAGCTTTAGCTTTTAATGAACAAAATTAATTCTGTTTTACTGCCTGGGTCATTTTTCACAAATGATTATGTTGAAAAAGCAAAAAAATTAACTTCACTAGAAATTGATACTATATATTTTTATGATCATACGGTAAATCCTGTTGATAAAAATCTAGAGGTTTATCAATTAATAGATGGACTTTATAAGCTCTACGATATTGTAAAAAATGATATAAGTTTGGGTGTATGTGTGTTGAATATTAATTCAAGACCCCATCAGAATTTGTTCCAGGATTATATAAATAAATTACTAGACATAAAAAACTTTAAATTAGGAGTAGGAACTGGTGATGATAAATTTGAAAAAAGAAAGAATTTTTCAAACAATGTTGAACAAATTATAAATGAAGTAAAATCTTCAAAAAAGTTTGAATCAAACAATACTCAATTATTTATTGGAGGAAATTCAAAAGAAAAACTTAATTTTATGAAAAAGTATGATCTAGGAATAAATCAATGGATGGGTACTAAAAAAGCTTTTCAAGAAAAAGAGTCAATATACAATAAAATAAAACATCCTATAGGAAGATTGAGTATATGCTTGAATCCTGATAACCCAATTATTTTTAAAAGTGATTTGAGTTATGAAAAAATATTTGTATTAAAAGATTCAAATAATGAGATTTTTTATAAAACACTAGATAATATTTTTAAATGAATAAGTTCAGCAACGATTTAATAAATAATTTTCCAGAATATTTATTTAATGAAATCAATCAAAAGAAAATTTCTGCTCGTCATTCCGGAAAAGATATAATTGATTTAGGTTATGGAAATCCAGACCTACCAACTCATGAAAAAGTTGTTGAAAAGCTGATTGAAACAGCGAAGATTAAAAAAAATCACAAATATTCAGTTTCAAAAGGGATATATGGACTTAGGGAAGCTATATCAAAAAAATATGAAAGTAATTATCAAGTAAGTCTTGACCCTAACTTTAATGTTGTAAATACTATTGGAAGCAAGGAAGGCTTGACACACCTTTTGATGTCTGTGCTGAACCCTGGAGATAAAGTTGTTGTTCAAGACCCAAGCTATCCAATACATCATTTCGCTCCATTAATTGCTAGAGCTGAGGCAATTAAAATAAATTGCTTAAATGAATCAGACTTTTTAACAGAGTTAGTTCAAACTTTAAAAAAAACAAAAATAAAACTTTTACTTATTTCTTTTCCACATAATCCAACAACTTTGACTGTTGATCAAGTCTTTTATGACAATCTTGTTGAATTGGCTGAGAAATATAATTTTCTAATAGTAAATGATTTTGCATATTCAGATATATATTTTGACGGAAATAAACCCCCGTCTCTTTTAAGTTCTGACAAAAGTTTATCTCACAGCGTTGAGCTATATTCACTTACTAAAGGTTTTTCAATGGCTGGCTGGAGAGTAGGGTTTGCAGTTGGTAATAAAGATGCAATTTCTTCAGTTACTAAATTAAAATCTTATATAGATTACGGTACTTTTCAACCAATTCAAATTGCATCTACTGTAGCTTTAAATGAACTAGGGGAATATCCATTTGAATTATCATCTGTTTATAACGAAAGAAGAGAATTAATAGTTAAGAATCTAGAAGACTTGAACTTTAGTGTCCAAGAGTCAAAAGCAACAATGTTTGTATGGGCTAAACTTCCTGAAAAATTTCGAAATGACTCACTTAAATTTTCATTAGAGTTGCTAGAAAAATCAAATGTAGCAATTTCACCAGGAGTTGGATTTGGAAAATATGGAGAAGGCTATATTAGGATTGCATTAGTAGAAAATAAACAAAGAATTAGACAAGCTATGAAAAATATTAAGGCCGTATTATAAATGTTTGATTTAAGATCAGACACTGTAACAAAGCCAACTAAAGAAGTTCTACAAAGCGCTTTAGATGCGGAACTTGGTGATGATGAATACATCGAAGACCCTACTGTTAACAATTTAGAAAATCAATGTGCTGAATTACTAAGTTTTGAAAAAGGATTATTTGTTTCTTCAGGCTTGATGGGCAATCAGATTTCACTCTTAATTCACAACGACCCTGGAACAGAAGTAATTACACCTCATGACTCACATATCAAAAATTATGAGCACGGTGCAGCAGCTTTTTTATCTCGAGTTCAATTTCGTGATGCTCAAAATATAGATGGGGAAGTAGATTTAGAATTTATAGAAAAGCTCATATTGAAATCAAAAATTCATAAACCACAAATCAAAACTATTTCTATCGAAAACACTCATCTAGCATCTGGTGGCTCAGTTGTACCTTTTGACTCAATAAAAGCTCTGAGCAACTTAGCAAGACAGTACGATCTCAAGCTTCATGTTGATGGTGCAAGAATTTGGCATGCAATATTGGAAGATAATAATAAAAATTATGGAGATTACTCCGATAGTTTAACATTTTGTTTCTCAAAAGCTCTAGGTGCTCCTATTGGCTCTATGCTTTTGGGTTCTAAAGAATTTATAAAAGAAGCAAGAGAGTTTAGAAAAAAACTTGGTGGAGGCATGAGACAGGTAGGAGTTATTGCTTCGATGGCAAGCAAAGCTTTAGAAAATAGAGAATGTATTCTTGAAGACCATGCTAAAGCAAAAAAAGTTTACGAATTTCTGCTTTTAAATATAAATAATGAAAAAATAGAAAGTATCGTTTACAAAGGAACAAATATGATATTTATAAATATCAAAAGTGAACAAGATCCAAATAAATTATTAGATATATTTTATAAAAATTCAATTAATGCTGGTCTTATTGGAGATAAGTCTATCAGATTAGTTTTGCATAAAGACATACCTGATGATGATATAGATGATATATCAAACAGGTTACTTCACTCTTCTTCTGAATTTTGATTCCATTCAGTAATCGATTTTTCGGATAAATTTACTAATATATAAACTCCAACTAAATTGAAAAGATTAATTGAACCCATATAGGTTAAGACACTATTTAAGCAGTTGCCATCATTAGAAACAATACAAAACGCATTACCTAAAAGATAACCTATATAGCTAGACAATAAAATGACTGAAGTATATATTAAAGCTCGAGTCTTGTTGCTAAATCTCATAATTATATTAACTTTAGCTTATTATGAATTTTCCTAATCCGTGGATTACAATTTTAAGTTTTGTATATATCTTTTTCAATGGATTCTTTGCATTTCAGCTAAGTAGAAAAATAGTTGAAGTGTATCTTGAAAAATTTAATTCAAAGTTTTTTAAATCTTTGGAGCCAATTATTGGTAGTTTAGGATTCATCGGTTCCTTTGGTGGAGGCTTACTTATTCTATATTTATTTATAATAAATATAACTTAATGTATTATCTAAGACAAGCCTAGTATGTGTATAATTTAGAATTTTTAAAATATTGTATTTCACAATGATCGGGCCTATTTTTTGTAAAATCTTTATCATTTAAATAATAGTAAGTAAATGCTCTAATCGTATCTTGATGAGATACAAAAAGTGTATTCTCACATTTTTCATAAATACTGTTAAATCTATCAAATACGCTTTTTAAAGATTCTCCAGTATTCGTTAAATTTAGTGGACTGTCATCAGCGTTTTTGAAGTTTTGTGTTAATTTAATTTCGTCCCATGTTCTTCCGATCCAATCACTAGGGCCTGCCCATTCAATTATGTTATAGGATGTAGTTATATTTATTTTAAGTACACTGTTTACTATTTCTGCTGTTTGCCTTGCCCTTAATAGAGGAGAGGAGATAATATTTTTAATATCAAATTGTTCTTTAATTTTTATTCCAGCATTTTTAGCTTGAGTTCTTCCATCATTGCTTAGGTAAAATCCTGGAAGGTTTGCATAGAAAACATTCTTCTCATTTTGCACTTCTCCGTGCCTTAGAAATAAATTACTCATTTATTTAGACTAACTCAGTTATAGATTAAAATTTAAACATGGGTTTGAATAAAAAAGAAGAAGAAATTCTAAAACAAATTGAACAAGAGTTAATGAAAGATGATCCCGATTTAGCCAAAACTGTTGAAGACTCAACATTGTCAAAGTTCACAAGAAACAGAGCAGTAATTTCCTTTTTTGTTTTTGTTATAGGTCTATTAACAATGTTTAGCACCTATATAATTTTACCCGCTATTGCTATTTTCGGCTTCTCTGTCATGGCTGTTTCTGGTTATGTTTTTGTATATAATACTCGCTCACTTTTAAAAGCAGAAAATGTAAGTGAGTGGAATGTAAAACAAGTAATTAGAATATTAAGAAATCAAGATAGCTCTAGACAAAAATAAAAAAATTAATTAAATTAAATATACATCATTTTTTTTAGGAGTAAGGTTGAAGAAAAGTGCTTTTACATCAAAGCAAGCGTGTTATCTTTCAGGATGCACATCACACCAATTGAGATATTGGGATAAAGTTAACTTGGTGTCACCATCTATTCAATCATCTGATGGTAAGCCCGGCGTACCAAAATTTTATTCTTTTAGAGACATTGTTGCTTTAAGAGTTATTAAGACACTATTGGATAATGGAATGAGTATTCAAAGAGTTAGAAGAGCTTGGAAATATTTAACTAAAAATGGAGATTTAACAAAACATTTGTCTGAAGTAAAACTTAAGTCTGATGGAAAAACAATTTACTCAGTTGAGAATGATGAAGTTTTTGACGCCCTCAAAAATGGACAACTTACTTTCTTTGAAACTATCGACACAGTCACACAAGAAGTTAAGGAAGATGTTTCTAAATTCGAATTAGATAAAGAAAGATTTTTAAATTTATTGACTAAAGTGGAAGATGATGTACTTAGTCAAGAACTCCAAGCATAAAAAAATTTCAAATCCTAATTTCTCATGAATGTATCTAGCCACAGAACGCTAATTTTAAATTCAACCTTCCAACCACTTTCTGTTGTTTCTTATAAGCGAGCCATTTCATTAATACATAATAATAAAATTAATGTAATTAAAAATTCAGAATTATTACTACATTCTGAAAAAGAAAAGTATTTTATTCCAAAAGTTGGAATATTAACGTATTTTGTAAAGGCTCCTTTTGCTAGGAGAGTAGCGCTTAATCGAGAAAACATATTTATACGTGATTTTTATACATGTCAATATTGTGGCAAACCTGCAGAGTCAGTAGATCATATTGTTCCTCGTTCTAAAGGTGGCCTTCATGAATGGTCGAACGTTGTTGCGTGTTGTAAGAAATGCAATCTAATCAAAGCAGACAAACTTCTTCATCAAACTCATTTGAATATTAAAATGCTTCCATCTAGTCCAAAAGGTAATTTTTGGATTAAAACCATAGTTGGCAGCAATCCAGATCCATCTTGGGAAGAATACCTAATCTCAGCCTAAAAAATTTTTATCATTAAGTGTTGCAAAGTGTCACATAGTGTCATATAATGTATAAAAGTGGTTCAAGGCACGAAAGGCGGATAAAGTGTTCCTTGGTGAGTTTCAACATACTATGGACTCAAAAGGTAGAGTTGTAATACCTTCAAAGTTCAGAGAAGAGCTTCAACAGGGCTGTGTTATTACCAAGGGACAAGATAATTGCCTCCAAATTTTAACTAAAAGTAACTGGGAAGAAGAAGCCATTAAAATGGCATCCCTACCATCAACTGACAGAACATCAAGACAATTAAGAAGGGCACTATTTAGTGGTGCAGTAGATGTTAAGATCGATTCTGCTGGTAGAGTTCAAATACCTGAAAATCTAAGGGTATACAGCAGTATTGATATAAATGAAGAGGTAACTGTTACTGGTTCAGGTCCGGTTGTTGAAGTTTGGTCAACAAGAAATTGGAAGAAAATTCAAAACGAAGCAGATAAAGAATTTGCAAACATCAACGAAGTGAAAGGTTAGGTTCATAGCCAGCTCTCTAGACAACTAAATTGGAACACCCTTACTCCGCCCAAATTTCCAATTGGTGCCAGTTCTAGAGAGCTGGGTATGAATACAAACAGGGCAGAGTATTTAACACACGATGGAGTAATGACATCAGAAATATCTGATTTGTTAATCTGTGCTCCGAAAGGTATATTTGTTGATGCAACTTATGGTTTTGGTTCTCATTTTAAATATTTTTCAGAAAACCATAGTCATTTAAGTTTTATTGGTTTCGATAGAGATGAAGAGGCTGTTAATAATTCTGATAAATCTCATAATGTAGAACACATTAATTTTTCTAAGATTAACACTTATTTAGAATTTAAAAAGATTGATACAATAAGTGGAATTTTTTATGATTTCGGTGTTTCCTCACACCAGATAGATTCTCCATATCGTGGTTTTTCTTTCCAACAGGACTCACAGCTTGATATGAGGATGGACTTGTCACAGGAGCAATCAGCAAAAGATATAATTAATAACTATAAAATTGAAAATTTAATAAAAATATTTTTAAATTATGGAGAAGAGTCTTACTCAACAAAAATTGCAAAAGGAATAATAGACAATAGACCTATTTTCTCAACTAAAGAGTTAGTAAAAGTTATTGAATCTTCTTTACCAAGACAAAATCCAAAATTCACAAAAAGTTCAATACGAAAAATATTTCAGTCCATAAGAATAGAAGTGAATGATGAATTAAATGAAATAACTAATTCCTTAGAAGGTATAAAAAGTTTTATAAAGAAAGATGGTCTCTTAATATTTTTATCTTATCACTCTATAGAAGACAAAATAGTGAAAAAATTTATAGATGGAGAGGTTAAAGGATGTATTTGTGATCCGAAATTTGCTATTTGTACTTGTGATAATATTGCAAGTTATAAATTGGGCAAATTCAAAAAAAAGAAACCTTCAGATTCAGAAATTAAATTAAATCCAAGATCAAAATCAGCTGTACTTAGGTATATGGTAAAAATATGAAATTAAAACATTTCTTATTCTTTATTATCATTTCATTGTTTTCATCACTTGTCGGTAATTTATATACAAATATGAAAATAAATGAACTTTCTAAAAACTTATCAGTTATTAATGAAGATGTTATTGAACTACAGATTAGAAAAGATCAAACATTCAATTTGTATCAAGAAAAGTTTTCAATACAAAATATAGAAAATATTTCAAAATCATTAAATTTTAAAAAACTTGATGTTTACATAATTAATAAAAATCTTTCATCCCCGTATAAGGTAGATTCTGAATTAGATCAGATTGAAATCCTAGGTTCATTAGGTAAATGAAATACTATAAAATAAAAAATTGGACTTTATTTATGATCATATTTTTTAGCTTTTCTATTTTTAGCGGATTCTTTTTAAAAAATGTTTATGAATTACAATTTGTTAATCAAGAATATTTCCAAGAACAAGCTTTATCATACCGTATTAAGTCAGAAACTCTTAAAGCTAAAAGAGGTACAATTTATGATCAGAATTTAAGACCTTTAGCAACAAGTACACAATCTTTCAATGTTGGAATATACCCACAAAAGATTTCAAATATAAAAGAAATTTCAGTTCTTTTGTCACCTCTTCTTAAAAAAGATAGTACAGATATTGCAAATAGAATTTTAAATTCAAGTAGGTTTTTTTATTTAGATAGAAACATTGAATACAAAAAAGGAGAAGAGATTAGAAGCTGGAATCTTGATGGAATTATGATCGAACCTTCAAGCAAAAGAACTATACACTCAAAAGCTCTTGAAAAAATCATAGGTTTTGTTGATACAGATAATATTGGAATTGAAGGATTAGAGTTGTACTTTAATAGCTCCTTAGAAGGAACTGATGGCAGTATAAGTTATGAAGCAGCACCAAATGGAAGTATAATTCCTCAAGCAAATATACAGACTACACAACCGATACATGGCGATGACTTAATATTGACACTTGATTCCGAGCTCCAATATTTATCAACTAATTTGTGTAAAGAAGCACTAATTAACACTAAAGCTTTTAATTGTTCAGTAGTTTTTGCTAATGCAAATACAGGGGAAGTTTTAATTTCTGCAGAAGAAAAAGGAAAAGAAGACTTTATTAATATTGACCTCATTAGTTCAAGGGCGCAATATGAGCCAGGCTCATCCTTAAAAATATTTTCTATTGGTCTTGCATTGGATGAAAAATTAATTTCTGAAGAAACAGAGTTTTACGTAAAAGACACAATCGAAGTGATTGAGAACTCATGCCAGAAAGATTTTAAAGGCTATAAAGGCTGCTACAAAGACTTTCTTAATCACGAGCCTTATAGCCTTAGTGTAAAGGAAATAATTGAAAGATCATCAAATGTAGGCACAATTATGGCTACTAGTGGGTTGAACATTGTTGATTTAGAAAACTATCTTAAAAATTTTGGATTTTCACATAAAACAGGAATTGAGCTATCTGGAGAGACAAGAGGAAGCTTTGAACCATACAACAAGTGCACTACATGCTTAAGTTCATTATCAATAGGTTACTCAATAAATGTTACGCAAATGCAAATGGTAAAAGCATATAGCATTATTGCAAATGGAGGAAAAAATGTTGAATTAAGCTTAATTAAAAGTCCCTACAACAATAAAAATCAAAACCAAGTTATCAACGAAATAAGCTCTCAAAAATTAAAAAATCTTTTAATAAATGTTGTTGATGGTGAGAATGGGACTGGTCGATCTTTACAAATGGATAATTATATAATTGGAGGTAAGACTGGTACAAGCAGGACACATATAGAGGGCGTTGGATATTCTGATTATAGATTCAATACCTCATTTACTGGCTTTATAGAAACAGCAGAAGGTCCAATTGTAGGTTCTGTTATATTGTGGGGAGCGTCAGTTTCTCCACATAATGAATATGTAACTGGTGGCTCAACAGCTGCACCAATTTTTAAAACGATTGTAAGCTATTTAGTACCAGGAGATTAAAAATTGAAAAGTCTAAATATTAATGACTTGAAAAACATGAGAATTGATTATTCTAATGTTGTAAACCACACGCTTGACGTATCAAGTAACTCCATACTAAGCATTAATAACGGGAATAAAGAAAAATTAAATAATTATATTAATTTATCTTTAAAGAAAAAACCACAATTAGTTATTACAAGCAATAATTGCGAAATAAATAATGAGAAAGTTTTAAGATTTGAAAATTATGAGATAGTTTTTAATTATATTTTAAAAAAAATATGCAAACAATACGAAGATCTAAATTATTTTGGTATAACTGGAACTAATGGAAAAACAACTAGTGCCTATTATTTAAATCAGCTTATTGGTGAGAAAAACTTATTTATTGGAACAATAGATGATGAAAAGAAATATTCATTTACAAAAGAAAAAGTTTTAACCACTCCGAAGTTATTTAATATAGTAAAGCTTATTTCACTACAAAAGAAAAATATAGATTCTGTTTCCTTAGAGGTTTCTTCGCATGCATTAGATCAAGAAAGATTAGGTAATTTAAATTTCTTAATTTCAGGATTTACTAATTTAAGTCAAGATCATTTAGACTATCACGGTTCAATGGAAGACTATTTAAAAGTAAAGGCTAAATTATTTAGAGATGGAGTATCAAGAAAATTTGTTTATGTTGATTCTGAAGTAAGTAAAAAATTACTAGACATCTCAAACATTCCTTCATTCAGCATTGGAGATCAGGATCATAATAATGTTAAGTACATTAATTCAGATAGTAATAAAATAATTTTTCAAATAGATGGGAATGAGGTTGAATGCGAATTAAATTTATTAGGCCCTAAAGTTATAGAGAATTTTCTCTTAGCCTTTTCTATGGCTTATTACTCAGGTTTGTACAATTTAAAATATTTGATTAATAAAAGTAAAGAAATAAAAAATCCCCCTGGTAGGTATGAAAAAATTAGCCAAAATGGTAAAACAGCTGTTGTTGATTATGCACATACACCAGCAGCTATTAGAGAAGTTATAAAGTATTCAAAAACAAAATATAAGAATGTGAAAGTTATATTAGGAGCTGGTGGCGAAAGGGATAAAAGTAAACGAATGAAAATGGGGGAGGCGTCTTCAACTGCTGATCATATTACAATTACAAATGATAACCCCAGAAGTGAAGACCCATTGGAGATTTCTAAAAATATTTTGGAAGGTATTCCATTAAATAAAAATACAGATGTAGTGCTTGATAGAAAAAAAGCAATATTTAAAGGTATAGAATCCTTAAAAGAGGATGAAGTTTTATTAATATTAGGTAAAGGTCATGAAAAGGTTCAGGAAATTGAGAATAAATTAATACCTTTTGATGATACAAAAATTGCTATAGAAGCTATGGAGTTAGAAAATTGATTGGAATTATTGTATCCGGAGGTATAAGTTTTCTAGTAGTCATAATTTCTACCTTAATAGGAGTCAATTATTTCAAATCAAGAAATATAGGCCAAGAAATTCAGGAAGAAGTTAATTTTCACGAGCATAAAAAGGGCACTCCAACAATGGGAGGTTTGTTTATTGTCTTTGGGACCCTAGTTGGTTATACATTTTCTCATATTAATTTTTGGACAATTGGTGAGGGTTTTAAAGTTGAGTTAACTTCAATAAATATTAATGTATTTTTTATTTTTGGAATAGCTCTATTGATGGCTTTAGTAGGTTTTATTGATGATTTTTTAAAAGTAAAAGCTGGTAGAAATCTTGGACTAACTCCTTCACAGAAGTTTTTATTACAATTTTTAGTTGGACTGTTAAGTGCGTACTATTTTAATTATTTAGACTACGATTCTAAATTTTATTTTTTTAGCGGGTTAGGCATTGAAGTTGGAATTATTAAGTGGTTAATAGTTATTTTCTTCATTATTGGGATTACAAATTCTGTTAATTTTACTGATGGTTTGGATGGATTAGTTGCAGGAAGTAGTGCAATTAGTTTTGGCGGAATATTAATTATATCTTTTTGGATTTATCGTCATCCAGAATATTACATCAAATTTATTGGTCAAGATTTTTTAACAGTTGAAATTTCTCTTTTAATTTCTGCAGTAGCAGGTGCATGCTTAGGCTTTTTATGGTGGAATACAAATCCTGCAAAAATAATTATGGGTGATGTAGGATCACATTTTCTTGGTGCACTTTTCCCCCTTATTCTTTTTGCTCTAGGGGCTGATGGTTTAATATTTTTCTTTTGTTTCCTTTTTATTTTAGAAGGAGTTTCAGTAGTAATTCAGATTATTTCCTTTAAGTATAGAAAAAAAAGAATTTTTAAAATGGCACCAATTCATCATCATTTTGAAATGAGTAATTGGGCTGAAACAACAATTATTGTTCGTTTTTGGATAATTAATGGTATAGCAGTTGTTATTGGCTTAGGCTTGTTTTATGCGGACTATGTTTTATTTGGACAATGAAATCTGTACTAATACTTGGTTACGGATCAACTGGTCAAGATATAGAAAAATATTTAATTTCTAAAAAAATTAAATATTTTATTCACGATGACAATGAGTTTGTACCTTCAAAACTAAAATTTCAAATAGGTGAGCTCTCAAATCTTGAAACGATATATATTTCACCTGGAATAAATCATGATCATGATATTTTAAAATTAGCTTTATCAAACAATATTACAGTGACTAATGATATTGAATTGTTTAATGAATTAGATGAAAAAAAATTAATTGGTGTAACAGGCACTAATGGAAAAACATCATTTATAACTTTATTGAATAAAATTTTAAATCAACATGATTATAGAAGCAATGTGGCAGGAAATATAGGATCTTCACCTTTAAATTTACTTTCAGATACAGGAAATTATGATTACTTAATACTTGAACTATCTAGTTTTCAGTTATCACATATAAACAATTTGAAATTAGACACTTCAATTATTTTGAATATTCATGAAGATCATATAGATTGGCATGGATCTTTTAAAGACTATGCAAAATCTAAACTCAAAATATTTAATTTTACACAAAATGAAGATAAAAAATTTATTGGATCAGTGGATAGTGAAATAATAAATCAAAATTTGATTCCTAAGAACGTAACACATGTAAATGAAGATGAATTATTCAATTTAGAAAATTACTTTGATGATTTTGTTTCAATGTTTATTCAGGTTTGTAATAATTTTTCAATTACAAAAGATGATGTATTAGATTTTTTATCATCTGAAGTAGCTGTAGAACACAGGTTTGAAAGATTCCATACAGTAAATAACGTAAAATTTATTAACGATTCAAAATCTACAAATCTTGAATCTGTAAATAAAGCATCATTTAAAGTCAGAGATAGCTTATTAGTAATGCATGGACTATCGAAAGGTATAGATTCAAATAAACTATTAATTTCAAAAGAGGTTAAGACAATATTAATACCCAAAAATTCAGAATTTAATGTATCAAAATATAAAGATATTGTTGTTGAATATGAAAACCTTAAAGAGATGGAGTCTTTTATCATATCTAATTATAAAAAATATAGGACAGTCCTCTTTTCATGTGGTGGATCAAGTTTTAGTGATTTTAAAAATTATATTGCTAGAGGTAAATATTTTAAAGAAATGGTTCAGGCAAAAATTAAATGAAATTAAATTCTCTTGATTTTGTAAAAAGACTAAATATATTTTCTATACTTTTTTTAATTTCTTTTGGAATATTGTTAAATGTTTCTGCATCATCTGTAGAAGGTTTAAATCTATATGGTGATAATTTTTATTTTATTAAACGTCATTTACTAGCGATTATCCTCGGTGCGATTTTTTTTAATATTTTAAAAAATTTATCTATTGATTTTATAGCAAAATTTTCATCAATATCAATTGTTACAATAAGTATTACTTTATTTTTTGTTTTAACATACGGTATTGTTGTTGGAGGAAGTCGTCGATGGATTGATTTAGGAGTTATTAATTTTCAACCAAGTGAACTGGCAAAACCAATTATTATTTTATGGGTTGCAAAACAAATATCAAATGACATTTCATATGATTCCAATATTAAAAAATTCTTCAGATCTATATTTCTTCCCTTAGTGTGTTCATTTCTTGTTTTACTCGAGCCTGATTATGGTACTTTTGCTTCTATTTGTTTTATACTATTTACTCAAATATTTTTCTCAAAAATTAAAATTATCTATCCATTTGTAACTATTCTTTCATCAATTTTACCGTTATATATACTTGCTAGGTCTAGTACTTACCGTTTAAGCAGAATTGAAACTTGGCTGTCAAGAAAGTGTGATTATGGCGTTGATTTACTTGGAGATTGTTTTCAATTAAATCAAAGTAGAATTGCAATAAGTTCAGGCGGACTATTTGGACTTGGGCCTGGCACATCCAGAGCTAGATGGGGATCGTTACCTAATTCATATTCAGATTTTATATCTTCAATAATTGGTGAGGAATATGGCTTTTTTGGATTATTTTTACTGGTTATAGCATTTTTTATTTTAATTTGTTCGACTTTTTACATTGCTATTAAAGAAAATAGTGAAATAAAAAAACTAGTTTCAATTGGATTTGGAAGTTGGATATTTTTTCAAACTGTAATTAATCTTGGTGGTGCTGTGGGATTAATTCCTATTACTGGAATTGTTCTCCCATTCGTGTCGTATGGTTCAAGTGCTATGGTATCTATTTTTATAGCTTTAGGTATTATGTATTCAAAGGATTATGAATAAGAAAATTTGTTTTTTTTGTGTTGGTACCGGGGGACATGTTCTTCCAGTTAAAAATTTAGTTATGAAATTACTTGATTTTGGAGTAAAACCAGATGATATTATTGTTGTCACTGACGATAGGGGAAAACAATATTTAAAAAATTTAGATATCAATCTAAATACAATTCAAATATTTGTATCAAATTACGGTGTAATTGGTTATGTATTAAATTTAATCAAAATAATCAGAACTTTATTTAATGTTATTAAATTGCTCAAAAATAAAAATATTGGTGTTGTTTTAACTACTGGAGCATATATTGCACCAATAGCTTCGATAATATCTGTTTTATACAGAGCTAAGTTCTATATTCAGGAGCAAAATATTTACGCTGGTTTAGGAAATAAAGTAAGTGCTTTATTTGCAGACAAAGTATTTACTTCTTTTGAAGGTACCCAAAATATAAAATATAAAAAAATTGATTATACAGGACCAATTGTTAATACAACTCTCAATAGAAGTGATATACAGCGTTCACAAAATCAAACAATAGGTTTTATGGGTGGAAGTCAAGGTTCTGATGAAATAAACACCTATGTAAATAAATTTGTTAAAAGTGATGACAATTTAGATTTAAATATTATTCATATAACTGGTAAAAATAAAGATAATTTAATAATTGAAAGTCAGAATTATCAAAGTATTGAATTCGTAAACAATATGGATGATTTTTATAAAGAAATAGATGTTTTAGTTGGCAGAGCTGGAGGAGGGTCTTTGGAAGCTGCATATTTAGGTATACCGCAAGTATTAGTACCTTATAAACATGGCACTACATCTTCACATCAAGAATTTAACGCTCAGTATTTAGAAAAAAAGAATTTTGGATTTGTGGCTAAAAATTATGATGATTTAGAAAATTTTATAAAAGAAACAATATTTAAACTCAAAAACAATAAATTAGAAATCCCAAATTTACCAATTGGAAACGAAGTAATTGCTAAGGAGCTCTATGAGCAAATCAATTGATTCATATGAATCATGTTACATAATTGGTATTGGTGGCTCTGGGATGAGTTCAATTGCAAAATATTTATATCAAAAGGGATTAAATGTATCAGGTTATGACCAGAGAAGCTCTTATGTCACAAATCTTTTAAATAATGATGGAATAGAAGTTGATTTTGAAATTTCAGACCACACTTTTAATAATAAAATTCTTTACATTGTTTCATCAGCTATTGATATGCAGACTATATTTTTAAAAGATTATATTCAAGAGCCAAATGTGCTTACAAGGCCTGAATTTTTAAAACAGCTTTCAAAAAAAGTTAATTTGATTGGTGTAACTGGAACTCACGGAAAAACATCGACAACTGCATTGCTTGCTCATATATTTATGTTTAATGGTATAAATATTTCTTATATTTACGGAGGAGTTACATCATTTAATGGAATAGGGGGGCATTATGGAGATGAAAGCTTACCTTTGTTACTTGAAACAGATGAAGCATTTAATACCTTTAAGGAACTTGAGATTGATAGCTTACTTGTAACAAATATAGATTATGATCATGTTGATCATTTTGGATCTTATAAAAAACTATTAAAAGCGTTTGAGACAGTTATTAATAATGTTAAAAATAAATGCATTTTAAATACAGACGATAAAGAACTATTAAATCTTATAAGGCCAGGCGATATATCTTATTCTTCAACAGAAAAATCTACATATGAAGTAAAATATCCAAACTATTTTTCACACGAAGGAAAAGAATACACTATAAAAACTAAGTTAATTGGAAATCATTTTATATCAAATATCACTGGAGCAATTGCCTTAGCCAAAATAAATGGAATTTCTATAGAACAGAGTTTGAATTCAATTGAGCATTTTGTTGGTGTGAAAAGGAGGACAGAATTTATTGGTAAATTTAATGGAGTTAATTTTTATGATGATTACGGTCATCATCCCACGGAAATAAAAGCAACTACTAAAGCACTTAAAGAGAATACTGTTGGCAACTTAATTGTAATATTTCAACCCCACAGATTTACGAGAACAAGAGACCATTTTGATGATTTAAAAAATTCTTTTAATTATTCAGACTTAACATTGATTACGGATATTTACTCTGCAGGTGAAAAACCCATACCTGGAATATCTAGTTTATTGTTTGAAGGTGATGGAATAAAATATATTAAATCTCCACGACTGGTTCCTCATTATGTAAAAACCAATATTAAATCTGGAGATACAGTACTGACTATAGGTGCTGGTGATATTACTCTTTTAGGCCCACAGATATTAAAGTATTTAAATGAAAATAAATAAAGTAAACCTTTCAAAAGTTACAACTTACAGATTTGGTGGTATTTGTGAAAATTTTATTACTCTAGAGGATCCAAATGAAATATTAAATGTTCCAAAAAATATGGATAGCTCGAATACTTTTGTTTTAGGAAAAGGTTCTAATATTGCATTTTCTGATAATGAATATAGTGGGTTTGTATTAAAACCAAATTTTGATTTTATAAACACAGTTAATGATGAAAATTTATTAGAAGTAGGAGCCGGAACATACCTTCCTGATTTATCTAGATATTTAAAAAACAATAAATTAGGTGGTGGAGAGTTTATGTTGGGTATCCCAGGTTCTATTGGTGGGGCATTAACAATGAATGCAGGGTCGTATGGATATGAAATATCTACTAATGTTATTGAAATAAAATGTTACGACTTAGACAGCAGAGAAGTTCTTATAATCGATAAAGACGAAATAAATTACAGTTATAGAAAATCTCATAATTTAAATAATAAATTAATTTTGTCAGCAATCCTGCAGTTCGAAAAAACTGATTCTCAAATAATTCAGGATAAAATGACCAAATTTAATACAAAAAGAAAAAATAGCCAACCTTCTGGTATTTATAATGCAGGAAGTGTATTTAAAAATTCAGATAACTATTTTGCAGGAGAGTTAATAGATAATGCTGGATTAAAAGGATATTCTGTTGATAATGTAAGTGTGAGCACTAAACATGCCAATTTTTTTATTGCAAAAAAAGGTGCAAAAGCAGTGTCTTTATATAAATTAGTACAATATGTCAAAGAAAAAATACGTGATAAGTACAGCATTGACCTAGAAGAAGAAATTAAATTCATTGGTGATTTTAATTAAATGGAAAATAAATATAGCCAACAAGAGCAAGTTTCTTTAAAATCTTTTTCAGTTTTCAGTTTCTTACTCCTAATTATTCTTAATATTGGATTTATAATTAATTCATCTTTTTTTAGAGTTGACCAAATTGAAATAAACAATAATAGTAAATTATTTCAGAGTATAGATTTTTCAAATATTGTTTTAAATCAATCAATTTGGCTAATTGATAGTGATACATTTACTAGTATTAAGATGAATTATCCAACTGTAGACCGTATATCGGTAATTAAGGAGTATCCAAATAAAATAATTTTGAACATTATTGAATATGAAGAACTTATTGTAATTACAGATTTGAGAAACAGTATTCCACTTAGAACTGTTTTATTCAAAAATATGAGTGAAGTAAAATCTGATCAGAAATTTGAGCTAGCAACATTAACAATATCTAATGGACCAGTACCACCAGGCTTTAATGGAGAACTTGTTTCAATGCTGATGACACTAAAAAATTATAATCTTACTAGTACAAGTTTTTCATTCATATACAACGGAAATAGCTTCACAGGGACATATAAGAATGCATTTATAAACTTCGGACCTCCCATAGACTTAGGTATAAAAGCTGCCGCACTAGGTTCTCTCTTAGAAAACGCAGATTGTAGTGGTGACATTCGATTTATTACATCAGAAGACATAATTGCAGATTGTTAATCTAAATCTAAACTATAGATTTAGATAAAATTGAAAAAATTAATTGTCTTTAAAAATTTCTAGTGATATTGTTTAAATATTGATTGGAGAAAAAAAATGGCAACTAAAAAAACCACAAAACAAAAAGGAGTCAATTTAAATATGAGACCTAGAAATTACACAGCTGTAATAAAAGTTGTAGGTGTTGGCGGAGGCGGAACTAACGCAGTCAACAGAATGATTAAAATGGGAATAAAAGGTGTAGATTTCATAGCTGCCAATACTGACGCACAGAGCCTTCTGGGTTCAAAAGCTGATTTTAAATTAGATTTGGGTAGAAAAACTACCAGAGGTCTTGGAGCAGGTGCAAATCCGGAAGTAGGAAGACAAGCTGCCATAGATTCACGAGAGCTCATAGAGGAAGCCTTAAAAGGATCTGACATGGTATTCATTACTGCTGGAGAAGGTGGAGGAACTGGAACTGGTGCTTCTCCTATTATTGCTGAAATTGCACATGAACTCGGCGCACTTACAGTAGGCGTTGTTACAAGACCATTTGGTTTTGAAGGTCGCAGAAGATCTGTACAAGCTGAGGAAGGGGTTCAAGCATTAAGGGATGTATTGGATACTTTAATTGTTATTCCAAATGATAGACTTTTGCAAATATCTGACAATGATATAAAAGCAAGCGATGCTTATTTAAAGTCTGATGAGATACTTTCAAATGGTGTTAAAGGAATATCTGGATTGATAACTCAACCTGGAGTAATTAATGTTGACTTTGCTGACGTAAAGACAATATTGAAAGATGCGGGAAATGCTGTTTTAGGTATTGGAAGATCCACAGGAGAGCAAAGAGCTCCAAATGCTGCACAAGCTGCTATTTCATCGCCTTTATTAGAAGCTACAATGGACGGAGCAGAAGGTGTTTTAATAACTATTACTGGATCTGAAGATTTAAAGCTTCAAGAAATTAATGAAGCTGCGAGAGTAATTACTGAAAAAGCAGATGATAATGCTGAAATCATATTTGGTCATACTATTGACGAAACACTTGGTGATGCTGTTGAAGTAACTGTAGTTGCAGCTGGTTTTGGTCCTAGACCAAACAGAAGAGTAAAAGAAAATATTGATTCTGAAAATAACGGAGGTGACGGTCTTCCTGATTTTATTAAAGGATGATCAAATCTAAATTAATTTCTAAAGCTATATTTACAGATAAAAGCATTAGTACTCTTAATGAACTTGTTGACTATACAGGGATTGAATCCTTTGCATTTATGGAGCAAACTCATTCCAATATTGTAGTTAATGCTTCAAAGGCTGGAATTTTTAAATCAGATGGCTTACTAACTTATAAATCTAACTTTGGTTTATTAGTTAGTACTGCAGATTGTATGCCAATACTTCTAAAAGATAACAAAAAAATTGGCGCTGTTCACTCAGGGTGGAGGGGTTTAAAAAATAAAATATTAGAAAAGACTATACAAAGTTTTGAACTAAACAGCTTACTTATATCAGTGGGTCCTCATGCTCAGCTATGTTGTTATGAAGTAAAAAACGATGTTAGTAAATATTTTGAATCATATACAGAAAAGCGTGATGGAAAGACGTATTTAAGCTTAAGTGAAAGTTTAAAAGAATTATCTAAAAGGTGTGGTTTTCGAATAGAAGTTTCTTCTATATGTACAATATGCGATAGTTCTTATAATTCATTTAGAAAAAATAAAACAAATAATAGGCAATATGGATTCATATGGAAATAAATGAATTAGATGCAATCAATACAAAAGTAACCTCTTATGGAGCAAATCTACTACCAGTTGTTAAAAATAGAAGTAATGAAGAAATTAAATTTTTGTATGACTTCGGATTTAGAGTTTTTGGTGAAAACAGACTAGAAGATTATAAATTACATTATTCAATGTATAAAGATGTTAATTACCATTTCATTGCACCAGTTCAATCAAGGAAGCTTGCCGAAATTAATGAAAAATTTGATTATATTCATACAATTGCCCGAATAAAGGAAATAGATATATTAAATTCCAAAAAAACAAGTAGTAAAATATTAATTCAAATAAATATTGATAAAGATCCAAAAAAAAGCGGTATCGATCAAAATCAAATTAATAGTTTTTATGAATATTGTATTCAAAAAAAGATTACACCTAATGGAATAATGACAATTCCAGATATAAGTTCGGAACCAAAAAAAGTATTTTCAGAAATGCAAAAAATAAATGAGAAATTAAAAGCTTATGATGGCTACAAAGGTGAATTATCAATGGGTATGTCTAATGATTATGAAATTGCACTTGATTACGGTGCTACAATAGTTCGTATAGGAACTAAACTATTTAAGTAATGCTAGAAAAATTTCTTATATCAATTGGATTAAAGCAGCCTGAATCAGTTTATGAGGTTAATGCTAATCAACAAACAACTGTTAGGCCCTCTGGTGAAAACCGTTTTATTGACGATGAAAATATTGGCGATATAAGAGTTCACTCACCAAAAGATGAAGTTGAAATAAAAGCCTTAAGATCATTTTCTGAAATTCATAATTTGGGAATTGCTATAAAAGATGAATTTATAGTTGCTATGGATATAAGAGATATACCTGACCAGCAGGAAAGAAGAAGGATATTAGATTTTGTAACAGGGATGGCTTTTATGAGTAATTCAACAATAAGGTCTATAAATCGTGATGGTGTTTTTTTAATATTGCCTTCAAATTCTTCTCTCAGCTCTTCAGAAAGAGAAAGACTACAAGATTTAGGTTTGTATAAAATAAATGTGTAGTATTACATATCTACTCTTTAGATTATTTTATTACTCACTTTTTGCATGGATAATTTTAAGCTGGATTCAAGTTCCTTCTGATCATCCGATAGGACAGGTTAAAAATGTTTTGGATAGATACTTTGAAAGAATTCTTGCACCAATAAGATCAAGAGTCCCTGCTTTAAGGATTGGAATGGCAGGCATTGACCTTTCTCCATTAATTCTTATAGTTGGATTTAATTTAGCACAGCCTTATATTTTAAGAGTTGTTTGCTAATTTATTAATTAATACTTCAACATTCCTATCGTGAACTTTGTTTGTGGTATCTGATATTTTTATTTCTAAATCTAGTGTTAACGTTTCATTTGAAATATATTTTTTAAAATTTTCAACAGTACTTTGAACAAATTTATCATTCGTAACAATAGTCGATTTTATTCTGTCGGTAACATCAAATCCTTGGTTTTTCCTTTCTTTTTGAATGTATGAAACAAGCTCTCTTGACATTCTCTCCATTAGTAAATCATCATTTAACTCCGTATCAAGTAATAAACTAAAATCTCCTACTATATCTAATTCATCAATTTTTTCTTTTTTAGTTAAATTCATATTGATATCCTCAAGATTAATTGTTATCCCATCAACTTCTGTAGTTTTGTTTTCTAAAAGTAAAATTTTCTCATCGTCAGAAATATTTTTTAGATATTTCACAATTTTATTAATATCTTTACCAAGGCTTGGTCCAAGTATTTCAAAATTTGGCTTAAATTCATAATCAATCCATTGATCAACATTTTTTTCTATATTTATTTCTTTGATATTTACTTCGTTCATAATTAGATTTTCTATTAGCCCTAATTGTTTAGTTATATTTTCATTATTTGAAATAATTGTTACAGATTTTAGAGGTTGTTTATTAGGTAATTTTAGTTTTACTCTTAAATTTCTTACACTTTTAATTATTTTTTTAGCTAAATCTACACTAGCTTCTAGTTCTTCATCAATATATTTTGTATTTGATTCAGGGTAGTCGCAGTAATGTATGCTCTTTTTTTCATCATCTATTAAACCCTGGTAAATTTTTTCACAGATAAATGGAAGTACAGGAGCCATAGCTTTGTTAAATTCAATAAGAACTTCATGTAAAGTTTTGAAAGCATTAATTTTGTCAATATCATCAACACCTTTTTCTTTCCAAAATCTTTTTCTGTTGGATCTTACATACCAGTTTGTAAGTTCATCAACAAAATTCATTAAAGGAGGTATCACTTCATACAAATAGTAATTTTCCATCTTTTCATTGACATTTTTTATTAATGATTGAAGAGAGGAGACAATCCATCTGTCCATCAAACTCCTTTGTTCAATAGGTGATGCCTTTTCTAGCTCTTCAAAGGTTATTTCATCAGCATTTGCATATGTTGAAAAGAATGAGAAACTATTCCATAAAGGCAGAATTATATTTCTTGTAACTAGTTTTACCCCTTCTTCTGAAAATTTAAGTGGTTCCCCTCTTACTACAGGAGAATTAATTAAATATGCCCTTAAACTATCTCCTCCAAATTTATTTAGCAAGTCCTCAGGATCAGGATAGTTTTTTAAACTTTTACTCATTTTTCTACCGTCTTCAGCAAGAATCATTCCAGTAGTTATACAGTTTTTAAATGCAACTGAATCAAACAAGGCAACTGCTAACACAGTCAATGTATAAAACCATCCTCTAGTTTGATCTAAGCCTTCAGCAACGAAGTCTGCTGGGAAGCCTTGCATGAAAAGCTCTTCGTTTTCAAAAGGATAATGTTGTTGGCCATATGGCATTGCACCAGATTCAAACCAACAATCTAGAACTTCAGAGGTTCGCTTATATGTTTTACCATCTTTTGTAATGATTAAGTCATCTAAATAATGACGGTGTAAATCTGTAATTTTTTCACCTGTTAATTTCTCAAGTTCAGTCACTGAGCCAATACAAATTGAGTCATTAGGGTCGTCTTCATTAATCCAAACAGGTATACAGCTTCCCCAATACCTATTTCTACTGATAGCCCAATCTCTAGCATTACCTAACCAATTTGAAAATCTTTTTTCTCCAATAAAACCAGGCACCCAATGAGTACTTTGATTTAATTCCACCATTCGATCTCTAATTTTTTCTACGTTTAAAAACCATGTGGGAATAGCTTTGTAGATTAATGGTGTTCCAGTTCTCCAACAAAATGGATAAGAATGCATCTCAGTTTTTTGACTAAATAAGCTTCCTCTTTCTTTAAGTTGCTTCATAATTTTATTGTCAGCATCTTTAACATTCATACCTTCTAATTCACTAAAAGTATTATCAAATTTTCCCGAAAGGGTTACTGGATCAGCAATAACTTCAATTCCAGAATTTTTAAGTGCATAAAAATCACTTTCTCCATAAGCCGGAGCTTGCGATACTAATCCTGATCCAGATTCAGTATTCGTGTCATCGCTATGGATTAACCTAAAGGCACCATCAGAAAATAAATTTTCATACTCTTCATAAGCTGGAATGTAAGTTGCTCCAAGTAACTCTTTACCAGTACAAGTTAATACAACTTCTATATCATGGTCTTTTAACTCATGCAGTCTTTCAGAAGCAATCCAATAAAAATGCTCGTTTAAAGATATTCGAGAGTATTTAATATCTTTACCTACAGCAATAGCAAGATTTCCTGGAATGCACCAAGGAGTTGTTGTCCAGACTAAGAACTTATCACCTTTTTGTACATCATTAAAATCATCTCTTGCATTTAACGTAAAATAAATTGACGGATCTTCAACTTCTCGATAATCCATATTTGCTTCAAAGTTTGATAGAGGAGTAGAGGCAGCCCAAGAGTAAGGTAAAACTTTGTAGTCCTGATAGATAAGCTCTTTTTCCCAAAGCTCTTTAAAAACCCACCAGACACTTTCCATAAAATCAATGTCCATTGTGTTGTAGTCATTTTCAAAATCGACCCATCTACCAATTTTTCTTGTTATTTTTTCCCAATTTTCCGTATTTGTTTGAACTTGTGTTCTACAAGCTTCATTAAATTTATCAATTCCGTATTCATCAATTTGTTGTGGATCTTCTAAATTTAGATTTTTCTGTACTTCCATTTCAATAGGTAAACCATGAACGTCCCATCCAAATCTTCTTTCAACGTAATATCCCCGCATGGTCCAGTATCTTGGAACAATATCTTTAATAACACCAGCTAAGAGGTTTCCGTAATGAGGACTTCCTGTAGGAAATGGTGGACCATCATAAAATCTAAAAACTTTATCGTTATTGCGATTATTTAAGGATGTTTGAAAAGCATCTATTTCATCCCAATAATTTGAAATTTCATTCTCCATATCAGCTAAATTAATATTATTTTCAACTCTTTTAAACATATCATTAGATTTTATAGGGTTTTTAGTGCAACCTGTGTTTTTAAATAAAATTTAAAAATCTATAAATTTGTATAATTTATCTAAAAAATGGTTAATATACGTTCAATAATAAAAAAATTATGGCTAGAAAATTATCACAAAATACAATTAATAAGTTTAAAAAAAGACTTGAAGCTGAACGTGAGCAGCTTTTGTCAATTTTAGAACAACATCAACAAGAAAGAGAAAATATAAGACTTTCTGAAGCATCAGCTGAAAGAAGTCCAGATCCTTCTTCAGCGGATGGTGGATCTATGGCTTTTGAGCTTGAAAAAGAATTGACTCTTGATGAAAATACTAGGCATTTATTAAATCAAATTGAACATGCACTTGTCCTTATTAAAAAGAAAAAGTATGGAAATTGTGAAAATTGTGGTGAACCCATTCCTGTAGCAAGACTTGAGGCTCTACCTTATGCAACCATGCGCAAAGAGTGTGCGGAAGCACTTGAATCTTAAAAATAAATTCTTACCATATATAATTACGGCATTTCTAGCCTCGTTAGATCTTTTTACCAAGTTTTTAATAAGAGAAAACAATATTCAAGAAAATGTAGTTGTTGAGGGAATATTAACAATTGACTTAACTTACAATACAGGTATAGCCTTTGGCTTGCTAAGTGACTACACAATCTTTACATATATATTGTCCATAATTGTATTTATTTGGTTAGTTATTCAAATTAAAGATATTAAAGAAACAAATTTAGAGTTTTTTTCATTGGTACTCATATTATCCGGAGCAGTAGGTAATTTAGGTGAAAGAGGTTGGAATTTGATTACAGGGAATGATGGAAAAGTAACTGATTTTGTTGAATTATTGTTTATTCCAAGCTTTAACTTAGCTGACTCATTTATTTCTGTAGGTATTGTGTTGTTGTTGTATTCGGAGATTAAGAAAAATTAATATTGAAATAGTCTTTCAAAACGATTTGTTTGTAGTTATAAACAAACCACATGGCCTTTTAGTCCACGGAACTGACACATCAAATGAATTTACATTAAGAGATTATTTAATTGAAAGCTTTGATGTTCATGGTATTGGAGAGAATAATAGAGAAGGGATAGTACACAGGCTTGACAGGGTGACATCTGGTTTAATCATTTGTCCAATTAATTTAGATGCTTTCAACCAACTAAAAAATAACTTTGAGAAAAGAAAAATTAAAAAAAGTTATAAAGCAATTATTCAAGGCTCTTTAAAAAGTAACTCTGGAGAAATCAACCTACCCTTAATTCATTCAGTTAAAAATAGAAAAAAGAGAGAAGTGAATAAAAAAGGTAGAGAAGCAATTACAAAATATACAACTTTAACTAAAAATAATTCACACTCTCTTCTTGATATAGACTTGATTACTGGCCGCAACCACCAAATAAGAGCACATTTAGAGTACCTCAAAACACCGATTGTGAATGATGTTCTTTATGGTGCAAATAAAAGTCCTCTTTTAGATAAAGATACTATTTGTTTGCAATCATATGAGCTTGAATTTGTTTTGTTTGAGAAAGATTACAAATTTTCAATTAATGAGCCAGATTATTTTAGTTCCATAATGAAGATGTAATTTTCTAAAAAAACTTTACAATTGATTTATGAGTAAATCATTTGTTCACTTACATGCCCATACTGAGTATTCAATGCTTGATGGCGCTGCGAAAATTAATGATTATCTAAATAAAGTAAAAGAGTTAAATCAGCCTGCTGCTGCTATCACTGATCACGGCAATCTTTATGGTGCTTTAGAGTTTGTTCGTCAGGCGGAAATTTTAGATATAAAACCAATAATTGGTTACGAGGCTTATGTAACTCCAGGATCAAGATTTGACAGACCTGAGAGAGATAAAAATAAAAGATATCACCTCACTCTATTAGCAGAAAACAATATAGGATATCAAAATTTAGTTGAGCTAGTTAGTAAAGCATATTTGGAAGGTTTTTATTACAAACCTCGTGTTGATTATGATCTTTTGCAGGAACATGCAGAAGGGATAATAGCTTTATCAGGTTGTCTCGGTGGTGAAGTTGCACAACATCTCGCACCAGATGGTTCGAGGGAAGAGGGTAATACCGCAAATGAAAAAAGTTATGAAAAAGCATTAGAAAAGGCTAAAAACTATCAAAATATATTTGGAAAAGAGAATTTCTTTATTGAATTACATAATCACGGTATCAACCAGCAAATTCAGATATTAGATGATTTGGTAAATATTTCAAAAGAGATTAATGCTCCATTAGTAGCTGCAAATGATTCCCACTATGTTTCAAAGAATGATTCCTCAGCTCATGATGCTCTACTTTGTGTACAAACAAATGCAACAATGGAAGATGAGGAAAGATTTAAATTTGATGGTGAAGAGTACTACGTAAAATCTTCTGAAGAAATGAGACAACTATTTCCAGATGATTCATTTCCAAATGCATGTGATAATACTTTAAAAATTGCAGATAGAATTAATTATGAATTTTCTTTTGATAAAGACTATTTACCAGATTTTCCCATTGAAGATAGTTCACTGTCCGTTGAAGAGTTTTTAAGAAAGAAAGTATTTATTGGAGCTGAACAAAAATATCATGAAATAAATACTGAGGTACAGGAGAGGATAGATTACGAACTTGATGTCATAAATTCTATGGGATTTGCATCTTATTTTTTGATTGTTGGAGATTTGATTGAATTTGCTAAATCAAAAAACATAAGGACAGGTGCAGGGAGAGGTTCAGCAGCAGGTTCAATTGTTTCATATTGTCTTGGCATAACAGGTATAGAGCCATTGAAATACGGACTAATATTTGAAAGATTTTTGAATAAGGGTAGAAAATCTCTCCCAGATATTGACATGGACTTTGATGAAAGATACAGAGGAGATGTCATTCAATATGCAATTGATAAATACGGTCAGGACAGAGTTGCACATATAGTAACTTTTGCGACAATAAAAGCAAAACAAGCAATTAGGGATGCAGCAAGGGTATTAGGACTTCCTTTTTCAAGTGGAGATAAGGTAGCAAAATTAATGCCACCTATGATTTTAGGAAATACTGCAACTATATCGGAATGTCTAAAGTTAGATGAAAATAATGAAAGTGGGTATAGCAAAGAGTTTTACTCTGCTTCTGACGATTTACGAAAACAATATTCTGCCGATCAAGAGGTAAAAAAAATTATTGATATTGCGCTTGGACTTGAAGGTTTAAGACGCCAAGATGGTATCCATGCTGCAGCAATAGTTATATCACCAGATAAAATAACAAACTTTCTACCTATACAAAGAAAAGGTGAAAATGCAGAAATAGTAACTCAGTACGAAATGCACACGGTAGAAAAATTAGGTTTACTTAAAATGGACTTTCTTGGACTTAGAAACTTATCAATTGTTGACAGAACGTTGGAATTAATTGGTGATAAAAATTTAGACATTGACAATATAAAGCTCAATGACAAAAAAACTTATAATTTATTTTCTGAAGGAAAGATGACTGGAGTGTTTCAACTTGAAAGCAGGGTAGCGCAGTCTGTATCTCGAAGTCTCAACCCTAAGAGGTTTGAAGACATAGTCGCTTTAGTAGCTTTAATTAGACCTGGGCCACTTGGAGCAGGAATGCACAATGAATTTACAGATCGCGCAAATTCTCGAAAGGATATTGAATATTTACATCAAGATCTAGAAGAAATTTTAAAAGAAACTTATGGTGTGATTTTATACCAAGAGCAGGTTATGCAAATAGCTGAAAAAATAGCTGGTTTTAATTTACAAGAAGCGGATAATTTAAGAGTAGCAATGGGAAAAAAAATTCCTCAAGTTATGGAGGAACAGCGCAAAAAGTTTACAGAAGGTGCATTAAAAAGTGGATATTCAGAACAATTTGCTATTGAAATCTTCGACCAGATAGCATACTTTGCTGGCTATGGATTTAACAAAAGCCATTCTGTCCCATATGCCTTGCTTGCTTATCAAACTGCATATTTAAAAGCCAATTACCCAGCAGAGTACATTGCTGCTTCATTAACAGCTGTTAAGAGAGATAAAGACAGAACAGCAATTTTTCTTTCTGAAGCAAGAGAAATGGGAGTTAAAGTATCTACTCCAGATATAAACAAAAGTGAATCTGACTTTACTGTAAATAATGATGAAATTTTATTTGGTCTTTCTGCTGTTAGAAATGTAGGAGATATTACTTCAGATAAAATTGTTTTAGAAAGAGATACTAATGGAAAATTTAAAACTATTGAAGATTTTTTATCAAGAATAGATTCAAGATCATTAAATAAAAGGGGCATAGAAGCACTAGCCCAAGGTGGAGGTTTTGATTATTTTGGTTATCCAAGAAAGGGAGTTTTCAATGCAATTCCTGATTTGATTGATGATGCAAAAAGTCTTAAGACTAAAAAAGCGAACAATCAAACATCACTTTTTGATCTAGATGCTCAAAATAATAATTTAACAACAATTAAAGATACTGAATGGTCTAAAAAGGAAAAACTTGAGAGAGAAAGGGAAATGCTTGGATTTTTTGTCAGTGAAGATCCTCTTGAGGGATACGGAGAGGTATTAAAAGCAGAATCAACTCACTCTATTATTGAACTCCAAAGCATTGACGATGAAGAAGAATTAAATGTTGTTATTGCTGGATTAATTTCGAATGTTCAAAAAAGAGTTTCAAGAAGGGGAAATCCATGGATTCAATTTGACCTACAAGATACAACAGGATCATTGGGGGTTCTTTTATTTAATAAATTAGTTGAAAAATATAATACAAATATTGATGGTGAAATATATTTAAAAGTTTCGGGCACTTATGTGGGAGGTTCAGAGAATACTATTCGAGCAAGAGATTTAGAAGTTATAGAGCCTTCTAAGATGGTTGAAGATTTAGACACATCTCCGTTAAGAATATCTGTAACTGAAGAAAAATTAGATAAAAAGAATTTAATTTTACTTAAAGAATTGTTAGAAAAATATCCAGGTTTATCAAATGTCGAGCTTGAGGTACATGGTGATGAAAAAATTAAACTTCTTGAATTAAAAGAAATCAAAGTTAAAAAAACTAATCAATTGAAAAATGAGATTAACACATTACTTACTACATAACTAAAATAATTTTATGAAATTTAATGTAGAAGAATTTATAGACAGATATAAAGAAAGAGCAGAGGCTGTAAAAAACAGATCTATCCCGCCAGTCGGTGGTGATGATCGGATGGCTTTTATTAAACAAGCTGAAACTGATTTTCAGGATTTTATGATAGTTGCTGATTCAGAATTTATAGTAGAAGAAGAATATTTAATATTTAAATATAAATTAGATACTTAGTCAAGATTTTTACTCATAGGAAAAATTTTCGCAATAACTTCAGCACATGCAATTGCAATATCCATATGTTCTTTTTGAGTGCCGTTACCAGATCTTAATTCTATGTAATGTATCCAACTTCTAAGTGTTCCATTCATATACATTCGACTGACAGTATTTCCTTCTGGTAAAACAGCTCGCGCTTGCTCTTTTGCAATACCATTTTCAATCGCCCAATTATAAGTTTCTTTAGCATTCTCGATTAAATCTTCTTGTTTTTTAATCCACATATTAGTTATTTCTTTATTGTCAGTTTCTATAGAGTTTTGTCGATTTTTAAGATCTTGTAATCTTGCTTCTCTTGTAACGAATTCAAGATCTTTAACAGGGTTTGCATAGCGTTGAGAAAATTCTTGGAAACTAAATGACCTATGTCTTAAAATTTGTCTTGCGATATCACGTGTTGTTTCTATTTCTAAACAAGCACTAACCATTTCAAGAGGAGACCAGTGAGCATTTTTGATAAGATATTTTATTAATTTTTCGCTAGTTTCAGTATTTAGCTGATTTGATGGATTAGAAACTCTAGCGCAGAATGCAACCAGTTCCTGAGCGTTATCAATACCATCATCTATAAATTCTTTCGTCGGGGTAGAATAACTTATTAACTTTACTTTCATTTATGTAACTATATTAAAATAAAAAAAATATGTTTTTATTAAGGATAATTGTTTTTTTAATACTGGTTTCTTTATTAATTATTTTGGCTTACCCACTTTTGATTATTTTTGATATTTCCAGAGGAGGAAGTGGTTTTGGGATATGTAATGATCTTGTAAGTTGTGTTATACCGGTAACAGAAGGGCCAAAATTGTTATTAATATTAATAACATCATTCTTTGTTTTAGTTTTCTTTTTAAGGTTAATTATGAAATTTATAAATACTTTGAATAAAGAAAAATCTATTCTTTAATAACTAGGTATATCGACATTAATACAAGTATTACTCCAAACCAATTTATTAAATTTAGATATTCATTCGCTACAATGATTCCAATTAGTAGCGCAAAAATTGCCTCTAGGCTCAATATCAAAGCTGAAGTTGATGCTTTGATAATCTTTTGCCCGTAAAGTTGTAAATAAAATGCACCAACATTAACAACTAACCCTAGAAAAATAATTGGTAAAAAGTAATCTGGTAAAAACTGAATTTCAGAAAATGATATTAAAGGCAAACATAAAACCCCTCCTGTAAGTGATTGAACAAACATAAGTTGTGAGATATTTTGGTTTTTTACATATCTTTCAACCAAAACTATGTGCATTGCATAACCTGCTGCACAGATAAGTGTAAATAAATTACCGAAAACTTGTGATAAGTCATTTATTGATATTAAAACTATTCCTGTAAATCCAAGAAATGAATAAATATAGTTCTTTCTTAATAAATTAGTTTTGTTAAAAAATTTTGATAAAAAAGGTGTTAACACAATATAAAATCCAGTAACAACACCCGAGTTAATTGTTGAAGTTGTCACCAATCCCTGTGTTTGAGTCACATATCCTAACCAAAGAAAAATACCCATTAAGATTCCAGGTTTCCACGCTATTTTTTTTGGTATACCCCCAATTAATCCAAAAATAATTCCTGCGATAATATACCTTAAAAATACAATGAAAGTAGGACTAAAAGTAATCAATAAGTTTTTTACAATTAAAAAAGTTGATCCAAAAAATAATGCAGAAACAAATAACGCAATTAAAGACTTACTTTTTTCATTTATCAACATATGAGTGAACTCTAATATATTGTTTAAAATAACAATGTGGTAACAACTAAAGAAAAAAAAGTAAAAGACATAATTAAGATACTGGAGAAACTTTATCCAAAGACTCCAATTCCATTAATACACAAAGACCCTTTTACTCTTTTAGTTTCAGTTGTTCTGTCAGCTCAATGTACTGATGAAAGAGTAAATCAAATTACTCCTGCTTTGTTTGATATAGCCGATACTCCAGAAAAAATGTTAAAAATGAGTCAAAAGCAAATTGAAAAGATTATAAGGCCATGTGGTCTATCTCCACAAAAATCAAAAGCTATTAGGGGGTTGTCAAGATTATTAGTGGACAAGCATAATTCAGATGTCCCAAATAATTTTTATGATTTAGAGGAACTGCCAGGAGTAGGTCACAAAACTGCTTCAGTAGTAATGAGTCAAGCATTTGGGGTCCCAGCTTTTCCAGTTGATACTCATATACATAGACTTGCCTGGAGATGGGGTTTATCAAATGGTAAAAAATGTAGAAAAAACTGAAAAAGATTTAAAAAGACTTTTTCCCGAAGAGAAATGGAATAAATTGCATTTACAAATTATATTTTACGGTAGAGAGTTTTGTCCAGCTAGAGGCCATAAATTAGACTTCTGTATAATTTGTACAAAATACAGAAGACGAGAAGGATTTAAGTAATAAAATTTTTAATTTGTATCAAAGTATATATTTAGTATATGGAAATTAATGCATCAATAGCTTTCCTTTTTGGAGCTCTTTCTTTTTTCTCCCCATGCGTTCTCCCACTTGTTCCTGGGTATTTTGCAATATTTTCATTAAATAGAAATTCAAAAATTTCAAAAGTTAATGGTGCTCTTCAATTTGTTGTTGGTTTTTCAATTGTATTCGTATCATTGGGTGCATTAGCAAGTTCAATTGGCTCATTCTTCAGTAGAAACGCATCATTTTTAGGCCAAATTAGTGGGGCAATAATAATAATTTTTGGTTTAATACTTTTAATACCTTCTCTAAATAAAAAATATTTTTATAGTTCAAATATTGTTGATATCAATAATTTTTCAAAATCTAAAAATTTTATTATGGGGTTTACATTTGGATTTGGATTCACTCCATGCATAGGTCCTGTTCTTGGTGCTTTACTAACACTTTCTTCTAAGTCTGAAACTTTATCTTCGGGGGTGATGTATTTAGTTTTGTTTTCATTGGGCTTAGCGGTTCCATTCCTTTCAATTGCACTACTCTCAGACAGGGTAAATTTAAAAAATAAGGTTTTTATTAACTTTCAAAAATACTCAACAAATATATCAGGTTTTACTTTGATAGCATTAGGTTATCTAATATTTGCAGATAAGATTTATATACTGGCATCATTTTTTCAAGATATTCTGTATTTACTAAATTTAGATTGGTTAAGTACTATATAAGATTATGCAAATATTGAAATCAAAAAATATGATGCTTGTAAGTGGAGAAGATGCATACTCATTTATTGATTCACTTGTATCTAATTCCATTAATGAAAATGAGAATAAGTTTTCATACTTGCTAGGACCAGATGGAAAAGTAAAATTTTGGTTTATATTTTCGTATAAGAATAATGAAATAAAAATATTTCAAACTGAAGAAATTTTGATTGAGCTTAAGAAAGTATTAGAAAAATATAAAATTCGCATAAATTGCGAATTAAATATTTTAAAAGAAGATAGTTTTTTTGAAATATCGAAAAAAGAAGAATCACTATTGGTTCAATCAATTGCAAAATCAGAACAATTTTTAGATTGGATTGAAATTGAATTCTTTTATGAATTGCCGTCTTTACAAATAATTGAAATTGGTTTGCTACCTAATGAGATAAGATGGCTAGAAAGTTTTGTTGATTTTTACAAAGGCTGTTTTATGGGGCAAGAACAAGCTTCGAGAGTAAACTTTAGAGGAAAACCAAGGAGAATATTAAAAACACTTTCAAACTCAACTCAAGAAATAATAAAAACATAGTTAGAAGTGACTAAAAACAATTCTAGATGTAAATACTGCGGCAGAATATTGTATAAAAAAGTTTCTGAAAAATATATTGTGTGTTCAAATAAGTGTAAATCTCTAATAAAAAAATTTGATTACATAAAAAGGGTTGATTCTATTGTTATAAATCTGAATAGCTATAAGTGGAGTACAGTAGAAGACTTATCGAAGAAAGTAGATATTAATAAATTTGACTTTATTTCTTCTATTAGACGCCTTGTTTACTTTGAAAATATATTAAAAGTAAAAGAAAAAAAAGAGATTAATCAAAAATCTTTAATTTCTATAGTGAAAAAATAGCACCTCTATCAAATTTTTTAAGAGAATATTGAACTATAGGCCCAACTGATACAACCATAAAAATTGTTCCAAGTCCGTATGAGCCTCCAAGAAGCACTCCTATAACAAAAGCAGTAAAGTCAATGCCAATTCTTGTAATTCTAATACTAGGACCTAATTTTGCTATTCCGACCATGATTCCATCTCTTGGACCTGGGCCTAGGCCTGATCCAACATAAACCCCTACACCTAGAGCGAAAACTACGGTTCCAAATACAAGAAAAATTATTTTTAAATATAGACTTTCTGGTTCAGGTAAAAAATACATTGTTAAATCAATAACATTTCCTATAGTTAAAATGTTCAAAATAGTTCCAATAAACGGTTTTTGTTTTAACGGAATCCACCCAAGTAATAAGATGAAACCAGTTAAAACTCCTGCAAATCCAATTTTGACACCAATTAGTTTACTAAATCCATCATGAAACACATCCCAAGAATTGAGTCCCAAATTTGCTTCAATTGTAAACGCTAAACCAAATCCACATAAAAATAATCCAAACATGAGTTGAGGAATTCTTTGGAGAATAATTTTTTTATTCTGCAATTTTAAAAAGTTTTTCCAATACTGTAATATTTTCTGGACATAGTTCATAGGTAGATTGAAATCTCAAGATCGGAATTATTCTATCGTTTATGTTTACTTCAATTTCATATAATTTCAGTAAATTAAATATTACATTTAAAGAGTATTGTTCATTGGTCCATTCACTAGCACTGTTGCAGATATCTCTCCCAAGTTGTACTAGAATTTCGTCAGAGTTATCGATTAAAGTATTATCACTGTCAGATATTCTTATTTGTTCAACGTAACTATCTCCAAAATTATCAGAATTTAAAGAAGAAATAGTAATAAAAATAATTACAGTAAGAATAAATACAATTGCAGATCCGAGAATAGTTTTATTGTTCATATTCCATTATTAAGTAATTTTGATTTTATACATCATTCAATCGTGTATTAAGTACCCGGAGGGGGAGTCGAACCCCCACATCCTAAGATACTGGATTTTGAATCCAGCGCGTCTGCCAATTCCGCCATCCGGGCTTAATTAGAATTATATTTGATATGTAGATGAATGAGAGAAAAAAATATTAAGTTTAAAATAAAGATGTGATATTTCTTATTGATGGACACAGTATTGCTTTTAGAGCTTTCTATGCTTTACCTGAAACATTAACAACAAAAGATGGATTCCCAACAAATGTAATTCATGGATTTTTGATGATGATTTCAAAGCTTGTTAAAAATTATGATATTGAAAAAATTATTATCACTTGGGATGTATCCAAAAAAACATTTAGAAACGATATTTATCAAGATTACAAAGCAAACAGGTCGTCTTCACCTGAAAACTTTAAAATCCAAATAAAAGAACTTCAAAATTTACTTACTAAATTTAATTTACCTCAAGTATCTCTCGAGGGTTTTGAAGCAGATGATGTTCTTGGCAGTTTATCCAATTACTTTAACAAACAAAATAAAAAAGTAACTATTGTCACTGGTGATCGTGATTCATTCCAACTAATAAGTTCTAAAACAAAAATTATGTACACAAAAAGAGGCATATCTGATGTTGAAATATATGACAGTGAAGCATTCAAAGAAAAATATCAAATCTCAACTAAACAGTATGTCGAGTATTTAGCACTTAAGGGAGACAAGTCAGATAACATTCCTGGATTACCTGGAGTAGGGGAAAAAACAGCTATATCTCTTTTACAAAAGTACAAAAATATAACAAATATTTATAAAAATTTAAACAACCTAACACCAAAATTACAATCAAATTTTTTAGACAACAAGGATACATTGTTGATGAGTAAAGATTTAGCAATGATTAAAACAGATTTAGATTTACATGTTCCATCCACAAAATTAAATGAGACGGTTTTTTTTGATAAGCAAATACTAGAACAATCCAAAAAAGATATTTCAAAGTATGAATTAAGTAGGTTTTTAGGAGAGAGAGAAGTAGTTTCAAAAGAAAAAGTTGAAAAAAAAGAATTAAAAATTTCAAAAATTAAGGACGATATAAACATCGACAGCATAGTTTTCATCTTTGATAATAAAAACTATTTTGTAAATAAAAAGCAATACGGAGAATTCGAATCTTTAGAAATCTTTCGGAATGTAATATCTTTTAGTTCCCAGGAAATTTTCAATTCTCAAAAAAATATAAGAATGAATAACTTTATAGCTTATGATTGTATGTTGTTTTTAAGTGATCCCAGTATTAGGCCAGATAATTTACTTAATATTTCAAAACACCTTAACGGACAGAGTGAGATAAATAATAAATCTTTAGTAGAAGACTACATTAAATTTTTTCAATCAAAATTAGAAAATATTAATGACGATATAAAAAAATTTGAATCAAACTCAACTTTATTTCAAATTTATAAAGATGTAGATTTTCCTATGTTACAAATATTATCTGAAATGGAAAAAGAAGGAATTTCTGTTTCACAGGAAAAAATGAAAAAACTTTCTAAAAGTTTGTCACTAAAGCTAAAAAAACTTCAAAATAAATGTTTTGAAATTACTAAAAAAGAATTTAATTTAAACTCACCTAAGCAATTATCTGAAATATTTTTTAATGAACTTAATTATCCTGTTATTAAAAAGACACCTAAAGGAGCCCCCTCTACTGATGCAAGTGTTTTAGAGGAGTTAGCAAAGGATCATGACTTACCAAAGCATATTTTAAAATATAGAGAACTGGAAAAAATTAGATCTACTTATGTTGATGGACTAATACCAGAAGTTTCAAAAGATTCAAAAATTCATACACATTATAATTTATTTGGTACAACTACTGGAAGACTTTCATCAGAGAAACCAAATCTTCAAAATATTCCCAACAAAACAGAATTAGGGCAAGAGATAAGAGATTTTTTTGTAGCCAAACCTTCTATGAAATTCATACTTTCTGATTATTCCCAAATTGAATTAAGAGTATTAGCTCATTTAAGCCAAGATTCAGAAATGATTAAAATTCTAAAAGATGAAAGTGCAGATATTCATTCAGAAACCGCAGCTAGAATTTTTAACGAATCAATTGATAATGTTAATTCTGAAATGAGAAGAAAAGCAAAAGAAGTCAATTTCGGACTTATTTATGGTATGGAAGCATTTGGTCTCTCAAAAAGCTTGAATATTTCTCAAAAAGAGGCAAAAACATTAATAGATGCATATTTTGATCAATTTCCAAAAGTGAAAGGATTTTTAGACAAAGTTGTAAAGGATGCGGAGCAAAATACATTTACTACCACGTTGATTGGAAGAAAAAGATACATAAGGGAATTGTCATCATCAAATTTTCAATTGAAAGCTATGGGTAAACGAATTGCAATGAATGCGCCGATTCAGGGAACGGCATCCGACATTATGAAGATTGCCATGATCAAAGTTAGGTCAAATCTTCACAAATTTAATTATGCCAATTTACTTCTTCAGATACACGATGAGATAGTTGTAGAGTCGAACAACAAAGATGTTGAAAAGGTTTCAAAAATCGTGTCAGACAATATGAAAAATGCAATGAAACTAGATGTACCTTTATATGTAAATACGAAAGTTAATAATTCACTCGCAAATTTTAATAATTAGTTTGTAAAAACCACAGATATGTTATTCTTATTGACGCAACACTATGATTGGAAAAAATTATAAATATGACAAATAATAACGAAGAGACTGCCTCTCCTTCTAATGTCGTCGAACTTCCTGAAGATATAAAACCAGAAGACTTCCCTGCACTACTTGAACAAACCCTAGTATCTTTCAATAATGGAGATGTTATTGAAGGTACCATTGTTCGAATCGATAGAAATGAAGTAATGGTAGATGTTGGCTACAAGTCTGAGGGAGTAATTCCTTCTAGAGAGTTGTCTGTAAGAAAAGGTGTCAATCCAAAAGAATTAGTAAACGAGGGTGAAAAAATCCAGGCCTTAGTCTTAGACAAAGAAGATGATGAAGGAAGGTTAATACTTTCAGTAAAACGTGCTGTATATGAAAAAGCATGGGGTGACATCCAAGAGATATCTGATAACAAAAAATCAATTAAGGGAATTGTAATTGAATCTGTAAAAGGTGGACTAATAGTAGATATTGGGGTAAGAGGTTTCTTGCCAGCTTCTCTTATTGATGTAAGAAGAGTTAAAGAATTGTCAGCATATATCGGCGAAGAGATTGAAGCAAAAATTCTTGAACTTGATAGACAACGAAATAACATTGTACTTTCAAGAAAAGCACATTTAGAAGAAGAGATGTCTGAGGAGAGACAAGGTTTTCTTGATGATCTTCAAGTTGGAGATGTTAAAGAAGGAAAAATTTCTTCGATTGTCAGTTTTGGAGCATTTGTTGATATTGGTGGAATGGATGGGTTAGTACATGTTTCAGAACTTTCTTGGCGTCATGTAGAAAATCCAAATGAAATTGTCAAAGTTGGTGACACTGTGAGTGTTAAAGTATTAGAAATAGATAATGATAAAGAAAGAATCTCTTTATCAATTAAACAAGTAAACGAAGATCCATGGCTAGATTTTGAACTGCATTATAAAGAAGATGACATCGTAGATGGTGAAGTTACTAAAGTTGTACCATTTGGAGCATTTGTCACTATTGGCAAAGGTGTTGAAGGCTTAGTTCACGTATCTGAAATATCTTCAGACAAAGTTGATTCACCAGAACTTGCACTTGCTTTAGGCCAAAAAGTTAAGATTAAAATTACTGAATTAGATATTGAAAAAAGAAGAGTAAATTTATCAATCAAAAAAGCTGATCCAAATTGGAAAGAAGTCGAAGAAAATAAAGAAAAACCAAAAACACATTCCTCAACTTCAGACGAAGAAGCTCCTAAACGCCAAACTGTTGAGGGTGTAGATGAGTCCTTAGAAAATATACTTCAGGAATTAAAAGAAAGAGGAATAGGTAACTCGTAATTTATCCTTTTTCTGCTTAATCTTAAATTATGGATAAAAAAGTTTATGTCGTAACCGGACCAATTGGAAGTGGCAAATCAACTGCGATTCATTATTTAAAAAATAAAGGATTTAAAACTGTCGATTTAGATGAGGTTTCCAACAATATTCTTACTTCCAAACAATCAGTTAATTTTTTAAAAGAAGAATTTCCAAAAGCTTTAGTTAATGATGTTGTCGATAGATCATTGTTGGCACAAATAGTTTTTAACAATAAAGATAAATTATTAATTCTTGAAAATTATTTACATCCTAAAGTTTTTTACGAACTTCAGAACATAATACAAAATACTGATGATGATTTGTTTGTAGAAGTTTCAGCACCGAAAAATATATATAAAGATTTTGATTGTATAGTGATTTTTGCTGATGCTGAAACCAGGATGAAAAGACTACTTGAACGAGGCATGGATTATGAAGATATTATCAACAGAATGGGAAATCAAAAAGATGACAATTGGTGGAAAAATTTAGGTTTTGTTATTCAGAATAATGATCTAAATGAAATGCAAATAAAATTAGATAAGTTATTTGAATAAAACTCATAGGTTTAAGGATTTTATTCAGAAATTTTAAAAGGGTTATAATTTGTTATGAACAAGTTTGAAGTTGTATCAGATTTTCAGCCAAAAGGTGATCAACCTAATGCTATAAAAGAATTAAAAAATGGTTTAGATCAAAATATTCCTCACCAAACCTTAAAGGGAATCACTGGTTCAGGTAAATCTGCAACTATAGCGTGGTTAATAGAAGAATGTCAGCTCCCATCACTAGTATTAGCTCCAAATAAAGCTCTTGCTGCGCAATTAGCAAATGAATTTAGACAGTTTTTTCCTAACAATAGAGTAGAGTATTTTGTTTCATATTATGACTATTACCAACCAGAAGCCTATGTTCCAAGGACAGATACTTTTATCGAGAAAGATGCAAATATAAATGAAGAAATAGACAGACTTAGGCACTCAGCTACAAGCGCTCTTCTTCTTAGAGAAGATGTAATAGTAGTGTCTTCAGTTTCCTGTATATACGGACTCGGATCTCCAGCCGAATATAGGAATAAATTAATTCCAATAATTAAAGGTCAAGATTTTGAGATAGATAATCTTTTGCTACAACTGGTAAAACAACAATATATTAGAAACGATCTCGTTGTACAAAGAGGATCTTTTAGATTAAAAGGTGATACACTTGATATTTTTCCTGTATATGAAGAAACAATATTTAGAATAGAGTTTTTTGGTGATGAGGTAGAAAATATTTCAAGGATAGACCCAACTACAGGTGAGATATTAGAAAAACTTAGCGAGGTTGCAATACTTCCAGCTTCTCATTACGTGATCTCAGATGAATCAAGAAACAAGGCATTAAAACAAATTCAAAATGATATGAATTTACAAATAAAAAAATTTGAGTCAGAAAATAAACTTCTAGAAGCTCAAAGAATTGAACAAAGAACTAAATATGATTTAGAGATGTTATCTGAGTTAGGTGTTTGTTCTGGAATAGAGAATTATTCAAGATATTTTGATGGCAGAAAACCTGGAGAAGCTCCATTTACATTATTAGATTTTTTTCCAAAACAATTTTTAATGGTTGTTGATGAAAGTCATATTGCAATTCCTCAAATTAGAGGACAATACGAAGGAGACAAATCTAGAAAAACTACACTTGTAGATTATGGTTTTCGTTTACCTTCAGCATTAGACAATAGACCACTTAAATTTGATGAATGGGAAGCAAAAGTAGATAAAACAATATTAGTTTCTGCAACTCCTGGTAAATGGGAAAAAGAAAACTCAAAAGCATTTATTGAACAAGTAATTAGACCTACAGGTCTTGTTGATCCAAAGATTATTGTAAAATCTACCGAAAACCAAATACAAGATTTACTTTTGGAGATAGAGTCAGTCGTAGATAACGGAAATCGAGTTTTGGTCACTACATTAACAAAAAAAATGAGTGAAGCCCTAAGCGATTATCTTATTAAAGCAGGTATAAAAACCAGATATCTTCATTCAGATATAGATACTCTTGAAAGGATAGAAATTCTTAGAGATTTGAGAAAAGGAGAGTTTGACGTTTTAGTAGGCATTAACCTTTTGAGAGAGGGACTTGACTTGCCAGAGGTACAATTAGTAGCAATTTTAGATGCAGATAAAGAAGGTTTTCTAAGATCCGAAACTAGTTTAATTCAGACAATAGGTAGAGCTGCAAGAAATCAAGAAGGATATGTCATAATGTATGCTGATAAAATTACCGACTCAATGACATTTGCAATAAGCGAAACTGAAAGAAGACGTGGAATACAGCAGGAACATAATCGTATTAATAATATAACACCTAAGACTATTCAAAAAGAAATAACCGATATTTTAGAGTTAGTTGAAAAAACGAGAGGAAGTAGCAACTTAAGTATAAGTAAATCAAAATTAAATATTAATGATGCTTCAAAAAATGATTTAATTAAGTTATCTAAAAATATAGAAAAAGAAATGAACTTAGCAGCAGATTTATTAGAGTTTGAGCTTGCTGCTAGATTAAGAGACGAGTTAAAAGAATTAAGAAGAGAAATTAATAGCATTACAGAATGAAAAAAGAAATACTACAAGTCAAAGGAGCAAAGGAACATAATCTTAAAAACGTTTCTGTAGATATTCCTAAAAATAAACTAGTTGTTATTACTGGTTTATCTGGTTCAGGAAAATCTTCTCTTGCCTTTGATACTATATATGCCGAAGGTCAGAGAAGGTATGTAGAGAGTCTTTCAGCATATGCTAGACAGTTTCTTGGTCAGATGGAAAAACCAAATGTTGAAAGCATAGACGGTCTTTCACCAGCAATAGCTATAGACCAAAAAACATCATCTCGTAGTCCTAGATCTACAGTTGGTACCGTCACTGAAATTCATGATTACTTAAGACTTTTATGGGCCAGAATTGGAGTTAGCTATTGTCCGAGTTGTAATAACAAAATAGAAAAGCAGTCTGTAAATTTTATAGTTAAACAAATAATGAATTTAAAAGAAGGAACAAGTATAGATATTTTGGCACCAGTAGTCAGGTCACGTAAAGGCGAGTTTGAAACATTGTTTAAAGATTTACAAGCACAAGGTTTTTCTAGGGTTTTAGTTGATGGAGAAATAATCAGACTAGATGAAGCTAAAAGACTTGATAGATATTTTAATCATGATATATCAGTTGTTGTTGATAGATTAAAGATAAAGAAAACTCCAGGAAGAAGACTTCCACAATCTGTTGAAACAGCACTGGATTTAACATCAGGCTTAGTAGATATTAGTGTTGATAATAAAATTACTACATATAGTCAAAATCTAGGTTGTCTAAAATGTGGTACATCATTCGACAAACTTGAACCAAGAGATTTTTCTTTCAACTCCCCATTTGGAGCATGTGAGTCTTGTAATGGATTAGGTGTTAGTTATGAAATAGATGAATCTTTACTTGTTAAAAATTTTGATTTAACAATTAAAGAAAATGTTTTTCCAGATATGTCGACACGAAAATATTTTAGAGCACAGATATATGGTGTTTGTGAACACTTCAATATACCTGTTGATGAATCTTATAAAAATCTTACAAGAAAACAAAAAGATATTTTATTACACGGTTCAAAAGGTGAAAAAACTGTAATTAGATATGTCAATAGATTTGGAAATTCAAGAGTCTGGCATAAACCTTATAGAGGAATAATTCCAACTTTCAAAAAAAATTATGAAGAGACCTCTTCTGATGCCGCTCGGGAATACTATAAACAATTTATGCGTGAACTTCCATGTGTTGATTGTGACGGTCAGAGATTAAATGAAAGGTCAAGATTAGTTCAGGTTGAAAATCTAACTTTAGGTAGATTTAATAATCTTTCAATTAAAGAAGCATCAATAGCAGTAAACGACTTTAATCTTACTGGTAGTGATTTTGAAATTGCCATCCCCATCATAAGAGAGATTAAAGAGCGATTAAAGTTTCTGAATGAAGTTGGATTAAGCTATCTTCAACTTAGCAGAGGTGCAGCTACTTTATCTGGAGGAGAAGCACAACGTATTAGACTAGCAACACAAATTGGCTCAGGCCTAACAGGCGTACTGTACGTCTTAGATGAACCGTCTATAGGCTTGCATCAGGCAGATAATATAAAACTGATTGATACTCTTATACGGCTCAGAGATTTGGGAAATACTGTACTAGTAGTAGAGCATGATGAAGAAACTATGAAAAGTTCTGATCATGTTATAGATATCGGCTGGGGAGCAGGCGAACAAGGCGGTGAAATTGTAGCTGAAGGGTCTTGGGAAAAAGTTTCATCAAATTTGAAATCTGTTACTGGACAATATTTATCAGGAAAACAGGTTGTTCCTTATCCATTAGATCGTAGAAATGGAAATAATGAAAATATTGTAATTAGAGGAGCAAAAGAAAATAATTTAAAAAACTTAACAGTTAATTTTCCTTTAGGAAAATTTATATCTGTAACAGGAGTGTCTGGTTCAGGAAAGTCTACATTAATCACAGATATTTTATCAAAATCTATTCAAAATGAATTTTCAAAAAATTTTATAATGCCGGGCCTTCATAAGAGTGTTTCAGGGCTGGAAAATATTGATAAGCTTATAGAAATTGATCAATCACCAATTGGCAGAACTCCGAGATCAAATCCTGCAACTTATTCTGGTGTATTCGATCAGATAAGAAATCTATTCTCCCTTACAGAGGAATCAAAAATTAGAGGTTACAAACCTGGAAGGTTTTCTTTTAATATTCCTGGAGGGAGATGCGAGTATTGCAAAGGTGATGGAAATATAAAAGTGGAAATGTATTTTCTACCTGATATTTATGTTGTTTGTGATGAGTGTAATGGTACTAGATATAATTCTGAAACTTTATCAATAAGATGGAAAGGCTACAACATAGCTGAGATTCTAGATTCAACAGTGGAGAGTGCTCTTAATATATTTGAAAATCAACCAACTATTTTCAGGATTATTAAAACATTGGATGATGTCGGTCTTTCGTATATAAAGTTAGGCCAGGCAGCCACTACATTGTCAGGTGGTGAAGCTCAAAGAGTTAAATTAGCAAAAGAACTTAGTAAAAGATCTACTGGCAAGACAGTTTATATACTAGATGAGCCTACTACTGGATTGCATTTTGCAGATGTTCAAAAGTTATTAGAAGTATTGCATATGCTTGTTGATAAAGGAAATACAGTAATAGTTATTGAGCATAATTTAGATGTCATTAAGAATTCAGATTGGATAATTGATTTAGGTCCTGAAGGTGGTGAAAATGGTGGCACAATAATTGGTGAAGGAACGCCAGAAAGCATTGTTAAAAATAAATTATCTTTGACTGGCAAGCATTTGAAAGAAGTTTTAAATGGAAAAAATTAATCTAAACGAAATTCCAAATAAGCCTGGTATATACATTTTTAAAGATGACTATGATGAGCCAATTTACGTTGGCAAAGCCAAAAATTTAAGAAAAAGAGTACCCTCATATTTTAATAAAAATACTTCATGGAAAACAAAAAGACTTACATCTGAAGCTAAATCAATTGCATTCGTTGTTTCAGAAAATGAAGCCAATGCTTTATTAGCTGAGTATTCATTTATTCAAGAATATAAACCAAAATATAATATTCAATTCAAAGATGACAAATCTTATCCATATGTCACAATTACAAATGAAGAATGGCCAAGGGCATTTGTTACAAGAAACATTCAACAACAAAATATAAACTTTGGACCTTTTCCTTTTATAGGTGCTGCTAAAAGGTCATTAGACCATCTAATTAATATTTTTCCCGTTAGAACATGTACAAAGAACACATTTGATAGACATAATAAATTAAATAAACCATGCTTACTATACGAAATTGATAAATGTTCAGGACCTTGTGTAAATTTGATTAACAAAAATGACTATAAAGATCTTTTAAGCAACTTAAAAGAGTTTTATAGAGGAAATTCTGATACCTACATAAATCAAAAAATAGAAGAAATGACGATTCATTCAAATAAACAAGAATTTGAAGAAGCAAATAAAATTAAGATAACTTTAAAACATTTAGAAAATGCAAGAGTTAATCAGACGCTGATGACTTCAAACGATAAAAATGTAGATGTTATAGGTATTGATATTGGAAGATATGATGTAGTCCTTTCTTGTCTCCTGATTAGAAACGGAAGAATAGTTGGAGAGGTAAAAAATAATTTTGAACCAATGAATGTTAAAGACTATGAAAACTATCTTCCACAAATAATTATTAATTTATTTGAAAAAAATATGCCTTCAAACGAAGTATTAGTAAGCCATGAGTTTCCACTATCTGAGACAATTCAGAAAAAGCTTGAAAATAAGTGGAATAAAAAAATTACTCTATCTAACCCAAAAAGGGGCTGGAAAAAAGATTTACTAAATACCGCAATTAATGATGCAAAAGAATTAAGAAGAGTCGCAGACTTAAAGCGAAGGTCTGATTTAGAATTTAGATCACTTTCTTTGGAGCAATTACAACATAAACTCAATTTAAAAAAGATTCCTTACAGAATAGAAGCATATGATATTTCAAATTTGGGTGACAAGTTTAGGGTAGGTTCTATGGTAGTTATGGAAGATGGAATTCCTAAACCATCAATGTATCGTAAGTTTCATATTAAATCATTTAAAGGACAAGATGATTTTAGATCAATGGAAGAGATTATATTTAGACGTGCAAAGCGTTTAATAAATAATGAAGAAAAAGATCAAAGCTTTAGAAGAAACCCAGATTTAATTTTAATTGATGGAGGTAAAGGGCAGTTATCAAAAGCAAAAAGTGTAATTGATCATTTTAAATTAGATATTGATGTTATTGGTATCGCTAAAAAAGAAGAAGAACTATTTACTCCAAATAAAAAATCGTCAATTATATTAAATTCAAATTCTGAAGCACTATTTATTCTTCAAAACATTAGAGATGAAGCTCATAGGTTTGCAATTCAAGAAAATAGAAGATTAAGACTCAAGGATTTAGATATAGATACAATATTTGAAATTAAAGGTGTTACTAAAACTTCTATTGCTATTTTATTAGATAAATATAAAACATTAAATAAGCTTTCTACAGCTAGTTATATAGAATTATCTAATTTGGTTGAAGACAAACAAGCCAAAAAAGTATATGAATACTTTAATAAGTAAAGCTTAGAAAAATTATTTACCCAATCGTTAAATATACTAACTAATATATATTTGAAAAGGAAAATAATGGCATCAAAAAGACCAGAAGTTTTATTGTTAGTAGGAATGTCGGGTGCTGGTAGATCTGCAAGTTCAAATGTTTTTGAAGATTTAGGATATTATGTTATTGAAAACTTGCCTTCCGAACTAGTCGAATCTGTAGTCCAATCAAATGATGTTACTGAAACAAATAAGCAACTTGTTTTGACAATCGATGCTAAAGAAAGCACTGCTCAACAAGAGTTAAAGAGCAGTCTCGACAAATTGAGTCAATCTGGTGTTTTAACAAGAATAATATTTCTTGATGCTGATAATGAAACTTTGATAGAAAGATATGAAGAAAATAGACGTCCACACCCTATGGGTATGGATTCTATTTCTCAATCTGTAAAAACAGAACGAGATTTGCTTAAGCCAATTAGAGAATTAGCTGATCAAGTAATTGATACTACAGATATGAACGTTCATGAGTTAAGGAAGCGAATTATCGAAGGTTTTCAGGGAGAAGCAACAAATCAGGACTTAAAAATTTCTGTTACATCTTTTGGATTTAAAAATGGCACTCCTCGTGATGCAGACTTAGTTTTTGATGTGAGGTTTCTTCCTAATCCTCACTGGAGAGAAGAACTTAGAGCCTCAACTGGGCAATCACCAATGGTTAGAAATTATGTTCTTTCATTTGAAGATGCACAAACCTTCTTAAACAAAATTAAAGATATGATTGATTTTCTTTTACCTAGGTTTACTTCTGAAGGAAAATCTTATGTTGGGATTGCAATTGGTTGTACTGGTGGAAAACATAGAAGTGTTGTTATGACTGAAGAGATTGGTAAATGGCTCAAAAGTGATGGAAAGGACTCTGTTGTCATTCATAGAGATATGAAGGATTCATAATTTGCCAAATATAGATAATTTAGGAAATGTTCTAATTAGGTCTGATCTAAATGTTCCAATTAAGAATGGAGAAATTTTAGATAATTATAGGATCTTAAAGTCAGTTGAAATTGTTCAAAACATTATTGATAAATCAAGGACAATCACATTTGTCAGCCATATGGGAAGGCCTGATGGTAAAGATTCAAAATTATCCTTAAGGCCTGTAGCTGAAAAAATGTCGGAAATTCTAGATAAAGAAGTACACTTTATTGAAGAATCTTATGGCGAAAAAGTTGAAAGGCAAATTGAAAAATCTGAATCAAAAATATTTCTATTAGAAAATTTAAGATTTGAAAAAGGGGAGACCGATAATGATAAGAATTTTTCTAAACTAATTACAAAACCATTTGATTCATATATATTCGATGCATTTGGAGCTGCACATAGAGAACATGCTTCTGTTGTAAGCTTTGGAGAAAACCTAAAGTCTTTTCAAGGTCCTCTGATGGATAAGGAAATAAAAGAATTAGATAAATTGTTAAGCAACAGTAAGTCTGGCTACACAGTCCTTCTTGGCGGTGCAAAAATTTCAGACAAACTTAATCTGATTGAAAAACTTTTGCCAAAAGTTGAAAACCTTATGGTTGGTGGAGGAATGTGTTTTACACTATTGAAAGCATTGGGGTATGAAATTGGAAAGTCATTACTGGAAGAATCATTTATTTCTAAAGCAGAAGAACTTCTAAAATCAGACAATGGACAAAAATTAATTCTACCTACAGATTTCGGCGTTACAGATTCATTAGATAGTTCAGAGAGAGTAAATATTAAAATTTCTGATTTTAAAAATAACCATATAGGTGTAGATATAGGCCCTCAAACTGTTTCAGATTTTGAAAAAATATTAAATAAATCAAAAAATATTTTTTGGAATGGCCCAATGGGTATCTTTGAAAAAGAAGAATTTAGTTATGGAACTAGAAAAATAACGGAATCAATCTCAAATTTATCTGGATATACATGTATAGGCGGTGGTGATTCTGTAAGTGCTATAAATAAATTTTCTGATAAAAAATATTTTAACCATATATCTACAGGTGGTGGAGCCTCTCTGGAATACCTCGAAGGAAAAAAATTACCTGGGGTAAACAAGTACAAATCCCTTATAATTTGATAATGAAAAAAATAATAGTTGGAAACTGGAAATTAAACCTTGATCATTTACAAGGTATTCAACTTTTACAAAAAATCAATTACTCATTAGATAAAGATATAGAAGAAAAAATCGATATAGTGTTAGCACCATCTCACACTTCATTAAGATCTTTACAAACTGTTATTTCTACAGATAACCTTAAAATTAAAATATCATCTCAAGATGTATCTTCACAAAATGATGGAGCATTTACAGGCGAAGTATCTGCATTTCAACTTAAAAAATTAAATATTGATTACTCAATTATTGGTCATTCTGAAAGGAGGCATCATTTTAACGAAACAGATAGTGATGTGAATAGTAAATTAAGCAGACTATTAGAAAATGATATAACTCCAATTTTATGTTTTGGTGAGAGCTTAGAACAAAGATCGGATGGTTCTTATTTAGAATTTGTCAAAAATCAAATAAATGATGGTCTAAAAGGAGTAAGAAAAGATAAATTTAACAAATTAGTTCTAGCGTATGAACCTATTTGGGCAATTGGAACTGGTGAAGTTGCATCTATAAAAGATATCGTGGAAGTATTAGATTTTGTTAAAAATCTAGTTTCTGACAAACCTTATTTTTCAGAAGAAACTATAAAGTTCATTTATGGAGGAAGTGTTTCACCAAACAATTCTTCTGAAATACTAAATACAAATATTGTAGATGGAGCATTAGTTGGAGGAGCATCTCTAGATGCAGATAAATTTGTTGATATTATCAAAAGTGTTAATTTATGAATATTGTGTTCGTAAGACATGGACAAAGTCTTTGGAATTTAGAAAATAAATTTACAGGATGGGTAGATATTGATCTTTCTGAAAGAGGAAAAATAGAAGCAAAAACTGCAGGTGCTACTTTGGTTGATAATAACTTTTTTCCAGATGTCTGTTTTACTTCTTATTTGAAAAGATCAATAAATACAGCTGGATATATTATTGATAATTATAAAAATATTAATATGACTTTTAAAACAGTACAAAAATGGGAGCTTAATGAAAGACATTATGGTGCTCTACAAGGTCTAGATAAAATCGAAACAGCAAAAAAATACGGAGAAGAACAAGTTCAAATATGGAGAAGAAGTTTTGACACACCACCTCCTATGGCTAAAAAAAATTCAAAACATGATCCAAAAACTCACAAATTATATAACGATATTGAATCAAAACTTCCGCTAGGTGAATCTCTTAAGGATGTTGTTTCCAGAGTCACAAATACGTTTGAGCAAATATTGGCGTTAACAAAAGATAGATGTGTCTTAGTTGTAGCACATGGAAATAGTATCAGGGCCATGGTTAAGATGCTTGATAACTTATCTGACAACGAAATAGTAGATGTTAACATTCCAACAGGAATTCCACTAGCATATAATATTTCAGATAATAATATTGAAAAAATTGGTTATTTAGGTGACAAAGATACAATTAAAAATCTTGCTAAAGAAGTTGAGATGCAGTCAAAGATAACTGACAAGAAAGGTTAGTGTTAATAATATGGATACAATTACAGCAGTCTTAATCAGTGTGCACGTACTTATATCAGTGGCACTTATTGCCTTAGTATTATTAAATAGTGGTAAAGGAGGTGGGTTATCAGACATGCTTGGTGGCCCTGGATCCTCTGGTAATATTGGACAAACATTGGCTGAAAGAAATCTCGGTCGGATAACTGCAATAGTTGCTTTGTTGTTTGCTGCAACAACTTTAACTCTATTCTGGTTTTTAGATTAAGTTTGCGCGGGTGGCGGAACTGGTAGACGCGCAGGATTAAGGATCCTGTGGGGTAAAACCCGTGGAGGTTCGAGTCCTCTTCCGCGCACAAACAATGAATAAAACAATTGCAATCATTAACGATTCAGAAGTAACAACTGGGTCTCTACCTAATGACATAATTTCTATAAATGCTTGGGAAGTCAATTGGGATTTACTTTCATTTGACGACAGCTATATAGTTCTTGGTGGTCATATGGGTTCTTATGATGATGAAAAATTTTCATATCTTCAAGCAGAAAAAAAATGGTTAAAAAAAGCAATAAATGAGGATACTAAAATTTTAGGAATATGCTTAGGATCTCAGCTCATAGCAGACGCTATGGGTGGAAAAGCATATTTGTCAGAAAATATAGAATTTGGTTTTAAAAATTTAAATTTTTTAGTAGAAGACACTTTATTTGAAGATTTTAAAAATACTAAAGTCTTCTCATGGCATAGAGACACTTTTGATATACCACCAGGAGCAACTTTAGTTGCTAAGACTGAATTTCCTCAGATTTACATTATTAAAAATACAACTGCACTGCAATTTCATCCTGAAATTAAAACAGACCTATTTAAGGCTTGGTATGATAGTGATTTATCAAAGCAAGAACTAGAAAGCTACGATGTCCAATCCGAAGTTCGATATTTAAATAATAACTCACAACAACTCGAACACTCAATGATTAATTTTTATTCAAAGTGGATTAAATCTAAGCTTTAAGCACATTTTCTACATATTTATACAAAAGCTCAAATCTTTTAGATATATCATTTTCACTTATTAATAAATTTTTAGTATTGATATCCATTGGTGTGTATATACATAGTTCCCAAAGTTTATTAAATCTGTTTTCACTATCAATTAAAAATTCTGGAATAGAGGCATTAAGGCCTTGCTCTATTAATTTTGCTGTCATTTTCTTTATACTTTTTTCAAGATCGTCAAGTTCATTAATATTTGGAGGAAGACCTACATCAGTATGCTCACTTACGTAACATATTGGATACTCATTCTCCATATTAATATTTTTAACTTTGTGTAATTTTTTAGTTTCAACTATTACAAGTTGTTCAGCGTTAGAGATATCCTGATGTTCTACAATTTCAACTTCAGAGACTATTTGATTTATTTCATCTAAATTTCTTCCTACTAGAAAATTTTGTTCTTTGATAATTGAATCACCAATTAGTAATAAATACCTTGGTTCAAACACTCTCAAAGCAGAAATTTCACCAGGGAAATTATTTATACCAGCAGCAAAAAATGGAAATTCAACTAACATTTACCTGTTAAATAGCATAAAATACTTTTGTAAATAATGAGAATTGAAGACGAAATAAAATTAACGTTTGATGATGTATTAATTAGACCTAAAAGAAGTACCTTGGTATCAAGATCTGAAGTACAGCTTAATAGAGAACTGAAATTTAAACATACATCTTTAGTATGGACTGGTGTACCTATTGTTTCTGCAAATATGGATACTACGGGTACTTTTGAAACTGCATTATCTTTGCAAAAACACAAGATGATAACTGCAATACATAAGTTTTATACAATTGAAGATTGGAAAAATCGCATTAAAGAATTAGATCCTAATTACATTGCAGTAACTGTAGGACAGTCAAACGAAGATATGGACCTTGCAAAAGAAATATTTAAATTAAATTCAGATATTAAATTTTTATGTATAGATGTTGCTAATGGATATAGAGAAGATTTTATAAACGCTGTAAAAAAGTATAGAGAAACATTTAAAGAAAAAATTATTATTGCTGGCAATGTTGCTACTAGGGAAATGACTGAAGCTTTAATTCTTGCTGGTGCTGATATTGTAAAGATAGGTATTGGTCCAGGCTCAGTTTGTACAACAAGAAGTGTAGCCGGAGTTGGTTATCCGCAACTTTCTTCAATTTCTGAATGCTCTGATGCGGCACACGGTCTTGGAGGTCATGTTATGGCTGATGGTGGATGTAAATATCCTGGAGATGTTTCTAAGGCATTTGGTGCAGGAGCAGATTTCGTCATGCTTGGTGGCATGTTTGCTGGACATGAAGAATCAGGAGGAGAGTTGGTAGAGGATGAAAATGGCACTAAGTATAAGGATTTTTACGGAATGTCTTCAACCAAAGCACAACAAACATATTATGGTGACCTAGCTGAGCATAGAGCTCCAGAAGGAAAAAAAGTTAGATTAAAATATAAAGGACCTCTTGATGATACTGTTCAAGCAATTCTTGGAGGTATTCGTTCAGCATGCTCCTATGTTGGTGCAAAAACTCTTAAAGATCTTCCCAAATGCACAACCTTTATTAGAGTTACGCAAACTACTAATGAAGTTTTTACAACGTTTGAAAATAGTTGAAAGTAGAAATTTACACGAAAGATCACTGCATTTGGTGTGATAGAGCAAAAGGTTTATTGAACGCTCACTCTATAGATTTTGAAGAATTTGATTTATCTAATGATGAAGAAAGAGTTCAATTTTATGAAAAACTGGGTGATAATGTTAAAACCGTACCACAAGTATTTATAAATGATCAAAGAGTTGGTGGTTACCAAGATTTAAGAGCATGGTTAAATGACTAATCAAGACTCATCAAAAACTGTTTTTCTAGCATTATCTGTTAATTTCTTTATAGGTGTAATAAAATCATTCGTTGCATTCATAACTAGTTCAAGCGCTATGTTTTCGGAAGCAGTGCACTCTTTTGTCGATTCTTTCAATCAATTTTTATTGTGGTTTGGTATTAAACAAACAAAAAAGAGCAATCCCAAACTCTATCCATTTGGTAGAGGAAGAGAAGAATATTTTTGGACTTTAGTTGTAGCAGTATTGATCTTTACTGTCGGTGGATTGGTGTCGTTAGAACATGGAATAGAAGCTTTAAGTCACCCTAAAGAGCTTGATAATTTATATATATCCATAACAATACTTTCAATCTCTATCCTTTTAGAAACCTATGTATTAATTAAAGCTGTTAAAAAATTGAGAGGCAATAAAGATAAAAAGTCAATCCTTAAATTACTTAAAGAGTCAAATGATGGACCTCTTATCGCAATAGTTGTTGAAGACTTTGCTGCGACACTTGGTTTAATTTTTGCATTAGTTGGAACATTGTTGACTTACTTTACAAATAATTCAATTTATGATGCATTAAGCGCAATCTCTATTGGGATTCTTTTAATGGTTTCCGGAATATTTTTAGGTTATGAAATGAAACATTTAATAACTGGAGAAACTGTCAATGAAGATGTATATAAAATTGTTGAAAATGCATTATTAAATGAAGATAAGGTCAAAGAGGTAATAAGTGTAAAAATTGTATCTATAGGAACTAACAAATATCTTGGAATTGTTAAGGTTGATTATCTCGATTCATATACTGACTTAGAAATTGTAGATCTAAATAAAAGGGTTGAAGAGCGTGTAAAAACTACTGACTCAAGGTTTTCACACTTATACCTAATTCCTGCTTAAATAAAATTATGGTAATTGAAAAGAGTCACCTCACAGACGAGCAGATTGAAATAACACAAAATTGTGGAACTGAGCCGCCGTTTTCAGGAAAACTTTTAAATGAAAAAAGAAAAGGTATTTATATTTGTGCTGTTTGTAAAGATATATTATTTGATTCAAAAACAAAATATAATTCAAATTCTGGATGGCCTAGTTTTTTCGAATCTATTACTGATAAAGTAACAAGAAAAAATGATTTTTCTTTCGGAATGGTTAGAACCGAAATTAATTGTAAATCCTGTGATGCTCATCTGGGCCATGTTTTTAATGACGGGCCTCTTCCTACTGGAGAAAGATACTGTGTAAATTCATTAAGCATGGAGTTTAATCCTGATGAGTGAAATATTTATCGATCATGATTGTAAAGTCTGCTCAACCTATGGGAATTGGATAAATAATAAAAATAATGATATGAAAATCAATGATCAGAAGAACCTTTCTATTAATGAAATTAATCTAGACACTTTGGTATATAAAAATCAAAACAAAGTATTTTATTACTCTGATGCTGTAATAATGTCGGTCGCATCCCTAGGTGGTATTTATAAGATAGTTTACATTCTTAAATTATTCCCAAAACGTATAAGAGATTTTGTTTATAAGATATTTGCTAAAAATAGGCATTTAATTTGAAACAAATAAAAGATTTTAGAAACAGTCAAATTTTTAGAACCTTTATCATGTTTTCCATTTTTAGATTTTTTTATGGATTTTTTGTTCTATTTGTTTCATATTTTTTTAGTACAGAATATGAGAACGGTTTTTACTTTTCAATAATATTTTTAATATTCAGTATTACATTTTCAAGAATTATCTTCAAAAAATTAAAAGTTAAATTTAATCTCTAAAATTACCATAATTTAACGGAATCTCTAATTTTGAATCCTTAACCATTTGAATTACTTCTTGTAGATCATCTCGTTTCTTACTCGTTACTCTTATTTGTTGATTTTGATAAGCGCACTGTATTTTCTTATTATTTTCACGAATTAAGGCTATGATTTTCTTTGAGGAATCCTGGTCTATTCCAGATTTTAAGTTAAAGAACCTTTTAACCTCAGATGGTGTTTTTTCATCATTGAAGTCTCCCAAGAATTTTATAGAAACATTCCTCTTTGCAAATTTTTCCTTTAAAACTTGTTCAGCTGCAGTCATCCTTTCAGAAGTACTGCTCTTTAAAGTAATTTTATTTTCACTAAATGAAATTAGTGTTCCTGTGTCTCTAAAATCATATCTGTTTGATATTTCCCTATATGCTTGATCCACTGCATTGACTACTTCTTGTTGATTAAATTCAGAAGTAATATCAAATGTTGGCATATTTAAATATTAACTATTAATAAATCGATTTGCTATATATATACCTAATATCGCCATAGAAATAGACATTAATACTGAGGTAAATACGTAAATTATTGAATATAAATTATCATTACTTTGTAGAGTTATAACATCATAAGAAAACTGTGAAAAAGTTGTAAACCCTCCAAGTAATCCGGTTAAAAGAAAAAGATTAAAATAATTACTTTTATCTTCCCCAATAGAGACAATAATTCCAAATAAAAACGAACCAAGTACATTTACTACCAAAGTTCCTAAATGATTAAAAGCATAATGATTAATAAATGAATTTGTTCCAAATCTTAATATTGAACCGATACCCCCACCGATAAATACCAGGATTAAATTATTTAACATTTGCTTGTCTTAGGGATTCGAAAACAACTATACCTACAGAATTTGCAAGATTGATACTTCTAGAGTTTTCCTTCATAGGAATCGTGATTGTTTTATGATTTGATATTATTTCATCTGATAAGCCTATTGACTCCGGACCAAATAATAGAAAATCATAATTATTTAAATCTGTATCCCAATATGACTCAGAACCTTTAGAAGACAAACAACAGATATTTTTATTACTATTAATCGCCTTAAATTCATTCCACGATTCGTATGTTTTAGTAATAGATAAGTCATGATAATCTAAGCCAGCTCTTCTTATTTTATTTTCTTGTAACTCAAATCCAAATGGCTTTATAAGGTTTAGTGAGACTCCAGTGTTTGCAGATAATCTGATTATCGCTCCTACGTTACCTGCAATTTCTGGCTGATATAAAACTATTTCCACAATCTAATTATATTGTTTTAAACACACTTGATACAGGTATTATATTTATGTGAAACAAATAATAAATTTATTTTTACCAAATTTAACAAGTTTGAGGGCTGTATTTAATGAAGTTTCGAATACGTCTATTTCAAGAGAAAAATTTATCGATTTTACAAAGATAATTGGATTATTTTTATTAATAATAAATTCATTTTTCTTCTTAAGGCTTGAGGAATCTGGTGGAGAGATTTTTATAAAAAATCTCTCAGTTAGTTCAGAATCATTAATAGTAATTACATGGTTTACTGCTGGAATGTCATTATTTTTCTTTTCTATGGGATTTAATAATTTAATAGCTTGGTATTCAAATGTTGGCAGAGATGGAAGTCAGTGGAATTATCTTGTTGACCGAATTAATACTCTTCTTGGACCCGTGCTTGTTTGGATATTTTCAAGTACTATAGTTTTAAATATTTTAAGTAGGTCCTACACTTTTCCTAGCTACCTTACTACTTCCGAAGATGGAATAATGCCATCTATAGAGTTTATATTATGGCCTCTTTGGCTGGTTTCCATATATCTTGTTATGGTATTGTTTGCTCCACTAACTATTTTTTTACATAAAAAGTATCCATATGCAACACTTTTTACTTTACTTACTCTGACAATATTGATTGACAATATTGATTTTTCTGTAAATTTTTCATATATTAAGTTATTCAATTATCTTTTTTTCTGGATAGCTGTTCATCAAATTGGTTATTTTTATGCTGATGGAAAGATTCAACAGATTAATATTAATTTTTTCAGATATATTACTGTTTTTGCTTATGGTTATCTTTTTTACCAAATTACTGCTGCAAATAAATATCTCTCTTTGGCAAGCTATAGATTATCATCAATAAACAATGAAGACCCACCAACTACCTTATATCTAGTTGCTTCAATTGGATTAATTTGTTTAGTTTTTACTTTTAAGAATGTTATTGAAAAAATACTTTCAAATCAAAAACTATGGCTCGTTGTGTCCCATATTCACGCAAATATTTATACAATTTATTTATGGCATTTATTTATTTTCTTTTTAACTTATCTTTTAGGAGGAAGCCTTTATTTAATTCCTCTTTTGTTTATTATAGTTTCATTATTTTTTGGTAATTATGAAAGATCTGTATTCAAGCTCTCGTCAAATCTAGTAAAAAGAGTTAATCCCTTACAGCCATGGCCTAGTCCAATAAAAGCAAGATTTTCTATTAATAACTTCGTATTAGCTTGGTTTTCAGCCCTTCTTGTTTTGCTTGGAGTATTTCACTTAACTTTAGGTGGAGTAGGTCAAGATGGATTCTTTACAATTCGAGAATTCTATTTTTTACGAAGCAATACTTACGAAGGTTTGGGCCGAATATTAATCGGATTACTTTTACTTAACGTAACTGTTCGTGGACTGAAGTATAAAAAAAGAGTTCTTAGTACAGCTATATTATTTGTAATTTCGTCTATTTTTACACGTAATATTGTCAATGAAAACTTTACTTATTTTGAAATATACTTCAGCTCGTTTTCACTTTTATTATTTATATTTATACTCATTCAAAACAGTAACTATAAATCAGTATCAAAGGTCAAATAATAGTGAATCTTCCAAAAGGTGAAACTCGACAGGAGCTGTTAAATAGGGCTTTTTTGTATGTTCTGTTAATTTCTATTTCTGTTTTGATATTTCTAAGAGTTAAATCACTAATTTTTGATTTGTTTGTAGCTGTCGTTTTATCGGCACTTGCTGAACCAGTAGTATATAGGTTGTCAAAAAAAATTAATAGGAAGGCATCCGCACTTGTTGCAGTATCAGTTATTCTTTTACTTATTGGTGCAACATTATTCTCAATAATTCCAATTATGGTGCAAGAGATATATTTTCTTTCTTCTCAATTACCTACTTACTTTGATAACTTTATTAATTATTTGAATGTTGAAGGTTTTGCTATATCTAGCCAGTCTCTTGACCTAGAGACTCAATTTAATTCTTTAATTAAAGATTACGGAAGCACAGTAGGTTCTAGCGTAGTTTTTGCAGGTCAAGGTTTACTTCGAACACTAGGTCATATTTTTATTATTTTTTTCTTTACATACTATTTGATTAGTGAGGGGGATGGTTGGAGAGTAAAACTTAAGGAATCATTGCCAAACAGTGTTTCATTATCAATTGATCAAGTTTGGACTATTGGAGTTTCTAAAGCAGGTGGTTTTATAGTTGCTAAATTTATCCTTGGTGTTTTAGCAAGCATTGTTTTATCAGTATCTTTTTTAATAATTGGCTTACCCTCTCCAATAGCTTTAGGAGTTGCTGCTGGAATATTGTCTCAACTTATTCCGGTAGTAGGAACATTTTTAGGGGGGTTAGTGCCATTTATTGCATCTATATCATTAGGAACTACGGCTATGGTAGCTACGGTATTGGTACTATTTATATACCAAATTGTTGAAAACTATTTGGTTAGTCCAAGGGTTACTAAATCAACAATGGAAATTCATCCTGCAATTGCTGTTTTTGCAACTTTATTTGGAGCCTATACTTTAGGAGGAGTTGGTGCGATTCTTGCATTACCAGTGGCAGCAACTGTTCAAGGAGTAATCGGCACGGTTCTTAAAAATAGACAAGAATTATAAATGTTTAATTTCTCTACATCTGCAATTAAAGCACTCGATAGTTTTTTAGAAAGATTGCAATCAGAAACAGTTGATCCTATAGAAAAATCATTAAAAGATGTGAGAAAAAACTTCAAGGCAGGTAATTATCTTGCTCTATCTTCATTGCTTCTGTTAACAGGAATGTCAATTGTCTTATCACAAATATATATGGGGCAGTATTTCATTCAAGCATTAATTTACTTTTCTATGGCATTATTATGTATTTTGACCTTTGCATTAATTTCTTGGAGGATATTAAGGTGAATGAATTTTCTAAAGATTACGAAAATCTCAAAAACCAAATTGATGGTGATAAAGGTAAATTAATTGGTTTTTTATTTGTTGGATTATTATTAGGTAGAATCTATGAAAAATTACAAAATACAAAAAAAAAGATTTTTAAAAAATTTAAATGAATAAACGACTACAAAAAATTATTGTAATTATTGTATCTGTAGGTATGGTATTAACAACTGTAGCTTCCTTTTTAGCTTTTCTATAGATTTGAATATTGATAATCAACTTGTTGTAATCAACACCCCTAAAAATAAATATTTATCTGTCGTAGAAAACAACAAAGAATTTATAACAAATGAAGGAAAATTTAAGTTTTCTGATATTAAAAAAATACCGTCCCTCGTAACAACATCAACTGGAGTAGATTTTCAGATATATAGTCCCACATATAAGGAATTTGTATTGCTTATGAAAAGAGGTCCACAGATTATATACCCAAAAGATGTTGGACAAATTATTGTTGAATCAAACATCAATAATTCAAGTAAAGTTCTTGAAATAGGTTCAGGCTCAGGTGCCTTGACTTTGTACTTGTATAGTTTATTAAAAAATAGTGGAAAACTGTATAGTCTCGATTCTTCAAAAATTAATCAAAGAAGGGCAAATAAAACAATTACAAGATATTTATCTACCTACTCTAAAGAAACAGTTGATGTAACTTTTATTAATGAAGAATTGAGTAATTTTAACTTTAAAAGTTTAGATGAAAAATTTGATGCAATTATTACTGATGTTCCAGAGCCTTGGGACTTTTTTATTAAAAATACAATTGAAAATAGTATAGTTTGGGTTTCTTACCTACCTTCGATAACACAAATAATACGATTAAATGAAATTCTTTTAGAAAAAAACTTTCAAGATATCGAAGTTAAAGAAGTAATTTTACGTGATTGGATTGTTGAAGAAAAAATTGTGAGACCTAGCAATAAACTTGTTTCACATACAGGATTTTTAATATCAGCTAAATATATAAAGTATTAAGGTTCAATCATTATACATTCCCCGGGACATTCTTCAGCTGATTCAACAACAGCTTCTTCTTGTCCTTTAGGAACGATTGCTAGTCCTTCGGCTCCACCAACATTACCGTTTTCTTCTGAAAAAATTTTATCGCCCTCTTTTACATAAAAGAGTCCATCATCTAATCCAACAAAAACGTCGGGTGCTATTTCTTCACAGAGTCCATCACCCGTACAAAGGTCTTGATCTATCCAAACTTTCATAATGTATATAATACAATAATGTTGTCATATATAAATTTTTAATAATAAATTTATATATGACAATTTGTAAAATTGTTATATGAATTCCGTCATATTTAATATATTTACTATATGAAAAATGTACTAAAAAGATCAATAGAGCTTTTAAATCTTTTAAGTGATAACTCAAGTATTTCTTCTGAAAATATTAAGGACAATATTCCAGATTATAGAGACTTAAATGAACAAGCTTTTAGAAGATCTTTTGAAAGGGATAAAAATTTATTGCGTTCTTTCGGATATGTTATTGATTATCAAAATGATAAGTGGTCTTTTGATAAAGGCTATACACTATCTGGTAATTCTATCTTTGAATCAATACGTAAAGATAATTATGCAAATAATGAGAAATTTATGCAAACGTATTTATTTTTAAAAAGATATTTATCATCTGGGAATATGATTATTGATAAAAGCGAAATCATAACAAAAGTAATTAAGGCAATTAATGAAAAGAGGAGAGTAGCCTTTGACTACTTGAGTGAGTACAGAAAGATAAAACCACAGGGGTTAAAATACTTTAATAACAAATGGTATTTAGCGGGTGAAGATAACAGTACAATTAAAACTTTTAATCTAAATCATGTTAAAAATTTAAGAATTGGAAATAAATCTGAATTATTTGAAATTAACAGTTTTAGTTTTCCGTTCTCGTGGCAGGATGAAAAGTATCTAGTTGAAATAATTATTGAAATTAATAAAGACATTTATGAAGTTAACAAAAATATGTTCACTCACAATGTTATTGAAGATAAAATTTCAGAAAATATTCTTAATTGCAAAATATTAACTAACGATAATATTGGTCTTGTTAAGTTTCTCTTACTATGTGATACATCAATAAAAATATTAAACATAAATAATATAAATGAAATAGAAAGACTTCTAGATGAATAAGAAATTAAACCTTGAAATGGCCATAAATATTCTTTCTTTAATACAAAGTAATGAAAAGTGGAACATAGATGATTTAATTGATCAACTTGGAATAAAGAAAAAAGAGCTGATCTACTTACTTTCTATTGTTACTGATATATATTCTCAACATGGTGAATTACTAATAGATTATGAATATAACGAAGAAAATCAGGAATTCTTATTTAATATAAATTCTTCAATCAAAAATGTAACACAAATTAATGATGGCGAATTATTTAATATTTACTTTCTACTTTCAACCAACTCAATATATAAACAATTAATAATTGAAAATAAAGATGTTAAAGAATTCTACGATGTTCTTTCTAATTTTTTTAATATAGATATTTTTGATAATAACAACAATGAAAATATTGGCGATATAACTTTTTTTGAAGAAAATGTAATTTCATACATAAAATTGGGTACCGTAAGGGAAAATTTATATAGAATACAGCCAATTTCTCTTACAACTAACTCCGATGGCATCGTATTAGAGGCAATAGATTTAGATGATGAAACTTATAAAACATTTCTTTTAAACAGAATTATTGATGTATTCGACAATACTGAGTTTAAAAATAACAAAAAAACAAAACGATCAATAATTGAATTAAAATTTAATTTTGAAAAAGAAACAGTTCTTAACGGTTTTAATCAAAAAAATATAAAAGTGAAAGGAAGACAAGCTATAGTAACATTTTATTCAGAATCAAATGCTTTAAACTTTGCCCTTAATCATTTCAATGACATAGAAATAATAACTCCACAATCAATAGCAAATGAAATTAGTATTAGAAAAACAAAATTAATTAAGAAATTAAAAGTATGAGTCTTGTTGAATTAGTTATCATTATATTTTTATCCTTAGGTTTGCTTGATAAAGATAAAGTTAGCAAAGTTTTACAATTTTTTAATAGTTCAAAATCGGACCAAGTAAGAAAAGTTATTGGTGATGACACGATTGAACAAAAATGGGTCTGGCTAGAAGAAGAATAATTAATGGAAAATAAAAAATTTTTTGATCATTTTAAAGAGTTAAATTATAGAATTTATATTTCTCTCATAGTTATAGCTATATTATTTTTAACCATATATTTGAATTACACTTCAATTTATAAAATTTTAATCAATCCATTAATAAGTGCTGGATACTCAACAACTGATCTTGTAGCTTTTACAATATATGAGGGATTTCAAGTCAAGATATTAAATACATTTTTTGTTTCATTAACCGTTTCAATGCCTCTAGTTATTTTCATTCTAGGTTATTTTTTTAAACCTGCATTGGAGAAAACTTCTCATATTGTATTCCTGACATATTTAATAACTTTTATAATATTATTTTATTTAGGTATATTTTCTGCATATAAAACAATACCAATTGGTATAAACTTCTTACTAGAGTTTAATGAATCTGAATTCTTATTAAGAACCCAAAATTATTTTCAACTAATTTCAAGAATATCAATTTTGTTTGGATTCTCTTTTCAAACTCCTTTAGTCATTTACTTTCTAATTAAAAAAAATATCATTAAAAGATCTTTATTTACTAACAACAGAAAAGAAATTTTTTTATTTGTATTAATATTTTCAGCAATTATCACACCTACCGGTGATCCTATAACTTTATTCATATTTACAATTCCTCTTTATTTACTTATTGAGCTTGTTTTGTTATTGAGTAAGAATAAAAACTAAGAATGTTTATCGCTGATGACTTTCAAATTGAAGCAATTAATGATATAAAAAGTAACAATAATGTTTTAGTAGTAGCCCCAACAGGTTCAGGCAAAACTTATATTGCAGAAAAATCTATCGAGCATTACTTAAGTAAACAAAAAAATGTATTTTACACCACACCGATAAAGGCACTATCAAATCAAAAATTTAATGATTTTAACAGAGATGGGATCAACACGGGTCTATTAACAGGGGATAGGACAATTAATAAGAACTCCGAATTAGTTGTAGCTACAACGGAAATATTACGAAATATGATATTTAGTAATGATGAAAAATTAGAAAATACTGGTTTGATAATTTTAGATGAGGTTCATTATCTAGGTGATAAAGATCGTGGTACAACGTGGGAAGAAATTATTATCCACGCAAATCAAAATGTAAAGTTTTTGTGTTTATCAGCAACCATTAAAAATAAAAATGAATTTCTTGAATGGATCGTATCACTTAGGGGATCAACTTCATTAGTAAATTCAGAGATAAGACCAATACCTTTAGAGATTTCACTAGTTACCAGTTCAAAAAGTGATAAAAATATAAAAATTATTAAATCTTCAAAGGACAATAAGAATAGAAAAATATTTAAATTTGATAGACAAGCTAAACAGTTCATTAAGCCAAAATTAAATGAACAAGCTGCATATCTTGAGTCTAGAAACTTGTTACCTGTTATATTTTTCTTTTTTTCTCGAGAAAGAGTTGAATCTAGCTCAAGACAATTGGCAAATAAAATGAGTGTTATAGAAAACAAAAATGATATTAAAGATAAATATAATGAAGTTTTTAAAGATTTGACCCCAGAAGAAATTAACTTATTAAATTTAGATGAACATATGTGGATGTGGTCAAGAGGAGTTGGTTTTCATCATGCTGGCCTTGCCCCAATAGTTAAAGAATTTGTTGAGTATTTGTTTTTGAACAGATATATTAATTATTTATTTGCTACTGAAACATTGGCATTAGGCATAAATATGCCTGCTAAATCAATTTATATAGACAGGCTTCACAAATACGATGGAATTAAAACTAGACCTTTGACACAGTCAGAATTTTTACAACTAAGTGGAAGAGCTGGTAGGAGAGGTATTGATGATAAAGGTTTTGCTTTTCTTTCTTATGATAAAAGTGTTAATCGGGAATGGTACAGTAACCTTTTTACTTTAAAACCTAATGATTTAATTTCAGCTTTTTCAGTAAATTATTCTTCAATATTAAATTTACTCAACATATATAACGAAGATGAAGCAGTCGAATTACTTAGAAAGAGTTTTTTTGCCTATCAAAACATGTATAAAACTGATAAGTTGGAAAAACTTTTTAGTGCCAAGTATGGTGTCCTTAATCAGTTAGGTTTCTTGAATTCTGATAAAGGTTTAGTACTTACTCAAACTTACAGAGATAATTTAATACCAGCTATTTATTTATTTAATAAAGAAAAAAATAAAGATATAGAATTTAAACTAATGTACATTTCATCTGGAATAACAAACGAAAGAGCAGAGTTTGCTCTTAATGATAAATTTGATTCTTTGTTATCTTCATTTAATTCTTCTTTGGAATTAGTAAATAAAACTGAGGTAGCTAATGGAGTTGGAAAACCAATGAAATTAAACTTTTCATGGTTTAGTGTTTTCTATGAATATATGAAGACAAGTAATATTGAATACGTAATAAATAAGTTTGGATTAAACATAGGAGATTTTATTAAGGTAGCTAAAGAGGCTTCAGAATTATCAAAAAAACTTGCTGTAATATATAGCGATACTGAATTTGAAGAAATTAATGATATATTTAACAATAAACTTATTCAAAAAACTATGACATGAAAAAATATATAGTAATTCACAATCTTAATTCCAGAGGTAAAAATTTATCAAAAGATTACATAGAAAATTTATTAAATGCTGAAAATGTAGACTTTGAATATTTTGCTACTAAAAGCATAGATGAGCTTGAAATAATTATAGAAAAATATAGTGATAGCAATGTGTATCAGTATTGCGCTATCGGTGGAGACGGTAGTTTAAATTCTCTTGTTAATGCATTAATGATCAACAGAGTACCTCACCCTCAAGTTGCTTGTTTACCAGCTGGAAGTGGTTCTGATTTCATAAGAACATTTGCTTTGCCTCAAGATATTGAAAAAAGTGTAAAGCACTTAAATTCAGAATCATATTACGAAGTTGATGTTGGAAGGGTGGAGACAAAGACAAATAAAAAATATTTTATAAATGTGCTTAATATCGGATTTTTAGCTTCAACTGTTGAAATTAGTGAACAATTGCCAAAATTAATACGTCGTTTTAGATATCCTATCAGTTTTTGGATAAAAATAATATTTGCGAAAGCAAATAAGATGAATATTGATTTAGAAAAATATAAATTTAATAATAAAGCATTCAATATTTGTGTATGTAATGCACAATATTTTGGCGGAGGTTGGAATATATCACCAAAGTCAAGTTTGCAAGACGGCAAACTCAATATACAGATTTTTGCAGTTTCTAAATTAAAAGCTATGAAAATATTTTTTTTAGCTCAAAAAGGACTACATTTAAGAGAACCAGATGTCATTACTAAAAAATCATCAAAATTAATAGTAAATACATCAGATCCTATCGAAATTGATGGTGATTTTTTTGATAATGGCCCTGCTGAGATATTTATTGAAAATCGTACCATACAATTCAAAATTTAGTAATATTTATGGACGTAAGGAGTATGTATGGCCAAAAAAGAATCTGAACAAATAGAAGAGCCCACACTTGAAGACTTAGAAGAAGAAGATATCGAAGAAGTTGATACTCCAGCCGAAGAGGAAGAAAAGGAAGAAGTAGAGACAGAGTCTCTTGAGGCAAGAGTTGAAACTGAAAAAAAATCAGTAGATGATGCTGATGAAGCAGAAGGTTCTTTTATGTCGGTTGATGCAGCTGAAAAAAGAAATGTTAAAAAATCAGATTTAAAATTAGACGATATTGCAGACGATAAAAGTGAAAATGAATTTACATGCACAATTTGTTTCATGGTATTGAGAAATACTCAATTAGCAAAACCAAGAGCTAAAGTATGCATTGATTGTGTATAGTTATAACGATTTTGGATTTACTTTTACAGTAGACAGTGAAGCAAAAGTACCTGAAGAATTAATTAATTTATTTCATGAAAGCATGTCTTCAATTGATAAGGATTTAATTGATTATTACTCAACATTAATTTTTGACAAAGAACACAGTTTCTTACTTTGTTGCGAAGATGAACCTATAGGTTATGCAAAAATTTGTGATAATAATAACTATTCGTTACTAGTTGAAATTTTTGTAAAATATGAGTTTAGACAGTTATCACTTGGGTCTTTTATGCTTGATTCTATTCGAGAATATGTAAAATCAATAAATTCAATATTAAGAACAATCACACTTCCAAGTGACAGAGTTGCAAAAAATTTTTATGAAGCAAGTGGAATTACAGCAAGAGTTTTATTAATGGAAGAAAAACGTGAAAACAATCGCTACAGACCTTGACGGAACATTGTTTAAAGGTGAAACTTTAATAGATGGTGTTAGAGAAGCAATATTAGAGTTAAGAGAAAACAATATAGAAATATACTTCACAACAAACAATAGTTCTCAATCACCTTCAGAAATTAGAGAAAAATTAGTTTCATTATTGAATCTTGAAATTGATATTAATAAAATTATTACCCCATTAATAATTTTTAAAGACCAGATATCAAAAAAATTAAATAATATATATATTTATGGTTCAGATGAATTAAAAAAATATATTGAGACATTAAATGTAAAGATCGTAAATCTTAGTATTTCTGATGCAATTCTTATTGGGAGAAAAGAAATTAATAATGAGATTGAAATCAAAAATATTATTTCTCAAGTTCAAAATGGTAAACAGATATATTGCCTTAATAAAGACTTGACTTACCCAACTGAATATGGGGAGCAGCCTGGAAATGGTGCCGTTGTAAAAATTATCGAAGATGAATTATCTATAAATATACAAAGTTTAGGAAAGTCTGGAGAAATGTATCCATCATATTTTAAAATAAATAATATTACAATAAATTTTGTAATAGGTGACAGGGTAGATACTGATATTATTTTCAGTAAGTATTTGAATGCTACTAGTTTTTTAGTTTCTTCAGGTGTAGATAATTATCTTGATAAAAGTCTTGCAGACTATCAATTAACTAATTTTTCAGACATTGTACCTCTTGTTGTTGAAAATTCTTAATAATAAATATCCAAAAACAAAGCCACCCACATGAGCCTCCCAAGAAATATTTTGATCACTAATTGAAATCAATATTTGCGACAAAAACCAAAAAACCATAAAAAATTTAGCTTTTATTGTTGTTGGAAATAAAAAACCAAATGGTACAAGTACTAACAATCTTGCATTTGGAAACATAAATACATATGCTCCCATTAATCCAGATACAATTCCCGATGCTCCAACTATTGGAATTAAGCTATCTTGATTTAAATAAGTATGTACTGAAATACTTATAATCCCAATAAATATTAAAAAGATTATAAAACGAAATTTCCCAAGTTTATCTTCGACATTATTTCCAAATATCCAGAAACTCCATAGATTGCCTAGTATGTGAATAAAATTTGCATGAAAAAAATTTGCAGAGATCACACTTAGCAATAAATTTTTTTCTGGGAATATTGAACTGGACTGATTATTGAAACAATCATTGTTATAAAATTGCGATTCTGATATCGGAGAAAAATTAACTAGCTCACAAGGTATTGCTGAATATTGATAAAAAAAATTAAATAGTTCTATTTGGTTTTTTGGTTGTATTAGTAGGAAAACTCCTACAGTAGCAAACATAAATATTCTTGAAATTACGGGAGTATTTCTTGCTGGATTTATGTCCGATATAGGTATCACTTTATGAACATTATAAGTCATCTATAATGTATCTATGAATAAATTAGCTATTGTTTCATCAAAAAAATATTTTAAGTCCAAACAAGCAGTTGAATTAATTAATTATCTTGATAAACAAAAAATTATTTATGAAAAAATTTTGGCTGATTCAGAATTACAAGATAGTGGTAACGAAGCTGGTTTTGAATTAATAATTAGTGTTGGTGGAGATGGCACTGCCTTAAAAGCAATGAGTCTTGGATGGAAACTTTCAGTACCTGTATTGAATTTAGGATCTGGAACTGTGGGTTACTTAGTTAATTCTTTTGATAGCATTGATTTTGATTCAATAATTAATGAAAATTTTGAAAATTTTAAAAATAGAACTCCAATAATTCAAAATAATGATGAATTTCAACCTGCATTTAATGAAATTGTTCTTATTAAAAATGCTCCAACGAGGATGCTTGATATGCAAATTGAAACATATAATCAAAAAGTAAAACTTAGAGCAGATGGATTAATTATCTCATCATCTCTAGGTTCAACGGCTTACAACTATTCTGCTGGTGGACCAATTGTGCAAACAAGTATAGATTCTCTTATCATTACACCAATCTCTCCGTTCACTAAGTTTCCACGTTCAATAGTTTTGGATAATAAATCAGATATTAAAATCACTATTTTTAAGAATCAAGATTTTTCTATTCAATTTGATGGAGCAGAAGTCATAGAAGGCAATGAACAACAAAATACAATTTATGATTATAGATTATCAAAAAACAAATTAAAAGTTTTAGAAGTGAGTGACAATCCTAAACTTGATCATTTCTTAAACCAAATACTCAGATAATTCTTCACAATAGAAATAAACCTGTTATTATTTCAACGTGACCAAATACATATTTGTCACCGGTGGTGTAGTCTCTGGTCTTGGCAAAGGGATTACTTCAGCATCTCTTGGAAACTTGCTCAAATCTCGAGGTCTTTCAGTTGTTAATCAAAAATTAGATCCTTATATAAACGTCGATCCTGACACAATGAATCCCTTTCAGCATGGTGAAGTATTTGTAACTGAGGATGGAGCTACAACAGATTTAGACTTAGGTCATTATGAAAGATTTACAGGTGTTAATTTAAGAAAAGATGCAAATGTAACTACAGGCAGCATTTATAGGAAAGTAATTGATAGAGAGCGTAAGGGTGATTATCTTGGAGATACAGTTCAAGTAATACCTCATATAACAGATGAAATAAAAAGAAGAATTAAAGGCATCTCTAATGATGTTGATGTTCAGATAACAGAAATAGGTGGAACTGTTGGCGATATTGAAATTTTACCGTTTCTTGAAGCTGCAAGACAAATTAGAAAAGAATTTGGACAAGAAAATGTTATGTTTGTACACGTCACTTTGGTACCTTTTATAGGACCAAGCACTGAATTGAAAACCAAACCAACACAACACTCCGTTTCTATGCTGAGAAGCTACGGTATTAGTCCTGACATAATTGTTCTGAGATCTGAGCAAGAATTAAATGATGAAATTAAAAACAAGGTATCACTTTTTTGTGATGTAAGCATAGATAATGTAATCAATGCTCCAGACCTTGATGATATATATGACATACCAATAAAAATGCATGAGGAAGGCTTGGACTCTTCAGTTAATACACGTTTATCGCTAAATACTAAAGACCCAAATCTTACACAATGGAAACAAATGCTTTCATTAAAAGATGGTGTTCAACAAAATATTAAAATTGCGATTCTTGGAAAATATTTTGGATTACCAGACAGCTACATGTCAGTTGTTGAAGCATTAAAACACGCTTGTTTACAAAACAAAGTAAATTTAGATCTCTTATGGATTGACGCTGACAATTTTGACTTAGATGAATTAAAGAAATTAAATGGAGTAGTTGTTCCTGGAGGATTTGGCTATAGGGGAATAGAAGGAAAAATATTGGCGATAGAATTTTTAAGAAAAAATAAAATACCTTTTTTAGGAATATGTTTAGGTTTGCAGTGTGCAGTCATAGAATTTGCAAGAAATGTGTGTGGTATTTCTGATGCGAATTCTACCGAATTTTCTCAAACAACAAAAAATCCAGTTATTGATTTATTGCCTAATCAAAATTTAGAAGATGACGATATAGGAGCATCGATGAGGCTAGGTACTTACCCTTGTAAAATACAATCAGATACGACTGCAAATAAAATATATAATAACGAGATAGTTTATGAGCGCCATAGACATAGATATGAAGTGAATAATAAATTTCGTAAGAATCTAGAAGACAATGGATTAATATTTAGCGGTTTATCTCCAGATGAAGATTTAATTGAAATGATAGAGCTAAAAGACCATCCATATTTTGTAGCTTCTCAATTTCATCCTGAATTTAAATCAAGACCATGGGAACCTGCTCCTATGTTTAATTCCTTTATCGCAGCTTCTAAAAATATAGAAATTGTTATTGAGAATGTCGAAGATGGACAAAAAGTTAAAGACTAACGAATTAATCGAAACATATTCAGAATATTTAATATATCAAAAAGGCTTATCTCAAAACACAGTAAATTCTTATGTTTCTGATTTAAAAAAACTATCTTATTATTTACAAGATACTGAAATATCTCAGCAAAGTATTGAAAATTATTTTATAGATGTATCTGAATTTAACTACTCAACTTCAACCAAAAAAAGATACTACTCAACCATTAAGAATTTTCTTAATTACTTATACGAAGTTGAAAATCTTGTAAATATAAAAGTCACAGAATTTCAATTGAAATCAAACAGAAAACTTCCTGAGGTACTAAGCGTTAATGAAATTGAAAAAATGATTAATTTTTATAAACATGACAATTATCTTAATTCTAGAAATCTAACAATAATTGATGTTTTGTACTCGACTGGATGCAGAGTATCGGAATTATGTAATATTAGTTTATCAGACATAGATCTTGATGATTCTTATATTAAATTAAAAGGGAAAGGGTCTAAAGAAAGAATTGTACCTATTGGAACTGAATTAAAACAAAATTTATTGATTTATTTAAAAATTAGAGAAACCTTTATAAAGAGCAAAGGAGAAGCTTTATTTTTATCAAAATCAAAAAATGAACTTGATAGAACTGCTGTTTTTAGAATTATTAAAAATACAGCATTAAAAGCTTCGCTTGATAACACTATCCATCCACACACACTGAGACATAGCACTGCAACCCATATGTTAGAAGGAGGATGCGACTTAAGAACTGTTCAAGAATTTTTAGGCCATAGCTCAGTTTCAACGACGCAGATATATACTAAAGTTACAAAAGAATTTTTAGAAGAGGCATTTTTAGAAAGTCATCCAAGATCATGAGTGAATTAATTTTGAAAGCCAGAAGAGCAATAAGGTTTTTATTTTATAAGGATATTCCTATAAAAGACCAAACATATATTTCAAAAATACTTAATAATGATGAATTAGAATTATTATTTTGGAAAATGTCAAAAGCAGACAGACACCATTCTTTAGAAGTTTTGAACAGAACATATAAACGTACACAAAATGTAGATTTATTGAAATTATCACTTCTACATGATATTGGTAAATCAATATCAGAATATAGCTGGGTTTTTAGGATATTAGCTGAATTAAAGATTGTAACTAACAGAAAGGCATACAACTATCTTAACCATGAAGATATTGGTTATGATTTACTAAAAGAAAACATAAGTAATGATGAAATAGCTAAATATTATTTTGAAAACTTGCTCACAACCAAAAATGAAATACTTGATAAGACTGATTTTTAATGGAACTAAATTATTTAGTAGATAATCTAAAAACTTTAATTGTTAAATACACATCTGAAAATATACAAATTGAAGAAAATTTATATGAACTATTTACTAGTTTTGAAATTAAAAATTTAAATAATGATATTGATAATTATGCCGAATTCGTTTTGCTTGCTTCTTCTCTGTTTGAGTTAAAAGCTAAGAGAATGTTACCCCAAGATGATGAAGTGGATTGGCTTGATGAGGTAGAAGTTCTTAAAGATAAGGATCTTGCTTTTGCTAGATTATTACAATTTAAAGCTTTTTCTGAAATTGGTATTGCTATAGCTTCTAAAATAAAACATAATGAAAATGAAATAAAATCTTTTAAATATTACCAAACTAAAAACCTTTTTCCTAAACCAGATGTTGAATATCTAATAGATGAAGATAAATTAAAAAATATTGCTAACGAAGTTTTTCATCGGTACAAGACAATTGAAGGTTTTAAACATATAGATAAAGACTTACCTGATCTACAAGAAGCAATTGATGAATTATTAAAAGTTGTAGATCAAAGATTAAATACTTCATTTGAGAGTATTGTTAATGACTTAGATTCAGAAAAAGAGGCTATTGCTTTTTTCTTAGCTCTTTTAGAAGCAGTAAGATGGGGTTTTATTAAAGCAGATCAAGAAAATGAAAGTATTAAGATAGAGAAAAATTATGAATTATAAAAAAGTAATAACTGCTATCTTACTCGTTTCAGATGGATCAATTAACCATTCTTATTTTCAAGAAAACTTTGACATTAATAAAGATGAACTTATAAAAATTTTTGATGATATTAATACCGAATTAAATCAAAATGATTATGGGTTTTATATTAAATACGACAATAAGTCTTCAGATCTTGTAACAATTAGATCTATTTCTTCTGAACTAGCTGATTTCAAACCACCTTCTATATTGAGAGGTTTGTCAACACCAGCTTTAGAAACGTTGTCTATTGTTGCTTACGAGCAACCTGTTACAAAACTAAAAGTTTCTGAAATAAGGGGTGTTGAGTCAGAATCATCACTAAAAACACTTGAATCACGTGGGTTAATAGAAAAATCAGGAACATTAGATATTCCAGGTAATCCATATTTATATATAACTACAAATTTGTTTTTAGAAAAGATGAATATTTCTACAACCGAGGAACTTCCAATACTAGGTGAATACTTTTCAAATATTGAGGAAGAGTAAATCTTCTTGAGAATAAATAAATATATTGCTTTAAACTTACCTACTTCTAGGAGAAAAGCTGATGATTTAATTAGCTCAGGTCAAGTATCAGTGAATAGAAGTATTCCTGAAGTTGGATATATTGTAAAAAGTAAAGATGAAGTTTACGTAAATGGGAAAAAAATTCATAATAATAAAAAGCATGAGTACTATCGCTTCTATAAACCAAAAGGTTATGTTTGTTCACATAACAAGCAAGGCAATACACCGACTATATTCGAGTTGATAGAAAAAGATTATTTAAAATTTGGTGGAAGACTAGATAAGGATTCT
>CACDUI010000004.1 GCA_902555985.1 uncultured Candidatus Actinomarina sp.
GCTCTTAATACAGATATCAAATACAAGAATCCAGTACTTAAAAGGATTAACGACACAAAAGTATTTAATGAAAAATTAAAACCTATTAGATTCCAAACTATTCCGAAACCCTCACCATAAATTGTAGGATTGCCAGCATTTGCCCCAGCATTCCATGAGTAGCCAGAATTAATTCCAATAACAGCATTGTTAATTAAAACTAAGAGGTAAGAAAATTTAAATCCAGCAAAGATTATATTTTCAAGTCTTGAATAAGCTACCTCTCTTCCAAATAATTTAGGAATTAAATAATAACTCAAAGATATAGTTGCTAGTACAAGTGATCCAACGTAACCATATGAAATAACATTAATAAAATTAGTAATTCCCAAAATTGGCAGAAGGTTCTCAAAAGAAGACACAATATGAAAAATTGTTGTTATAGAAAATAAAATTACAGAAAAATTGACAAGTTCTAACGATTTGTTTTCAGCTTCTTTTGATTGAATTGTTTTAATGAAATTTACTAAAAAAGCTATTAAAGGAACTAAAAGACTCATTGATAAATATATAGATATGTTTTCAATCCAGTTTGGAAGAAGTGAGCCATAATAATACTTAAAATTAGTCCACGGCATTAGGAATAAAAACCCCCAAAAAGTAATTGAGGACAGGGTTTTGTTGAACAAAACTGCTTCTAGCGGTCTTGTCATTAAAAAGTGAATTATTGCTAAGTATATGAAAGTAATTCCAACATATATATGTGTTGACGTATAGAGAGCGTTTATAAGAAATATGTCTGAAAAAATGTTTAATTCCGCTCTAACAATAAAAAGTGAAATAAGATAAAAGACTACAGCTCCATATATAAATTGAGCACTTGCAAATATTGAAGCTTCTTTCTTTGCTAGTAAATTAAGTGAAGCTAAGCCAAATAAGCCGAATACTACCAAGATTTTTAACAGAATAAGTAATGAACTATTTCCTAAATCGTATGCTGTGTTCTCAAAAAAGAAATTTACAAGTATATCTAAGAATTCTGTTCCAACTACTCCTAGTAAAGTTAAAAAAACTAATGGAAAAAGAACCAAAGTTCTTCCAAGTGATTTTGAAAACAAATACGAAAAACTTAAAGAGAGTGATGCTCCAAAAACAAGACCTAATGAAGATTGGGTATCAAGCCTATCTAAAAAACCATAGTTAAAAACAGCATTGGTTGGGAGAAGGTTCGCAAAGGTAAAGTAAGCATTTTTTAAAAACGAAATTGTATAAGAAAGCAATAGGGTAAGAGGAAAAATCAAAACAAAAAGTTTTGAAAGCTCTTGTTCGTTTTTTGGAAACAACTTTATTTTCATCAATTTAGCCAATATTCATTATGACTTTACTATTATATTGGAAAAATGTTGGTTGGTGTTATCGAAAATTTTTTAAAAAAAGATAATGAATCAATTTATATTTTTCTCTCAACTTACGATATTATATATAGGTAAGGTTTGAGGAAATTTGATTTATACAGTTTATAAACTTAGATACAAAATTGGTTTAGTTTCAATTGTTTCAGGACTAGGCGGTATGACCATTGGAGTCATTATTGCCCACTTTGCAGGTTTTCCAAAAGGCGAAGTAATCGATTATTTTAACTGGATTCCAAGAGGTTGGTTACCACAAACAATTGGTCAGCTTATGGCTTTTGGTGCGAGTCAGTTACTTCTTTTAGGAATGGTCTTAGTTGTCTGGAATCAAAAAGAATTAACCTGGGCAAAGGCAACATATTTTGCTTTTCTAACTTGGATCGAGATGTCAATTCTTTTAGGTATTGTTCCATCAGAGTGGCTTAACCTAGCACAGGGTCCTCTAGAATGGACTGGCCAAAGAGATTTTATTCAATTTCCTCCAATATTATTTTTAAATAATGAAATAGGTCTAAGCATGGCCGCTCTAAAAGATCTGATCCAGCTTGGTATTTCGACTAATTTTCTAATTGCAGGACTTGTAGTGGCTTATTTAATTCAAGATGTAAACAATAAAATAGAAAGTTCAAAATCACGAATTTCTGATTACGGTAAGGAAGTAATTAAGGTGGAGCAAAATGGCTAAATCTGAAGTCTTAATTGAGATGCCAGAATTTGAAAAGAAGTACAATCTGGCAATGGTTGATGCAGAAAAAGTTGCTTCACGTGTTCGTCCAAAACAATTTTTACACATAGATGAACCCGAATGTATTTTATGTGAAGGATGTGTTGATATATGTCCATGGAAATGCATCCATTATTTGTCAGTTGATGCTATTGACGATTCAATAAATGTTGAGTCTCCAGATGAGGATGAGGCACCAGGATTTTTCGTTGTTGATGAAGAAGCGTGTACTAGATGTGCGCTTTGTATAGATAGATGCCCAACTGGTGTCATATCTCTTGGTAAATTTGAAGGTTCACTAGCAGATCAAGCAGTGCAGAATGGAGTTTACACAGCACCTTGGGATGAAGACTCAGGACAAAGAAACGACAGACATGGTTATATATATGGAAGGCTTTAAAATAACATAATGCAGAAATTATCTCTCAGAGACAGAATTAAAGAAGTCAGAGTTACTGCTGGCGATAGTTTTAGAGGTGGAAAACTAATGTCTAGTATATTTCGTCCAGGATCTCCATTTAAAAAAGGTTATGTAGACAGCCCTAGAAATAGATCCTATGTTGTTATGAACAATGTTTTGTACCACTTACACCCAGTCAAGGTCAAAAGGCATGGTGTTAGACTTTCATACACCCTTTGTCTAGGTGGATTAAGCTTCTTTTTGTTTATTGTCTTAACAATTACTGGTATTTGGTTAATGTTCTATTTCCGTCCCACAGAACTTGCCTATGTAGATATTCAAGCATTACAAACTGATATTGCATTTGGTTCTTTAGTTAGGAATATGCATAGATGGGGTGCACACCTGATGGTCTTAGTTGTATTTCTTCACATGTCTAGGGTTTTTTATCATGGAGCTTACAAAGCGCCTAGGGAATTTAACTGGGTTATAGGAGTTATTTTACTATTGCTAACATTACTCCTTTCTTTTACTGGTTACCTTCTTCCCTGGGACCAGCTGGCAATTTGGGCTGTTACTGTAGGAGGAAATATGGCAGGGTACACACCTGTTATTGGTGCCCAAGCCAAGTTCGGTTTATTTGCAGGACTTGAAGCAACAACTGCTACTCTATTAAGGTTTTACGTGCTTCATGTACTTTTCTTACCATTCATAATCGTTATTTTTATGGCTGTTCACTTCTGGAGAGTAAGAAAAGACGGCGGAATCTCAGGACCTTTATAGAGTACTTATGGTAGATATTCCAGAACATTTATTGCAGCGATCTGCTGAGGCAAGAGCTAAAGCTTTAGGTATAAGTATCGAACAAGCGTTAGCTGAAATGAAAGGCGAGTCAGATCCAACAGTTGTATCAAAGGACCCTGAAGTAAAAATTATTGACGAGACTCCAGCTCCAGCAGCAGAGACTCCATCTCCAGCAGCAGAGACTCCAGCTCCAGCAGCCGAAGTCACACCTGTAAAAGAAGAACATGCGGCAGAAACAACGGAGAAGGTAGCAGAAGTAGCGATCGAAAAAAAACCTGCAGCAAAAGCTCCAGACCCAAAAACTGATGCCCCAGATGAAGTAGATTTTGCTCCTGAAGTTAAAGTGACCCAAAGGTTGTTAACTGTAGTTAAAGCAAAGCCTATACAAAAAGCTGCATCAGAGCCTGTAGATAAAGTAAATACATGGCCACACTTAATGCTTCCTGAGTTTGTATCACTTATGGCTATGACTGCTTTTTTAATATTATTATCAGCAATATTACAAGCACCTCTTCTTGAAGAGGCAAATCCAAATGTAACTCCAAACCCAGCAAAAGCACCTTGGTACTTTTTGGGCCTACAAGAGTTATTGTCCTACTGGGATCCTCAAATAGCTGGCGTTATGATTCCACTTGTTTTAGGATTAGTCGTCTGGATGGCATTTCCATATATTGATAGAAACCCTGAAACCCACCCATCAAAAAGAAAATTTGCAATTATGTTTTATACTTTTTTTCTTGCTGGAGCAGGTGTTTTAACAATTATTGGAGTTTTGTTCAGGGGTCCAGGTTGGAACTGGACTTACCCATGGATTGATGGAATATGGTTTGATGATTTGCTCGATTGGATTCACTTCGAATGAGCATAGTCGAATTATCTTTTGCAGCTTTTGCTATAGTTGGATTTCTCGGTATTGTTGGAATCGTTGTTATTGTTACTGGGAGAGCACCAAAAAGCTTTAATTGGAAGAAAAATCTAGAGAAAAAAGCATTAAAAGAAGACAAATCTCAGACTAATTTTTTAGAACCTGAACTACCCAAAGGAGAATCAGAAACAACTATTGATGAGATTGACGAACCAATTATTGATTCAGATGGTGCTGTAAAGCTAGAAGAGAAAGTAATTTATGAGGAAATTTCTGAAGAGGAAGTAGGGATAAATAGAAGGCAATTTTTAACAAAAGCTTTAAGAATTTCCTTTGGTGCTTTCGCTGGTATTCAAGCAATTTCTTGGCTAGGTTTTTTCTGGCCAAAGGTTTCTGGTGGATTTGGTTCGAAAGTTGATGCTGGGCCAATCGAAGATATTAAAGGTCAGATTTTTCAGGCTGACGGATCAGTTATACCTGCTTTCATTCCCTCAGCCAGAGCATATGTGCTTCCTTTAGATGACTCTGCAGCAGCTAATTCACAATTTACTTCAGGATCTACAGTCACAGATGGCCTTGTTGCTGTTTATCAAAGGTGTGTTCATTTGGGCTGCCGAGTTCCTTGGTGTAACTCATCTCAAGGTTTTGAGTGTCCATGTCATGGTTCAAAATATAATATGATAGGCGAATACTTTGCTGGACCAGCACCAAGAAATCTCGATAGATTTAATGTAGAAAATGTTGGCGGAAGGTTAGTAATAGATACAGGTACAATTATTGAATCTCCTAGAGCACCAGGTATGTCAGTAAAATATCCTCAAGGACTATCTTGTATTGCACTAACAACAGAGGAATAAAATGACTAGTTCACTCTCAATTACTCTAATTGCATTTGGTATCATTGCAGCTTTAGCATTTTTTACAGCTGCTGGATTTAGAGGTTCAGGAAAAGTTAATGATTATGCACCTAACCTTTCTAAGTACAGAACAGATGATGATTTAGAAACAAAAACACTAGATAGAACTCTAACTGTTGCTGTATTGTTAGCTTCAATTTTAACAATTATGATCCCACTTTATTATCTTGGTGAACAAGAAAGGCAAGAAGGCTTTGTAGAAGAGTTTGATGAGGTATCTGTAGAACGTGGGGAGCATCTTTATGAAGAGTTTGGTTGTGGCAATTGTCATGGAGCTGATGGATCTGGTGGCGCTGCATCATATGTCGAAAAGAGAAGTGGCATAAATGTTACATGGACTGCACCAGCAATTAATAATGTATTTTACAGATATGATGATGAAGAAGTTCGTTATTGGTTAATATATGGACGTGCCAACTCACCTATGCCAGCATGGGGACTAGAGGGTGGTGGCCCTATGAATGATGGACAATTAGATGATTTAATCGAGTACATGCATCATTTTCAAATTACTCAAGAATCAGAACTTCGAACTATTGAGATGAATATCAATAGTTCTTTATCCAGAATAGAAACATCCGAATTATTAGTAGAAAATGAAATAGCCAGACAAAAAGAATTAATTCAAAGTGTTGAGGAAGCACCTTCAAAATTGCCTATAGTAGAAAAGGCTGTTCAAGATGTTTCTGCATTTCTATCCAAAGAAGGTGGGATTGATACAGATGAAGATGGTTTGAGTGACTCAACTGAAACGGAGCTTTCTACTTACAGTGCTTCAATTTCTGAGGCGTTAGGTACATCAATTTTGAATTTAGATCCTGATAATGAACAGTCAATTCCAGGAAGAAAAGACTTATCAGTTGCTAAAGGGTATTTATCGCAGCTTGAATCGGAATTAATCAATATAAGAATTGTTTCTGAGGGTTATGATAAATTTATTAATGAGGCCGAAACAGGTTTAGCATTTCTTGAAAAAGCACTTGAAGAGAAACTTTGGGAGGTTTCGTTTGATGAAATTGCTAACTCAACTTTTGATGGTGATTTAGAAAAAGCAATACGAGCAGTTGGATTATTCAATGCATACTGTGCAAGATGCCATACAGCGGGCTACTCTGCTGGTGTAGCATATACTAAAGAAATAGCCTCTGGGGGATTAGGACCTGCACTTAGAGCTGGAAGAGCGAATATTCAATTTAAGCAAAGAGAAGATTTGATAGATTTTATTGTTAAGGGTTCTGTGAATGGTAAAGCCTACGGTGTAAATGGTGTAGGTGGAGGAAAAATGCCTGGTTTTGGTGCAGTACTTCCTGAATCAGACATAGCTTTAATTATTGATTACTTGAGAGGAATGAAACCTGATGCGTGAAATAATGAGATCACTTCTCTCCTCTAACTTATTAGTTACAGGAATCATAATGTTTATAGGTTCTATGATTGTATTTGCTGGTTCTACATTTTTATTAAATGCTACAAATGTTGGAAAAAGATTAGGTTTCTTAATTACCGGAGCAGCAATATTTGGCTGGGGAGTAATCAACTCAATATTTTTCATACTATATGCTCCTCGAGGTCCAGCACCTTCGAGCATTGATGGTTTGAATGCATTTGAAATAAGAATTATTCCAATTACATTTTTAATTGGCTCTGGAATATTATTTATTATGTTTTTATTAGCGCTCAACAGGTTTGAACAAGAACAGCTTGAAAAGGAAGAGCAAGATAATTAGATTATCTTTATGACACAAATATGGTTTATAGCTGCTGCAGTGCTTCTATTAGCTGAGCTTTTAGTACCTACTTTTTTTATCCTACCCTTTGCGATTGGTTCATTCTTTGCAGGTTTAGCCTCACTATTTACAGATAATCAAAATATTCAATTATCCACTTTTATTATCTTTAGCCTTGTTGGTGTTTATTTATCAGTTAAAGTTTTTGGACCTAGAAATAAAGAAAAAAAATCAAGTTCAGGCTTTACTGAAGGAGCCAATAAATATATTGGTATGACCTTTGTCACAACTGAAGAGCTAGATGTTTACGATTCGACTATGCAACATGTATATGGTGACGATTGGCAGGTTGTATCAAAAGATAGAAGAATTCCAACAGGAACAGAAGTTAAAGTAGTAAATGTAAATGGTACAAAATTAGAAGTACAAACCAAGGAAGGTTAAAGTTAAATTATGGAAATAATATTTGGAATCGTTAGATGGGTAGTAATAATTGCACTTCTCGGAGTTGTGCTTTTTAGAATTTTTAGAATAATTAGACCTTTTGAGACAGGTCTTGTTGAAAGGCTCGGTAAGTTTAATAGAGAGGCTAAATCAGGCCTAAACATTGTACTACCTGGTTTGGAAAGAATAATTATTGTAGATATGAGAGAACAAGTTATTGACGTGCCACCTCAAGAAGTTATCACTAAAGATAACGTAACAATCACAGTTGATGCTGTTATATATTATGAGCCAACAGATCCAAAGAAACTTGTGTATAACGTTGGTGACTTTATTCAAGCAGCAACAAAATTAGCACAAACTAATTTAAGGAATGTTGTTGGTGACTTGGAGTTAGACGCAGCTTTAACATCTAGAGAAACTATTAATACACAATTAAAACTTATTTTAGATGAGGCAACCGACAAGTGGGGTACCAGAGTCGTTAGGGTTGAAATTCAAAGAGTTGATCCACCGCAAGATGTTCAGGATGCAATGAATAAAGTTATGAAAGCTGAAAGAGACAGAAGAGCAGCAGTTACTGAAGCTGAGGGTGAAAAAAGAGCTGCAATTCTTTCTGCTGAGGGAAGAAAAGAGTCTCAGGTTTTAGATGCTAATGGTGAAGCTGAAGCTTTGAAACAAGTAGCAGATGCACAAAAATATGAAAAAATTGCAATTGCTGAAGGTGAATCTGAAGCAATTGAAAAAGTTTTTGCTGCGATACACAAAGGTGATCCAACAAATGATTTAATCGCAATTAAGTATTTAGAGTCACTTGAGAAGGTAGCTGAAGGAAATGCTACGAAGATATTCTTGCCTGCAGATTTATCTGCAACATTAGGCAGTATTGGTGCAATTTCAGAACTTTTTAAAGATGAAAAATCTGGTGAATCGGATGAATCTGTTGAGGAATCAGATGAATCTACTAAAGAATAAATAGATACCAACGCTAATTAGACAAACTCCGCTGATTATATTTATATATCTTTTTACTATTAACGATGAATAATTAAACAAATAACTACTTAGAAGTGCATAAGAAATATCTGCAAAAAGATTAATCAAAATAGTTATCACTCCTAAGAAAATGAGTGAAGAAAACACGGTAGCCTGGTCTTGAACAAACAGTGGGAGTACTGATAAATAAAATACCCACATTTTAGGATTTGCAAGATTAATTTTTAGTCCTGATATGAATGATGCTGAATGTAGCTTTGTTGGATTATACCCTTCATCTAAAAGGGTTTTAATACCTTTGTAGATAATATAAACTATTCCAAAAATATAAATAAATGTAAGTATTTCAGGAATTAATGAAAATATATAAGTAATTACAATTGCTGTTATGACTGTAATTCCGATAGCACCTGTTGCAGCACCGTATGCAACTTGAAGCCCATTTATTCTTCCTTTTTGCACAGACTCATTCACTACTAAAGCAATTATTAATCCTGGGCTAAAAGCTACGCTGATTTGCAATAAAATAAATTCAATTGTTAATGGTGGGATTTGCACTACGAAGATTTAATTTTATTTATCTCCGGAACACCCTGCTTAAACAAAACTTCACAATCTTTATATTCCTCACCAATTTGATTACCTACAATAACGAGTAGCTCCAACACAGCTTCTTTTTTTCCCGAAGATGAACCAAAAGTATTCGGTGAGTTTTCGTATTCTTTTTTTATTTTATTAAACATATCGATAGCCTGTTCTTTGTTAAATTTATCTGAAAGAGAAGATTTAGCAATAGCTTCAAAGCTCTTTCTTTGACGTCTTGGTAATTCAAATTGCATAAAAGTATTCTAACTATTTATCAATAACTTTTGTAATGAGACCTCATAATCTTCAGAATATTTAACTGTTCCAAATTCTTGAAAACCAAAAGATTCATGAAACTTAAAAGATCCTTTATTTATAGACGGAAGTAAATTTATCTCTGCAGTCAAATGTTGAAGTGAGTTTTGTTTTGCAAAAACAAGAATATTTTCATACAGCTTTGTACCCAACTTGATATTCCTAAACTGATCATCAACAACAATTCTGTCAATATACAAAAAATTATTAACTCTATTGCTAATTTCTTTAAAATTTTTGTGTTTTATCTCACTCATGTATGATTTTGTTTGATCGTTATCTTGAAAGCAAACTACAAATCCGATAACTGTATTACCGAATACAATACTTTCGTTATAGTCAGAATTTTCAATAGAATTGGATAATCCCTCTAATGTTCTAGAGCCAACGTTTGGAACATTTTTTTCATTTAATTCATGACACTTTGCAATTAATTTATTGTTTATTGGTAAAAATGAATGTTCTTTCATATTTAGAAATATACATTTAATGTATAAAAATGTAAACTAATTGTGTGAATCAAAAAACAGTTCTCATGAGCTCTCCAGAATATTTTAAAGTTGAATACTCAATCAATCCATGGATGGTTGCAGGTGCAACTATTGATTTAGATCTGGCAAAAAATCAGTGGAATAATTTAAAATCTACAATTGAAGAAGCTGGAGCAGAAGTAAGGGTTGTTCCACCTGCTGAGGCATATCCAGACCTTGTGTTTACTGCAAATTCTGGAATTATTAATGATAAAGAAGTTTTAATTGCAAACTTTAAATATGAAGAAAGACGTGGTGAGGAAGAGCTTTACTCAAACTGGTTCAGTGAGAATGGTTACAGTGTTGGACGCATACCTTCAGAATATAAATTTGAAGGGAGAGGTGACGCATTTGTATACGGTAAATACTTAATTGGATCATATGGAATAAGAAGTGATAAAGAGGCTTTACTATATATTGCTGAAAAGTTTGATTTAGAACCAGTAATTGTTGAATTAGCTCAAGAAAAATTTTATCACCTAGATACCTGTTTTCAACAGTTCCCAACAGGAGATGCGATTTATTACCCAGACGCTTTTAAAGATTCCTCTTTAAGTGCATTCGAAAGCTTGTTCAATCTTATTCCAGTATCAGAACACGATGCTAATCAACTTGCATGTAACGCAGTTGTTATAAACAATACAGTAATATTTCCTTCAGAAAATATTGAAGCTATAAAAATAGTTGAGGGACTTGGTCTTAATGCTGCTGTTGCAGATGTTTCTGAGTTTCTGAAATCTGGTGGTGCATGCCAGTGTCTCGTAATAGCATTAAACTAAAACCAATATGATTAAAAGACTTTTTAAATTTGTAATCTGGCCTGTAAAAAAAATTGTTCTACTTCCATTTAAATTCTTAATTTATACACTATTTATATTCATTATTCTCATTTTGTTTTTTCAATACAGGGCCGATTATGAAGTTGATACAAGTCCACTTTCAAAAATAGAATATGAAAATTGTATTGAAGTAATAGACAGTTATGAAATTACTCTTAATCTTCTGTCGGAATATGTTCAAGAGCTAGATAGTGTTCAACGAGAATTTTTAGAGGAACGACTACCAGATAATTTACAAATATTACTTGAGCCACAAAAAATTGATCCTGATGAATTTGAGAATATTAAAGGTAGTTTAAAAACGTATCTCCAAGGTGGAAGGCTTCCTGGATTTAATGGTAAAGCCCTACTACCTCAGGCCGCTAGTTTATGTCGGACTGGCTTAGGTTAAATCTAATACTTCAGCGTGTGAAAGCTTAATTAATGTTTCAGGTGAAAGAAAAAATTTAGAGACCCTATTTCCTGCTCCAATAAAAAGCTTTTCTCTTTCAATAACATTTTTATCTATAAATACTTTTATATTTTCAGGTAATCCTAATGGACTAATACCGCCATATATTTGTTTAGTTACTAATTCTGCTTCATCTCTAGATGCAAAACTGACCCTTTTTGCACTCATAGCCTCTTTAGCTTTATGATTTACATCTAATCTATTTGCACCCAGTAAACAAAACATGGCATAAAATTCCTCTGGCTTTTTTGCTTTAATTAAAATAGCATTGCAAGAATCTTCTATATCAAAACCATAATGATTACAAAAATTTTCTGTATCTGAAAACTCATCTAAGCACTCAAATATTTCTAAGTATTCTTTGTTATTTTCGTAAAGTTTTGCAACAGTTTTATGAATTTCCAACATAGAGATTATGATATCTGAAAAATGATTAGTTACAATCCTTCTATGGAATTTAAAACAATAATTGAACCTTTTAAAATTAAATCAGTTGAATCGCTTCCAATTACTACTCCTGAGCAAAGAAAAGAATATCTTGAGAGAGAAAACTGGAATGTCTTTGGCTTAAGATCACAAGAAGTAACAGTTGACCTATTAACTGATTCAGGTACAGGATCAATGTCATCAGAACAATGGGCTGCAATAATGCGAGGAGATGAAGCTTATGCAGGGTCACACTCTTGGCAGAGATTTCATGAGGTAGTATCTGATTTAACTGGCTACAAGCATATTATTCCTACTCATCAAGGTAGAGCTAGTGAAAAAATACTTGCAACAATAACTGTCAAAGAAGGGGATATTATTCCAAGCAACAGTCACTTTGACACAACGCGGGCAAATTTTGAATTTGCACAAGCAAAACCAGTTGATCTGCTTTGTGAGGAAGGACTAGATTTATTGTCTCCGGCTCCTTTCAAGGGAAATATTGATCTTTCAAAACTTGAGGCATTATTGTCTGGTGAAGAGAGTGATAAAGTACCATTTGTTTTGATGACAATTACTAACAATACAGGTGGTGGACAACCTGTATCGATGGATAATTTAAAAAAAGTTAAAAAATTATGTACACAATATAACAAAATGTTTTTGTTAGACGCCTGTCGTTTTGCAGAGAATGCATGGTTTGTATCTCAAAGAGAAGAAGATTATAAAGATATAGAAATTAGAGATATTACTAAAGAAGCTTTCAGACTCGCAGATGGTTGTACCATTAGTCTAAAAAAAGATGGTTTTGGAAATATTGGAGGAGTTCTTGCATTAAACGATGACACCCTTGCCGAAGCAGCTAGAAATTTATTAATTTTGACTGAGGGATTTCCAACTTATGGAGGGCTTGCAGGTAGAGATTTAGATGCTTTAGCTCAAGGTCTCAAAGAAATTACAGATAGAAATTATTTAGAGTATAGAGCAAGATCCATATCTTATCTTGGTGAAAAAGCATTGAGTTATGGTATTCCGGTTGTTCAGCCTGCTGGAGGGCATGCTTTATACATTGATGCTAAGACTTTTTTGCCCAACATACCACCTCATGAATATCCAGGCCATTCTGTTGCATGTGAGATATATTTATTAGGCGGTGTGAGGGTAGTAGAGTTAGGAACACTTGCTTTTGGTGTTGCAGGAGAAAATGGAAAACCTGATACACCAGCAACACACGAACTAGTAAGGCTTGCTGCTCCTAGAAGGACTTATACTCAAAGTCATTTTGATTATGTAGCAGAGGTTTTGGAGAAGCTTGCAGAAAATAAAGATAAGCTAAAAGGTTATGAAGTTATAGAACAACCAAAACTATTAAGACATTTTACTGCAAAATTAAAACCTCTAATATAAAGAATCATGAAGAGTAAGTTAGTTGTAGTCTTATTATTTATAATTGCATGTACAAGCGCTACCCCAAATTCTGAAGAGTCATTGACACAAAATATTCAAGAAGAGGTAACTACCACTACCTCAACTTTTATAGATGAGCCAGATGTATATGTAATGTTGTTATGGCATCAACATCAACCCTATTACCCAAAAGACCAGGATGGACATTTTAGTAAACCGTGGGTAAGGCTTCACGCTACAAAAGATTATTTGGATATGGTTGAACTTGTTCAAGAGCATGAAGGCTTAAGAGTAACATTTAACTTGACCCCAACATTAATTACTCAACTTAAAGAATTAGAAGATGGTGTTGAAGATATATATTGGGTTCATACAGAAATAGAAGCAACAAGATTACTTGATAGTCAGAAAACTTTTATAAGAAATAGATTTTTTGATATAAGTTCAAGAACTATCAATAAATCTCTTAGATATTTAGAACTTAAAAATCTCAGACAATTTCCTAAGGATTGGACAGACAATGACTATCTAGATTTACAGGTATTATTTAATCTTGGATGGACAGATCCAAAATACTTATCTGAATCACCGCTTAATTTAATTGCCTCCAAAGATTCTGATTTTACAGAAAAGGATAAAGAAACTATTTTAGAGGTCCATAAAGAGATAATTAATAAAGTAATACCTGCCCATTTAAAAGCCTATGAAGAAAACCACATTGAACTTATTACAACTCCTTACGCGCACCCTATACTTCCACTTATTCATAATTCTAATTTAGGAAAAGTTGGAGACACACAGTCTTCATTTCCAGAAAATAATTATAAATATCCTGAAGATGCACAGATTCATGTAACAAAAGGAAAAGAAGTCTTTGAAAATACTTTTGGCTTTTCTCCAAATGGTATGTGGCCGGGTGAGGGAGCAGTTGCTCAAGATATCTTGCAATATTTTAATAATGAGAATATATCATGGATAGCTTCAGGAGAACAGCCTCTATCTAAATCATTAGATGTTAGATTCCAACGCTGGGTTGGGGGAGTATCTTCAAAACCAGAATTACTTTACAGACCTTGGAATACCAAATTAGATAATGGGGAATCAGTAGCTATGTTTTTTAGAGACAATTATTTATCTGACAATATGTTTAATTACTCAAGTAAGAGAACAGATCTTGCTGTTGCAGAATTTGAAAACACCATTATTAAAATTCGTGAAAAAACTTCTGATCTAGAATTTACTCCTGTTGTTTCGATTATTGCTGATGGTGAGAACTTCTGGGAATCATACTCTAATGATGGAATTGATTTCTTAAACGGGATGTATGACGTATTAACAAAATATGACTGGATTCAAACAGTTACTCCTTCAGAATATCTTGCAATGCATCAGGATAATATTGATACTATTGATAACTTGTATCCAGCTTCTTGGTTTCAGCCAAATTATGCTACTTGGATAGGTGAGGCAGATGAAAATTTAGCTTGGGATTATTTATATAGAGTAAGAATAGATTTTGAAAATGCAAAAAACTCAAAAAATTATACTATTGAGGAAATTGAATCAGCTTTTGAGTATATCTTATTGGCAGAGGGTTCTGACTGGTTTTGGTGGTATGGAGACGACCAAGATTCTTCTGTAGATGAATATTTTGATAAAGCATTTAGAACTTTGTTGTCAAATGTTTATATAGAGCTTAATCTGGAAATTCCAGCATTTCTGAACAAACCAATTAATAAGTATTAGTATTTTTCAGTGAGTGATATAAAGCAATTGAATTGGCGTTTAGTTGCTGTTATCACATCCCTACTAGTATTTGTCACTGGTGTTTGGGCATACTACCCACAGCACCTCTTAACATTAGGTAACCTTCTTTTAGGAATATCTTTTATATCTTTCTTTGCTTACTATATAAAAAATCGTAAAGCTAAAAAGTAAATTAAAAACTTCACCTTTTAAAACACATAACTGTATTATTTATGAAGAAGCTGTCTTTTTTAGAATTAGTGTTGCAACACTATAAGCTTCAAACAGTAGAAGAGAGGACCTTTCATTCTCTCTTTTTCTGTTTTATGAAAGAAAAGTTTAATTATCAGTCTGAAGCTTTTGTTCTTTTATTGGACTTAATCCTGTTTCTTTTTTTTGTATATAAGCTTTATCGAATGCTTCTAATTGCCATCCATCCATTCTTGATCTACTAATTTCTATAATTTGTATTTGTTCCTCGTCAGTATATTTTGACCATTTTGCTATTTCGGGAGTTGTTCTTGCACAACCATAACATAAATCACTATTTGGGTCCGTTACGCAAACATTTATACAGGGTGAAGTTATTGCCATGGGGGTTATCTTAATTCTTTAATCAGATTATTTGTAGCTATTTTAAGTGTACCTTTTGGGTCATTAAGCCCTGCTTCTCCACATTCAAATATATTAGTAAATAATTTTTCATCCCCTACTTTGTATTGACCTCCTAAAAAATAACTATCACCTTTAAAATTTTTTAAAAGCTCACCAATTATTTTTCCCTCGAAAGACGATTCGTCAAATCTACCTTCACAAAAAACTCCTATTTCGTACTCTTTCACTTTTTTTGTAAGCTTTGTTACTTCTATGAAATATTTAGAACCACTATCAATTTCACAGCCTAATACTTGATGTAAGCAAAAAGATAACCCACCGGCTGCTCCTGAAAAATCTTCATATGGGTTTAAATCTAGAGAAAGTTCTTTTGATAAAAGTTCTATTATCCTTTCGGCTTCTTCTTTATGTTGTTTAATAAATTCATTATTTAAACCTTTCTGAGGTCCAAAAACATCATATGCTGAATTCTTTCCAAGTAATGGAATAGTTGTATCAGCAAGTACTTTTAAGTTTATCTCTGGATAGAAATCAACAGCCTTAACATTATTGATTAGTGGAAAGTCCTTTGGAGTGGGGTTAACAATTCTCTCTCCATTAGATAAAAAATCTATCCCAATTTTACTCAATAGGCCAACTCCAAAGTCAACAGTTTTGGATCCACCTGTTCCTAAAATATTTACTTTTTGCACAACCTCACTTAACGAAGCAGAATTTATTTCTAAAGTGTCTTTTGTTGAATTAATTCCAACTAATTGAGCAGACTCAAAATACTTAAGCTCGTTAATATTTAAAGATTCAACCTCAACCTCTATTTCATCACAATTAAAAGATTTAAACACTTCAAACTGCTCAAAACCATATTCTTTAAATATCTGCGTACTGCCCTCACCACCATCTGTAACACTAAAAAACTCAGCATTAATATCTGAAGCTTGAAACACATCTTTAATTGTATCGAGAGCTTCTTTAGCAGTTAATGTCCCTGAAAACTTATCACTAAAGACTGCAACATTCATGTATGTATTTTATTTAATTCTTAGTAAGTTGTCAGCATATTTAAACTAAGTAAGTATGAAAATTGGATTTATAAAAGATGTTGATGGATATAGGGCACCAATACACCCTGAATCTATTGATAAATATACAATAAATATTCATTTAGAAAAAGATATGTTTGATTATCTCAATTACTTAGAACCTAAAAATGTAAAATATATTTCCAAATTAGATGAACTCGATATTGTTGCATGTGTAGAAAATATAGATGAAAAGACTGTAAAAAATCTGAAGAATGGAGCTGTTTTAATCGGCATTTTTGACTTTGACAAAATAGAAGAGATAAAAAACTTAAGACCTGATATTAAAATATTAAGTTTCTTCAACCTTCCTAGAATTTCAAGAGCCCAAAACTTAGATGCTCTCTCTTCTCAAGCAAACTTACTCGGATACGCATCTGTTTTAAGAGCTGCAAAAGAGACATCAGATGTATTACCAATGATGACAACTGCTGCAGGAAACATCCAGCCATCTAAAGTATTGATTCTTGGCGTAGGAGTTGCCGGCCTTCAAGCAATTGCGACTGCAAAAAGACTTGGAGCTAGAGTGTGGGCTTTTGATATTAGAAAAGAGGCCAAGGACCAAGTGGAATCTCTAGGCGCCAAATTTGTTGAAGCAAGTACGCAAGCTCAAGACAGCGTATACGCACAAGAAGTCTCAGAAGAAGAGAATCAGAAAATTCAAGAGGCATTAAAGAAACAAGTAATTGATAGCGATATTGTTTTAACATTTGCGCAAATACCTGGAAAGAAAGCACCTGTCTTGATTGAAAAGTCAACTGTTGAAAACATGAAAGAGAATTCTGTAATTATTGACCTAGCTGCTGGTACTGGTGGAAACTGTGAAGGCACAGAGGTGGACAAAGTTGTTGATATCAATGGCGTAAAGATAGTTGGTGAAACAGATATCCTAAACACTGTTAAGCATGCTGCTACAAAGCTGTATTCAGAGAATGTAAGAAATTTAATCGAACTGTATATAGAAAATAGTGACGATGAAATTTTTGTGGAGATGAGTTCATAATGGAAGCAACGTTCTTACTTACATTGTTGATAACGTTTTTAGCAAGCTTTATTGGATACGAGCTTATATCTAAAATTCCACAGACATTACACACTCCCTTGATGTCTGGTTCTAATGCTATTTCTGGAATTACATTGATTGCAGCAATTCTTATATACCCAGAAATAGGCGAGTCTCAATTACTTAAAATTATTGTTTTAATTGCAATAGCATTTGCAACTCTCAATATTGTTGGAGGGTTTTCAGTGACTGGTCGAATACTAGAAATGTTCAAGAAAAATGATTGAAATAATATTACTTGTCTCATCTGTTTTATTTATCTTTGCTTTGAAGCTCTTTGGAAGACCGTCAACGGCACATAGAGCAAATACTTTTGCTATGTTGGCCATGGCATTAGCTGTTTTTAGCGCATTTAATTTTGATTTTTCAAAATATGATTCTGCTTTTTATATCACAATTGTTGTTTCAGGACTACTTGGAGTTTTAATATCAAAACGTGTTCAGATGACACAAATGCCAGAACTAGTTGGTTTATTTAATGGCTTTGGTGGAGGAGCTTCCGGTGCAATAGCCTATGTTGAGCTCTCCGGTAATTCTTTACCACTTTCTGATGTTTTCGTAGCAATCTTCTCAATGGTTATTGGAATATTTACTTTCTCAGGAAGCCTTGTTGCAGTAATGAAACTACGTGGCAAACTAAATAACTTCAATAAAAAATTAGCAGATATATTTTCAGTGTTTCTACCTACGATAATAGTATTTCCAGCTGTTTTAGAAATGGATGACCTTTTAATGGAATTTATTATCTTGGTTTCATTAATTGCTGGATTAATTCGAGTTGCAGTAATTGGTGGAGCAGATATGCCAGTTGTGATAGCATTCTTAAATTCACTTTCTGGAATTGCGGCGATGTCAGCTGGGTTTATTGTAAATAGTATTATTTTGATCGTAGCTGGTGCCTTAGTAGGGGCATCGGGAATAATTCTTACTTTACTGATGTGTGCTGCAATGAACCGTACACTTTTAGATGTTTTAAAGGGTGGATTTGGCAGTACATCTATTAATAATGAGTATGAAAAAGATCCAATTAGCACTTCCCCAGAAGATGTTGCAATTCAATTAAGCTATGCAGAATCTGTAGTTATTGTTCCGGGATATGGAATGGCAGTAGCTCAAGCACAGGCAGCTGTAAAAGAATTAACAAATACCTTAAAAGATAAAAATATTGAAGTGAAGTTTGCTATTCATCCAGTTGCTGGAAGAATGCCAGGCCATATGAATGTACTCCTAGCTGAGGTAGATATTGACTATGAAGATATGTATATCTTAGAAGATATAAATTCTGAGTTTTCCTCAACGGATGTTGTAATAGTTCTTGGAGCAAATGATGTTGTAAATCCATTGGCTAGAACTGATGAAGATTCTCCAATTTATGGAATGCCAATACTTGATGTCGACTTAGCAAAACAAGTCATCGTTGTAAAAAGATCTATGTCACCAGGTTATGCAGGTATTGCGAATCCATTGTTTATAAATGACAATGCAAAAATGTTGTTTGCAGATGCCAAAGAGGGTTTAGAAAATATCATTAAATCATTTGAATTAGTTTAAATATCTCTTTCTGAATTTAAAAAAGAATTAAAACAAACAATAAGATTTAGATAAGACAAAAATAGTCCTGATTAGCACGATCTATTTCAATTAAGTAAAATAAAAATATGATAGAAACAATAACATCCTACCCTTTGTTTTTAATTCTTTTATTTCCAATAAGTACTTTTGCATTATTGGTAATTGGATTATTACGCGCTCCAATGGAAAAAGACTCCCTTTGGGCTGATATTCGTGATTAGTGGCTAAAAAAGCTACTTAATTGCTTTCGCTAAGTTAAGTACGTCTCTCATTGTCTTTACAATCTCATCAGCTTTGTAATATTTTCTAAATAAGACTTTTCTTGAATTTACAAATGTATCTTCTACTCTTAATCTTCGGAGCTTTTTCTTTGATCCTTCTACCAGTTCTTCATTTCGCTTAATAAATAAATCTGTTACGTGTTCATCATCACCATCAAACTCACCTCGCCAGTTAATTTTTAACCCCATATCAAAACTTTCTGGAAAATAGGCAAAGAAAGATACATATGTTGTTGAGGACCGCCCATGACTTCTTGTATAGACCTCCACTTCACAGTCGTATCCGTCTAATTCACCCACTATCTTTTTTTTTCTAAATATATTTTTTGATAGTACAGGCGTAAAGCTCAGAACTTCAGAAGCTAATGTAAGTGCATTATTTATTCTTTTATTTGCAGTAAAAATAAACCAAATTATTCCTACAAAAAAAAGAAATCCAGGTGTTAAATATAACAATTCTTCCATATGCTTATTTAAACACTTTAAATACTTATTAAGCAGCTGAAAAATTAATTAATTAATTTATAGGCAGGAAGTGTTAAAAAATCTTCAAACTCTTTATTTACAATTAGATCTTCAAAAAGAGTACCTGCTTCATCCAACATTTTATCAGTTGGAGTTAAATTCTTAATTTCTTTTAATTCCTCACCAATTAATTTTTTTATGAATTCAATATTTATTTCAATGCCACTATCGGTGAAGGCATTGTTGTGTACCCATTGCCATAATTGTGAACGTGAGATTTCAGCAGTTGCAGCATCTTCCATTAAATTAAATAAAGCAGCAGCTCCTTGACCGAGTAGCCATGATTGAATATATAAAATTCCAACCTTTACGTTTGTACGGATACCCTCTTCAGTAATTGATCCATCTTTGATATTAAAGTCTTGCAACATATCATCTGTGATTTTGTAATCAGGAACATAACTAATTTGGTTATCAGCTTCACCAAGATGTTCTGAAAAAACATCTTTGCAGATTTTTACAAGATCTGGATGTGCAACCCAAGAACCATCAAACCCCATTTCAGCCTCTCGAATTTTGTCATTTTTTACTTTTGTAAAAGCTTCTTCGGTGATATCAGGACTTTTTCTATCAGGAATAAATGCTGACATACCTCCAATTGCATGTGCACCACGTTTATGAAGACTTTGAACTAGTAACTCAGTATAAGACTTCATAAATGGAACGGTCATAGTTATCTGAGAACGGTCTGGAAATAGGACACCTTCAACTTCTCTGTGCCTCTTTATAGCACTAAAAATATAATCCCATCTGCCAGCATTCATGCCTAAAGAGTGGTTTTTAAGACTATATAAGATTTCATCCATTTCAAATGATGCAGAAATCGTCTCAAGAAGAACAGTTGCTCTTATAGTACTTATTGGTAAATTCAACTCTTCTTCAGCAAGTGTAAATACATCATCCCAAAGCTGAGACTCTTCTGCTGTTTCGAGTTTAGGAATATAAAAATAAGTCCCTAGATTATTATCTAATCTTATTTGAGCATTGTGAAATATATACATACAAAAATCAAACAAGCTGGCTGAGACAGGCTCATTATTGTAAGTAACATTTTTTTCGTCTAAGTGCCATCCTCTTGGTCTTACGAAAAGTGAAGTTGTGGAATCCTCATTAAGAGAATAGGATTTCCCTTTTTCTTTATTCTCAAAAGATATTTCTCTTTTATTAGCATCAATTAAATTGACATGTCCATTCACAATATTTTCCCAAGTTGGTGATGTTGAGTCTTCAAAATCAGCCATAAAGACATCTGCACCAGAATTGAGTGCATTAATAATCATCTTGCGATCAACAGGACCAGTAATCTCAACATTTCTATTGGCTACATCCTGTGGCGGTGGAACTACAGTCCATTCACTATCTCTAATAGAAGTGTCTTCTGGAAAGGAGAACCTCCCTCCATTAGAGATAAACTCTTGGGTTTTATTTCTTTTTTCTAAGAGTTCTTTACGTCTTTTATCAAAAGAAATAATAAACTTTTCAAAAAATTCTAGTGAGTCATCATTAATGACACTTTCTGAGTTTGTTGAATCATTTATTTCAAACATTAAAATTGTTCCTCTTCTGTAGAACCCTTAAGAGCAAGTGTTGAAGCATCTCCATCACTTATGATTGTAGAGATTGTATCAAAATAACCTGCACCTACTTCTCTCTGATGTTTGACAGACGTAAATCCATCTTTTTCTAATGCAAACTCTTTCTGTTGAAGCTCAACATATGCAGACATGTTTCCACCTTTGTACTTCATTGCAAGTTCAAACATAGATGTATTAAGAGCATGAAATCCTGCCAAAGTAATGAATTGGAACTTATATCCAAAAGAGCTTAACTTCTCTTGGAATGTAGCTATTTCATCATCTGAAAGTGATTGCTTCCAATTGAAGGAAGGTGAACAATTGTAAGCTAATAATTTATCAGGGAATTTTTCATGTATTGCATCAGCAAACTCTTTTGCAAATCCTATATCAGGTTTTCCTGTTTCACACCATACAAGATCAGAGTAAGGGGCATAAGAAAGACCTCTACTAATTGCAGACTCTGGACCATTTTTTACTTTAAAGAACCCTTCTGAAGTTCTTTCTCCTAAAACAAAGTCACTGTCTATCTCGTCAATATCACTCGTGACAAGGTTTGCAGCCAATGCATCTGTTCTTGCAATTATTACAGTTGGAACACCCATAGTGTCAGATGCAAGCCTTGCTGAGGTAAGGGTCCTAATGTGTTGACTAGTTGGCACTAATACTTTACCACCCATATGTCCACATTTTTTCTCTGCAGCCAATTGATCTTCAAAATGTACTCCTGCAGCTCCAGCTTCAATAAATTTTTTGGTTAATTCAAATACATTAAGAGTTCCACCAAAACCTGCTTCACCATCTGCCACAATTGGTACAAGATAATCAATACTGTTATCTCCCTCTACACGATCAACTTGTTCTGCTCTTAAAAGAGCATTATTGATTCGTTTTGCAAGTGTTGGGGCACTATTACTTGGATACAGAGATTGATCTGGATAAGTTGTCTCGCCAAGGTTTGAATCGGCAGCAACTTGCCATCCACTTAAATAAATTGCCTTAAGACCGGCTTTTACCATTTGAACAGCTTGATTACCAGATAAAGCACCAAGTGCTGAAATCCATTCATCTTTTTTGTTTAAATCTTCAAATAATTTTTGAGCTCCGTTTTCTGCAAGAGTATGTTTAATTTCTACAGAGTTTCGAATGCTTATCACATCTTCGGCACTGTAGTTTCTAGTGATTCCTTTCCATCGAGGATTATTAGCCCAATCATCTTTTAACGATTTAGAATCTAAAAAACTATTCTGCATCATAAAGACTTTCATAAAGATCAGCCTTTGTCTGATGTATATCGTTAGTCTTTATTTGGTTTCTTTCTTGTTCTTTCATTATTTTCCTTCCTAAAATAAAAAAAACCGGGCATGTGCCCGGTATCAAAAATTGTTGTAGAAGGGCACTACATATGTATGTAAACCACCACTTGCACAACATTTAATTTTTGCATATAAAAAAAATAGCACAGTTGAGTAGTAAATGTGTAAATTGTACGATTTTTTTATACATTTTTTGCATAGAAGAACCAGCTCCAGAAATCCTTATTTCATATTTGATCTTTGCAAGATTCTGGGCTGGTTCCTAAATTTTTTTAGTGTTACCGTACGTCTAATAACACTCCTTTAAATGATCCAAGTTTCCCCCTTGTAGCTACTCTTAACATAGCTACGCTTACCAAGGGATGTTTGTTAAAAATAAGTTATTCACAAGCGCTATTTGTTTGTGAAATTATTATCTGTTAAAATACTATCTTGTTTGACTAAATATTTTTAAATATATAACGATTAAAAATTTCCATCTTTTCTTTCCAAGTATCTTTGTAATAATGTTGCACAGTTGCTGCCACAGAAGATAACAATGCATTACCATCTTGAGGAGTAAAGCAGTAACCAGTTAAAGTATTCTCTTTTACATGCAGAGAGTGATTTGCTACAACTCCATGAGAGAGTAATCTTCCGTGATATCCATGATCTCTTCCAAAAGAAAAAACTTTGTTAGAAGACATTTTTTCAGTTTCTATTAAGAAGTCGCTATTTTTCAAATTTTCTTCGATATCCTCTTTATTGATTTGATCTGAAAAATTAAGTGAAAACCAAAGAGTGTGCATATATTGTGTTGGCAATTTGATCGCAGAAGAAAATAGGTTTAATTTTTTTCCTTCTTGAGCAAATAATTCATAAACATCACGTGCATGATGAGTGCCAAAGTTTTGATTTGTATGTTTTGTAATTGTTGGAGAAGGAGAGAATGAATCATTTTGAGAAACATCATTTGCTCTTCGTAAACAGACAAACTTTCCTTCAAGTAAATCTCTTTGCTGATCCAGAGCAAATGCTTTAACAATGGAGGCAATATTGTGTGTATTACAAGATGCAATTAGAAACTTATTTGATTCATCCTTTAGAATTTCATTATTTATTCCCCATGCAAAAAATGGCCCAAAACCGTGTTCTGATCCTTGTGCCATGAATCGCTTATCTTGACTAAGCGAAGAATATATTTTTTCCCAATTATCATTTCCACTTGGTGTGCAGTCAATAATTACATCTGATTGTTCATAAGCTAATTCAACATCTTTTATTTCATTGAAACCTAATTGATGAAATTCACTAAGAGCATCATTAGTAGAAACTATTTCAGCCCCTTTTCTTAAAAGTGCTTCAACTTTCCCTCTTTCTTCAGAGAGAGGTGTTCTTTTAAAAAATATAACTTTATCTAATCCGAGTGATTCTTTGTGCTCTGCAAGAAGACCTATGAGTGGTTCTCCAATTGTTCCTGTACCAATCACTAATACATTCTTAGACATATCGTTCCCCCCCTATATAATTGAGAATAGGTGGTAAACTTTTTAAATCCAAGTATGAAAAATAAACTTATTTATGAATTTTCTAGTCAAAAAACCGATGGTGATGCATCATTAAGTAACCTTCTCGGCGGCAAGGGCGCAAATCTTGCAGAAATGTCAAAGCTTGGAATCAAAGTACCTGCAGGTTTTACTATCACGACTGAAGCTTGCAATTACTTTTCAAAGAATAAAAAATTACCTGATGGATTGCAAGATGAAATAATTAACTATGTTTCAAATTTAGAGAACTTATCTCAAAAAGTGTTTGGAAAAAATGAATCACCACTTTTGCTATCTGTGAGATCAGGTGGCATGATTTCCATGCCTGGAATGATGGATTCTATATTAAATATAGGTCTAAATGATCAAAACGTGCAGAGCTTAGCAAAGGCTTTTAATGACGAGCGTTTTGCATTTGATTCATACAGAAGATTGATTCAAATGTATTCCAATGTTGTTCTAGGGGTAGAAATGAATAGGTTCGAAGCAGTTATTGCAAATAAAAAGCGTATGGATAATGTGACTTCTGATGCAGATTTTAATGTTGATCAGCTCGATTGGATAATTAACGCATATAAAAATACTGTTGAAAGATTTACAAACTCTTCATTTCCCCAAGATCCCCATGAACAACTACTTGGAGCTATAGAAGCTGTATTTAGTAGTTGGCAAAACAAAAGAGCAATGACTTATAGGAAGATAAATAATATTCCTGACTCTTTAGGCACTGCGGCAACAGTACAAACAATGGTTTTTGGCAATTTAAATGACAATTCAGGAACTGGAGTAGCTTTTACTAGAAATCCCTCGAATGGCACCAATGAGCTTTACGGAGAATACTTAATAAACGCACAGGGAGAAGATGTAGTTGCAGGTATTAGAACTCCCCACCCAATCAGAAATAATGAAATTGTTGAACAAGAGTCGCTCGAGTCAAAATTTCCTGAAGGGTTTAAAGAAATTAAAGAAATAGCATTAAAACTCGAAAAACACTTTAAGGAAGTACAAGATATAGAGTTTACAATTGAAAACGAAGAAGTTTATTTACTGCAAACTAGAAAAGCTAAAAGAACTGCTCAGGCCAGTATAAAAATTGCTATAGATTTGCATAATGAAGGAATTACTACAAAAGAAGAGTCATTAATAATGGTAGATGCAAATAGCATTACGAATGTTTTACATCCTCAATTTGTGGAATCACAGGAAAAAGCTCTTTTTAATAAAGCCCTTAACGCTTCTCCCGGAGCAGCTGTAGGTGAAATTGTTTTTGATGCAGATAAAGCGGAATCAGAGGCTAACAAAGGAAGAGATGTAGTTTTAGTTAGAGACGAGACCAGTCCAGAAGATATTCATGGAATGCATTCATCTGTAGGGATTCTTACAACAAAAGGTGGAATGACAAGCCACGCTGCAGTAGTTGCTAGGGGAATGGGAAAACCATGTGTTGTTGGTGCTGAAGGTTTGACGATTGATATTCAAAATAAAACAGTAAGTAACGGAGAGATAGTACTTACTGAAGGAGACATTATTTCTATAGACGGGTCTTTGGGAGAAGTTTATGTTGGGGAACTAGAGACTGAACCACCGAGACCATCAGATGAGTTCAACACGCTTATGGAGTGGAGTAATGAGCATAAGAGATTAGCAATTAGAGCAAATGCAGAAACAGTATTAGACACTAAAAAGTCATTGGAGTTTGGTGCAGAGGGTATAGGGCTTTGCAGAACAGAGCACATGTTTTTTGAAGGAGAAAGAATTATTCCTATGCGCGAGATGATTATGTCAGAATCCAAACAAGGTAGGAAAAAAGCTTTAAAGAAATTAATTAATTTTCAAATTGATGATTTCGAGTCTCTTTTTTTATTGTTAAAAGAAAAGCCTATAACAGTGAGGCTTCTTGATCCACCTATGCATGAGTTTTTACCAAAAAGTGATATTGAAATGGGTGAACTTGGTAATGTAATTGGAGTTACTCCAAGCTACATTCGAGAAATGCTTGTTAAGCTATCTGAGAGTAATCCGATGCTTGGACATAGAGGAGTGCGCCTTGGATTAAGTTATCCTGAAATTTACCAGATGCAAGTAGAAGCAATAATTAGGGCTGCTTATAATTTACAAAAAAAAGAGAATGTAACAGTAGCGCCGGAGATAATGATTCCTTTGGTTATGAATGCTGAAGAACTATTTCAAATGAAAAATATTCTTGTTAAGAAAATAAATAAGGTTCAAGAAAAATTAGGTTTTGTATTTAATTGCACAATCGGAACAATGATTGAACTACCTAGCGCTGCACTTAATTCTCAATCAATAGGTGAACATGCAGATTTTTTCTCATTTGGCACTAATGATTTAACACAAACTACCCTTGGTCTCTCAAGAGATGATGCCTCAAAATTTCTTTCTAAGTATGTTGAAAATGATATATTTTCAGAAGATCCATTTGTGTCGATAGATAAAGAAACAGTTGGAAAAGTGGTTGAGATTTCTGTCAATGATGGAAGAAAATCAAATAAAGATTTAAAAATTGGAGTTTGCGGAGAACATGCCGGAGAATCAGAATCTATTCACTTTTTTAATTCGCTAGCAATCGATTATATTTCTTGCTCTCCTTATAGAATACCGACCGCAAAACTTGCAGCAGCACAGGCAGAAATAATTAAAAACTATTAATTATAAGATTCAATAATTTCCGATATACTTGCTTTTATGAATTACAAATTAATTAATAGACTTGACCCACTTGTATACCTTGGGTTGGTATTAGTAGGGTTTATCATGCCTGAAGTGGTTTACCGTTTATTCTTGTTTGATTTCACTGCTGTACTAGCAGAGAACCAAGCAATGATTGTTAGATCTATTGGCTTGCCACTTTACTTTGCAGCAATGGCTTTTTTCCTGCTTGGAGGCAACGCAGAGAATGGAAAACAATTAAACATAATAAGATACAGTGGAGGGCTTGGGTTAATAACTTTCGCAGTCTTTACTGAATTTAACGGTTTTTTTGCTTTTGGCCTTGTAGAAATAGGATTAGCAGTTGTTACAGGATCACAAATCAAAAAAGAAGAAGGTTCTGGCAACTATTCAACAGAAGAATAATAAAAGTTATTATTTTGTGATACCTACTAACTATTTATATGGTCAAATAGTTATAGGAAAATATGATTTTAAAAGATAAAAAAATTCTTATTACTGGAATTCTTACAGATAAAAGCATAGCTTATGCCTCTGCAAAAATTGCAATAGAAAATGGAGCAACAGTTGTAGCTACAGGCTTTGGCAAAGGCCTTCGTATTACTGAAAGAGCAGTAAAGAGGCTTTCAGATGATATCAAAGTATTTTCAATGGACATTGAAAACCAAGATGAAGTTGATGCCGCAGTAGAAAGTGTAAAACAAGAAGTTGGTAATTTAGATGGGATTTTACACGCAATCGCTTTCTCACCAACTGAAGCAATGGGTGGTAATTTTTTGAATACAGACATATCAGATGCAGTAAAAAGTTTTGAGATTTCTGCATTTTCTTTAAAAACACTAGCAACATCTTTTCAACCTTTACTAAACAATCCTTCTTCAATTGTTGCTCTGGATTTTGACAATACGCAGGCTTGGCCCGGATACGACTGGCAGGGTGTTGCAAAATCAAGCTTACAATCAATAGTTAGATATCTGGGTTATTACATGGGCAAGGATGGAGTAAGAGTTAATGCTGTTGCTGCCGGTCCTTTAGCTACAACTGCTGCTAAAAACATTCCTGGTTTTTCTGAAATGAATGAAGAGTGGAATAAACGGGCTCCTTTAGGTTGGGATACAAAAAACCCTGAGCCTGTAGCAAAAGTAGTTAATTTTTTACTTTCAGATTTTTCTGAAATGGTAACTGGAGAAATAATTCATGCTGATGGAGGGGTTCACTCTATTGGTGGATCAATGCTGTAATAGAAGTGAAAAAATTAATTCCACTTCTAATCTTTTTTATTTTTATACAGTGTTCTTCAGGTTCTTCTAATTCAGCAACTGAAGAAGTCAGTAATACTGAGGAAGTCAGTAATACTGAGGAACCCAGTAGTACAAACAGTGTTCAAGTTTCTAATTCTTGTGATGACGTACAAGATGCGCTAAATCAGGTTTATTTGGCTTACTCTGAAATTGAGGCAGGCTCACTTCCTTCTCCAGCAACTTTAGATTCATTTTTAGATTGGCCTTTACTTTTTAATCAGACTTTAAAAAATAATCCAGCCTATAGCGATATTATTGCTTCGGTATCGAATTTTGATGAGTTAATTACTAATAATCCAGACTGCTTAGGTGAGTTGGAATGACAAAAAAAGTTATTATATTTACATTAATTTTATCAATCAATATTATCAGTCCTGTAAGGGCAGATGAAGAATGCACCAACCTTTCGCAGGAAGATATACAATCCTCGATTGATAAAGCTACAGAAGGTAAAACACCTAGTGAAGTATCTGTAGAAGCAATAATTAATCAAATAAATCAAGACTTCAAAACAAACTGTACTCAAGAACAGTTTTTTAATTTACAAAAAAATGCATTAGAGAATGGTAAATGTCTAGCTGAATTTGAGTTCAATGAATTTTATAAAATTGCAGATAATTTTGTAAATAACTTGTCTTTATTTAGGAATCAAGCAGCAACTGCTGTAGCAAGTACACAGCAGTTTATGGTGGATGTTGAAGTATTAAATCTCGGACCTATTGCAGAAATTGCAAATGCAGGAAGCCAGAACATGGATCAAGTAAATGCACTAGATGAAAGGATTGCAGTTCTAGAACAAAGAAATGAAGAGCTTATGAAAGAACTTGGTTATTCAACTAGTTCTGAGAATCTATCAGATTCCTCTAATACAGCGAACTTAAATGAAATTAATTCATTATTGGAGCAAATAGACCAACTTTATTCACTTCAGGGAACTGCATACGAGATTGAAAGTTTACAACAGCAAGTAAAATCACTAAATGATTACGCAATAGAACTTCAAGGATTGATTGATTCAGCTAGTGAAGATAGTGATACAAGTGCAGTTGAAGAACAATTAACCACTACTCGTGAAGAGATATCTTCATTGGAAGCGGTAATTGCAGAACGTGAGAGTACAACAAATGGATTAACACTTACAGATATAAATAACCGCATTAGTGAACTTGAAGCTAAGATTGCTCAATTACAATCAGAATCAAATTCAACAGGAACTAATTCTGACACCTCAACTTCACCATCTGATAATCCACTTGAACAGGAATTTCAAAGAAATATTGAAGAGTTAGAAAGGCTACAACAAGAGGTACAGACACTTCTTACAAATGTTTCTCAGTCAAGTGAAGAGGCAGTAAATACATCTATCAACGAGGCTAATCTAATGGAACAAGAAGCAATGGATTTGTACTTTGGTGTTTACATTGAATTAAAGATGGCAGCAGATTATCTAGCAATGTTAGAAATACATGACAGAGCATTTTTCAACGGAATGCTTAGGGTTGCATCGAACTGTGACGCTGAATATTACAAATCTAATGGTCTTGAATTACAGTATGGTAAATTGATTAAAAAACTTTCAGATGTCTCAAGCATACTTGAAGCAACTGCTAATAATCTAAGGGAGGTATCTGTATTTGAAGCAACGACCTTTAATGCGTTAAAGCAGAAGTACGCATCAATGGGTATAGATTTTAATGTTCAATTTTTTGAATGTCCTGTTGACGAACCTAATTGTGAACCACCTCCTCCACCTAAGGGGTAGTGCCTTGAGATTTAATTGTTACAATTAACTTGTGAATAAAAAAATTATTTTTATTGTTTTAAGCCTTATTATTTCTTCTTGTTCAGGTGGAAATGAAAATACAATTGATGAATTAGAACAGCAAATTGTAGCCCTAGAAGAAAAAGGTGAACTAACTCCTGAAGAGGAAGCTGAATTAGAAGCACTCATTGAAGAGCAAGACTCTCTCACTGAATCCCAAGAAAATTTAGACGAAGAAGTCGAAAGCGCATATGATTCAGAATCCTACGATGCATGTCTTGAAATGATGGGTGCTGATTTTGGAGGGAGATTAAATTGTGCAGAAGAACTAGACAAAAATGATCCAATATTCTCAAAATACTATACAGTAGGTGAGCCTGATCCAGAATTCAATCCAGGAAAGTTTCTTCCTAGGCACTGTACTTATGAAGGAGAGTTTAATGGAGAATTTTATGAAGAAACTTCTTTGATTGATATTCCAGAACTGTTGGAGAAACTTGACATTGATTATTTCCATGTTTCCCAAGGTCTTTATGAAGATTATAAAATACATCCCTTAAACATTGAAGATTATAAAGGAGAATATGGTGCATCTTTAGGAGCTATTTACTGTGCTTCTGACTGGTACTTTGAACACGGTATTGGTGGAGATGGACTTGTTGTTGGAGATGAGCCAGAAGCTGAGTTACAAAAAAATTTCTATGGGTATTCTTCTTATACAAGAGTCTCTGAATTTTATACAACAAAAATTGGAGTTCAGCAAGGTGTATGGGGCCAGTGGATTCAAGCCCCAGGAGCACATCCCTATGGTCCTGGTGGTGGAACTATAGAAGGTGGATATGGAATATACGAAAAATTTGGACGTTCAAAATACCCAACCTATATGGCTAGCGGAGCAAATAAGTTTTACAACGGAAACAGCACATATAGCGGTTGGGGTTTTTACGAAAGACGTTGTGATTGTGCTGATTTTGGTGGTGTTCAATTAACAAATAAAGTTCTTAATCTTCCAAACGCTATCCATTTTGATGAAGATCAAGAGGAGTATGCTGAAGATGGTGGAATATATTTTGGACATGGGTGGTTTGCACTCCCAATATTCAGTGGTGAGGAAAGGCCAGAATCTTTTTTACTAGATGATCACAGTGATCGGGGTAAATTAACCTGGACTTTTGTCTCTAATAGCGCTCAGTACAGTGGACCTATGTGGGCATACGTTCCAGAATTCTGGATTAGACACATAGATGTTAATAATGCTTTTACTTTGTTAGAAGATGGATCTGAAGACAATGAAGATCTTTTAGGAGAGGAGTTAAGAAAAATACTAATCGAATATATTGCAGGTAGGTATGAAAACAAAGCTCTTAATGAATATATAAAAGGACTTGATTGGTATGTTGATAATGCTAATGACTACGATTATGAAATGGAAACTCCTCTTTTTTGGACAGAGGAAAAAAATACTCTAGCTTATAGGTCAACTAATCACGTAGCTATTGGTGCAGAAATGTATGAACTTCCAATATTCACAGAATATGACGATAACGGAGATCTGTATATCAAAATATTTCCGACAATGGCCCCTTCTTTAAAAGATAAAGAATTTTTTACACTAGATGCAAGGTCATATGATGTTGGCGTGTATAACAATTTTGTTAAGTATTTCAATGGAGATTCTGAAATTGAAGATGTAAATACAAATATAAAACAATACTCAACACCGCTTATTGTAGAAACACATGATCGTGACCCTTTAGCAAAAAACCTAAAACAAGGAGGTTTATATTCTGTAGATGAAAGACTTGTTAGATGGAATCTTTACCTCCAGGGAGAAACAAAAAATGGAGAAACAAATACCTTTTGGGACTGGAGTGGCACTCCTACTGCAGAAAGAGATTTATCTCAATATTATAAAGTTTTAACACCAGGTGGAGTAAATGACTACACATCTTATCAATTCGTTCCCGTTGACAGTAATCAAGTTCCTGATAACTTAAAAATAATGGAAATGAACACTCTCGAACGAGGAAATTCATACATGCCACATATTAAATCTAATAGTGACAAGGTTTGGGAAGAAGAAATTAAAAAAAATACAGATAATGCATTTAATGTTGACTCTATCCCATATGATTACTCTTGCTTCGATTGTGATAATGGCGGATGTGATACAACTGTATATGAGACAACATTAGATGATGGAAGCATGATTAAATATCGTTGGTATCGATTTAAAGATCAACCTACTTTTAAGTATTTATCAATAGATTATCCAGAAATATATACAGAGGAATACCTAGACTTTTTACAATTAAAAATTGAAAAAATGCATAAAGAATGGCTTCATAATCAAGAATTCATTTCCAAGCCAAATAGTTTGGAAAATTTTCATCTTGTTGAATTAGATAATGGCATGGTTGTAGATCCACCATCTGGAAAAGAATTTGGCTGGGTTCCAATAGTAATAGAGGTAGAAATACCATATGGAAAATATGTGACAGATAGAAATTATTATGATTTATCCTGCGGAACTTTTCCTGGAGATCCATCTTGTAATCTCAATGATATTAATGGTCAGGAGGGTAGGAAGATGATAGCTACCGACGGGGCTTATAGAGTAAGCACCCCGTAACTAATTTTTTCATATTAGCCAACTTTTACAAACTCCCAATTATTGTAATCAAATTCGTACCTACCAGGACCTTCGGGTTCATATACTGGAGGTCTTCCACAAACATAATCTGCCATATATACTTTGCCATCTTCACCACCTACAAGCCCTCCTGATCTGGTTGTACCTTTAAATCTCTCACATAGCTGTTGTATTAAGGGATACTCAAGTCCAAAGTAATATGTTGCCATTGCCTTAAATATAGATTGTTCAATTTCTGTTGCTGCGGGATGAGAAACTAAGTCATCGTATGTGTAAGCCATATCACGATAAAGAAACCTTAAAATAAATGTTTCCTCTTTAGGATCTTTTGAAATACCCTCAATGTAAGTGTCTATTGCTTTTAGATATAAATCTAGGGAAGCCCTTTCATTATTTTCACCTTCAAGTAGATTACGAGCTATATCTTTGTACCCACCCGCCAGAGCCATATAATTTCTTAAAAGGTCGTCTAGGTTTGCGTCGTACCAAACAGGATTTTCAAAGTCTAATTCACGCAGTACAACCGGGTTTTGTTTAATATTTGCTAAGTCACAGTCACTAAGTTCAATATCATATTGTTCTTGATCAGCTCTACATATTTGACTCGATGCTCTTGCAATTTCTTGTTTAGCTTGCGAAACACCAAGCCAGCTCGCATTAATAGAATATGCTGAAAATAATTCTTGATCTTTTCTAAGCTGATTTTGATTAATATTATTTTTTTTGTTAAGGTTAATTTTTTGTTCTAAAAGATTAAATATAAGGGAGAAATCTGTAATAGATGATACCTTTCCAATTTCGTTCATTGCGAGACTATATGCAATATCGTAATAGTTATATTTATCGACATCGCTATCCATTACCGTAGCCATGGCCATAAAGGCATAAGGTAGGCTAGGAATTAATTGTATAGCTTCTTCCACAAGCTTCCTAGAATTTTTCTCAATCCCTGTATACATAAGCTCTTTATAGGTATCAATATCTGAAATTTTTATATCACCATATTCAACACCAGTAACTGCAACTTTTTCAAGAGTCTTGTAACTTTCTGAGTTTATTAGAAATTCAAAAATATCAAAATTGATTCCCCCAAGGCCATCCCAAACAAAGTTTAGATTATATTCATCACCTTGAGGATTTCTCCAATTATCATCGCCATTCACAACTTCATTAGCAAAATAGTGGCTAAATACTATCTCTGCTTCTGTAAACTTTCTTTCACTTAACACACTAAATGTTAGATTAAGTTTTTCTGGCTCCTCTCCATAAGCGTAAGAGCGAGGTCCGTAATGATTTATATAATCATTTATATCCCAAGAAATTACTTCTTTAGCCTTTACTTCATTATTTTCATCGCATGCAAAATACTCATTAGTTTCAACACAACCTATCACAGTTGGATTTACTAATTGATAATAAGTTTCTGTGACTTCCTCAGGCTTTAAAAGACCCGCTGCGTACAAGAAAATTTGACTATCTTGAATGGAGTCTCTTTTAATGGCTTTAAATTTATCACCATTTTTAACTACTCTAGTTGAGAACCTCTCTGTGGGAGTAACAATAAATACAGGTTTATATGTACGTCCATCCGATTGCAATACCTTAAAACCACCTTGAAGAGTATTAGTAGCAGTTGATAATGGTGATAGGTGCATGCCATCATCACTTAGTGATTCTCTATATCCTGGACGAGGAAATCCGTATTTCCCTCCGCCAGTTTGCCCATAAATTGAATGTTGGAATTCATGTACAAATGATCCAAATTCTGGACTTCCAAGCATCAATACCATTTGCAATTCAAGATGAGTTTTACCATCAGACCATGGACCTACTTTTATTTTATTATCTTGTGCTGGTGCAGGTTTTCCATTTGATTCATAATAATCTTGAAAGAAACCTGTTCCACGTATATGATCTGCAAGTCTCATCATATGACCACCGTGATAGTATTCTCTTGCCCCTAAAATAATTCCATTGATATTATCATCAAAAAGTTCAAAAATTCTTCTATATGCTTGTGCATCAAGATTTGGACTAAACACAACAGGGTAGTTGTTATTTTCGTATTGTGAATAATCATATCCAATATTCATGAATAATGAATTTCTTGTAGCCCATGTATTTTCACTTATATGCTTAATTTCTACTGTTCCTTTAAGCGCAGGATCAACAACCCTCACCCCCGCTTTATCAACGTAGGATTCGTTACTAAAGTCAATATCATAAGTAAGTTTCATACAATTATTTGTATACAGTCCATCACCTGCAACAGCATCTCCATGAGTTCCGTCATCATATAGATAAGGGGGTTCTATATTTCCACCGTCAGAAGATCTCCATTCATCACTGAATTCTATTTTTGACTTACCTGCATTGAAATTTAAATTATCCTTAACGATAATTTGTACTGCTTCACCAGGAAAAATAACTTGTGGATTATAGAATGCCTTAAAAAAATCAGGTTCATCACTCCCCGTACCAGCTATGAATCTTGTTCCATGAAGGCTTCTTAACCATTTAGGATTGTAAACACTTGATGCAAAAAACTGATCAATCATATCATAGTTTGTATAAGAGCCTTCAGTTACCGTGGCATCACAGGAATCTGTTTGTTGTGGGATGTAAAGATTATTATCTGGGCAATCTAAACTATCACCGTTAATTTCACAAAATCTGTTAATTGGTATAGCTCTTGTATCTTCAGCAGTAAAGCTACTTTTTTGATCGGAGTTCTTTACATCATTTTTAATATTGTATAAATCACATAGCGGAAGAATCTCAATTCTTGCTGTAGAAGTTCTATCTCGAACTTGTTCTAAGTAGGACTTAATTTTATTTAGGTTGTCCTCAGATGGATTAACTCTGTCATAACGTATATTTTGTTCAATTTTGTCTCTAAGCCCAGATAGCGAATCGCTTTCCCAATCTATTGTTTCTACAAATTCTGAATTTAAGTTATATTCAGAATATCCAGGTTTATCTTCATCATTGATTGGTTCATTTCTTTTCCGTATAGAGTCTTCAATATGTAATGCCCAACCATTTAACTCAGCAAGTTCATTTGTCATGACAATAAAGCTAGATAAATCTAAACACCCTTCAAGATTTATTGTACTGATAGCAGTACCGGAATTATCATCCAGATATACGCTATCTGGATTACACAATTCTGAAGAAAGCAATATATTGTTCTTATCATCGAGTTGCTGTTTAAGGTTTTCAATATCATCTCTCAATGCTTGATTGCCCGTTCCTTCGGCTAAAGAAATTTCATTATTTAAACGCTTTATTTCTTTTAATCTGATTTCCACTTCAGGATCTTCATTAAAGCTTCTAAATAAATTTAATTCTGTATCTAGAAGTTCAAGCTTAAGCCTTGCCTCATCTAACACATCTTTCTCTTCTTGAGATAGGTTTTCTTTTTTCTCTAAAGGTGCAATAATACCGTCATAAACCTCTGCAAGAATTGCATCTTGACCAAAGTTTGCAAAATCAACGTCTGCATAGCTAATTCCAAGTTGCGACTCTAATGATTGCTTCCTGTCTCTTAATTGTTGGATATATTCATTATTACCTGAATTGCTTAATTCTGATTCATAATCAGCTTGAACCCTTTCAAGGACTGCAAGATCTTCTTTCATATTTTGCAATTCTTCCTCAGAATAAGTAGTGTCGGCTGAAAGAGCTAAAGTCCCTTCTTGATTTCTTAACTCACTAGTGAGTTCAGCAATTTCTGATGTGAGGGTCTCAACACTATCATCAGATAAACATTCTTCATCAGAATCATAATCTGTATTTATATTTTCAACTTCGTTCGCTTCTTCTTCTATGGATGTTTGATTACTTGAGCAAGAAGAAAGTAGAAGAATCAAAACTAGAATTAAAGATATTTTCCCCCTCATAATTCTTATTTTAATATCATAAGACCAATTTATAAAATTGATTGATTTTAATATTACAAATAATACTGGTGGAGCTTACAGATTAATTGATAAGGCTCGAGCCAGAGTGATATCAGCTAGTAGGTATATATAAAAAAATTAATAAGTTTTAACTCTTTTTAAAAACAAGAACTCCATTATGCCCACCAAAACCAAAAGAATTAGACATTGCTGTAGATAGGTCTTTTTCTAAGGGTACATTTGGGGTGTAATTTAAATCACACTCTTCATCTGGATTATTCAAATTTATTGTTGGTGGAATAATATTATTTTTTAAGGTTAATAAGGAAACTAATGACTCAAAAGCACCTCCACCTCCAAGTAAGTGACCTGTCATTGACTTTGTAGAAGAAATATTAACATCGTATGCTTTTTCACTGAAGACTGTTTTGATTGCAGCAGTTTCATTTTTATCATTTGCTGGGGTAGAAGTTCCATGAGCATTAATATAATCAATATCATTAGGTGTTAGTTCAGCATCAAATAGTGCTTTTTTCATAGCATCAACAGCACCTCTACCACCTTCCGCCGGGGCAGTAATATGATGTGCATCTGTTGATGCTCCATATCCAGAAACATAGCCATATATATCGACGCCTCTATTAATTGCGGATTCTTCACTTTCCATAACCAAAACTGTTGAACCCTCTCCCATCACAAAGCCATCTCGATCCTTATCAAATGGTCTACAAGCTTTTTGAGGATTTTCATTATTTGTTGAAAGAGCTCTTATTTGAGCAAATGCACCAATAGTCATAGCAGTTGTTCCAGATTCTGTTCCACCTGCAATCACCATATCTACAATTCCATTTTGAATCATATTCTTAGCTTCTCCAAGAGCATTGGCAGAAGCAGCACAAGCTGTAGTAATTGTCAGAGAAGGCCCTTCTATGCCAAATTTAATTGCAACTTGTCCTGTACTTGAATTTGGCATTAGTTGTGTAATAGCTAATGGATTTATTCTAGAGGCACCACGTTCATCGTATGTTCTGACAGCTTGCTCTGTTGTAGCTATACCACCGATACCAGTTCCAAAAACAATTCCTACGCCACTACCTAACCTCTGTTCTGTATCAATATTTGCGTCCTTAAGGGCTTCTTCAGCAGCATATATAGAGAGATGTCCTGACCGATCAAGTTTGCGTGCATGTTGCTTTCCCATATACTCATTAGCATCAAAATTTTTAACTTCACCTGCAAAAGTTACTGGAAGCCCATCAGTTTCAAATGAACTTATATGGTCAATTCCAGAAATACCATTAATTAAGTTATTCCAAGTATCAGAGACATTATTACCCAGAGGATTGATTGTTCCAAGGCCGGTAACTACGACACGTCTTTTAGACATGATGTGATTTAAATTTTAGAATGAAGCAAATTGACAGCTTGACCTACAGTTGTTACATCAGCCAATTCTTCATCATCGATTTCTATTTCAAACTCATCTTCAAAGGCCATAACAACTTCAACTATTCCTAAGGAATCAATTTCTAAATCCTCTTCTAGCTTTGCGTCCATTGTTACTTTTGACTCTTCTATACCCAAATCTTCTACAAATAGACCTTTCACTTTTTCAAAAACTTCATTTGTTTCCATAATTACTCCCTAATTAAGTTGATAAACCACCATCAACCGGTATTACTTGGCCAGTTATATACTCTGACTCTTCATTACATAAAAAAGATACTACGTTAGAAATATCTTCTGGTTTACCTATGCGTTTAATTGAAAGTTGCTCTATAATATTTTCTTTATTTTGGTTATCGAGAAATGAGGTCATATCTGTTTCTATGTATCCTGGAGCTACAACATTAGAAGTAATATTTCTCGACCCCATCTCCTTGCTAATAGACTTTGCTAAGCCAATCAATCCAGCCTTTGACGCAGCATAATTAACTTGGCCTTGGTTTCCAGAAATACCAACTACAGAAGATATAAATATAATTCTTCCCCATTTATTTTTCATCATAAGCTTTATGGCTCTTTGTGATGTATAAAAGCTTCCAGTTAGATTAGTTTGAATTACCTCTAACCATTCATCCTTTTTCATTCTTGGTAATATATTATCTTTTGTGACGCCAGCGTTATTTATCAAGACATCAACAGAGGTGTAGTCTTTTTCAATTGATGTAAATGCTTCATCTACAGATTCTGAATTAGATATATCTACTCGAATTGTACTCGCACTTCCGCCAGAAGAAATTATATCTTTTGCTACATCATTAGCTTTGTCTTCTGAGTTAGAATAGCCAACGACTACATGAAAATTATTTCCTAGTTCGATTGCTATAGCTTTGCCTATACCCCTTGAGCCACCTGTAACAAATGCTGTTTTCATATAAGATCTTTTTTTTCAGGTATTTGATACTCGATAGCTCTTCTTATAGTATCCACTGCTTTTCCATCAAAATCTGGAAGCTTTGCGTCTGAAGTATTAATAGGGGTTGTTCTTTCTCCTAGACGTAAAGCACATGCACCCCATGACAAGCCAGCACCTACAGCAGTAAATACTGCTACTTCACCACCTTTTATTTCACCTTCTTCTAAAGCATCTACTAAAGCAGTAGGAATTGATGCTGCAGAAGTATTTCCATATTTATGAACTTTTTTAATTGTCGTAGCATTCGGAAGTTTTAACATCTTTTCTAGCCCTTCAACGATTCTTAAATTTGCTTGATGAGGAATCAAAATATCTATATCTTCTTTTTTAAGTCCTGATTTTGTAATTACTTCATCTGATGCAGTAGCCATAGCTCTAATACCACCTTTAAAAATTTCCTGACCATCAAATGTCCACCTAACCCTCGCAGCTTCATCTTTGTTGAATCTATCCATTGCTGAACCAAAGTTAGGGACTTCTAATATATCTAATTTGTCGGAACTTAAGCCGTTTACGAAAGAAAATATTTCACCATCTTCTTCTTTCTTGCTTTCTTCAACAACAACTGCACCAGCACCATCTCCAAAAAGAACGGCTGTATTCCTATCAGACCAATCAAGCAACCATGTAATATGTTCAGAGCCAATGATTAGTGCTCTTTTATATAGACCACTTTCAATAAATGCTTTTCCTTGTTCAAGTGCATAGACAAAACCAGCACAAGCCGCATTAATGTCATAAACGGAGGCGTTTACTGCACCTAATTTTCTTTGAACATGAGCAGCTGCTGATGGAACAATACTATCAGGAGTACAGGTAGCAAGAATAACTACATCAATATCTTCTGGTGTTAGACCCGCACATGCAATTGCATGTTGTCCTGCCACTGCTGCCATGTCAGAATTATTTACGTGACAAAATCTTCTTTCTTCAATACCTGTTCTTTGCTGAATCCATTCATCTGAGGTGTCTACAAAAACAGCTAAATCTTCATTTGTCATGATATTATTTGGTGCGCACTTACCCCAACCGGTTATTGTTGATTTCAAAAATTTCTCCCTATTTAAATATTGTTCAAAGAGTTTAATGAATTAATTATTTCAATACCCTCACTAGATATAGACTTTTTTACCATCCCAGCAGTTACATTTCCAGGACCGATATGATACCACTTTTCCGGATTCATAATATTTTCAATGTTCAGAATTTGGTCATAAAACATCACACTATTGTCAATTTGATCAACAAGCCTTTGTTTTATTGTTGTAAGGTTAGCTATGTTTGCATCTACATTCATATAGACATCAAATTTACCCTCTGAAAACTCGACTTCATCAATAATATCCTGAACTTCTTGTTTAGCAGGGGAAACAAACTTTGAATGAAAAGCACCAGCAACATCAAGGGGTATCACTCTTTTTGCACTTAAATCAATTGGGTTCAACTTCAGATAGTCTATGTCATCTTTTAATCCGCCAATAACAATTTGTGAAGCATCATTAAAATTAGATATATTAATCGAAATACCTTGATTATTGAGTGTTTCAACAGCGTCTATAGTTTGTCTAAGGTCAGATGTTAAAACGGCAGCCATTGTTGAGTTAGAGTTTTCAACAGCTTTCTGCATGGAAGCACCTCTTACAGAAATAATTTTTAATGCATCACGATAGCTTATGAATTCAGCAAGTGCCAAAGCAGTATACTCACCTAATGAATGGCCTATGCCAACTTTTGGTAGACCTAGATTTTTAAAAGCTTCTAATCCGTAACAGTAAGAAATTGCAAATATATAAGGCTGAGCAATATTTGTTTTTGTAATCTCAGTTTGATCACTATGTAAAATAGCTTCTTTCAGAGACCAACCTAGAGTTTCTTCAAATTCCTCAATTAAAAGATCCGGATATAAGTCAAGCAACTCTTCACCCATACCAGCTTGTTGAGATCCCTGTCCGGGAAACATCGCTACCCAGTTCATTCTTTTATTTCTGAAATTGTAAAAGCTATTGCTTTATCTTTTTCGTGAGATAGAGAAACATGTACATTTTCAATATTTAATTCTTTTGCAAGTTTTTTTGCTTTTCCATAAAGAATAACTTCAGGTTTGCCTCCACCACTAATTTCAATATCTTTCCAACCTAACTGTCTCCAGCCTTTTCCTAAAGACTTCATGACGGCTTCTTTTGCTGCAAACCTAGCACCTAGTCTTTTAGCAGGATCATTGAATCGATTTGCATAGATTATTTCATTCTGCGTAAAGCATCTTTTTTCAAATTTTGTTTGTGACTTATTTAAAAGTTTTCTAACTCTATTTAGATCGACTTGGTCAACACCTATACCGTAAATCATTAGAACTTAGCTTCAATCTCAATTAACAAGTCACCCTTTTTTACTGGCTGTCCTTTTTCAATATTAAATTTTTTGATTACACCATCAATAGGAGCTGTAATTACATTTTCCATTTTCATTGCTTCAAGAACAAACAACGAGTCACCTTTTTTCACTTTTTTACCTTGTTTAGTCATAGTGTCCATTATTGTGCCCTGCATTTCTGCAAAAATTATTCCTGGATTCTTAATATTACCTGTGAGATCCATACCTACTTTTTTAGGGCGTTGAGGAGCTAGCGTTGAGTTAGTCGAGTCATCCAAAGATATATTTACCTTGCTTGGTCTATCAGAGGAAATTTCATCTTCTTCAATCTCACGTATTTCAAAGTTTTCCTCTAAAAACTTTACATGTATCTGACTGTTGATAAATTCTTTAGTTTTTAAAATATCAATTAATAAATTAATAGTTGTTGGGATACCTCCGATAATATATTCTTCAAGGCATCTAATTCCCTTTGATCTTGCCTCTTCCCTTGAAACACCCCAAACAATTAATTTTGAAATAAGGTTGTCATAATAGTGGGTAATTTGAGTACCTGTTCTTGCCCATCCATCAATACGCACACCATTACCGGTTGGCTCTCTATATTCGGTTATTGTTCCAGGAGTTGGTAGAAAGTTGTTATTTGGATCTTCTGCATTTATTCTAAACTCTATACTGTGCCCTCTAGGATCAAGCTTATAATCCTCGATAGAGTTACCAAGTGCAATTTTTATTTGTTCTTTGACAAGGTCAAGACCATATCTCATTTCGGTTACTGTATGCTCTACTTGTAATCGAGTATTCATTTCAAGGAAGTAAAAGTTCTCGTCACTATCAGCAAGGAATTCTACAGTTCCAGCATTTACATAATTCGAACTAGATGCAATTTTAAGAGTAAACTCTTTTAATTTTTCTCTTCCATATTCAGAAAGCCACCCAGGAGGGCTTTCTTCAATTAACTTCTGATTTCTCCTTTGTAGGGAGCAATCTCTTTCACCGAGATACAAGACATTACCATACTTATCAGCAAGTATTTGAGTCTCAACATGTCTTGCTGGTTTTATAAATTTTTCAACATAGATTTGGTCAGATCCAAAATAGGCTTCACTTTCTCGCTTTACAATATCAAAATTTTCAAGAAGTTCTTTTTCATTATGGACAATTCTTAACCCTTTTCCACCACCACCATGTGCAGCCTTTAATGCAACAGGATATCCAAAACTTTCTGCATCCTTTATTGCTTCTCTCTGAAATCTTGAGGGTTTTAGCTGTCCTGGTACAGGATTAAGTCCAATTTTTGAAACTAATTTTCTTGATTCAATTTTGTCACCCATAGATTTAATGATTTCAGGTTTAGGTCCTACCCAAGTAATCCCTTTTTTTTCTATAGCTTTTGCAAAATCAGCATTTTCTGCAAGAAATCCATATCCTGGGTGAACTAAGTCTGCATTTGTCTCTTCAGCAGCCTTTACTAATTTTTTTAAATTTCTATAACTCTCTGCGGGCAGAGATCCTCCAAGATAATAAGATTCATCAGCTCTTTTTGTATGTAAAGCATCTTCATCTGCATCTGAATAAACCGCAATAGTATATAGATCCATTTCTTTGGCAGATCTAATAATTCGTAGAGCTATCTCACCTCTGTTTGCAATCAGGATTCTTTTTTGAGTCATATTTACTTTAATTTAAAAGCCAAGCCCATTGCCAAAATAGACTTAATAGCATCTCCTATCAAAAATGGAACAACTCCAATTGCAAGAGCATTCGAGAGTGAGGTATTTAAAATTATCATCAATCCAGAAACGCCTGCAATATAAATAGTTAATGAACCAAGCAGAATGGCCAATATAGGTTTAGCTGCAAAAGCACCTATTACATAAGCTGCCAGAAAAAATCCTATTATATATCCTATTGTTGGGCTTTTTAAAATTGCAAGACCAGCGACACCAGCAGAGAAAAATGGAAGGCCAGACATGCCAATAAATAGATACATTAACATACTAACTGCTCCAAAAGTGCTCCCTAAAATTAGTCCTGATAAAAGCACAACAAATGTTTGACCTGTTATTGGAACTGGCGACATTGGTATAACAATTCGAACCTGAGCACTAAGAGCAGTTACTATTGCAAAACCTAGGGATAAAAATAAGTTTCTAGCAATGCTTCCTTTTTCTACCCATGCAATAGCAATATTTTTAGAGGGGTATGTTTCCATGTTTATCTCCTAACTCTCCTTTATTAACCAAGTCTTTAAAAGAGTCAATAATAACCTTCCTTGTCTCACTTGGTTTTATAATATTGTCAATTAATCCTAATTGTGCAGCAATATCAGGATTACTAAATTTATCATTATATTCTGTTACTAATTTTGATTTAAGTTCGTCTTTATTGTCAGCTGTAGCTATTTCTTTTTTGTGTATTATGTCAACTGCTCCTTCAGCACCCATTACTGCAATTTCACCACTTGGCCATGCAAATAATTTATCTGCGCCAAGACCTATTGAGTCCATGACAATATAAGCTCCTCCGTATGCTTTTCTAATAACCACACAGACTCTTGGAACAGTTGCTTCCGAGTATGCGTACAAAAGTTTCGCACCGCTTCTGATAATTCCTCCGTGTTCCTGTTCAACTCCTGGTAAAAATCCAGGAACATCAACCAAAGTTAGAATAGGTATATTAAATGCGTCACAAAATCTGACAAACCTTGCTGCTTTTTCTGAAGCCTTAATATCTAGAACGCCTGCTAGTTCCATAGGCTGGTTAGCCACTATTCCAATTGTATTTCCATTTACTCTTGCAAATGTTGTAATAATGTTGAGTGCATAGTTACTTTGAATTGGATAGTGCTCTCCATCATCAGAAATGTCTGATATTATTTTCGCCATATCATATGGCTGATTTCTATTTTCTGGAATGAAATTATCTAATGATTCTATTGCTCTTGAAGATTCATCTTCAGTAATGAATACAGGTGGTTTTTGAGATGAAGATTGCGGTAGGAAGCTCATAAGATAGCGAATCTCCTCAAATGCTTGTTCTTCAGATTCACATATCTGATGTGATACGCCTGATTTTGTACCGTGCGCTTCTATTCCACCTAACTCTTCATAAGAAACATCTTCACCGGTTACAGTTTTAACTACAGCAGGTCCTGTCACATAAAGTTGTCCTATATCCTTTACTTGAAAAATAAAGTCAGTCAGTGCCGGACTATAAACTGCTCCACCTGCAGAAGGACCGACGATTACAGAAATTTGTGGAATTTTTCCCGACGCTTCAACATTCTTTTTAAAAATTTGAGCATATCCATATAAAGAAGAGATTCCTTCCTGAATTCTTGCGCCACCAGAGTCTTTTACTCCAATAATTGGTGCCCTAGCCTCTAGTGCGTGGTCCATTAATTTTAGAATTTTTTTAGCTACAACCTCACCTAAACTTCCTCCCATGACGGAAAAGTCTTCACTATATACAAACACTGGACGTCCATGAATAGTGCCTGTTCCAGTTACAACTGCTTCGCCATCAGGGTTTTCTTCTGAAGTAACATGTTGGTCTATTTCGCTAAAAGACCCCTTGTCCAGTAGTAAATTTAACCTTTCATAAGCTGTTAATTTTCCTTTTGGGTGCTGAATTTTCTTAGCTTTTTCATTACGATTCTCAGCTAAATTATCGTCTGACATGCCCATCTTTCCTGTTTATTGTTAATGTATGTATTTGACCTATATATATGTAAAGAAGTAACACTGTGAAAACCTTTTTTTTTGAATCCATTTACAATACACAGGAATTTGCACTAAGTGAATTATCAAGTGAACCGATTCTTGTAATTAGCTATTCTCAGGAAAAAGGCAAAGGTACATCAAACAGAACCTGGCTAAATGCAGATCAAGCATTGGCGTGCTCTCTTGCAGTCAAACAAGAAGATATAAAACTAAAACACACACTTATTCCGCTTCTTTCTGGCTACTTATTTACAGAGATACTTAAAGATACAAAGCTCAGCTTGAAGTGGCCGAATGATATTGTTTTAAATAATTTAAAAGTTGGAGGAGTACTTGTTGAGAAATCTAAAAACAGTATTTGTATTGGAATGGGAATAAATTATTTTTGGGAGAAACCAGAAATACCTGGAGCTGGTTCAATCTTTGCTAAAAAGCAGGAAGATGCATTAATTAATTCACATGCAGAAAAATGGGCGAGTGACGTCCTCTCCTCACTTGCTAATAAAAATTTTAATTTAGGAGGATACAAAAAAAAATTACAAACGCTTGGAAAAATTGTGGAGTATCCCGAAGGTAGAGGATGGGCTGAAGATATAAATGAGGATGGATCTCTTAAAGTAAAATCAACTAATGGAGAATATATTAATTTAACCTCACCCTTAATTTCCGAAGTAAATTAGTTATTATTAAACAGGAGATAAATGAAACAGCTTGTAGTTGAAAAAAACAATCCAACACCTATTTTATGGGATACTCCTATTCCTAATCCAGCACCAGGTGAGGTGCTTATCAAAAATCATTATTCAGTAGTTTCCTCAGGAACAGAGTTAGCTGCTATTGAAGTAGCAAATACCTCAGTCACAGATAAGTTTCAAAATAGTTCAAATATTGAAAAAGGATTAGATCTTTTAAAGAAGGAGGGCTTTCGTTCAGTCTGGAATGCTGTATTTCCAAAAAATCTCCTTCCAATTCAACTTGGGTATAGTGCTGCAGGGGAAGTTGTTAAGGTTGGCAAAGGTGTTAGTGGCTACCATGTTGGTGATAAAGTTGTTTCTAATGGGGGCCATGCTGAATATGTTGTTGTCAGTGAAAATTTATGCAGTCGAATTGATGAAAACACAGACATCAAAGAAGCAGCTTTCACTGTCTTGGGAAGTATTGCCTTGCACGGTATTAGATTATCTGACACAACCCTTGGCTCAAAAGTAGTTGTTATAGGACTTGGTGTTATAGGACAATTAGTTTGTAAGCTCGCCGAAGTACAAGGTTCAGAAGTAATTGGAATTGATCCCGATCCTGAAAGATCTAAAAATAATGATAACTTTTTTACTTCTGCTGATGAAGTTGAACTGATCGATGTTGATACTGTAATTATTACTGCTGCGTCAAGCAGCAATGAACCCATAGAACTAGCTACAAAAATTGCTCGCAATAAAGCAAAAATTGTTGTTGTAGGAGATATTCCCTTAAATATTTCTAGAAATGATTTTTATTATAAAGAACTAGAACTTGTTGTTTCTAAGTCTTACGGGCCTGGAAGATACGATAAGCAATACGAAGTTCTTGGAAATGATTATCCAATTGAATATGTTCGATGGACCGAAAATAGAAATTTTGAGGCATTTACAAAACTTCTCTCACAAAAACAAATTCATTTGCTGGACTTAGTATCAGAAGAGATAGCATTTGATGATGCACCAAGTGTTTATGAAAAATTTGATGACGAGATTAAGCCATTATCAATAATGCTTAGATATAACATTGATACTGAACCAAAAATTGAAATGGTAACCAATTTACCACCAGAACCTAGAACATCAAAGGTAAATGTAGGAATATTGGGAGCAGGAAATTTTGCAATTACAACAATAATGCCAGTTCTAAAAGAGCTGAAAAAAGAATGTAAAGTTCTTGGGATAGCATCGTCAAAGGGCTTAAGTGCAGAATCGCTTGCTAAAAACTTTAAAATTAAAAATAAATACTCTACTGAAGAAGAAATATTAAATGCTGAAGAAATAGATGCGGTACTTATACTAACACCCCACTTCAACCATTCAGATTTAGTAATAAAAGCATTAAATAAAGGAAAAGCTGTTTATGTTGAAAAACCATTAGCCCTAGACCTGCAATCAATTACTGATATTGAAGAAAGTATTTATAGTTCTGAAAATCCAAAATTATTTATTGGATTTAATAGACGATTTTCAAAATCAGTTCAATTAATTAAACAAAAGTTAATTAATACCCCAGCAAAAAGTATAAATCTACGATTTAGTGTTCCACCACTCGACAGTGATCATTGGACAAATATAAAGGAAATTGGTGGGGGAAGAATTGTTGGTGAGGCAGTGCACGGTATTGACTTAGCTTGTTATCTATTTGATTCACTTCCTCAAAGCATCGCAGCATCTGCTCCAATTGATAAAACAAATAATTTGGTTAAAGATAATCAAGTTTTCTTAAATATTAATTTTGCAAACGGTTCTCATGCTTCTCTACAGTATTTTTCTGAAACAAATCGAATATTAAGTAAAGAACGATTAGAAGTTCATGGCGGAGGTAACTCGTACATTCTCGAAGATTATAGAATGTTAAGGTTTCTAGAAGGTTCACAGGATAGAAGTAAAACATTTTCATCAGGCAAAGGACACAAAGAATCTCTGACCATTTTTTTTGATTATGTAAGAGGTAAATCACAAAATCCTTTTACTTGGGAGGAAATTAAAGCTGTTTCAAAAGCAGCAATTATTGCTCAAGAGCATATTAATTCAGGACAGCAGCACACCGTTTAAAAAATCTTATTAATATAAAAATAAAGAACTAGAAGTGAAAAAGTTAAAAGTTTTAATTATTGTTTTATCACTCATTGCCTCTGCATGTGGTGGTTCTGATAATAACGTAGAAACATCTGTAGATACAACAACCTCAACCTCAACCTCTACAACAACTACATTGGTGGCTGAACCAGATATTGGTGAGGTAGTTGATGAAGCATCATTAGTTATACCTCCAATTTTGTTAAAGCCTTTAATTGGTGCAACAGGGGTTTTAACTAATGCCACGGAGGACTGGGAAGTGCTTTCAGCGATTACTCCATTAGAGATGGGTGTAAAAATTAGAACAGGAGATGATGCTACGGCCCAAATGTCTTTTGAAGATGGCTCATCTTTATTAATGGGGGGTAATTCAGTTATTAATGTTAGAAGTTTTGATTATGATGAGGAAGCGAAATCTAGAGTACTAATTGTTGACTTAATTTCAGGAAGTGTTGCATATGATATTTTTAGTGACGGTTTAAGCGCTTCTTTAGCAAAAATAGTTACTCCAACATCTGAGCTATCAGTTCACGGAACAGAGGGTGTATTTGGATATGATGTAGCCACACTATCAGCTTCAAGTACTGTTCTTGAGGGTGGTGAAAATAGTGATGATGCAGTTTTTAGTGAGTTGTTACCAAGCGAGGATGGAACGCCAGTTCTAGTTGCAGTTTCACAAACTGCAGGCACAGAACTTGGAAGTGGCACTACAGGTGGTTCCGGCTGGACAGATGAAGACTCATCTACAGTTGCACTTATAGTTGATGAGTTCGTTTCTAATATGGAAGGCGAATGCAGTTATACATGTAAAGCAGAAACTCAAGAAAATTTATCAGATGGAGTAGAAGACTTAACTGCTGATGTTGCTGCAAATGCAGTATTTACAGATACAGATTCAAAAAGAATGGACTTAGCACAGACTTTATTAGTTGCTGCAGGTGCACCAAAAGATTTAACAGATTCTGTAGAAGTGTTAGCGACCGCAGTAGAGGAAGTTGCAGTTCCTGAATCAGAAGTCAAAGAGTTCATCGATGCAAATTGGCAAGAAGCTCCAGAGGATGGCCAATTGCAAGAATTACCTCCAATGTCTGAATTTTTTGGAACTTTTGCTGATGCTGCATCAGTACATGAAAATGAAACATTTGAGGATTTAGGATTTGATCATAATCAAGGCAATAATTTCAGATCACAACATGGCATGATGCAATTTATTTCAGCAGATACCAATGCTGTTAATGAGTTAGCACAGTCTGGGGATATGGCATCAGCCATGGCGTTAGCTGCATCAAATATGTTTGTAAATGCAGGCCAAGATGAGTTTGTTGAGGGAACATACTGTGCAGATAATCCAGAAGACCCTGAGTGTGCTGCTGGGGCACCACCACCAGATTTTCTTGCACAAGCTTTTGCAGGCAATCATTTTGTTGAGGACATGGTTCAAGATATGGGTTTTGAATACACCTTTACTGAGAACAATATAAAGCCTGGATATTGTGATGAACAACCATGGCTACCTGAGTGTGCAGATGGTCCACAATATGTTGGGGAGGCTTTTGAGGAAGGTGGAGCCTATTGTGATGCAAATCCTGAGAATTGTGAAGAAGGAGGTCTAAAGCCAGGTAATAATTTCTTTGGAGCGGCTCCACTAGATGACTCTTTTTGTGCTGACAATCCCGAATCTCCTGAGTGTAAAGGTGGAAATGCTCAAGCGGTTTATACATTTTTCCACGTATATGATGAAGAGGTTTTAGGAGATGAATGGGAACCAGTTGATTGTAACGAGTATCCAGATGATCCTATGTGTAGCGGTCAAGGTGATTTTTTCCATGAACATGTAGGAGAGGCAACAGGGCTTGCGTTAGATCGTGATGATATGTTTGATATATATGGTGGTCCTCAAGAATTACTAGGCCCCCCAGATGAATTCTGTAATGAAAATCCCGAAGCTCCTGAGTGCTCACCAGATTTTAAACCAGCTGATATTTATTCAGGTGGTGAATATGTAGCTCCAGGTTATTGTGATGAAACTCCTGATGCACCTGAGTGTGATTCTAATTTTGGTCAAGGCGGAGGACTTCAAGGCCCATTAACTGGAGGTTTACTAGCACAATACGCAGCTCCTGATCCAAATGCGCGTGCAGGCGAAAAGCCAGGTTTTTGTACAGAAGATCCAAACCATCCAGAATGTTTTAGGGATTATTATGGAGAGGAAAATTTAGATACAGGAGAATTTTTAGATAACCTATTTAGTGATGAATCATATGTTGACTTAGCACAACAAGGTGTTTTTTATGATTCAATAGATGGTGCTGGAGATTTAGCTGAAAATCGTTATGGTAACCATAATGACTATTTAGTAGTAGATTGTACGATTCCTGAGAATCAAAGTGAACCAGCATGTTCTTCAGATTTTGACTCAGGGCAGCCAAGCTTATTCACTGGTGGCAATGAAGGAACAGAGCAATTTGAAGCTTTTAATCCTGAAGACTTAGTCACTCTCTGTGAGGAGAACCCTCAAGATCCTTTATGTTTTGCTCAACAACCAGGAGGAAATGCCCCTATTCAGGGCGAAGCATTTGGTAGCTCTCCTGAAGGTAATCGTCCAGAAGGAGAAGCGAATACTGGTGGATTTTGGGGAAATGCAGAAAAAGCTGAAGAATTCAAAAATCAATCAGAAAGTTATGTTGAATTTGCAGGGACTTATTGTGATGAAAACCCAGATGACCCCTCTTGTTCACAGATAGCACCTCCACTACCACAGAACGGAATTATTCAAGATCAAGATTGTGCAGATAACCCTTATGCACCAGGTTGTCCACAAAGTGGTGGACAAGAAGGTCAGTCTCCTCCACCTGAAGGTGAAGACTATAATCCACCACCTGGTGATGGAGATATGCCACCTGAAGGAGAAGACATGCCACCACCTGGGGGTTATCAAGATCAAGAAGATTGTGCAGATAACCCTTATGCACCAGGTTGCCAGCCTAGTGAAGGAGACATGCCACCTGAAGGTGAAGGCTATAATCCACCACCTGGAGGAGAAGGTATGCCACCTGAAGGTGAAGGCTATAATCCACCACCTGAAGGTGAAGGCTATAATCCACCACCTGGAGAAGAGGGACCACCATCTGGAGGAGAAGGTATGCCACCTGAAGGTGAAGGCTATAATCCACCACCTGAAGAAGAGGGACCACCATCTGAAGGAGAAGGTATGCCACCTGGAGAAGAGGGACCACCACCTGGAGACCCATAATATCTTTCGGAAATTGTTTTGGGTTTTAGAGCGGCCTCGGCAGGATTCGAACCTGCGACACCAGGTTTAGGAAACCTGTGCTCTATCCCCTGAGCTACGAGGCCAATTAAATTCTGATATCATTAGTATCAAAATAGATTTCAGCTTATAGGTACATTATGTTAGCAGTAGACGTTAAAAATATTAAGAAAACTTTTATCAGTAAGCAAGACATCGTTGAAGCTGTAAAAGATGTAAGTTTTCAAGTAAAACAAGGTGAGATTTTTGGATTACTTGGTCCAAATGGAGCTGGAAAATCTACGACAATTTTAATGCTCACAACTCTATTAAGCATTACTGAGGGAAGTGCCTCTGTTTTAGGAATAGATGTTGCTTCGAAAGATAAAGAAGTCAGAGAAAAAATAGGTGTAGCACTTCAAGATACAGGTTTAGATAATCTTCTAACAGGGAAAGAGCTCTTTTTCACAACTTGCAGACTATGGGGATATTCCAAAAAAGATTCTGAAGTAAGGACAGGTGAACTCCTTGAGCTTGTAGGATTAACAGAAGCAGCCGAAAGAAGAGTAAAAACTTATTCCGGTGGTATGAAGCGAAGGCTAGACCTTGGTTTGAGCCTAGTTCATTCTCCAGAAATTCTTTTTTTAGATGAACCAACAACAGGTTTAGACCCAGGATCTAGACGAGTTTTATGGGATGAAATAAAACGACTTCGTGATAATGGTGTAACAATCATTCTCACAACACAGTATCTTGAAGAAGCTGACGAGTTAGCCGATAGGATTGCAATTATTGACGAAGGCTTAGTTGTTGCAGAGGGAACAGCAGATGAATTAAAAGCAAGTATAGGTGGTGATGTAATAACTTTTGCATTTGATAATTATGATGATTTAGAAAATGCAAAAAATATACTTAAGAATACCGTTCAAGAAAAAAATGAATTGAGAATTACAGTTGAGGATGGTGCGTCGAAAATCCCTGTATATTTAAAAGATTTGAGCAGTAATGGAGTAGAAGTAAGTTCAGTCTCAGCAAGTAAGCCTACATTAGATGATGTTTTTCTCGAAGTAACAGGATATAGACTAGAAGGCTCAGAAGATATCAAAAAGTCAGAAGAAAAGAGTAAGAGATAATGGAATCAAATCGATCTTTTTTAGTACAGTTACAAATTTTGACAAAACGAATGGTTTTGAGAGTTGTAAGAAGACCACTTGCTGAATTACCTAACTTAATTATTTCAGCATTTTTCTTATTTGTATACGATGGTGCGTTAGGTGGTGTTTTTGGTGGGGCTGCTAGTGGAACACCTTTTGACTTCGCCAAAGGAAATTTTATAAACTTTATATTACCAGTATCAATTGTGTCGGCCTCATTGAGCGGTGCAGCATCAGGAATTTATTTGGTTGAAGATATTGAATCTGGTGTTTTTAAACGCTATCAAAGCATGCCAATCTCTAGATGGGCTATTATTTTGGCTCCTATGAATGTAGGTGCATTTAGAGTATTACTGCAATCAGGTCTTATATTATTTATTGGAATAATAATTGGTGCAGATCCTGCAGTGGGTAGTATTGGATTTTTGATAGTATTATCAATTGCTTTTATCTGGGGAATGGGCTTTGCTGGCTATTCAGTAGCAGCAGGTGTTAAATCAGGCTCTTCACAAGGCGCACAAGCAGCTACTTTTTTATTTTTTCCTGCTATTTTTCTAGCACCAACATTCGTTCCACGAGAAGCTTTAAAAGGTTGGCTTGAAACAGCTGCAGCATATAACCCAACAACATATGTTATTGAAGCTATGAGAGCAGTTATGGTTGATGGCTGGGAGCTCGATGTTTTATTTAGAGGCTATCTTTCTGCTGGATTATTTGCTGCACTAACCCTTACCCTTGCAGTCATTTCAGCAAGAAAAGCTACAGAAAAAGCATAAATACTGCTTTGAGTAGTAATTAAAATTTATTACTCTATATAATTCGTAAGGGTAAATATGGAAACAAATTTAAAAGCAAAAGTTCGAGAAAATAGTGGTTCAGCTCAATCTCGAAGATCTAGGGGTGAGGGAAATATTCCTGCAGTTGTTTACGGCTTAGGCATGGATCCTGTTTCAGTCGAAATTGATGCTCGAGAGTTTACAAATGCTTTAAAGACAGAAGCTGGTTCAAACGTAATTTTCAATTTAGAAATTGGTAAAGAAAAATATACAGCTTTAGCAAGAGAAATACAAAAACATGTGTATAGAAATGAATTTCTACATGTAGATTTTATTCAAGTTGATTTATCACAGACTGTTGATGCAGATGTTCAAGTTAACTTTACTGGAATACCAATGGGAGTTAAAGAAGAGGGTGGGGTCGTTCAAACTGTTAACTCTACAATTACTATTACTGCACTTCCTACAAATATTCCTACTTCACTTGACTTAGACATTAGTGAATTAAATGTTGGGGATAACTTAGCTGCTGCAGATGTTGATTTGCCAGAAGGTGTGGAGTTAGCAAATGATGAAGACGATTCGATTTTAATAACAATCACAATACCGAGAGCAGCAGTTGAAGAGGAAGAAGAGATTGAAGGTCTTGAAGGCGAAGAAGTAGAAGGTGAAGAGGGAGCCGAAGGTGAATCCTCTGAAGAGACTGTTGAGGAAGAGTCCTCAGATGAATCTGGAGAGTAACAAAACTTTATTTGTTGGTCTCTGGAATCCACAAGACAAATATTCAAAGACACGACACAATATAGGGGCTGATATTCTGATTCGTTTCTGTAAAAAAAACAATTTAGAATTCAAACTCGACAAAAACAGTGTTTATAATTTTTCATCTGCTGAAATTGATGGCTGCAATGTTGAAATAATCTTACCTATGGTTTCAATGAACAACTCTGGGGATGCATTAAAAAGTTATTTTAAATACAACAATAAAGAAAATACAGAAGTTGTTGTTTTACACGACGATATTGATCTTGCATTCGGTCGTTTAAGAATCAAAAAAGGAAGTTCAGATGGTGGTCATAATGGAATTAAATCAATAAATAGAGTTTTAAATGCAGAAGATTATTACAAATTAAAAGTAGGTGTAGGAAGACCTCCACAAGGAATTGACCCAGCTGATTTTGTATTGTCAAAGTTTTATAATGAGGAAAAGGAAGAGGTCGAATTCTTGATAGAAGATTCAGTTGATATTTTAAATACGTTTTTAAAAGATAAAGAATTAGCTATTAGGGATGCTTCTGAGCGACGAATAATTGATGTGATTTAATGAAAAAATATATACCAGACTTATTAGCTTTATTTCGTATTTTTTCCGCTCCAGTAATTTTATATTTGTTGTTACTTGATGGAACGAGTGAAGGGTTAATGTTGGTTCCAGCAATAATTGCTTTTATTGCTGCTTGGACTGACTTTTTTGATGGCCGACTAGCAAGAAAATGGGATGTGTCTTCAAAGACGGGAGCATTTCTAGATACAATTGCAGATAAAATTTTTATCACTTTTATATTTGTTGGTTTTACTTATATTGAAAGAGTTAGTATCTGGGTTACAGTTTTACTAATTGCTAGAGAGTTTATTATTACTGGCTTAAGAGGTCTTGCGGGCAATGAAGGAATAATGATTCCCCCCAGCAAATTTGGCAAAGCAAAAGCAAGTCTACAATTTTGGGCTGTAGGCTTCGTAATGATGGATTTTCCACTTACTATCTTAAGTTTTACAATTGCAGATTTAATTGTTCTACATGCTTTAATTTTTTCATATATATCTGGCTATCAATACATAACTGGTTATCTGCAGCAAACTAAATGAAATACCACAATATTTTTATTACCGGATCAACCGGGGTTGTAGGTAAGCCACTTCTTAGAAAAATAGTTGATCAAGGCCATAATGTTTTTGCGCTTTCCAGATCACAAAACAACGATCATTTTTTTTCAGACCTTGGTGTAAAAAAGATTGAAGGCAATCTGTTTACAGCGGCAATTTATGATGAGCTTTCTGATTACAACATAGATGCAATTTTTCATATTGCAGGTGTTAACAAAATGTGTTCCAAAAATCCTGGAGGGATGTTTAAAGCAAACATTGAAGGAACTAAAGAAATACTTCAACTAGGCAACAGGCTAAAAATTAAAAAATTTATTTATACTTCCTCTGCGGTCACTTTAGGTGAAGAAATAGGAACTGTGGGCAATGAATTATCAGACCATAGGGGTTACTTTCTTAGCAAATATGAAGAATCTAAGTTTTTAGCTGAAAAAGAAGCATTTGATTATGACAAAGATTTTGAGTTTGTATCTGTTAACCCTTCCTCTGTTCAGGGTCCGGGTCGTGTATCTGGTACAGCCAAATTGTTAATTTCAACTTTAAATAAAACGTATCCACCTTTAATTAGGAATAATATTTCAATTGTTGATATTGATGACTGCACAGACGGACATTACCAAGCTCTAATAAATGGAAAAGACAATCATAGATATGTTTTAAATAGTTTTCAAACAACCAGTGAAGAGTTGCTCTCTAAGCTTAAGTCATTATCGGAATGGTCAGGCAGGCCAATTTACATTCCAAAATTGGGTTTGAAAATTATTGCACCACTGGGAGACCTATATAAGTCTGTATCCAATTCAACTCCATTAATATGTAGTGAGTCCGCAAGAGTTTTAACACATGGACATATTTACGACGGTTCCAAAGCTGTTGATAAGTTAAATCTAAGTTATATTGATTTGGAAACGTTCATGAAGAAAACTATCAATTGGTTAATTGATGAGAGCTACGTAAATCTAAATAAAATTTAACTAATGAATGTAAAAACATTCAATTATTCTCTTGAATCTCTTGCACCGTTCTTTTATTTAAATAAGAGAAATAAAAAAAATATCTATGTTTTTTCATCAGAAAAAGAATCTTTAGAGTTTTATAATAATTTTTCTAATTTTGTACTTGAGTCATCTCATTTCCCGGCATGGGATACCTTGTCCTACGACTCTTTTACACCATCTCTAGAGATACAGGGAAAAAGACTTCAAACACTTCATAACATACTGGTAAAGGACTCTTTTGATGTTGCAATGAGTATGAAATCTTTTACACAAAAAATATTTTTTAATGACTTAGAAGTAATAGATTTACAAGTCAATCAGGAAGTAGATTTTGAAAATTTAATCGAAAACCTCACTTACCTTGGGTATGCAAATAAAGATAGGGTTGAATCTAGAGGAACATTCTCTATTAGAGGTGGGCAGATTGATATTTATCCACTCAATAGTGAATATCCAGCCAGAATTATTTTTAATGGTGATGAGGTAGCTGAACTAAAATTATTTGATTACATTTCTCAAAGGTCAATAAAAAATATAACAAAAGTTTTAATTACTCCTTCGTCTGAGTTGTTTCAAATAAATCAAGAAGATATATATAAATCATTGGAGATAGAATCAAAAAAAGATTTAGATCAATACGAATTATTTCAATTTTCGCAAAATCTAGATAATTTCAAGACTTTACTTGATTTTGTACCAGATGAATTAAGCATTAACATAATCGACTTCAATGTATGCAAAGAAACCTTTAGTGAAATTCAAAAGACAGAAGAGGATAGTTTTAATAATTTACAAAAGTATTTTTCTTTGAATATATCAAAAATGAAATCAAGATATGTAGATACATTTTCAGAAATGAATAAATATGAAACAAGCTTATATGCTACAAATGATTTAGAGAATATTAGCAATATACCACAATATTTAGATGGCTTAAGTGCTGATAGTGTTTTGCAAAATATTAATAATTTAGCAAAGGTGTATTTATCCAGTAGTAATGAAAAAATTACAGAAAAGTTTTCAGGTATAAATAATTTACAAATCGTTGAGTATCCATTTTCATACTCAGCAGTGTTTCCGGAGATGAGCATTGCAGTTATTGATGAATCATTATTTACCAATAGGAAACAAAAAGATAGGAAAGTAAAACAAAGGAAATTGAATGAGGAATCAATCCTTGTACCAAATACTTATGTTGTTCATAAGTTTCACGGCATAGGGCTTTATGAAGGAACTGAAGTTAAGAAAATTAAAGATGTAGAAAAAGATTACCTATCAATAAAGTTTGGTGGAACGGACAGACTTTACGTACCATCTGATCAGATTAATGAACTCGAAGTCTACGTAGGTGGTGAAAATCCAAGATTATCTAGATTAGGTGGCGGAGAGTGGGAGCGAGCAAAAGAAAAAGCCAAACAAAATGCAAAGGTTGTAGCCGATAGAGTATTGAATCTTTATAAATTAAGAAAAATTGAAAATAATAGCCTAATTATTGATGAGGATACCCCATGGCAGGCAGAAATAGAAAGCGATTTTGAATATGTCGAAACTCCAGATCAGTTAACTGCAATTAATGATGTAAAAGAAGACTTAAGCAAAAATACGCCAATGGATAGGTTGATTTTTGGAGATGTTGGATATGGAAAGACAGAAGTTGCACTTAGAGCAGCGGTAAAAGTAGCTTTTTCAGGAGGACAAGTTGCAGTTCTTGCACCTACAACAATTCTTGTTCAACAGCATATTGAAACTTTTGTTAGTAGATTAGAAAATTATCCATTAAACATTAAACACCTAAGCAGATTTGTAAAAAAGAAGGACTTAAAAGAAATTATTAAAGGCGTCAACGATGGAACTGTGGACATAGTTATCGGAACACATAGGCTATTAAGCGACGATGTTACATTTAATAACCTGAAGTTGATAATAATTGATGAAGAACATAGGTTTGGGGTAGAAGCAAAAGATAGGCTACAAAACTTAGCCTCTCAAGTCCATAAGTTAACATTAACTGCGACTCCAATTCCAAGAACACTTGAGCAGTCTCTTATGGGAATTAGAGAAACATCAAGAATTGAAACACCTCCAGAAAATAGATTAGAAACACTAACTCATGTCGGTAGCGTTGATGAGTCAGCTATTGCTTTAGCTATTCAGAGAGAAATTTCAAGAGGAGGCCAAGTCTTCTTTGTACTAAACAGGATAAGTGAACTTGAGGAATGGATGAAGATTGTTTCAAAACAATTTACAAACTTAAATCACAAAATTCTGCATGGCCGATTATCTGCAGAGCAAATTGAAAACACAATGCAAGATGTTTGGGATCGCAAAGTGGATGTTCTATTTGCTACCACAATTGTGGAAGCTGGAATTGATCTTCCAAAAGTAAATACTCTCATAACTCTTAGATCGGAGCTTCTAGGTATGTCCCAACTCTATCAACTCAAAGGAAGAGTTGGTAGAAGAGGAGATCAAAGTTTCGCCTATTTCTTTCATTCAAGCAACTTAGGGATAGATGCAGAATTAAGACTGGATGCAATTAAATCAATTGGTCAGACTGCTACTGGATACTCTTTAGCAATGAAGGATCTACAACTTAGAGGATCTGGAAGTATTCTAGGAGATATACAGTCTGGTTTTATAGCAAATGTTGGACTAAATATATTTAACCAATATGTTTTAGAATCTTTAGACGAATCAATAGAAACGGTAAAACCAGCCATAAAGCCAGATATAAAACTAGATTGCTACTGGGGATCTTCTATTCCAAAAATTTATGTGCATGCTGATTCAGAAAGAATAGATATTTACAAAAGACTTGAGCATACTCACCATACAAAAGTTGATCATGTCAAGGATGAAATCATAGATAGGTTTGGTGAACTTCCCAAAGTAACAAATAACTTATTTGTTACTGCAAAAATAAGATCAGTTTTGAGTGAAAAAAATATTTCAAGATGCAAAATTACAGAATTTCAGATTGAGCTATTCCCAATTGACTTAACTGAGGAAATAAATTTGAAAATGAAAACTTTAGATAAAAAGTTTATATTTAGAAATAAACGCTTAGTTTTAAACTTTAAGAATGCATTAAGCCCGGACAGTGTTTATCAATTATTAAATAGTAATCTTTAATTATGAATGAGTTTGACGAACTTGTAGGTATTGTAAAAAAGCTCCGAGAAGAATGCCCCTGGGATATGGAGCAAACACATGAGTCATTATCTAGGCATTTAATTGAAGAAGCTTATGAACTATTAGATGCTCTAGCAAGTATTCAAAAAGAAGATTCAAATTATGTACAGGTAAAGGATGAACTCGGAGATTTATTACTACAAATTTTACTTCACTCAAAAATTGCTGAGGAAAATAACCACTTTGCAATTGTAGATGTAATTGATTCACTTAAATCTAAATTGATTGAACGACACCCTCACGTTTTTGGAGATGTAAAGCTTGATAGTGCAGAAGAAGTTGAAAAGCAGTGGGAGACAATAAAACAAAAAGATAACAGCCAGTCAATATTTGATGATATAAATAGTAAATTACCTTCTATTACAAGAGCATTCAAGACACAAAGAAAAGCAAAAAAACTAAATCTTTCATATGCAGACTATGAAGAAGCACTTTCAGACCTTCTATCTGAAGTTAAGGAACTTGAGGAAGCAAAAAAACTAGAGGATAGGAAAAGTGAAATTGGAGATGTACTATTTTCAATCATAAATGTTTGTAGGTACTTAGAAGCTGATCCAGAAATTCAATTAAATAAATCAACGAAGCGCTTCATAGAAAGAGCTCAATACGTGGAAAAATATATTGATAAAGATTCTGATATTGATAAATTATGGCAAGAGGCTAAGAAAACTTTAGAAAAGTAACAAATTTAACATTTTGTGCTAGATTTTAAGTAACAGGGTTATGAATAAAAAAATATCACATATATATGCTAGGTATATTCTAGATTCTCGAGCTAATCCAACAGTAGAAGTTGAAATTACACTTGAAGATGGTTCCAGGGGTAGATCAGCGGTTCCCTCTGGAGCATCGACAGGATCTTTGGAAGCACATGAACTACGTGATGAAACTAGGGAATTTAACGGTAAAGGTGTGACACAGGCAGTTAATAATGTTAATTCTTTAATCCTTGATGTTTTAAAAGGTGTTGATTCAAGTGACCAAGCTAAAGTCGATCAAATACTTCTTGAACTTGACGGAACACAAAACAAAAGTAAACTCGGTGCAAATGCAATACTTGCAGTTTCAATGGCAAATATAGTTGCATTTGCTAATTCCTCTAACAAGCAAGTCTATGATTTGATTCCTAATATTTATGGTCAACCATCATTACCAGTTCCATTTATGAATATTTTGAATGGTGGCGCTCATGCTGATAACTCTGTAGATATACAAGAATTTATGATTGTGCCTCATGGATTTTCAAGATTTGATGAAGGACTCAAAGCTGGCGTAGAGGTTTATCACACATTAAAGAAAAGATTAAAGGAAAAAGGCTTATCAACAAATGTAGGAGATGAAGGTGGTTTTGCTCCTAACTTTTCATCTTCAAAAGAAGTATTGGATGAAATTATGCTTTCAATCGCTGAAGCAGGATACAAACCTGATGATCAGATATCTTTAGCATTAGATGCTGCTGCATCTGAGTTTTACGAAGACGGTCATTACATAATAGAAGGAAATAAGCTAAGTAATACAGAAATGTCTGATTATCTTGTAGATTTAACAAAAATTTATCCAATTGTCTCAATCGAGGATGGTCTTGCAGAAGATGATTGGGATGGCTGGAAATACTTAACATCTGAAATAAATGATTCAGTACAACTTGTTGGAGATGATTTATTTGTTACACAAGAAAAAATACTTCAAAAGGGTATTGATGAAAAATGTGGTAATGCAATTCTTATAAAAGTCAACCAAGTAGGAACTATCACTGAAACACTAGACACAATGAAATTGGCAAACGATAATTTATATTCAAGTATGGTCTCACATAGATCTGGCGAAACGGAGGATTCATTTATTAGTCATTTAGTTGTGGGCACTTCAAGTGGACAAATTAAGACAGGGGCACCAGCCCGATCTGAAAGAACTGCAAAATATAATGAATTGCTCAGAATTGCTGAAACAATAGGTTTCGAAAACTTTGAAAATAAAAAATGGCAAACTTAAAAACTCTTGGTAATAGTGTATTTTCTAGATTATTAACCTTTGCTTTAATTGCATCTTTCCTATTTTTTTTATTTGATACATATCAAGAGAGTTACGATCAATACAAAGTTTTACAAAGCTCGATTGAAGATAGGCAAGAAGAAGTAGCTCTTATTCAAAAACAAATTGATGAATGGAATAATCAAATATCAGACCTTGATGATCCTGAGAAAGCTGAATTAATACTTAGGAAAAGAGGATATGGAGAACCAGGTGAAGTGTTATACAGATTTGAAGTACCAGAGCCAGTAACTCCAATTGAAGAAACATTAAAATCTGAGAGAAACAAAAGTTTATTAGAGTTTGTTGTTGATTTTGTAGTCGGTAGAGAGAGTGAATAAGGACTCAAAAATAGTTGAGCAACAAATAGGCAGAAAGCTCAGGACCGATTCAGAAGTAAGCTGTAGATGCCATTTTAATATTCCGGCAGTCATTAAGGTTCCACCAAAATTAGATGATGGAACACCATTTCCAACTACCTATTGGCTTACCTGTCCTATGTATAATAAAAAAATTGGTTCACTAGAGTCACATGGGTTAATTAAAGAGTTAGACAAGGAAATAATTAATAATCCAGAATTAAAAAAACAATGGAAATCAAGACAAATATCTTACGAACAAGAGAGAGAAAGATTAGAAACAAAAGACATGGGACCGAAAGCTTCTGGGGGAGTTGGCGGAGCGACTGAGTCTATTAAGTGCCTTCACTCTCATACTGCAGATGAACTCTCAACTGGACAGAACGTAATTGGAAAAATTGTAATTGAGTCAATTGGTGGTTTCAATTGTGAAGAAATATGCATAAACTCAGAAACATTTGAGAAGAACAAAGATTGGAAAATCGTTTGGTAAAGGTAGCTTCAATTGATCTTGGATCAAACTCTACAAGGCTCCTTATTGCAGATACCATTGATGGAAAAATATTTTCAATTCACAAAGAGCATCATGTAACAAGAATGGGAGACAATCTCACAAATTCTAAAAATATTTCAAAAGAGTCGATTAAAAGAGTTTTGAAAGTTCTAAATCGATTCTTTAAAATAATAAATATTAATAGAGTTGAAAATATTCATATTGTTGGTACCGCTGCTTTAAGAGATGCAGATAACTCAGAAGAAATAATTAAGCAAATCCAAAAAAAATTTGATGTAGAAGTTGAGATTGTTTCTGGAGAAGAGGAAGGAGTTTTAACTAGTCTTGGTGTTTTACATTCATTGGGAAATATACAGAACTTTCTGATAGTTGACATTGGAGGCAGAAGCACAGAGTTTATATATGATAAAAACAACAAAATTATATCTAAATCTATAGAAATAGGTGTAGTCAGCTTAAGTGAATTATTTTTTAATGAGTTACCACCTACGAATATAAGTACTGAAAGAGCTGTAGATGTGATTAATGTGAAATTGTCAGAATTAAGCGATTTCGAAAACAGGTCAATTATTGGAGTAGCGGGTACGTTTACTTCTCTTGCCTCGATATTTCTAAAACAAGATCGATTTAATGAAGGTGAAATTCATTTAACTGAGATAAGTGATAAAAATGTTTTCGAAATAAATAATTTAATAATGCAAATGACTGAAGCTCAAATCATTACTAAATTTAAAGGAATTGATCCAAAACGTGCGAAAACATTACAGGCAGGAATATTATTAGCAAATCAAATTATTTCTAAATATAATGTAAATTCAATTAAAGTTTCAAATAGTGACATTTTAGAAGGTCTAATATTAAAAAAATATTAGATTAAAGATTAGCCCGGGTGGCGGAATTGGTAGACGCGACGGACTTAAAATCCGTTATTCGAAAGGATGTGGGGGTTCGAGTCCCCCCCCGGGCACTTAAAAAAGTAAACGCAACAATTATGTAAACATTAATTAACAAAATTAATATTTTTTTTCAACTAATTTATAAAAAATATTTTAATTTATCAATCGTCTTTAAGAACAAAACCATAAAATGAAATTAGCTAAGAATCCTTATTCTTAGCATACGTACGTATACATAAGGGAGAAATATAATGAAAAAGTCTATTTTTGGACTACTAGTTATTTTGTCCATGATAGCTGTAGCATGCGGTGGAAGCAGTCTCGAAGGAGAAGAAGTCTTCATAACCGGTGCTTTAGTCGGTAATGACGCAGCAGGATTCCAAGAAAACTTTGATTCCTTTACAGAAGAAACAGGAATTATTGTTAGTTTCCAAGGCTCAGACAACTTTGAGCAAGAAATTCAAATTCAAATGGAATCTGGAGATACACCTGATATTGCACTATTCCCACAACCTGGTGGAGTTGTAGATGCAGCACAAAGAGGATATCTAATATCACTTGAAGATTTAGGTGTAGACATGGATGAATACAGAGCAAGCTTTTCATCATATATTGTAGGTCTAGGAGAAGTAGACGGTGCACATTATGGTGGAGCTCATGCATTCAACCTAAAAAGTATTGTTTGGTATCAACCAGCCGAATTTGAGGCAAGAGGTTATTCCGTTCCAGCTACATGGGATGAAATGATTGCTCTTGCAGATCAAATCGTTGCAGAGGGAATGAATCCTTTCTGCTTTGGTATGGAATCAGAAGGTGCTTCAGGTTGGTTAGCAACTGACTGGATGGAAGACATCATGCTTAGAACAGGTGAAGGAACAGTAACCTATGACAAGTGGGTAAGTCACGAAATTCCATTTAATGATCCAGTTGTAAAAAATGCAGCAACACTTTTAAGTCAAATTATGCACACTGATGGTTATGTTGTAGGTGGTACAGATGCTATCGTTTCAACTTACTTCGGTAATGCTCAGGATCCAATGTTTGTAAAAGATGCAAATGGAAACCCTGGATGTTTCATGCATAGACAAGCATCTTTCATCACCAGTTTCTGGCCTGATGAAGTTCAAAGCCAAGCAGGAGTAGAAACTACTGTGTTTCCATTCCCAGCTATGGATGACGGACTTCCAAAAGCCGCATTAGGTGCTGGAGATATGTTTGCTGTTTATAGTGATAGCGACGCTGTAAAAGAAGTCGTTAATTATATGTTAAGCCCAACATTCTTTGAGGCAGCCGCGCAAAGACCGGATAACTCAAGAATTTATGGTCATGTTGACTTTGATTCATCACTATATTCTAAAGATATAACAAGAACACTGGCAGACGCAATTACGGGTGCATTAGCAGAAAATGCATTCAGATTCGATGCCTCTGACTTGATGCCTCCTGAGGTTGGCGGTGGTTCATTCTGGAAAGAAATGATGAACTTAGCTGTTAATGGTCCAGGATACATTGATGAAGCATTAGATAATATAGAAAAATCTTGGCCGTAAGCTAAGAATTTTTAACAATTTAGATGGCCACCCAAAAAGGTGGCCATCTATAATTTAAGTATTAAAAAATTATGAAAAAATACTCACAACAAGAAAAATTATTAAATTTTGGTATTTCATTTCTTGCTTTAGGTGCATTTCCTTTAGTTTGGTTCCTGTCTCAAGCAATATTATTTAGAGAATTAACAGATTTAATTTCAAGGAATATGTTGGTTGTTATAGGCCTATTAGTTGGATCATCTTTTGTATTTCTTTTATTTTCTGGAATGGAAAGAATAATAAAGTTAGCACCAATAGAAAGAAGAGACTCATTAGAGGCTAAGATGTTTGCTGGACCTTCTTTATTTATGATCTTTCTTTTTCTTTTTTATCCAGCAATAAGAACAATTTATTTGAGTTTTAAAGATAGATATGGAACTTCATTTGTTGGTTTTGAGAACTATCTGTGGTCGTTTAATGATACTGAGATGTTAGTTACCATAAGAAATCAAATAATTTGGTTAGTTTTTGTTGTTTTCTTTACTTTATTTTTTGGTTTAATTGTTGGATGGCTAACTGATAGGCTGAATAAGGGTGAAGCCTTTTTTAAATCAATAGTATTTATGCCAATGGCAATTTCTGCTGTTGGAGCATCGGCAATTTTTAAATTTATTTATGAATATAGACCACCACCATTGACACAAATTGGAATTTTGAATGGCATAAGAGTATCTACAGGAGAACAATGTTACAACAACAGGGTCATTGACGGAGTTGTAAAGGGCTATGATGATGCTTCTTGTAATCGAGCAGTAGGTTGGTTGCAACAGAGAGACTTATCAAATTTTCAAATTGGTCAATCATTAGAATCAGCTAGTTGGTTAGACAACATACTTGTTAACTTGCCATTAAATACAGTTCTATTGTTAGTAATTATGATATGGGCTTATACCGGATTTGCAGCAGTTGTCTTTTCCGCTGGAATCAAAGCTATACCTGCAGACATAATGGAAGCTGGACAAATAGATGGTGCATCAGAGTTGAAAATTTTTGTGTCAATTGTTATCCCATATATTAAAAGCACAATAATAGTTGTTGGAACATACATGGTAATAACTGTACTGAAAGCATTTGATATTGTTTACGTGACAACAAGAGGAGATTTAGAAACTAACTTACTTGCGGTCAAAATGTTAGACGAATTCTCTAAATATAGAAATATAGGAAGATCGTCAACTGTTGCTGTTTTAATATTTATATGTGTAATTCCAATAATCATTGGAAATACCTATAGGGAAAAAGAAAATTCGAGTTTATGAATAGAAATAATCAAAAGTGGTACGACAAACCTGTAACAAAATTAATTTTGGTGTCAATTGCATTAACTTGGATTTTCCCAATTTTTGGCTTTTTACTTAGTTCATTCAGGCCTCCAGAGGCAATTAAAAGAGCCTCATGGTGGGAGTCAATTTATACAGGTGAATACTGGAGAGAGTTGACACTTCAAAATTACAGTGAAGTTTTTTTTACAGAAAATTTAGATAGGTCATTTTACAATTCTCTAGCAATTACAATACCTTCTACAATCATCCCAATTACTATTGCGGCTTTTGCGGCATATGCTTTTGCATTTATGGAATTCAAAGGTAAAAATTTCCTTTTTATGATGGTTGTTGCATCGATGATAATACCTTTACAAATGTCATTAGTCCCTTTAATTCAGTTATTTAAGAGTGGTATTGAATTAGGTGGTATTACTTTAATTCCTGCGTTAGACATAAATGGTACTTTTGTAGCTACGTGGTTTGCACACACAGGATTTGGATTGCCTCTAGCCACTTTTCTTTTAAGGGATTTTATGATGGGGTTACCAAAGAGCGTTATTGAATCAGCAAAAATTGATGGTGCTAGCAATATGTCAACATTTTTTAGATTAGTAGTTCCATTGTCCATTTCAGGAATAGCGGCATTTGCAACATTCCAGTTTCTATGGGTTTATAACGATTTTTTGGTAGCGAATGTTTTTTTAGGAGTTTACAAACCAGAAAATTTAGTTGTGACATCCCATATGTCTCAAATTGTTGTTGGTTTGTTTGGAGAGGCATGGCACCTAAGATTATCAGGCGCAGTAATTTCTATGATAGTTCCATTGATCGTATTTTTTAGTTTACAAAGATTTTTCATAAGAGGGTTAATAGGGGGAGCTGTTAAAGGTTAAAAGTCAATTTTTGAAAATGACTATGTAATAGATTTAATCTTCACAAGTAGCATTAAGAAGTATAGTATTAATTAATAGTATGAAAATAGGTCTTGACTGGGGAGGAACAAAACTTGAGGCTATAGCCTTAGACCCAACAACCAATGAAGAACTTGTAAGAAATAGAATTAACTCACCCAAAGATGACTATCAAAAAATTCTTAATGCTGTTTCTGATCTAATTTATGACACTGCGGGCCAAACAAAAGACATAACTGTAGGTATTGGTATGCCAGGGTCTCTTCATCCAGAAACAGGGCTTGTACAGGTATCTAATACCAAAGCCCTTGAAGGACAAGATGTTAAAACTGATATAAAAGAAAAACTTGGAATTGATGTCAGAATTGCAAATGATGCAGATTGCCTGGCTCTTTCAGAAGCTATTGATGGTGCAGGCAAAGACTATAGCTCAGTTTTTGGAGTTATCTTAGGTACTGGAGTTGGAGCAGGATATGTTATCGATAAAAAACTTATTGTGGGTCCAAACAAGTTAACTGGGGAGTGGGGGCAAAACCCTATACCTGGCCCTATGGATGATTATGAAAAATCTGTAAAAAGACATTGTGGAAGGGTGGGGGCTATTGAGGTATTTCTATCTGGGCCAGGTTTAGAAAATTGGTTTGAGTTTTCTACTGGTTATAAAAAAACTTCAAGAGATGTAGTAGGGCTTTTCAAAGAAGGTGACATTGCAGCTACAGAAATAATGGATAAATATTTTGAGAGAACTGCAAGAGCATTCAGCACTTTTGTAAATATTTTGGACCCTGATGTAATCGTTTGTGGTGGTGGAATGTCAGACATTGAAGAGATTTATGATGAAATACCAAAAAAAATAATTCCATATTTAGCTTCTGATATTTTTCTAACTCCTGTTGTAAAAGCTGAACATGGTTCATCCAGTGGCGTCAGAGGCGCAGCTCATTTATGGTAGATAAAAAATTTTTGATATTATTTATCTTGGTAACTTTGGTTTTTTCAATTATTGCGTATAAACCAGCTGATATAGTAATTGCCGGCCCACATATGACAGATCTTGAATATTTTAAAGATGAGCTTCAAATTATCGAAAACTCTACAGGTTTAAAAATTAAATACGAAATATACTCTGATATTGAAACACACCTCGTTGATAATCAGAGTACATCTATAGATATTGCGATTATTCCAAACCCACAAGGTGTTATAAATCTAGGTGAGCGTTCAGTAGTTATGCCAATTGATAATATAATTTCTTTAGATACGTTAAATAATTTTTACTCAAAACATTTGCAGATAATTACAACTTCTAAAAACTCGAATAAAAATTACGGTGCTTTTTTTAGACTGTTTCCTAATTCTATGATTTGGTACAACGTTGAAAAATATAATGATATTGGTTCTCCGGAATTTCAATCCTATGATGAAATTTTAGATTTCACTCTAAATTATTCAAAAAACAATAATAATCTTTGGTGTCTTGATATTGAAAGTGGAGCATCTACTGGGTGGATAGCAACAAACTGGTTAGAAGATTTAATATTAAGCCAACATGGTCTGGAATTATATGATGAATGGAGTAATCTAAATGTTTTATCTTCTGAAAAAAGAATATTAGATTCTATTACCAGTATTGGTAAGTTGTTGTTTATAGACAATGCTGTCTACGGAACAAATAAAAGAGTTGTTAGAAAGGAATTTAGGAATAACTTTAAAAACTTACTTAGTGAAGATGTAGATTGTGTATTTTCATGGGCAGGCCATTATGCAAATTTTTATATGCCAGAGGACAAAACCTTTGGTATAGACTATGACTTTTTTAAATTTCCATCAACAACAAATAGAGATACTTCAATTGTAGGAATAGGAGATATTTTGACCGTTTTAAACCATTCAGATTCAACGGTAAAAGTTTTTAATCTATTGATAGATGATACTTTTGGAAAAGAATGGATGAACAAACAAGACGCTACTTATGTACCAGCAAACAAACAAAATAAAAATTTAATTATGAATCCATTGACATTTAAAGAGTCCAAGTTAATACAATCATCACTTATTGAAAACACTTTTCGTTATGATGCTAGCGAATTAATGGAGAGAAAGATTGGTGCAGATGCACTTTGGATAGCATTAAAAAACTATATTGATATGGGAAGAGAAAGAGCATACAGAGGAATTGAGGATATTACTGAGGAATTGGACAGCAATTTCTAACTATGTAATTGCTAGTCCGGAATCTGGATCAAAGTAATGAATCTTTGTTGGGTCAAGTGCAAGATTTATTTTTTGACCCTCTTCAACAGCTGAGTTTGGATTAATTCTTGCAATAAATTTAGTTTCATCTCCTAGTACTGAAATATCTTCACCATCATCAGCAAGTATTTCTTCGATAGCTTCTGTCTGTACTGGTTTTATATCTTTATAGAAATGAACATAGGTATCAGATCCTAACTGTTCAAGTAAAGATACTTTAATACTCACCTGTTCGCTAAATTCTTTTTCATTTGCGTAAACAGAGTCTTCAAAAGCTTCTGGCCTAATTCCAACAACAATTTCTTTACCTTCAAAGCTATTTAATGCTTCGGGTGCATCTGATACTTTAATTATGCTGTCTCCAAATTTTATATTTGTATTTTTTCCAGTTTTCGTTGGAGTTCCATAAACAAAGTTCATTGAAGGGCTGCCAATGAATCCAGCTACAAAAATATTTTTTGGATATAAGTAAATTTCTCTTGGGGTGTCAATCTGTTGAAGAACACCTTTTCGAATAACAGCAACCCGATCACCCATAGTCATAGCTTCTACCTGATCGTGTGTTACATATAAAGTTGTAGTTTCTAATTGAGCATGGAGCTGTCCAAGCTCTGCTCTCATTTGAACTCTTAATTTAGCATCTAGGTTAGAAAGAGGCTCATCCATTAAAAATGCCTGTGGGCTTCTTACAATTGCTCTACCCATCGCAACTCTTTGTCTTTGACCACCAGAAAGTGCTTTTGGCTTTCTTTCAAGTAATTCATCAATCTCTAGTGTTTTTGCGGCTTCTTTCACTTTTTTATCAATTTCATCTTTAGGAAGCTTACGTAGTTTGAGTGAGAAAGCCATATTGTCATAGACTGACATATGAGGATATAATGCATAGTTTTGGAAGACCATTGCTATATCTCTATCTTTTGGTGCAACTTCGTTTACTATTTTATCAGCGATTGAAATTTCACCTTCAGTTATATCTTCTAACCCAGCAACCATTCTAAGAAGCGTAGTTTTTCCACAACCAGATGGACCAACAAGAACTACAAATTCTCCGTCATTGATTTCTATACTTACATCTTCTAAAGCGCGTGTTCCATTTGGATATATTTTTCCTGCGCTCGAAATATTTATTGCACCCATAATTTAATGTTTTTAGTGTAGCTAAAATTTTCAAAATTTAAAACTAAATTGCTTTATATTATTATGTAATAAACCAATTTGAATTTAAAATAATACATGTATGGTACAAGTCCCACTCACACGAGTAACGACCCTAAATGACGGCAACTCAAAGTCAATAACAGATTCTGACTACGTCGTTTACTGGATGATTGCATTCAAAAGAGTAGGTTACAACTTTGCATTACAACGTGCAGTTGAGTGGGCAAATAAATTATCTCAACCATTATTGATCCTAGAACCATTAATTCTTGACTATCCAATGTCTAGTATTCGTTTTCACAAATTTACTCTTGAGGGCATGAAAGAAGTTGATGAAATGATTGCTGGCACAAATGCTTATTACTATCCTTTTGTAGAGCAGTCCGCACAAGAATCAGAAGGACTCTTAAAAGAAATTTCAAAAAATGCATCTGTTGTTATTACAGATGATTATCCAACATATTTTGTTCCACAAATGATTGCAAAAGCCTCTGGGGAAGTTGATACAAAATATGAACTTGTTGATTCTAATGGAGTTGTACCTATCAGACTCTCAGAAAAAGAATATGTTAGAGCTCACGACTTTAGAAGGTATTTACATAAAAACTTGGAGGATTTTATTATTGAAACACCTCTTGAAAATTCTTTGGAATTATTAGATAAAAAATTTGACCCATCTCAATTAAAAACTATTCAAAAAAAATGGGAACCATATAACTTTAAAGAACAAAATATTGACGACTTTTTACAAAATCTAAACATTGACAAAACTGTAGAGATTAGTTCAATACACGGTGGGTATTCGTATGCATTAAAACAGCTCAATAAATTTATTGATGTTGGTTATCAAGACTACGCAATGTATAGTAGTAATCCATCAAAAGAGGCTAGCAGTCAATTATCACCATATTTACACTTTGGACAAATATCAACGCATGAAGTTTTCGAAAAAATATCTAAGTTGGAATCGTGGTCTCCAGAGACAATTAATCCAAAAATGCAAGGAAGACGACAAGGATGGTGGGGAAGTACAGAAAATTTTGAAAGTTTTATGGATGAATTGATTACTTGGAGAGAACTTGGTTATCACACTTGTGTAAGGAGAGCTAATTATGATCAATACTCAAGTCTGCCTGAGTGGGCAATAAAAACCTTACATGAACATTCCTCTGACGAACGAGAACATGTTTATTCTCTTGATGAACTCACATTTTCACAAACGCATGATGAGATTTGGAATGCAGCTCAAAATCAATTACGCACACAAGGAATAATTCAGAATTATTTAAGAATGCTTTGGGGCAAGAAAATATTGGAATGGACACCTAATCCACAAATAGCACTTTCTTATATGATTACCCTTAATGATAGATTTGCTTTAGACGGAAGAGATCCCAATTCCTATTCTGGTGTATTTTGGATTCTTGGGAGATATGATAGAGCATGGGGGCCTGAGAGAAGCATTTATGGCAAAATTAGATATATGACTTCAGACTCAACTTCAAAAAAGTTTAATTTAAAACCGTATCTAGAAAAATGGAGCAATGAATCATTAGGCATTCATACTAGTTTGTAGGAATAAAGTTACATCAATTTAAAAAAAAATTTTGTAAAAATATATCAAAATTATTCAAAATGAATAAAATTATATAGTGATTTAATTCACAATGTATTATTAAACAAAAGGAGTAGGCTAAAATGGCTGAACTTACTTACAGACTCTTTATGGTGGCAACAGTGGGTATGCTCGCTGGTACAGTATTTTTACTTGCATCATCTAGAGAAGTAGATGCAAAACACAGAAGAGGAGTATACATCTCCGCTCTTGTGACAGGAATAGCTTGGTATCACTATAACAAAATGACTGGCTCATGGGCTGGTGGAGATTATGATACAGGCTTAAGATATGTCGATTGGATCCTAACAGTACCATTAATGTTTGTAGAGGTACTTGCCGTAACATCTTCAGGTGCAGAATATAACGAAAAAGTTAGAAACTGGGGATTAGCTGCTGTCGTGATGATTGGTGGCGGTTACTATGGTGAGACATCAGCTGCAGGCAGTGATGCATACTGGGTAGGATTTGTAGTAGCAATGGCTGCATACATTTACTTGATGAGAAATCTTCAAGCAGAAGGTGCAGGATTAAAAGCTGCTGAAGCCGAACAATTTGAGAAAATTAAAAATCTTATACTTGTCGGTTGGATAATATATCCACTAGGCTATCTTGCTCCTGTAGCGGGTGACTTTGATGCAGTCAGAGAAGTCCTTTACACAATTGCTGACATAATTAATAAAGTTGGTCTTGGTGTATTGGTACTTGGAATGGCAAGAATCAAGTCAGGAGAAAAAGTCTAAGACTTTTTTGAATAAAATTTGATGATAGGCGGCATTGTCCGCCTATCATTTTTTTTTGGGGTAAATTTTTTTTGGGGTAAAATTCTATATGGACTTAATAGTTTTTTTTAATACATTATTCGGCTTCTTTACTTTTGTTGCTTGGGCTATCAGCTTGTCTATATTGTTTTTAATCTTTACTAAAAAAAGATTTTCTAAAATCATTAATGATCAGTTTTATAATTTTGCAACAAGTGTTGCAGTATTCTGTTCAATTGGAAGCCTAGTATATTCAGAAGTTGTTGGTTTCATACCATGTAAATTTTGTTGGTATCAAAGATATTTGATGTATCCTATTGCATTAATTCTTGTTATTGGTTTGTTTAATAAAAGATTTATACGTGCTGGATATATAAGTCTCGCTGGTGTTGGTGTTGGTATTTATCATATATTTCTTCAAAATGGTGGTGGTGGAGGAGGTTCATGCGCATTAGATGTTCCATGTAATCTTAAATATGTCGATATCTTCGGATTTATTTCAATTCCAGTTATGGCAAGTACCGGATTTTTAACTATATTTTTAGCCTTACTGTATTATGATTTATCGAGGAAGGAAATAGTTGAATAAAAATTTTATTATTGCTGGTGGAGTTGTTCTTGCTATTGGTCTTGCTGTTGCCATAGGCGTTACTCTTGTTGACGAACCACTAGATGGTAATTTACCAGAGGGAGAAACTACAGTAAATGGTGATATCCTTCCAGAATTTGCTTCTGAAAACGATGATAATATTGCTAGAGGTCTGGCAGCTCCAATTTTTTCTGCACCAAATGAAAACTCTGAAATAGTTACGATTGAAAAAAATGGCAATGCAAAAGCTTTAATATTTCTTGCCCACTGGTGTGGGTATTGTCAGCAAGAAGTTCCTGTAGTACAAGAGTATGTTGATTTAATTGGAGTGCCGGACGGTATTGAATTAATAGCAATTGCAACATCAATAGACAGAGCTAGAGATAACTATCCACCACATGATTGGTTAGCAAATGAGGGATGGTCAGAGACACAGCTTTACGATCTTGATAAAGAAATTGCAACTGCATACGGACTAAATGCATTTCCTTACTGGGTGTTTTTAGATAAAGATTTGAATGTTGTAGCAAGAAGAACTGGAAACCTTCCACAGGATCAAGTTGGACAACTTCTTGTAGCTCTAGCTAATCAGTAATTTATTTTGTCAGCACCGCTATGTAGACAAATTTAAACAAACCCATTCTTTCTATATTGCAATATTGGAAAGGGTGGGTTTGAAAATATTCTTCAGGTTGAGGGTATTTATCTAATGAGCTGTGAAGAAATCTGTACTCTTTTAAGTTAAAGGTCAACAATCCAATTAATAAGGTTATTTTGAAGGTTCCAACCTTATGCAGTAATTTAAGTAATTTATTTTTAGGCCTTGTCATATCAAGAAGAATAAATTTTCCACCTGGTCGTAAAACTCTATATATCTCTTCAATTCCTTTTGTTGGATCATTTACATTTCTCCAAACAAAAGCACAATAAACACTATCGAATGAGTTATCTGGAAACGGAAGGTTTTCAGCACCACCAATTATTTTATTTTTAAATTTATTAAGTTGGAGCATCTTTTCGTCTGGGTCAATTGCTGTTACTTCGTGGTTTTGAAGTTGTTGAAAAGCAGCACCAGTTCCACTTCCAAGATCTAAAACCCTTGTACCAGTTACATGACTACTAGCTTTACTTCTCCATGACTTATCAAATCCAAGAGTTATAACAGAATTGATTAAGTCATAAAACTTGTATATGTTTGAAAAGTTAGCTTTTTCAGCCAATTACAGAATGTATGCTACTGCTAGCAAAATACCAGTAAGGAAATGAATACCTATTGTAGATACGTTTACTAGAAGAAGTTCGTAAGGAACTTTTTGGCGATCAGCTTCTGGATTATTCCATTTAACCATCCATTCATCTGCCATTTTGAAAGCCTTCCAAACAAGTGCTAGGGGGAGTAACGCCATAAAAGCATATACAGTGCCGTAATCTGTAAAGAAACTTAAAGCACCAACAAAAGCTACAGCAACAAATGCTTCAATCATAAATTGTTTATATAGTCTCATAGGTTTTTCTAACTTCATCCATTCGCCATGTTCTGCAGTTCTGACTACCCATGTATTTTTACCTACTGCAGCATCTGAGGGAGCATCTTGGAACTGATTAATCCATACAATAAGCATTACAAGAATAGCAATTGGGACAGATGCAATTAATGCCTCAACCCAATTCCATTCTGAAACTAAATTTTGGTGTATTGGATCAGTTAATACATAATGAGCTCCCATTACCATGACCGGACCAAATCCAAGTGCAATTGCAATTTCTCCAAAACCTTTATAACCAAGCCTTACTGGGTCGCCTGTGTAACCTAGGGCCAAGAATGTTCCAATTATTCCTGTCCATAAAATTGGAGTGTTACCAAAAAATGAACCACTTACTTGTTGATTTAGATAAAGACCTATTGCAACAGTTCCAGTAATACTAACTAGTGCAGTTAACAGCACTTGTCCAGGGGTCATTAGGCCAACTTGTATAACTCGACTACCACCATTAAATGGACTTGCTACTTTGTTTATTTCATCTGCATTTGAAGTGTGATCAAAATAATCATTGGATGAATTTGTTGCAACCTGAGCTAATGACGCTCCACCAAGAACTAGCCAAAACATTCTCCATGACCAACTTGAATCTAGACCAGCTTCTTTTAAGTCATTCCATGCAACTGCTGCACCAATAAAAATTGGAGCAAAAGTAGCAGTTAAGAACGGAGCGCGAATAGTCCTTAACCATAATCCAATTCTTTTTAATCCAAGCTTGAAGGCCATTTTAACTGCCGAGGTTTTGTTTGCTGGATATGTTTTCCACTCAAATTTTTCTTCTTGAAAAAAGTTAACATATTTTATAGTTGTTGGCTTTACTCTGTAATAACCAACCACGTCATTTTTAATTAAAAACTCATCTTCCATGAATTCCTTAAATGCTTCAGTTGTGTTTAAAACAAGCTCATAAGCTCTTTTCTTTTCGTCTTCATCTTTAATTTTGTAGCACTCGGCATCTATTTGTAATCCCTCAATACCTTCTTGTCCTTTAGGCCAAATTACTACATGGACTCGTGGATTCAATCTAATTTGTTCTGCTTTACGAGTAGGGTGGAAGGTAAAAAATACTAAATCTTCACCATCTCTGCTGAAAAATACAGACGCTCCAGATGAGTTACCACCAACGCTGGTGGCAATAAACATTCGATCAGCTTGGTCTAAAACATTTTCAATTTTTTTATCTAAAACGTCATTCATAATGCCAACGTTAATATGCTTGTGAAATAATGCACAAAGTATTTGGCGCAATATTTTAAATTTTTATACCAATTAATATAGTTAGACATGTTCAAAGTATTTAAAACACCAGAATTTAAAAAAGCTATTTCTTTTTTTATAGAAGGAATAAAAGAAAATAAAAAAAGTTTTTTTATTTCAAATGCTTCGGCACTTCTTTGGTGTTTTTTAGTAATTCTTCAACCCTATTTAATAAAGAGAATAATTGATGATGGTATAGTTGCAAATAACGAGAGATCGGTTATTGTTTTTATTTCATTTATGGTTCTTGCGGGTTATACAAGGGCTATGTCAATTGGTATTAGAAGATACTTCAGTATGGATGTTTCCTACAATGTTGAAGCTGGAATTAGAAATAGAATTTTTACACACATGCAAAAACTAGCATTTAATTATCACGATCAAGTTCCTACGGGTGATTTAATGGCAAGAGCATCTAGTGATGCTTCACAAGTTAGGCTTGCATTTGCTATAGCACCACTTGCATCAGCAAACATTTTTCTGCTACTTATATTGAGTGGAACTTTATTAAGCCTTAGTTTGCCACTTGGTAGCATAGTGCTCCTTTCTATTCCTATGGTGTTATGGTTAGCTTCTAACTTTTCATCTAAAGCTATGGGTGTGTCTTTAAAGGTTAAGGAAGCAGAAGCAAAGATGACTACAGAAGTTGAAGAGCAACTAGGTGGCATTAGAGTTGTAAAAGCTTTTGGAAATGAAGAACATGCTTCCAATAAAGTTGAAAATGCAGTACAAAATATTTATGACTCTTCGCTTGATTATCTTAAATTAAGAACTAGGTTTGTTCCACTATTTGAACTTATACCTATGGTTATAACGCTTGCAGTCTTGCTCCTTGGAGGGTATTTAACAATTAATGAATACCTATCTCTAGGCGAATTCATAGCATTTACACAATATGTATTTTTATTAATTTGGCCATTGAGAATTACAGCCTGGTTTTTATCCGAAATACCTTCAAGTGTTGCTGCTGGAAATAGAATACTGGAGCTTCTTAACGAAATTCCAACTATTACAGATGATGAAACTCCTAATGAACTACCAGTAGATGGAAATGGTTCATTAAAATTTTCAGATGTGAGTTTCAAATATGGTAATGAAAAAATATTTGATAATCTTAATCTCGAAATTAAAGGAAAGAAAACAGTTGCAATTGTGGGCTCTACTGGTTCAGGAAAATCAACTCTTGCTTATCTTCTCCCACGTTTATACGAAATAGAATCTGGTTCAATTGAAATTGACGGCGTAAATATTACAAATCTTAGACTGAGTGACTTAAGAAGCAATGTAAGTCTTGCATTTGAAGAAAGCTTTTTATTCTCTAATACAGCTAGAGAGAATATTTCTCTTGGATTAGAGGATGCATCTCAAGAAGAAGTAGAAGATGCAGCACTTATAGCACGAGCTCACGAATTTATTTCACAACTCCCAGAATCATATGAAACTAAAGTTGGAGAAAGAGGTTATGGATTGTCAGGTGGTCAAAGGCAGAGAGTGGCTTTAGCAAGAGCTATTTTAAGAAAACCACGTGTTTTAATTCTTGATGATGCACTTTCTGCGGTAGATGCTAGTACTGAAGAAGAAATTCGAAACGAATTAAACCAAGTAATGTCAAATATGACAACTTTAATAATTACAAATAGAGTCCCGACAATCGAGTTATGTGATGAAGTTGTATTTCTTGAAAATGGAAAAGTAAAGGCACAAGGTAAGCATCATGACTTAATGGAATCTGTTGATACTTATAAGTCATTGTTTTTGGAAAACCAAACATCGGAAATATAAAATGAGAGACAATACTTTTGCAAGATCATTTAAGTTAGTCCCAGAAGTTTACAGACCTTTTTTCTTCGCGTCTTTGATTGCATTACTTGGTACAGGAATAAGAATGATTGGTCCTCAATTAATTTCTAGAGGCATAGACAACGGAGTAATGAAATTTGACTATCAATATTTACTTCAACAGTGCCTTATTTACTTCTTTACACTTGTCGCGCTTTATTTTGTTACTAGTAAAGCTCTTCTTTCAATAGGTTTAGTTGGTGAGTCTTATGTAAAAAGAATTAGAGAAAAGCTTTTTAGACATATGTCATCTTTAGATATAAATTATTTTGAAAAGAATAAAACAGGAGTTTTAGTAGCAAGGATGACTTCTGATATGCAAAGTTTAAACGAGTTTGCGAGAGAAGGTGCAAGTAGTATTTTGACATCTCTTCTCACAATATTTGGTGCAACAATTGCGGTATTTTTAGTTGATGTACAACTTTCTTTACTATCTTTTCTTATTCTTCCACTTTTAGGAATTGCTACAAGGATTTTTAGGAATCACGCTGATAAGACATATTGGTCTGTCAGAGAATGGATTGGGCAGGTATTATCATCACTCCAGGAAGGAATTTCGGGTGTAAGAATAATTCAGGCATATTCAGATGAAACAAAACAATTAAAAAGATTTAAAGAAGTCAATAATGAACACTTAAAGGCAAACATGCAGTCTGCCAAAAACATTGCAATATATTTTCCTTTTTTAGAAATTACACGAGTAACTTCTATTGCTGTTGTGATTTGGTTTGGTGCAGCAAGGATTAAAAGTGGTTCGTTAACAGTTGGTGAATTAGTTGCATTATTGTTTTATTTAAACTATTTTTTTGATCCTCTTATTCAACTTTCTTTTAATTATGATATTTTGAGGTCAGCTGGCTCATCAATGAAGAAAGTTTTTTCAATATTAGATGAAGAACCTATGTTAAGTAAAACCGGGGATCTATCTCCCGAGATAGACTCAGGCAGGGTAATTGAATTTAAAAATGTAGATTTTTCCTACGGAAGGGAGACTGTTTTGCATGATGTATCTTTTTCAATCAATAGAGGAGAAAAGATTGCCATAGTTGGAGAAACAGGTGCGGGCAAAAGCACAATTGCAAAATTAATTTTAAGATTTTACCTTCCTACAAAAGGGGATGTTCAATTTTATGAAGAATCTTCAAAAGATATTTCACAGAAATGGGCAAGAAAAAATATTGCTTATGTTCCTCAAGAAAGTTTCTTATTTAGAGGTTCAATTAGAGAAAATTTAGTCTACTCAAATCCAGATAAGATAAATCTTCAGAGTGAGCTTGAAAACATAGGTCTCATTGATTGGTTTGAGCGATATGAAAATGGACTAGATCAAGATGTAGGCGAGAGAGGAGCAAATGTCTCAGCCGGAGAAAGACAGTTTATTGCTTTACTCAGGGCAGTGCTTGCAAAAAGACAAATTATTGTATTTGATGAGGCAACTGCTAATTTAGATATTGAATCTGAAAGTTCAATATTAGATGCCACTGATACATTACTTGCTTATCAAACATCAATTGTTATCGCTCATAGACTCGAAACAATTTTAAATGCAGAAAAAATACTTGTTATGAGTGAGGGAAAATTAGTTGGATTTGATAATCACAAAAATTTACTTTCAAATAATAAAATTTATCAACAATTATTTTCTGCTTGGAATTTAGTTAATTAACTTCAGTTTCCAATCTTTTATTAGCAATATCTATATATTCCTTTTTAATTTCATAACCTACGTAATTTCGATTTAATTGTTTTGCAGCAACTGAAGTTGTCCCACTTCCAAGAAATGGGTCCAGAATTAAATCATCTTTGTAGGAATACAGGTTTATAAACTTTTGTGGAAGTTCAATCGGGAAAGGTGCAGGATGACCTATTTTTTTTGCTCTTGCTGGGTTTATATTCCAAATTGAAAGCGTAGATTCCATAAACTCTTCTTTGTCTAAAGAGGACTCTCCTTTTGAAGATTTTTTCAGTGATTCTTTCGAAAAGACTAAACAATATTCATGAATATCTCTTATGACTGGATTAGACGCAGATAACCAACTACCCCAGGCAAAATTAGCATTAGCCCCTTTTGATTTTTGCCAAATTATTTCCCCACGCATAATAAAACCAATATTTATTAACAATTCAGTAAAATATTTTGAAAAAGGGATGTAAGGCTTTCGACCTAAGTTAGCTACATTAACTACAATCCTTCCTCCAGACTCAGTAACTCTAAAAGTTTCTTTAAATATTTTTTCCATGATTCTCCAATACTCATCATCAGTCAACTCTAAGTCACTGTCTTTACCAATGTTGTATGGTGGAGATGTAATAGTGAGGCTTACACAGTTATCTTCTAGTTCCTCCATATTTTCTGAACTTTTGTGAAATATCTTATCTTTAATTTTCGAATTGTTATTGATTGTTGAAATTTCCTTTAACTCATCTTTGTCTTGGAATGTCGAAACAAATGCTTTGCGAGTTCCTGACCCAGATTTAAAGTGAGAATTCTTTTTCATATAAGAATTTTACAGTTTTTAAATTTAGTAGTCTTAAATCAAAAATTTATGTAAGGTCTATAAATTTATCTTCTACTTCCTCTACTTCTTCTAAACGAAGTACAGTATCGGCGTAATCTGAAGTAGAACTTATAAAAATGTATGTTAATTGTTTTAGGTTTACCACTTCATCAGATTCTTTTATATTAGATATCCAAATTACTCTTTTTAAGGAAGATTGATTGATTGACTTTATGAATACTTCACGCAATGAATCATCTGAACCCTCATAAAATATTCCACAAAAAGCTCCTTCGGATGCTGTGTAGATGTGAGAGTCATCGTATATATCACCAATAGCTTTCTTTCCAGGCATTCGCTCAATAAAATCTTTTGAAATTTTTTCTGATACAAAAACTCTTAAGTCTTCATTTTGTTTTTTAAGAAGATTAAGTAAATCTAGATGATTTTCAGAGTTAGGATTTACAAAAATTGCTGGCATAACAAAAATATTAACCAAATTTTAAAAATAAATTAAATCAATACTTTTTATGATTGGTCCAGCATCTTATTAAAATAAAATTATGGCAAATGTTGATATTGATTTAGGTAAGTATTCTTTAGGCTGGTCTGATCCTGAAAAGAATGTTTTTAAACCTGAAAAAGGTTTGAATGAAGATATTATCAGAAAGATGTCTGAAATTAAGGAAGAACCTGAATGGATGCTTGATTTCAGACTTAAAGCATATAAAAGATTTCTAGATAAGCCTATGCCAGAGTGGGTTGCCAAGGAAAAATTAAGTGAATTAGATTTTGATGATATTTATTACTACATAAAACCTACTGAAAATCAAGCAGACTCATGGGATGAAGTACCTGAAGAAATAAAACAAACTTATGAAAAACTTGGTATACCTGAGGCCGAAAGAACCTATCTAGCTGGTGTTACGGCACAATACGAGAGCGAAGTTGTTTACCACAAAAACAGAGAAGATTTAGAAAAATTAGGCGTATTATTTTGTGATATGGATACAGCAGTCAGAGAGTATCCGGAATTAGTTCAAGAATATTTTGGGACGGTTATTCCACCAGGTGATAATAAGTTTGCTGCACTAAATTCAGCTGTTTGGTCAGGTGGATCATTCATTTATGTTCCAAAAGGTGTACATGTCGAAGATCCTTTGCAAGCATATTTTAGAATTAATGCCGAAAATATGGGTCAATTTGAGAGAACGTTAATTCTTGTTGATGAAGGAGCTTCTGTACACTACATTGAAGGTTGTTCAGCACCTGTTTATACAACGGATGCTTTACACTCCGCAGTTGTAGAGATAGTGGTCAAACCATCTGGGACTTGTAGGTACACTACAATCCAAAACTGGTCAAATGATGTTTATAACCTAGTTACAAAAAGAGCACAAGCTTATGGAAATGCAACAATGGAATGGATTGATGCAAATCTTGGTTCTGGTTTAACGGTTAAATACCCTTCCGTTTACTTAATGGAACCAGGTGCTCATGGTGAAGTTTTATCTGTAGCTTTTGCAAACTCAGGGCAACATCAAGATACAGGAGCAAAAATGGTTCATCTCGCTCCCGATACAACTTCCTTGATTACATCAAAGTCAGTTTCAAAAGGTGGTGGAAGAGGTGCATACAGAGGTTTAGTCAGAGTTGAAGACGGTGCAGAAACAGCAAAAAGTTTTGTAAGATGTGATGCGTTGATTCTTGATGATGAATCAAGATCAGATACTTATCCTTATATGGAGATCGAAGAAGCATCAGCAGTTATAGGTCATGAGGCAACAGTTTCAAAAGTTGGAGAAGATCAACTTTTCTATCTTATGAGCAGAGGTCTTTCTGAATCTGAAGCAACTTCTATGATTGTCGCGGGATTTGTAGAAGAATTTACTAAAACGTTACCAATGGAATATGCCATGGAATTCAATCAACTGATTGAATTAAACATGATAGAAGCTGGCGCCGTTGGTTAATGATTAGGTAAAAATTGAATAATAAATTATTTGAAAAAAAGTTAAAGCCACTTTCATCAAAAGAGTTTGCAAACATTAACTCTAAAGATGAAGACTGGAAGTATCTTGGAAAAAAATTATTCGAACTTAATGACATTGAAATTGGCAAAGCAACTGAAATAAATTCTTCAAAAACATTTGATATCGATTCAAATTGTTTTACTTATGAAATAAATTCAGAGCATAATCATATTGAAATCACAGACATCAATGAAATTAAAAAACCGCTAATTAAAGAGTCAATTAAAAGACCTTTTGATAAATTTAATATTGAACAATTTGAAAAAGTAACGGGTGGTTTTCAATTAAATGTAAAAGAAGATAGCGAACAATATTTTTCAGTAAATTTCCAATCAGATGATAACGCTATTCCTTACATCGGAGTTAGTGTAGAAAAGAACAAATCTGGAAAATTATATTTAAATTTTGATGAATTAGTCATTGGAAATATTTATCCAATTATTGAAATTTTCTTAAACGATAATTCAAATTTAGAAATAATACTTTCTGTAACTTCTACAAAAGAAATCAATATCGTAAATTCATTATATGCCCAGCTTGAAAGAGACTCTAATTTAACTATTCATAATATAAGTACAGGAGCAGGATTATCTCGTTCAAGAATGGATATAGATCTTTTAGGTAATGGTTCAGAATTTAGCTTAGATGGAATTTATTTTGGTGAAGAAAAGCAAATTCACGACTACAGAGTATTTGTAAATCACCTAGGCAAAAATACATCATCAAATATGATTACAAAAGGTGTATTAGGTGACGAAAGTAGTTCCATATTTACTGGAACAATACACATAGCTGAGGGAGCAGAAAAAACAGAATCTCACCAAGAAAACAGAAATATACTACTCAGCGAAGAAGCTACCGCTCAATCTGTTCCTAATCTAGAAATTTTGTGTGATGATGTAATCTGCAGTCATGGTTCTTCAGTAGGTCCAATTGAAGAAAATGTTTATCACTATGTTATGGCTAGAGGTATTGAAAAAGTTGATGCAGATAAATTACTCATCAAAGGCTTTTTTAATGAAGTAATAAATGATTCTAAGTGGGAAATTATCCATGACAAAGTTTCTAATATTATTGAAAAAAAATATATGAACATAATCGAAAGTAACTAAATTGGAAAAAGTAAAAACAATTAAAAGTGAAGATATTGCTGAAAACTCATCGGCTTTATTTGAAACTAATACTCAGCAGATTGCTTTATTTAATTGTGAAGGGCAATTTTATGCCATTGATGATATGTGCTCTCATGCTGAAGCCAGCTTATCTGAAGGCGAAGTATATGATTGCAAAGTTGAATGCCCTCTTCATGGTGCTGAGTTTGATTTAAAAACTGGTGAAGCTGTCACATTACCTGCAACACAGAGCGTTAAAACCTATAAAACTGAAATAATTGATGGCTATATATATGTAGAAATGGGTACTGATGCTTAAGATTGAAAACTTAAAAACATCAATAGGTGAAGTCGAAATCCTTAAAGGAGTTGATTTAGAAATTAAGCCTGGTGAACTCCATGCGGTAATGGGGCCCAATGGTTCAGGAAAATCAACACTATGCCATGTTGTAATGGGAAATGAAGTTTATAAAAGCGAAGGTTCTATTTTTATTGATGAAGAAGAAATAAGTAAAAAACAACAAAACGAAAGATCAGAAATGGGAGTTTTTCAGTCTTTTCAATATCCCGTTGGACTGCCTGGAGTAACACTTTTCGAATTTTCTAAAATTATAAATCCAGACTTATCTGATGATGAAATTACTAGCCTTGCTGAGAGTTTTAAAGTAAAAGAATTTCTTGATCGTGAAGTAAATGTAGATTTATCCGGTGGGGAAAAAAAGAGGTGTGAGCTTTTTCAATTAGCACTTAAAAATCCAAAAGTAGCGTTACTAGATGAAATAGATTCAGGACTAGATATTGACGCTATAAAATCTGTTGCAGAGCTGATTAATGAAAATAGAAATGACACAACTTCATACCTTATTGTTACTCACTACAGCAGGATTTTAAAATACTTAGATGTAGACAAGGTACATATTGTAGTAAATGGTGAAATTGCAAAGACAGGAACTAAAGAACTTATTGAAGAAGTCGATTCTGGTGGATACACTCAATATTAGGAACAGTAAATGACACAAGAATTTAGAACTGAAAAAGACTCCATGGGAGAGTTTCAAGTTCCAACTGAAGCACAATACGGAGCTTCTACAGCTAGAGCAGTAGACAATTTTCCGATTTCAAATCTAAGGTTTTCTAGATCATTCATTAAAGCTTTAGGGGAGATTAAAAAAGCTTGTGCTGAAGTTAATTTAAAGAATAAGTTAATTGAAAAGACAGTTGCCGATTCTATTATTAATGCAGCGCAGCAAGTAGTTAATGGTGACCATGATGCTGATTTTGTAGTTGACATATTTCAAACTGGATCAGGCACTTCCACGAATATGAATGCTAATGAAATAATTGCAAAAATTGCTACAGATATTTTAAATGATGAAATTCATCCAAATGATCACGTTAATATGAGTCAGTCATCAAATGATGTTATTCCTACAGCTACAAATATTGCGGCAGTCACGGATATTACAAAAAAATTGATTCCATCCATAGAAAATTTAATTTCATCTCTTGAGTCTAAAGCTAAAAAATGGGAAAAAATTTATAAAAACGGTAGAACACACCTTATGGATGCAACTCCTGTTTCTCTTGGACAAGAATTTAATGGATATGCTGCGCTTTTATCTGAAAGATTAGAGGATATTAGAGCCTCACTGAATAACGCTAGTAAATTAGCAATTGGTGGAACAGCAGTTGGAACTGGTATCAATGCACCTGATAATTATGGTAGCGATGTAGCAGAAAAGATTTCAAATTCTTTAGATATTAAATTTACTGAAGTTGAAAATCATTTTACTCGCCAAGGTTCGAGAGAAGAGATTGTACATCTTTCAGGCTGCTTAAAAGCTTATGCAGTTTCAATTTTCAAAATTGCTAACGATATTAGGTGGATGGGTAGTGGACCTATTTCAGGGCTAAATGAACTTAAAATACCTGCATTACAACCTGGCTCCTCAATTATGCCAGGTAAGGTTAATCCTGTAATACCAGAAATGATGATGCAAGTTTCTGCTCAAGTGATTGGCAATGACAATACTATTACCTTTTCTTCATCTCATGGTAATTTTGAGTTAAATACAATGTTACCTGTCATGGCTCATAACTTACTTGAAAGTATTCACTTATTATCCACAGGTACAGATGTTTTTGAGAAAAAGTTAATTAAAGATTTAGAACCAAATACAGAAAAGTTAGAAGAAAACATTCAGCGAAATTCAATTTTGGTAACAGCACTTGTTCCAGAAATAGGATATGATAAAGCTGCTGAAATAGCAAAAGAAGCAATTTCAAAGAGTAAAACGATAAAAGATGTCATTTTAGAGAAACAACTACTTTCAGAAAAGCAAATAGATGAAATTCTCGATATAGAAAAATTAATTTAATGATCCTAAATTTAGCAATTGCTTCTGATCATGCTGGATACCATTTAAAAAATTATATTGTTAACAATCTTAAAAAAGAAATAAATTTTAAAGACTTTGGCACAGACAGTGCCGAGAGTTGCGACTTTCCTGATTTTACAAAAGAAGTCTGTGAGTCTGTTCTTAATAATGAATCTACTAGAGGTTTATTGATTTGTGGGAGTGGCGTAGGTATGTCTATTGCTGCAAATAAAATTAAAGGAATAAGGGCAGCTAATGTTGTTGATGTAGAGACAGCTAAACAAAGTGTTGAACATAATGATATAAATGTTTTGTGCTTAGGTTCTAAAAATGTAAATGAAAAAAATGCCTTGGATATCATTGAAATTTTTTTAGAAGCTAAATTTATTCAAAAAGAAAGGTACATAAGAAGGATTAGTAAGTTAGAACATTAAATTGATATGTCCTAAATTTATTTTGATGAATAATAGGATATGTCATTTTTAGCAAAATAACATATCCTAAACCTCTCTCTTCATAGACTTTTCACATAGAATTTTAATTATTAATTTATATAAATTTTGTATGAGGTAAAACTAAGGGGTAGACTTTTAACATCTTATTCAGTCATTAATTTAAATAATTAGCTACTGCTACCCCTTAGTTTTACCTCAACTTTGTCTTCCTCATCAATTTCATTTAAAAATACTGATACATATTCATTTTGATTTGTAGGTATGTTTTTCCCAATAAAACTTGGAGTAATTGGTAATTCTCTATGGCCACGATCAACAAGGCATAAAAGTGCGATCGTTTTTGGTCTTCCGGAATACATTACTGCTTCTATAGATGCTCTGAGTGTTCTTCCTGTATAAATTACATCATCTATCAAAATTACATCTCGATCTTCGGGAGATATCTCAAGAATACTTTTTTCTATACTTTCATCCAAGTCGTCTCTAAATGGTAAGTAATTTACGTTGCCAATATCATGTTTAAAGTTTTCGTTTAATAAGTTCTTTGATATTCTCTGAGCTAAAAGATCACCCCTTCTTGGAATGCCAATTAAATAGGGATTTGGAGTATGTGATTCGATAATTTCTTTACTGAGGCGGAATAGAATTTTGTCTATTGTCATTTTTTCCTTTCAATGCTCGCAGACATTGTTTAAAGCTATTTATATATTACCAAATATGATATCTAATTATTGTTATTTATCTATTTTCTCTGAAGAATGGAATTCCTATATTTTTTGGAGCACCTGTTTTTCCATCTTTGTAAATTGTTAACAAGACCAAAATTAATATTGTTATTATATAGGGAGAAATTTTTACAATATATGGATTTAATTCAAAACCATATGTTTGCAGTCTTGGGACTAATGCTTCAAGGAATCCAAAAAGTAAAGCACCTAAAGCTGTACGATAGGGCTTCCAGCCTCCAAAAATTACTAAAGCTAGAGCAATCCAACCTCTTCCAGCCGTCATATTGTCTGTCCAGTAGGGAACATAGCTTAACGTTAAGTAAACTCCTGATAGTCCAGCAAATGCTCCACCTAAGCATGTAGCTATAAATTGTGTTTTTATTACATTTAATCCCATTGAGTCTGCGGCTTTGGAATCTTCACCTACTGCTTCAAATCTTCTTCCAAACATTGTATTTTTAAGCGTGTAAGAAATTAATATCATAAATAAAATTGAAATATAAAAAATAATGTTTTGGCTTAGTAATACTTCAAAAATATTCGATGGGTCATTAATAGAAAATAAACTTTCAAGTTTTGTATCGAGTTTTTTCCCAACATAATTTTTTCCAATTAAAGAAGAAAGTGCCAAACCAAGAATAGTTAATATTAATCCGGATACTGTTTGGTCTTGTTTTAAGACAACTGTAACAATTGCGTGTATCGAGGCAAAAATAGCAGATGAGAGAACCCCAACAATGACTGCAAAGAAGATATTGTTTGTATTAACTGCTGTAATAAATCCTGCAACCGCCCCAATTGATATCATTCCTTCTACACCAAGATTTAATATACCTGATTTTTCAGTAATTAATTCTCCGAGTGCTGCAATAAATAATAATGTTGCAGCTTGCAATGTCGCATTTAGTAAACCAAGAAGCTGTATGTCAATCATCATCAACTTTCAATAATTTGTAATTGAAAAAAAACTGAATTATTAAAGCACCAAATAATGTTGATGCTTGAATAATATCAGCAATATAAGTGCTTACACCAATAGTTTGAATTACGGACCCCCCAATCGATAACGCACCAAATAATGTTCCAACTAAAAAAATTCCAATTGGCCTCATTCCAGTTATTGCTGCAATAATTATCGCTGTATAGCCAAATCCTTGAGAGATGCCTGTTGAGACTCGATGTGTTTGACTTAATAATTCAACTCCGCCAGCTAAACCTGCAAAACCACCACCAATTAACATGGCTAGAAAAGCTTTTTGCTTTGCATTTATTCCAGCATAAACTGCAGTCATTTCAGATCCTCCAGCTATTCTCATTTCATATCCAAAAACTGATTTGTTTTTTAGATAATGTGCCAAAGCTGTAAAAAGTATGCAAATTAAAAATCCGTAGCTCAATTTTCCAAATATATTGGGCAAGTAGACCTCTTTTCCTACGTAAGCAGCTGCTGGGAAATTTAGAGAATCAGGATCCTTCCAGGGTCCATTAACTAAATAAATAGTTAAACCTATAACTATGTAATTAGTTAATAAGGTAGTAATTATTTCATTTACACCAAACAAAACTTTTACCAGTGCTGGAATTAAGATACAAAAAGCCCCACCTAAAAATGCTGATAATAAAAGTAATATAATAAATATGGTTGAATTTGATAAACTTAAATTAATATACAAAAAATTTACACCTATTGCACCCATAAAAATTTGGCCTTCTGCCCCTATATTCCACAACTTGACTGTATTTATGATTGCTATACCCAAACCTGCAAGGATTAATGGGGTTGCTTTATTTAGCGAAGAACTTAAGCTATTAACACTACCAATTGAAAGCCTAAACATTAAAGAGAAAGTATCAATAGGATTCTTATCCTGTGCTAATAAAATTATTGAGCCAATAATTAATGCAATTAAAAACCCTGCAATAAAGGAATAAAAAGTTGATAGTTCATTGACAGCCTGACGTTTTGATAGAGTATATTTATTCATTAATACCTGCCATAGCTAGGCCTACACTACTAATGTTGGAGTCAGTTGTTGTAAAAGATTTAATGACTTTGCCTTCATATATGACGAGTAGTCTATGACATAATTTAAAAAGTTCATCGAGGTCTTCTGAAATTAAAAAAATTGCTGAACCTCTATTTCTTTGATCAATTAATAGATTGTGTATCCCTTCAACAGCATTTACATCAAGCCCTCTAGTTGGTTGCGCTGCAATGATTACATCAGGGTTTCCTACTAATTCTCTACCCATTAATAATTTCTGCATATTACCCCCGGACAAAGTTGAAATTTCAGCTTTTGGATTCGGTGCTTTAATCGAAAATTGATTTATTAAGTTTTCTAAATATTTTGCTGATCTATTTTTAGACAAATGAGGTCCAAGTTTTGTTTGAAAATAATCTCTAACTATGGAATTGTCAATTACAGATACCCCAGGAGCTAGACCTACTCCAAGTCTATTTTCAGGAATATAAGATAAATTTAATTTTTTTCTGGACTTAACACCCTTATTCGAAATATCATTATCATTTATAATTATTTTTCCTTCAAAAGTTCTCTCAATACCTGAAATTATGTTTGCTAATTCGACTTGCCCGTTCCCAGATACCCCAGCTAATCCTAAAATTTCACCACTTTTTATCTGAAGATTAACATTACTAAGTTTTTTGATATTATTTACCGGATCTTTGAAGCTGACATTTATTACATCTAATTTAACGTCGCCAATAGTGTTATCTTTATTTATTTGAGACTTTTTAACATTACCCATCATTAAGTTGATTAGTTCGTTATCGCTTACTTTTTGAGTTAGTAAATCTTGGGAAACCATTTTTCCATTTTTCATAACTGACACAATTTCTGTAAATTCACGTATTTCTTTTAATTTATGAGTAATTAAAACTATTGTTTTAGTGTCTTCAGTTGCTAGAGTTTCGAGTGAGTTTTTAAGCTGAATAGTTTCTTGAGGTGTAAGAACAGCTGTTGGCTCATCTAGAAGCATAATGTTACTGTTGTTAAAAATAATTTTCATTATTTCAACTTTTTGCTTCTCTCCAACTGATAAGTTGGATACTGTTTCATTTTCACTTAAATTTAAAGCAAAAATTTCTGAATATTTTTTAAAAGCAGTCATAAAGTCATCTTTATGAATATTTGATCTTGAGAGAGTTAAATTATCTTTAATACTAAAACTTTCTATAAGTCTAAATTCTTGATGTACCATTCCTATGCCAAGTCTTGAAGCATGGTCTGGATTTGAAATTTTATATTTTTGTTTTTTTATATAAATAGACCCTTTTTCAGGTTGATAAAGCCCTGATAGAACATTCATCAGTGAGGATTTTCCGGCTCCATTTTCACCAAGTAATCCGTGTATTTTTCCTTCAAAAAGATTAAAACTCACATTATCCAGAGCTTTTAATGTTCCAAAACTTTTTGTTATATTTTTGGTTTCTAAAATTTTGTTATTCATAAAAAAAATTACAGCACCTCAATTAAGAGGTGCTGTAATAAAAACATTTAGTCTAATGTACCTACAACATTGTCAACAAAGTAACTCATACCTAACAAGTCACCATCACTTGAACCTTCGAAAATTACAAAAGTTCCATCGATTATTTCTTGTTTTCTTTGTTCAATCAATGATTTAACATCGCTTGATACATCATCAGATACTTCAAACAAATCTACAACATTACCAGACATTCCTGTCCAATAAGGTGTTGTAGTAAATTCGTCGTTGATTACTGCATTAACCATTTCAGTATATAACGGTCCCCAGTTCCAGACTGGCGCAGTAACGAACGCGTTTGGAGCTGCATCTTTTCCATAACCAGTATGGTAACCAATCCATTTGGCACCAGCTGCTTCAGCGGCAATACCAGTAGAAGCTGAATCTTGATGTTGAGTTAACACATCAGCACCTGCTTCAAGAAGAGCATTTGCAGCTTGTGTTTCTTCTTCCGGTCCAAACCACGTATTTGTCCAAACTACTTCAACTGTAGCATTTGGATTCGCTTCTTTAACACCGTTTGCAAACGCATTAATACCTCTTATCACTTCTGGTATTGGAAATGCTGCAACATAGCCAATTGTATTTGACTCAGTAAGCGATCCTGCTGCTAATCCAGACAAATATCTTGCTTCATAAATTTTTCCAAAATAATTTGTGTAGTTTGAATCATTTGATTTGTATCCAGAGCAATGTAAGAAAATAACATCTGGATATTCAACAGCCATTTCTTCCATTATGTCTAAGTAACCAAAAGTAGTTCCAAAAATTATATTGTAACCTTGTTCAATATAAGCTTCTGCTACTGTTCTGAATTCAGTTGCATCTGGTGGAATATCCTCAGTGAAAGCTGTTTCAATCCCAGTTTGTTCAACTAAATATTGACGTCCTTCGTCATGTGCCTGTGTCCATCCTCCGTCATTTGCGGATCCAAGATAAACAAAGGCTGCTTTGTAATCGTCTACGTCTGCGGCTCCCCCGCAGGCCATAGCAAGAATACTGATAATAAGTAGGCCTACCGCCCAACTTCTTCGCATCCTTACCTCCTTTTCATACGGTCATTATAGAACAAGCTCAATCTACACCTGCCATTTTCGGTTAATAATTTATTAAATAATTTCACAATTCATTCTTAAAACTTTGATAAAATTAACACTTACGAAAATGGACAAATTAATTTACACATGGGAACAGCAAATTGAAGATACAAATTTAATTTGTGAAAAAATTAATGCAGATGACTTTAAGCCAGATGTAATTGTTGGCATCAGTAGAGGAGGATTAATTCCTGGTGTGATGATATCACATAAACTCAATATTCCTTTTAAACCAGTTCATGCCTCCACAAGAGATTTTCCTCATTGGGAAAACTATCTTCCAAAATCAAACGATTCTAAAGTTTTAATTGTTGATGATATATGTGATAGTGGAGAAACTTTTGAAAGATTATCAAACTATATAAAAGAAAATATTAATCATGAGTGCGAAGTTCGTTTCTCGGCATTGTGGTGGAATAACGAATGCGATTTTGAACCACACTACTACACACAAGACTTAGCTAAAGATACTGAGCCAGTATGGGTATCTTTCCCTCACGAAAATTGGTGGGAAGGCTCAATTAGCTAATTTTTGAGAAAATTCTTTAATAGTTTTTAACATACTAAAAGCTCCGTTTCTTCTAGCAGGACTTAAAATCACACCAAGTTCAAATTCTTCCATAAGGTCAATTTTGGAATTTGCAATATCTTTTGGAGCTTCATTTGAGTAGATTGATGCAATTAAAGTTACTAGCCCTTTTGCAATCAAAGCATCTGAATCACTTTTAAAATATAATTTATCTTTCTTTTCTTCTGGAACTAACCAAACCTGACTTTGACAGCCATTAACTTTAAACTCATCAATTCTTAATTCTTGCGGAAAGTCTTCGTTTTTCTTTGCTTGCTCGATTAGATATTGATATTTTTCTTGCGGATTTGGAAACATCGCAAGAGTTTTTTTGTAGTCTTCAACTTTTTCTTCAATACTCATTTTAAGTTAATATTTTTATACTTTCTTCAATCGCATCGCTTAGGATGTCAAAATCTTCTTCATCATTATAAATATACCCTGTAGCTCTGAATGTAGCATCAAGGTTCAATTTTCTGTGAAATGGTTGAACACAATGATGACCTGCACGAACTGCAACTCCAAAAGTATCCAACATTAATGAAATATCTGTTGCATGGACACCATTAACACTCATTGCAAAAGTACAACCAGCTACTTTAGAATTGGTATGAACAACATTCAAGCCTTTTATATTTTCTAATTTATTCTTTGCATATATTCGAAGATCATCAGAGTGTTTTTCTACGTTTTTCATATTTAAGCTAGATAAATAATCAACTGCAGCTCCTAAGCCAATTGCTTCTACATAAGGAGGTGTACCAGCTTCAAATTTATGTGGAACTGGGGCCCAAGTTGCACTATCGTAAAAAACTTCTTCAATCATATCTCCACCACCATAAACTGGATCTAATTTTTCTAATAATTCTTTTCTACCCCAAACTACACCTATACCGGTTGGACCGAGCATTTTATGACCAGAAACACAAATAAAGTCTATTCCAAGTTCTTGTACATCAATTTTTCTATGTGGGACTAGTTGGGCACCATCAACAATATAAATTGCATCTGTTTTTTCTTTAACAAGTGAATTCATTTTTTGTATATCAGGGAGCATTCCAGACATATTTGATTCACCTACTATTGAAACTACTTTTGTTTTTGAATTAAGAAGGCTTTCAAAATGATCAAGGTCTAAATCGAAGGATTTCGTAATATTGATATAGTTGATTTTCAAATTATATTTTTCAGCAACCATTTGCCATGGAATAATATTTGCATGATGCTCGATTTCTGAAAGGATAATTTCATCACCAGCACTTAATTCTTTGCATATTGAATTTGCTAAAAAATTAAATCCCTCTGTACATCCTTTTGTAAAGATTATTTCATCTGAAGAGTAAGCATTTATAAAATCTTTTAATTTGTTTCTAACATCCTCATACTTAGTAGTTGTTTCTGATGAGAGGACATAAGTCCCTCTATGAACATTTGCATTCATATTTGTATAGACATTTGACATTTCATTTATTACAGCACTTGGTTTTTGTGATGTTGCACCAGAGTCTAAATATGTAAGTCTTTTTCCATTTATTTCTCTTTCAAAAATTGGAAAATCTTTTTTTAAATCACTTACGTTTATCATAAATATGATTCGTATCCTTCTTTTTCAAGCTTTTCAGATAATTCTATTCCACCAGATTGCACAATTACTCCATCGACAAAAACGTGAACAAAATCTGGTTTTATATATTCCAAAAGTCTCTGATAATGAGTTACAACTAGATAACCTTTATCATCCTTTTTTAATTTGCTGACGCCTTCACCAACGACTTTCAAACCATCTACATCTAACCCAGAATCAGTTTCATCTAAAACAGCAAGTTTTGGATCAAGAACAGCAAGTTGTAATATTTCATTTCTTTTTCTTTCACCACCTGAGAAACCTTCATTGAGATATCTATCAGCAAAGTCTGCAGAGAGGCCTAACTGCTCCATCGCTTCAGCAACCTTTAATCTTAGTTCGAGTGTAGTGTATTCTGTTTCCTGAATATTGGTTAGAGCAGTTTTTAACATATTTACTATTGTTACTCCGGGTATTGATTCTGGGTATTGAAATGCTAGAAACATTCCTAATTTTGCTCTATTATCCACCGGCTCCTCGGTTATATCTTCACCTTCAAAAACTACTGATCCTTTGGTAACCTCATATACTGGATTACCCATAACAACATTTGCTAAGGTAGACTTTCCAGACCCATTTGGCCCCATGATTGCGTGTACTTCTCCTGGATTAATTTTTAAGTCGACACCCTTCAATATTTCAGTGCCATCAACTTCTGCATGTAAATTTTTAATTTCTAACATAACATCTATGTTAATTACGATTTGAAACAAGTTAAATATGATTAGCGAAATAAAATATAAAAATTACAATTAGATAATGCAATTTACATTAACTGATCTTCAAATTGAGATAAAAGAAAACTCTAACAAGCTTTTAAAAGAGAATATAGATCTTTTAGATACAATTCAAAAAGTAGATGACAATTGCAGATTAGATAAAAAAGTATGGCAGTTAGTTATTGATCAAGGCTGGTTAGCTTTAGATGTCCCTGAGGAAGATGGAGGGCTTGGGTTTTCAAATACTGATACTGCAATACTTTCTG
>CACDUI010000005.1 GCA_902555985.1 uncultured Candidatus Actinomarina sp.
GTCGAACGAGGTCCAACAAGAAATATATTTGCAAACCCTAAACATTCGTATACTAAATCTTTATTAGAATCTACACCTTCAGTAGTAGGGGATAAAGTAAAGTTGAAATCACTGGAAGGAGAACCGCCTAGTTTAATAGATAAAGAACCAGGTTGTTCATTTGCTCCTAGGTGTCCTTACAGAGAAGAATCATGTAATCCTAAACTTGATATGGAGTTGGTTGAAGTTGCTCCGGATCACTTCGTAGATGCTTGTAGTGCAGGAAAAAAATAATGAAAAATAACTTATTAGAAGTTCGAAATTTAGAAAAATATTTTGAAGTATCTGGAGGACTCTTTTCAAGAAATAAATCTATTGTTAAAGCTGTTGATGGAATAAGTTTCGATATTCCTTTCGGGTCTAGTTTAGGATTAGTAGGTCAAAGTGGATGTGGTAAAACAACTACTGCAAGAGCTTTAAGTTTGTTAGATCCAAAAACTAATGGTCACATAAACTTTTTTAATGAAGAAACATCAATTATGCAAAGCATTGACGATTTAGAGGGTGAAGAGTTGAAAAAGTTTCGAAGAAATATTCAAATGATATTTCAAGATCCATATGAATCATTAAATCCAAGGTGGAATATCAAAGATATAATTCTTGAACCGTTAAATATTCATAACATAGGAGATTTAAATGACAGAGAAGAAGCTGTATATCAAATACTAAAAACTGTAGGCTTAACCCCGCCTGAAAACTATATGCCTAGATATCCACACGAACTTTCTGGTGGCCAAAGGCAAAGAGTTTCTATTGCAAGAACTTTAATTATGAAACCTAAATTTGTAGTTTGCGACGAACCTACATCAATGTTGGATGTTTCTATTCGTATTTCTATTATGGATTTAATGTTGAATCTTGCAAGGGATTTAGAAGTTTCTTATCTCTATATAACTCACGATTTGGCAGTCGCAAGATATATGTGTGATCGAATAGCTGTTATGTTTAATGGAAAAATTGTTGAAATTGCTGAGACAGAAGAATTATTAAGTAACCCAATTCATCCTTATACTAAACGTTTAATCTCTTCTATACCTATTCCTGATCCCACTTACAAAAGGGAAAAGTATGAACTAAATTTTTCAGAATTAGACAATATTATTGCTAATAATTCCAACGACTCTGGAATGGCAGAAATAAACGATGGTCACTATGTGGCTACACATGATGTAAAAGGGCTTCTTTGAACTTTAAGGATATTCTCCTCCTTCCAAATTTAATTACTTTATTTAGATTTTTTTCTGCTATTTACTTATTTTTTTATTATTCTCCACAAGATTTTAATGTTTTTATATTAGTTTCTATCATTGCAATAATTGGCCTTTCAGATTCATTAGATGGGATTGTCGCAAGAAGATATAATCTTGTATCTGAATTAGGGGTTATTCTAGATCCATTAACAGATAGGATAGTTTTTATTATTCTATTATTTTGGTTAAATATATTTATTCCAAATAGTTTAATTTATGCAATTTTGCTTCGTGAATTTTTAGTATTAATAGGGTCTCTATATGTATTGATTAAAGGATTAAAAATTAATGTTTCCAATAAGGGTAAATTTGCTACTGTTTTGTTATTCATTAATATATGTCTATTTGTTATAAACTCTTCTTTAAGTATTCCTTTTATCAATCAATTAACTGTTATTGTTATAATTTTTTACTTTTATGTTGCAATTGAATATTTGTACAACTTAATATATAAGAGTGGATAATCAGACAATACCGTTCGACTCAGCAGGTAATTCAGCTGATGATCCTCTTTATATACTTTCATTATTAAATAATGAACTAATGTCATATTCTTGGAAATTAATTAATAAAGATTACAATATTGGCAGGTCATCAAGTAATAGTGTAATTCTAGATGACGTCACTGTATCAAGAGAGCACGCAATTCTTACAGTTAGCAACAACTCACCATATATAAAAGATACAAACTCTACAAACGGCACATACGTAAACAATGAACTTATTCAAGAATGTAAACTAAAATCAGGTGATAAGATTCAAATAGGAAAATATTTACTGCTACTTACTGAGGTTAGTAAGTGAATATTGGAGAAGTTGTAAAAAAGTTACAAGTAAAACATCCATCTGTAACTATTTCTAGAATACGTTTCTTAGAAAAAGAAGGTTTAGTTAATATCAAACGTTCTCAAGGTGGAACAAGAAAATTTTCAAATAATGATATTGAAAGAATATCAAAAATAATATCATTACAAGAAACAGAATTTTATAGTTTAAAAGCTATAAAGAATAATCCATCGTTATTTAAAAACAGTAAATCTAAAAGTATTACTATTGATAGTTACTCACTAAGAGATTTACTTAAACAAGCAGGATTGAATAAAGAACAGTACAATTCATTAATCTCATATGGTTTTGAAGAAGAGAAAGATGATTACAACAATAAAGATTTATTAAGATTAAAGTCATGGTCCTATTTCTACTCTATAGGTCTTGAACCTAAAAACTTTTCTGTTTTAAAGTCGATAAATGAACGTTCAGGTGATTTTGTTGAATTTATTAATAGTTTATTGCCTGATGATACAAATGCAGATAAAGAAATAATTATTAAAAATTATTCAAATTTAATCAGGAGTTATTTATTAAAAAACAATTTTTGATATTTACTGTTTTATTATTTGTAACATCATCATCGATTGCTGTTGAATTAGAAGAGGATCTAGTATCTACTGATTATTATTTATCATATGATATAGAGAATAATTCTATTTTGCATGATAAGAACATAAACGAACCTATATCACCGGCTTCTATTACTAAATTAATGACAGCATTGTTACTTTATGAAAATTCAAATTTGGATGATTTAGTGACAATATCTTACCCAAAAGATTATTCTTTCGAAGGTAAAGTTGCATATCTTAATAAAGGTTCTGTAGTTTCTGCAGAACAATTAATAGAATTCTTATTAGTGTTTTCTGCAAATGATGCCGCTTATGCCTCTGCAGAATACGTTTCTGGTAGTACAAATGAATTTATTAAGTTAATGAATTTAAGAGCTAACCAGTTAAACATGGATAATACAAATTTTAAAAATCCTGATGGTTTAGATGAAATAGATCACTACACAACATTGAATGATTTGTTATCACTGTCTAAATATATTTTAGAAAATACCAAACTGATCGATATTACAAATAAATCAAAATTTTATTACGATCAAGATGGGGAAGTCAAAGAATACAAAAATACAAATTTACTTATAGATGATGGTTTTATAGGTATGAAAACTGGGTGGACCTCAAATGCCGGATTAACGTTTGTCGGTTATAACCAAGGAAATAATAGAAATATTATCACTATAGTTAACAAATCTTTTGTTGATAAGGACAAGCAAACACATTTTCAAGACACAAAAATACTATATAATGAATCAATAAATAATTTTTACATGAGTACGATTTTAAACGAATCCACACCTGTATACAAGATTATCAATCCATTGACAGATAAAAGATTTTTGGCTGTATCAAGTATCACAAAATTTGGGTATAAAGATATAAAAACCAATATAGATTTAAATAAAATAATTAAAAATAGTGTAAGTTTTTCAAATAATTTTGACAATGAATTAATAGAAATTCAAATAAATGATTCTAGAAATTCAATAAATTATGAATTTCTAAAGTCAAATATTTTATTCAAAATATTTTCATCTAGTTAGCACTATTTCACTTCAAGATTACTCTTTTATTATGAGTGAGAAAGTAGTTGTAGAAGTTTCTGGTATAAGACTTGAAGAAGATTCAGAGACTCCAATTATGCTTCTTCAGGATCCTAAAACTTTTAGATTTCTACCGATATGGATAGGTACAATTGAAGCTGTATCTATAGCTTACGCACAAGAAGGATATGTTCACCCAAGACCTCAAACGCACGATCTACTTATAGATATTGTAGAGTCGTTGAATGCATCAATTTCTGAGGTTTGTATTACTGATATAAAAGAGAAAACATATTTTGCTGAAATTACATTAAGCACTTTAGAGGGAAATGTTACTTTGTCATCTAGACCAAGCGATGCCATTGCATTAGCAATAAGGTCTGATTCTAAAATTACTGTTGATAATGAATTATTTAGTAGTAATTCAATCATATTAATTGAAGAAAATAACGAAGAAATACAAGAATTTAAGCAGTTTATTGATGATATTTCTCCAGAGGATTTTTCCTAAATCCTTGATTAACTGTTTTTATCTAGTAGATTGAAACTATGCAACAGGGTTATACAGGTCCAGAAGTTTGTAATATAACTGGGATATCATATAGACAATTAGATCATTGGACGTCAACGAACCTTATTAATGCTTCATTAAGAAACATAAAAGGGTCAGGATTTCATAGACTCTATTCGTTTAACGATATTGTATTAGTAAAACTAGTTAATAAATTGCGAGATGCAGGAATAAGTTTACAGAAAATTAGAATCGCATTAAAGAATGTCTCTACACTTTTAGGTAAGAATAAAAACATTACAGATGTATCTATATTTTCGGATGGAACATCAATTTATGTATTAACTGATAGCGATCAAATGATTGATTTACTCAAAAAAGGGCAAGCTGTATTCGGAATTTCTTTAGGGCCAGTTCACACTGAAACGGAAGCAGAAATTTTTTCTTTATATCCAGAAAAAATTTCTCAAAAAATTTAATGAAATTTGCTCATTATTCAGAAAATATTTTCGCTGAACACTTAGATCTATTTAATATCGAATGGATTTATGAACCTACAAGCTTCCCACTCAAGTGGGGTAGTGGTGCTATAAAAATGATGTTTACTCCTGATTTTTACTTGCCACAACTAGATACATTTGTTGAAATAACAACCATGAATCAAAATTTAATAACAAAAAAACAAAAGAAAATTAAATTAGCTAAGAAATTGTATCCTCAATATAAATTTAAGTTAATTAATGAATCTCAGTTTTATAATTTTTTAAATAGTGATAATGAGTCTTTAGTTAAGGAAGCTATCGCTAGCTGAATACTTTATAAGCTCTAAAGGATTTTTTATTCCTGTTAATTTAGCCATTTCTAATTCTTTGAGTACATTTGTACTACTCATAAGCCTATTGTCTGTATTTAATGAAATATTGAAACCTAAGTCATATAATTTAGCTATTGGATGTTCATATACATCGGTGTACATATTTGTGTGTATGTTTGATGTAATACATATTTCCAGTGGGATTTGTTCTTTTAAAATATAATCAGCTGTTTGCCCAAGGGAGTTGTCTGCATTTACATCTTCTATTATTCGCACTCCATGTCCAATTCTTTTAGCTCCATTATCAAGAGCATCTTGTATAGAATGTACACCGTCACCTTCTCCAGCATGAATAGTTATATTAACTCCTGCGTCACTTATTTTTGTAAAACTATCTTTATACAGTGATGGAAGGAAGTTGTATTCAGGCCCGGCTATATCAAATCCTATAATTTTGTCTTTAAATTCTACAGCTAAATCTGCTACAGCTTTTACATTTGCATGATCATGGCGCATCCCACAAAGAATTAACCCTGAAATAATTCCTTTTTCTTTTTCTGCTTGTTTAAATCCAGAATTTATTGCATCAATGACATCAACGGGGGACAAGGTATTATTTACTGAATAAAATGGCGCATATCTTGATTCATAAAAATTTATGCCATTATCACTCATATCTGCAGCTGCTTCATACGCAATTTGTTCAATATTTTCAAATGTTTGCATTAAAGCTATTGTATGTGTGAAAGCTTCTAGATAATCTTCTAATGATTCACAATTAGATCTATCAAAAAATTTGTTAACATCGTCTATTTCATTTATAGGTTTATATTCAATTCTTTTTGCTATTTCTTTAGCAGTAGAAGCACGTAAACCGCCATCTAGATGGTCATGGAGAATTTGATTACTCATAACGCAACATAATATATATTATAGGACAAACAACAAGTTTAGATAATTTCACTAATTACACTCTCCTTATGTGTTAATGGTAGCCAATGATCAGCATTTTTAACTTCTTTAACCGCTACATTTGATCCTGAAATTTTTAATCTATTAATCATCTTGTCATTTAATTTTACTGCAGCATCATTCTCACCAAATAAAAAAGTAACTTCTGTGTCAATAGTCCTTCTCCATTGCTTTGAGATCTCTAAATTAAGATCTATGTTCGAATACCACGATATAGATTGTTTTAAACCGTTCTGAAAATGGTTAACTAATGAATCGATATCAATATTATGAATTTTGTTGGCGTAGTTATGGGTAGTAAATAAACTTTTTAACGATAAATCTAACAAACCATAATCAATTTTCGGTGTTACTCGGTAAGCAGATCTAAAGAATAAATCTAGATTTTTTGTAAGTAATTTATCTGCTTCCTCAGAATTTTGAAATGAACTAATATAATGCTGACCAGACTCAAAAACTAAATTATCATAAACACTTGTTGATGGGAACTCAGTACCACCACAAATTAATATTAGTTTATCAATCTCTACCTGTCCTCTGCTAGCTACAGCCCACGCAACAATAGAACCCCAGTCATGTCCGACTATGACAAGCTTATTAGTTAGTTGTATTTTGTTTATTAACTTTTCAATATCTAATGATAAATTTTCAATATTAAAGTCACTTACTATAGAATCTTCAATGGATGACAGAGGGTATCCTCGTTGTTCAACAACTGTAACTCTTAATTTATCTTTTAATTCGTTTTTTAAATCATTCCAAAAATACATATTAGAAGGGAATCCATGTAGAAATAACACATCTCTCCCCTCTCCTTCAGTTATATAAGACAATTCGAAATCTTCTAATTGTAATTTATTTATCATATAAGCTTATTTTTTCTCAATATAACAATTGATAAACATATTGCAAAAAATAACCATTGAAAAGCATAACTTAAATGTGGTGCATCATATGGCTCCGTGAGGTTGATACACTCAATATTTTTTCCACATTCTTCTGTTAATGTTATGTAATATTTCTGTAAAGCTATATTTTTTTCATTTTCTATAAATAACTTATCTACTCTAAATAAATAATTCGATTGGGATATATCATCCTGTCCAATAGTCTGTGTGTCATAAGTCATTAATTTTCCAATATATTTAAAATCTTCAAATTTATCTATCGAATCTAAATTAAAATCAAGAGGAACCCATCCCCTGTTAACAATCATGTAATTACTATAATTATCAGAGATAAGGTCAATTCTGTTATATCCATTCTGTCCATTATGTACCCTAGACCTTAAAAGCCATGTGTCTAATAAGGATATAGTCTCATCAATTTGAATATACTGGAATTCAGACAAATTATTTACATCTGATATAGATACTTCTAATAAATTTTCATATTGAGTAAGACTTTCTAAATTATTTGTATCATCATAATGACTTGATATCTGCCAATAAGATAATCCAAGAAAAATTATGACAATAATAAATCCTAAGTAAAACAGGACTTTGAAAGGTAACTTTTCTAACTTTCCCAACTAGTATCTCCTCTTCGTTTGTCACCAAATGAAAAAATACTGTTACTTAATCCTGAAACACAAACTCCTCCAAAATACATATCGTATTTTTCAGTTATGGTTATGTCATTATCATTATCTAATGAGCCAGGTTCTGCTCTAACAGTACCATCTCCATTTACGTGAAATCTTGGTTCATCAATTGCTTGTTTCCAGTTTTTACTTTTTGAATAATTTATTAATACTTGTGCAATTGCAGAACTAATTCTGTCAGCTCCTGGTGATCCAATTGTGCTTACACCTTCATTTGTTTCAATAATAAGGGGGCTCATATTTGATATTAACCTATCGCCTCTTGTATCACCAAGAAATCCTTGAGGGTTGAGCTCAACCTCTCCCAGAGAGTTATTAAAATACATTCCGGTATTTTTGCAGAGAACTCCAGAACCATATCCACTTGAAAAGGTAATGGAGAAATGATTATTAGCTTCATCTGAAGTGTTTGCTTGTATTGTTGAAGATGATTGAGTAATCTTATTAATTTCGTTATTTATAAATTCACTTCTGTTACCAAAAAATTCGTAATTTTTCTGTCTATCAATGTAGACATTTTTCAATGTTTCTGCCTTGTTGTCAGATTTGATTGAAAGACCTTCTAAATATTTCAGTACCATTAGTCCCCCTATAGATGGACCTGCATGACCGGTTAATATTAAATCTTTGTATTTGTAATTAAATTTGTTTTCTGAAATTAAGTCATAATTATTAAAGTCATCAGCAGTAGCATGACCACCTTCATGTTCCAAGGTTTCAAGAATGGATTTTGATATATCACCAGTATAAAAATCATTGAATCCCTCGGTAGACATATAACTATATGTGTCTGAAAGTTTTTCAAGTTTTACAATTCCATTATCTAGATCTTGATAAACGCTATTTAAAACATTCTTTGAGTATTCATGCCACATAAACATTGGTTCCAGTGAATGTATAAAGTAGTCTTTTGTTGGTTGTGTTAATTTAAAGCCATCTTTGGCAATCTTTATTGGATATTCTAATAATTTATCCAAAGGTAGTGATGCATATCTTTCATAAACAAAATCTAGTATTTTATATATACCTGGAACCGCAAAAGTATTTCCTCCTTTACATGTTTCAACATGTCCACCGTATGTCATAGAAATTCTGTGTTCTTCATGATCGTTTCCATCAAATGATTTAGGTGCAACAAAGTAACCATCTATTGTATGTTTTGTGTTCTTTTGACCATCATAATAAGACAGTAATCCTGATGCAGTTGGAGACACTACACCAAGGTCAGTAACCATTGAGGTAATTACACTAACAATTAAAATATCTGCAGCATTTGGATTCAAATCATTGATAGATTCAGCTGCTTTAGAACTATATTCTGCTGTACTCGCTAAAGAAACTTTCATTTAAACAGTGTAGTTTATAACTTTTATATGCAAAAATATATATATGAAACAGGACATTATAAAGTTTGATGAAAATATTTATCAAATTGACGTATTTATGGAAAATAAACCTGGTCGTATGTCTTGTTATTATATTGATTCAACGAACCCCATATTGATAGAAGTAGGACCATCTAAATCATTCCCCTACCTTATATCAAGCCTCGAATCCTTAGGAATCAATGAAGTAAAAAGATCGGCAATGACTCATTTACATTTAGATCATATAGGAGGAATCGGTCACATGGTAGAAAAATATAAAGAACATTTTGTTTATATTCACGAACTGGGTATCAAACACCTTCCTAATCCAGAAAAATTATGGAAAGCTGTATCTGAAGTTTATACAGAAGAGTGGTTAACAACCAATTGGGGTGAAATTAAACCGACTCCAATAAATAATCTTCGTTCACTTAAAGATAAAGAACTTATAGATCTTGGAAAAGGCAGAAAATTAGAAGCTATATACGGACCAGGTCACGCAAAGCATCATTACACATTTTATGATGAATATTCTAAAACTCTTTTTATGGGAGATACATTAGGATTAATTTATCCCCATGGTAATTTTGTACAACCAAACCTTCCACCTCCTGATTTTAATAAAGAAGTTTTATTTAATACTTTAGATGAATTGTATAAGCTAGATCTTAATTATTTAGCACTAGCCCATTTTGGAATTCATAATAATCCCTACGAATTGATAATAAATGCAAAACAAAATATAGAAGAATGGATAGTTTTTATTAATAATTTGAATGATATGTCAGATGAATTTGCTATTGAATCTATAAGAAGTTGGGTAAGGGGTAATTATGAATTTCTTAATATTGACAAAAATACTATCGATAATTATATAAACAATGCTAATTTTGAAATGCAAATAAATGGAATCAGGAATTATCTAATAAATAAGAAAAACCCCTAGTTTCCTAGGGGCTCTTCATTAAAAGTTTGCAGTGTCCTACTCTCCCCGTGGTTTCCTATAATTCCGGATGAAACTGAGCCAAAACTGAGCCAAAATTAATTAATTTTGTAATATCTCCCAGTCGGGATGGTCTTGCCATTTTTGAGGATTTTCTAAAATATCTTTTAATTCTAAAATCATATATTTAATTTCAGTATGTAAATCTATTCCATAATCACCTTGGTTTCTACCAAGTAATCCACTTTTCCATCCACCTTTAAGATTTCCTTCAACAGCTATAAAAGATTGAGTTTCATGAATTACACGCAAAATTAATTCTTGGAGTACTCGAGCATCCTCTTTAGGAAAGTAACCTAAAGTATTTTCTTTCATGTGAAGTTTAGGATTTCTTACTGAAACTGCGTACTTATCAAATTCATTATTGACTTCTGGTATGAGAAGTAATAGATCTATATGTGAGTAATTAGATTCTTTTGACTTTTTCCCAAATGCTTTTATAAAATTTTTTTGGACAAAAGATTCTCCAACAACGTCTTCATAAGAAAGTTTATTACCATCACTATCTTCACTATCAAGCATGATTATATTATTGCCACCGCCTGGACTTTTTTTACCTGTTGTTGGCCATATCATTTTATCAATAAGTTCTGCTCTGCTTCTGTATTCAGCTTGAGACAACCATTTTGATTTTTTTGAGAAAAATTTCATATTAAAATTATATCATCTTTTTATAATGAGAAACTGAGCCAAAACTGAGCCAAATTCTGTAAAAGTTAATCAATTAAATGAAAAAACCCCGATTTCTCGGGGTTCTTTCTTAAAAGTCGGCAGTGTCCTACTCTCCCAAGGGGTTGCCCCCCAAGTACCATCGGCGCAAATGGGCTTAACTTCCGTGTTCGGAATGGGAACGGGTGTATCCCCATTGCTATCACCACCGCAAATCAACTTCTTAAAAATTCTATAGCAAGCGCTCAAGCTCAGTATTCAGCTCAAGCCCTCGACCTATTAGTATCAGTCAGCTACATACATTACTGTACTTACACTTCTGACCTATCAACCTCATGTTATATAAGGGGTCTTAATCGGTTAACCCGATGAGAAATCTTATCTTAGAAGGGGCTTCGCACTTAGATGCTTTCAGTGCTTATCCTGTCCGATCGTAGCTAACCAGCCGTGCTCTTGGCAGAACAACTGGCACACCAGCGGATCGTTCATCCCGGTCCTCTCGTACTAGGGACAACTTTCTTCAAATTTCTTACGTGCGCGACGGATAGGGACCGAACTGTCTCACGACGTTCTGAACCCAGCTCGCGTTCCTCTTTAATAGGCGAACAGCCTAACCCTTGGGACCTGCTCCAGCCCCAGGATGAGAAGAGCCGACATCGAGGTGCCAAACACCCCCGTCGATATGGACTCTTGGGGGGTATAAGCCTGTTATCCCCGGAGTACCTTTTAGCCGATGAGCCATGGCGCACCCACATGCAACCATGGGATCACTAGTTCCTACTTTCGTACCTGCTTCACTTGTTTGTGTCACAGTCAAGCCACCTTTTGCACTTACACTCAATGCGTGATTGCCGTCCACGCTGAGGTGACCTTAGAGCGCCTCCGTTACTTTTTCGGAGGCCACCGCCCCAGTGAAACTGCCTACCAGACAATGTCCCTGATCCGGATAACGGATCTAGGTTAGAAGGTCAATATGAAGAAAGTGGTATCTCAAGGATGACTCCACAACGACTAGCGCCGCTGTTTCAAAGTCTCCCACTTATCCTGCATACTGCACACCAACATTCAATATCAAGTTGCAGTAAAGGTTCCGGGGTCTTTCCGTCCTGTCGCGCATAGTGAGCATCTTTACTCACATTGCAATTTCGCCGAGTCTCTGGTTGAGACAGTACTCAAATCGTTACACCATTCGTGCAGGTCGGAACTTACCCGACAAGGAATTTCGCTACCTTAGGACCGTTATAGTTACGGCCGCCGTTTACTGGGGCTTAATTTCAAAGCTTCGCCGAAGCTAACCTCTCCACTTAACCTTCCAGCACCGGGCAGGTGTCAGAGGATATACGTTGTATTAGAACTTTGCATCCTCCTGTGTTTTTGATAAACAGTCGCTTGAGTCTGATCACTGCGGCCCTTTCAAGCTCATAAAGTTAATTAATCACTTTACTTGGGCGTTCCTTCTCCCGAAGTTACGGAACTATTTTGCCGAGTTCCTTAACCAGAGTTCTCTCGCTCGCCTTAGTATTCTCTACTTGTCCACCTGTGTCGGTTTGGGGTACGGGCACTAATAAAACTAACTAGAAGTTTTTCTTGGAAGCATGGAATCAATGACTTCGCCTAAAAGCGGCTCGGCATCGTGTCTCAGGTTTATTGTTAACGGATTTTCCTATTAACAACCCTACACACTTACCCCAGGACAACCATCGCCTGGGATCATCTATCCTTCTCCGTTACTCCATCGCTAATCTAGTAATATGTGGGTCGGTAGGCCCCGAAGGGCTTTCCTTAGCAACATATATTCGATTTGGGCGTGTTATTAGTGGTACAGAAATATCAATCTGTTATCCATCGACTACGTCTCTCGACCTCGCCTTAGGTCCCGACTAACCCTGGGCGGACGAACCTTCCCCAGGAACCCTTGGACATTCGGCGGAAGAGATTCTCACTCTTCCTTCGCTACTCATGCCTACATTCTCACTTGTATGGTCTCCACAACTAACTTACATTGTTGCTTCGCTGTCCATACAACGCTCTCCTACCGATCTTACCTCCTGGATATAAATATCAAGATTAGTAAGATCCCATAGCTTCGGCAGTATGTTTAGCCCCGTTACATTTTCCGCGCGAGAACATTCGACCAGTGAGCTGTTACGCACTCTTTAAAGGAATGGCTGCTTCTAAGCCAACCTCCTGGCTGTCTGAACACTCTCACATCGTTTCACACTTAACATACATTTAGGGGCCTTAGCTGATGATCTGGGTTGTTTCCCTCTTGTCTATGGAGCTTATCCCCCATAGGCTCACTGCTATATTTATACACTTTGGCATTCGGAGTTTGACTGAGTTCAGTAAGCTTGTTGGCCCCCTAGCCCAATCAGTGCTCTACCTCCAAAGCGCAACATATAACGCTGTCCCTAAAGACATTTCGGAGAGAACCAGCTATCACCAAGTTTGATTGGCCTTTCACCCCTATCCACAGGTCATCCCCTGATTTTGCAACATCAGTGGGTTCGGGCCTTCACGAAATCTTACTTCCGCTTCACCCTGCCCATGGATAGATCACTTGGCTTCGGGTCTATTGCATGCGACTAGACGCTCTATTAAAACTCGCTTTCGCTGCGGCTACGGATTTACTCCTTAACCTTGCCACATACAGATAACTCGTAGGCTCATTCTTCAAAAGGCAGGCAGTCAGGATATAAATATCCCTCCTACTGCTTGTAAGCTATTGGTTTCAGGTACTATTTCACTCCCCTCGCCGGGGTTCTTTTCACCTTTCCCTCACGGTACTTGTTCACTATCGGTCGCTGGTTGTACTTAGCCTTACGAGGTGGTCCTCGTAGATTCACAAGGATTATCTTCCTTGATACTCGGGGTGGCCTTAATAAGTAATTAGATTTTCAAATACGTGACTATTACACTCTGTGGTTTAACTTTCCAGATAATTTTTCTAATCTAATTTTTTGTAACTTATTGAAAGATCTGATGCTCTTTCCAAAGGACCCCACAACACCAAAAAAACAACGACATCAGTCTTGACATTAATTTGGTTTAGGCTCTTCCCGTTTCGCTCGCCGCTACTCAGGGAGTCGCTTTTGCTTTCCTTTCCTCTAGGTACTGAGATGTTTCACTTCCCCTAGTTCCCTCTACCTACCCTATATATTCAGGTAGGAGTAATTTATTAAAATAAATTGGGTTTCCCCATTCGGACATCTACGGATCAAAGCTTGTTTGACAGCTTACCGTAGCTTTTCGCAGTCTTCCACGTCCTTCATCGGCTTCCAGCGCCAAGGCATCCACCAATAGCCCTTAGTAGCTTGAACTATATGAATACTTTGCAATTGCGCTTGCTATACAATTTTCAAAAAGCCAATTTGACTTTTTCACAGCTGAGTAAAGTATCAGTCTTGTAGACAACCGACGATTGACCTTAGAACCGAAGTTCTATGCTCCTTAGAAAGGAGGTGATCCAGCCGCACGTTCCCGTACGGCTACCTTGTTACGACTTAGTCCCAGTTACCGACCCTACCTTCGACAGCTTCTTCCCTAAAGGGTTAGACCACTGGCTTCGGGTATTGCCGACTTCCGTGACTTGACGGGCGGTGTGTACAAACCCCGAGAACGTATTCACCGCAACTTTGCTGATTTGCGATTACTAGCGACTCCAACTTCAAGGAGTCGAGTTGCAGACTCCTATCCGAACTGAGACAAGCTTTAAGAGATTTGCTCCACCTCGCGGTATTGCGACTCGTTGTACTTGCCATTGTAGCATGCGTGCAGCCCTGGACATAAGGGGCATGATGACTTGACGTCGTCCCCACCTTCCTCCGGTTTATCACCGGCAGTCTCCTATGAGTCCCCAACTAAATGCTGGCAACATAGGACAGGGGTTGCGCTCGTTGCGGGACTTAACCCAACATCTCACGACACGAGCTGACGACAGCCATGCACCACCTGTATAGGGCGCTAATGCACACTATATCTCTATAGCTTGACCCTATATGTCAAGTCCAGGTAAGGTTCTACGGGTATCATCGAATTAAGCCGCATGCTCCGCCGCTTGTGCGGGGTCCCGTCAATTCCTTTGAGTTTTAGTCTTGCGACCGTACTCCCCAGGCGGGATACTTAACGCGTTAGCTGCGATACAGAAACCGTCAATCCAGTTCCTACATCTAGTATCCATCGTTTACAGCTAGGACTACCAGGGTATCTAATCCTGTTTGCTCCCCTAGCTTTCGCTCCTCAGCGTCGATAGCGGCCCAGTGAGCTGCCTTCGCAATTGGTGTTCCTCCGAATATCTACGCATTTCACCGCTACACTCGGAATTCCACTCACCTCTACCGTATCCTAGTCACAACAGTATCGATCGACATTTCAGGGTTGAGCCCTGAACTTTCACGACCGACTTGTTGAACCGCCTACGAGCTCTTTACGCCCAATAAATCCGGACAACGCTCGCCCCCTACGTATTACCGCGGCTGCTGGCACGTAGTTGGCCGGGGCTTCTTGTGGAGGTACCGTCATTTTCTTCCCTCCTGAAAGTGGTTTACAAACCTAGATCCGTCATCCCACACGCGGTGTCGCTGTGTCAAACTTTCGTTCATTGCACAATATTCCCTGCTGCAGCCTCCCGTAGGAGTCTGGGCCGTGTCTCAGTCCCAGTGTGGCTGATCGTCCTCTCAGACCAGCTATCCGTCGTAGCCTTGGTAAGCTTTTACCTCACCAACTAGCTGATAGAACGCGAGCTCATCTTAGTTCGGCTGACCTTTCCTTTTATTCTCATGCGAGAAATAAAGAATATCAGGTATTAATCCGAGTTTCCTCGGGCTATCCCTGTAACTAAGGTAGATTGCTCACGCGTTACTCACCCGTTCGCCGCTCAGTCATTTTCTGTAGTAAACTACTGAAAAGCTTCGCTCGACTTGCATGCATAAGGCGCACCGCCAGCGTTCGTCCTGAGCCAGGATCAAACTCTCCAACATAATCTTTGAATAATTTAAATCTGACCAAAGAATCAACATGGGTTTTACCCATTTCAACTTAAAAAAGTTGAATCAACTTAATGAAAAGTTGACAAAATATTTGTCTACTTAGTTAAAAGTCGACAAAAAAAGAGTGCTAGATATTTCTATCTGCACTACCGGCGTTCATACTTTACTCAGTTGTCAAAAAGCCAATTTTTTTCGTAATATATACAGTAACAGGTCTCTGATTAAGTGTGTAAAAAATTTAATTAAAAGTGAAAAATGTTCTTTTACCTATTTGAAGTGTCTTATTCAATAATTTATCAATTTTTATGTCAAGACCTGTATATTTTTCGTCACTTATCTTAAAACTACCAGATGTAATTAACCTTCTTGCTTCAGAATTTGATTTTGTAAGGCCATTTTCTGTTAAAACTTTGGGTAAATGTACTTCGCCTGTTTTATCTATGGTGAATTGTTGTATATCTTTAGGTGCATTTTTGTTAATAGTTATATTTTCAAATGAAGTTTCAGCTATATTTGCATCCTGGTCGCTATAAAGTTCAGTAACAATAAGTTTGCCTAATAATTTTTTTGCATTAAATGGATTTTCGTTATCATTATTTATGGATTTTTTTAAATCTTCTATTTCTAATAAATCTAAATCAGTTAACATTGTAAAATATTCCCACATTACTTCATCAGGTATACTCATAATTTTTCCATAAATATTTTCTGGATCATCAGAAATTGATATGTAGTTATCTAATGATTGTGACATTTTCTTTGAGCCGTCAGTACCAACTAAAAGAGGAAATGTCATTGCTACCTGTGGTGTCTTTTTATAAAATTTTTGAATTTCTCTGCCAAGCATTAAATTCCATAATTGATCATGACCACCTATTTCAATATCAGAGTTAACTGCAACTGAGTCATATCCTTGAAGAAGAGGATAAAAGAATTCCATTAACGATATAGGTGAATTACTAGAATATCGAGTAGAAAAATCTTCTCTTTCTAGCATTTGTGCAAGAGTTGTGGATGATGCTAAGTTGATAAGATCAGAACTAGATAATTTAGATAACCAATCTTTATTCGATACTATTTCAAGATTTTCTTTATGAAGGATATTTTCAATTATTGGCAATACACCTTCAGAGTTTTTACTAATTTCATCTGTGTTAAGTTGGGTTCTCATTTCAGATTTTCCAGAAGGATCACCAACTTGCGCAGTAAATTCTCCAAGTATTAATACTGCAGTATGACCATACTCTTGAAATTTTCTTAATGCTCTTAAAATTGCATACCAGCCTAAGGTAACATCTGGAGCAGTTGGGTCAACTCCAAGTTTTATACGTAAAGGTTTTTTAGATTTTAATAATTCATTAAAATCGTCAAGAGGACTAATCGCACTTGCACGTTCTTGAAGATATTTCATTTTAAAATTAAAGAGTAACGCCAAAGATGCTTGTCATTCCTTTTAGCATTCTTTCTTTGTTTAGCTACTGCTCTGTCTAAAGGATGAATTCTTGGTGATAAATTAATAATTCCAGATAGAATATTTTCACCATCTAAGCTTTTATCTATACCTAGACTTTTAGTTATATTTCCTGGACCATTTAATTTATCAAATTTCATTTTTGTTTTTCTTCTTTTTTCAATATGTTTTTTACCCAATAAAATTACTGATGACCTTATTAAAACTGCTTCAGCAGAACCTTTTTTACCACAAAGTAAAAAAAGTCCTTTATTTGAACCATAAGAACGAAGCACTGCGACATGTGGTGGCCCCAAAGTTATTGAGGTTGGTATATTTTTATAAGTATTAAGTAATGCCATTTTGTCAGTTGATTTTCTTCCATAAGCTTCTGTCTCGGTAATCATTAATTCTACAAATTTGTTATCTATAGAAGTAGACAGTCTCATTCCAAGTAAATCCACTGCAGCTTTAGAAGCAGATTGAGACAGTGTTTTTAGAACTCTATTATTTAAACCATTAGGTTGCATCATTACCGCTCTTATTTAATTTAATTGAGTATTTTGATTGAACATTTTCAACAATCATATCTAAAATATCACCACTTTCAGTGTCTGTATAAGTCTTGTTATAGTTTCTCGTAACTATTCTAATTCCTAAATTTCTAGATTTCTCATTTCTGAAATTGTCAAATATTGATATTTTATTTTCATTGTTTGGCAATAGAGTTTCTATATATTCAATAAGTTCTGAAGCTCTGAAATCATTTTTAACAGAAAATGATAAATCAAATTTAATAAACGGGAAAGATGATAGAGGTTGATATTTAATAACTTCAACTTCATTTAAATTAAAGTTTTCAGTATTAATTTGCATAATATAAAGTGAGTTATCTAAATTAAAAGAAGACTGCGCTTTATATGATAATTTACCCATAAACCCGATAATCTGATTGTTTAATTTCAATATATATGAATAGTTTTTATGAAAACCTGGTCTTGAAATTTGTTCAAACTGAACTTGTGGGAATAGCAATTTTATAAAATTTGTTAATGAATGAATATCATTGTGAATCAATTCTCCACGAGAGTCTGTATTGGTTTCGTATTCAGGAATTAAAAAGCCAAGAGAATATTCCTGATTAGGAATGTTTTTATATAATTTATGTTTACCGTCATCGTATATGTTATTTATTTCATAGTATTTGTGAGATACAGAGTTGTTTTCATAATTATATTTGTAAGTATTTATCAATGAGAAAAGTAAATTTGTTCTTAAATTTTCTTGTGTTTGATCAATCGGGTTAATAACAGTAACTGGATTTTTTTCAGGTGAAAATATTTTATTTGACTCGCTATCCGCAAAAGACAATGTTTGTATTTCATAAAAATTATTAGAAGATAATAATTCTGAAATATATTTACGCTTATACCAGTATTCTCCTTTATTGTTTAAATTATTACCAACTGGAAGTGTTGATTGAAAATTATTAAATCCATAGTGTTTTGCTAATTCTTCAATTAAATCAATAGGCCTTTCTAAGTCGTATCTCCAACTCGGAGATTTAAAGGTTATCTTATTACTAGTTACTTTTGATTTAATTTGTAGTTGAGATAATGTATTTTTAATAAAATCATCGCTCATCTCTACTCCTAATATTTTAAATATATCATCTTTATCAAAAGTAACTTCTTCATAAGAAATACTCTCTTTTTTACTTGATGATATTTTAGAGTAATAGATGTTTTGATCATTTTTAAAAACTGAAATAAACCTTTCAAGTCCTTTATTCTGTAATTCATAATCTATTCCTCGTTCAAATCTAATTGATGCATCTGAAATTAAATTTAATCTACGAGAGGTTTTCATTATTGAAACTTTATCAAAGTATGCACTTTCAATTAATAAATTTTTAGTAGATTCTGTAACTTCACTATTATATCCTCCCATTACACCGGCTAGAGCAATGGGTGTGTCATTGTCTGTAATTATTAGATCTTCATTCGATAATTTTCTAGTTTGTTCATCAAGAGTTTTTAATGTTTCGTTATCTTTTGCTTTTCTAACTGAAACAGTGCCAAACAGTTTGTCTCTATCAAATGCGTGTAGAGGTTGACCTATGTCATGAAGTACATAGTTCGTATAGTCAACTACATTGTTTATAACCCTAACGCCAACAGAAGAAAGCCTGTATCTAACTTTTATATCAGAATCAGTAATATCAAAATTTTCTATTTCAACTGATAAATACGAGTTGCAAAATTTAGTTTTACCGCTGTTAACTTTTATTACATTTTCAATGTTTGGATCTAGTTTTATTTCATTTGATTTAATTGGTGTCTCGAAATATCTAGACAACTCTCTTGCTATACCTAAGTGAGACATACAATCTCCTCTATTAGGAGTAACTCCTATTTCCCAGATTGTGTCAACTGATGAATAAATTTTGGCAAAGTCAGAACCAACTTTAGTATTTTCAGACAGTTTTAATATCCCAGCATGGTCATCCCATAGATCTAGTTCAGATGCAGAACAAATCATTCCATTAGATTCAACACCTCTTATATCGCGTTTTTCTATTTTGAATCCATCTTTAATTTCACTATTTGGTAATGCAACTGGAACAATCGCATTTATATCAAAATTCCAAGCACCACATACTATTTCATATACTTTTGATCCAACATCAACTTTTGTCACCCGTACTTTGTCTGCATTTGGATGTTCGTAAATATCTAATACTTTTCCAACAACAATGTTTTTATAATTGGGTATCTTATCGATTCTTGATTCTATTTCAAAACCAAGTGATTCTAAAGCATCTGATATCTCATTTGAATCTATATTTTCTATATCTATCCAGTCATTAAGCCAGGACTTAAGTATCTTCATTAGAATTGCTCCAGAAATCTTATATCATTATCATAAAAGTTTTTAATATGATCTATTTGATATTTCAACATTGCAAGACGTTCTATTCCAACACCCCATGCAAATCCTTGAAATTCCTCCGGGTATCCAACATGCTTTAAAACATTTGGATCAACCATACCGCAACCAAGTATCTCAAGCCATTCACCGTTTTTCCATTTGACTAACACTTCAGCCGATGGTTCAGTAAATGGAAAGAAATGTGGTATAAATTTAGTTTCAATTTCACTTCCAAAGAATTGTTTTACGAAATATTCCAGAGTTCCTTTTAAATCTGTGAACTTCAGGTTTTTATCTATAGCTAAACCTTCTAGTTGATGAAATACTGGTGAGTGTGTTGCATCAAGCTGATCTGATCGAAAAACTCTTCCCGGTGCGACTATATAAGCAGGAGGATCATTATTTTCCATATGCCTTATTTGTACAGTACTAGTTTGTGTTCTTAACAATGTTTCAAGATTTGTATTTGTATATAGAGTATCTGATTCGTATCTTGCTGGATGCCAGTCTGGAGTATTTAGAGCATCGAAATTATGCCATGATGTTTCAACCTCTGGGCCATAAGCTACTTTGTATCCTATAGATGAAAATATATCAACTACTTCATCCATTACTTGAGATATTATGTGTCTGTGTGTTCCCTTTTTGGTGACCCAATTTATTGTTACGTCTTCATCTTCAGAGTCTTCAAGGTCAGAGTATTTTTTTTCAATAAAATCCTGCTTTGATTTTATAATTTTTTCTGATATTGATTTATTAATTTGATTAAGCTTCTCACCGTAACTTTTTTTATCTTCTTTGGAAAGAGTTGATAACTTCTTTCTTTCATCAGATAATAATGAATCTTTACCTAGATATTCTTTTGATATTTCATCAAATTCATTTTCTGAAATAACTTCATCTAGTCTAAGCCTTAAGGATGCTAAAACTTTGTCAAAGTTTAACTCAGCCATTTAAATTCTTTTTAGCTAGATCTACAAGTTTTTTAAAACCTTTAGGATCATTTACAGCTAAGTCTGCAAGAATCTTTCTATCAACTTTCACACCAGCATTATTTAATCCATTGATAAATTTTGAATAAGGTAAATCGTGTTGTCTTGAAGCTGCATTAATTCTAGATATCCATAGTTTTCTAAAGTCAGCCTTTTTATCTTTTCTGTGGGTGAATGCATCAGCACCTGCATGCATAACTTGTTCTTTAGCAGCTCTCAGTCTTTTACTTCTAGCACCCGTATAACCCTTAGCTTTTTTAAGAACTTTCTTTTTACCTTTTTTACTTTGTACAGAACTTTTTATACGAACCATAATTAACCTAACAACTTTCTTATTTTCTTACTATCTCCACTTGATGCTTCAACATCTCGTTTTAATCGTTTCCAAGTACCAGAGCTTTTCGCTAATTTGTAATGTGATCTATGAGACCTACGTCTCATATATTTTCCAGTACCAGTAACTTTTACTCTTTTTTTCATACTCTTATGAGTTTTTTTCTTCATTTCTTTCCTCCAAAAGGTGCAAGTACCATTGTTAAAGATTTTCCATCAGGACTAGAAGTTGATTCAATCATCGCTATATCACTTAATTCTTCAACATAATTATCTAATACTTTTTGCCCAAATTCCGGGTGTTCTGCTTCTCTTCCTCTAAATCTCATAGTGAATTTTACTTTATCACCTGAATCTAAAAATTTTCTTGATTTGTTTAACTTAATCTTGAAGTCATTAGTATCAATTTTTGGTTTTAATTGAATTTCTTTTACAGAAATCTTTACTTGTTTCTTTTTAGATTCTTTAGCTTTTTGTGCTAATTCATATTTGTATTTCCCATAATCCATTAATCTTGCGACAGGTGGTTTACTTTCTGGTGATACTTCTACTAAATCTAAATCTAATTGTTCAGCAACAATTAGTGCTTTTTTAAGTTCTAAGACTCCTATTTGTACACCATCTGGTGCAATTACGAGTAACTTCTTCGAACGAATCGCTTCATTTATTTTTAATTCTGGTATTTCTACTCCTTTCAACAAAAAAAAACAGCACGAAGCTGTTTTTCAACCTTACTATTTTTCACAGTAGGTGGAACATTGTTCGCTTAACTTAAGTATACATACAATGTTAATTACTTAGAGAAAAAGATTATTTAAAGCTGAAGCTGCTTCTGATCCTTTATTTTTATTATCAGATATACGTTCATTAGCTTGTTCTAGATTCAGAACGTTTAAAACACAATTAGCAATATAAATGTTGTTATGAATGGTTAAATTTATTAAACCATCCGCAACACTTTTTGATATGTATTCGTAATGATCTGTATCACCCTTCACAATTACACCAATTGCGATAAATTTATCAAAACTTTTATTCTTTGATAATTGATTAATTTTGTAAATAAGTTCCCACGCTCCATCAACCAAAATAACTTCTACATCAAAGGAAGGATCTAAATTATCTTTAGCACCATTTATGAGTCCTTCAGTTATATTTTCATAATAATTAGAACATACTAAAGCAACTTTATTCTTCATCGAAATTATGTCCCATTCTTGATTCTTTAGTTTCTAAATATTTAGAATTTTGCGGAGTTTTGTTTCCTAATAAAGGGGTTCTTTTTGTAATGCTTAATCCGTACCCTTCTAGCCCAGCTCTTTTTTGAGGATTATTTGTTAATAAGTTCATTCTTTCTATACCCAAGGCTCTCAAAATTAAAGCTCCAGTACCATAATCTCTTTGATCATTTTCAAAACCTAGTTTTAGATTGGCATCTACAGTATCATCACCACTGTCTTGAAGTGAGTATGCTTTTATTTTATTACCTAATCCAATCCCCCTTCCTTCATGGCCCCTCATATATAAAAGAACACCTTTACCATTATTAGAAATAGTATTTAATGCGTTAGACAACTGTGAACCACAATCGCATTTTGAAGAAAACAAAGTATCACCAGTTAAGCATTCTGAATGGACACGTACCATAGTATCCTCACCATCCAAGTAATTACCAAGAGTTAATGCTATGTGTTCAGTATTGTCAATCGTATCTTTATATACATGACCTATAAAATCACCATAATCAGTTGGAATATTAGATTTAGAAACAAATTCAACTGGATTTGAGCTATCTAAGCGATATTGTATTAAATCTTTAATTGTTCCAATTTTTAAATTATGTTCTTTGGAAAATTCAATTAAATCAGGCATGCGTGCCATAGTTCCATCATGGTTAATGATTTCACATATTACTGCAACTTCTTTGTGACCAGCAATACTACATAAATCAATCGCTGCCTCTGTGTGCCCTGCTCGTCTTAGTACTCCACCATCCATTGCTTGAAGAGGAAATATATGTCCTGGTACATTAAAATCTTCCCTTGTTGAGTTTTCATCAAGTAGCCCTTTTATTGTTTTATGCCTATCATCTGCTGAGATACCTGTAGTTACGCCGTTTCCTTTTAAATCTACTGAAGCAGTGTACGCAGTTTGCATTTCATTATTAACACCTTGCATAAGTGGTAATTTTAATTTTTTTGCGATGTCTGATGAGATTGGTGCACACACTAATCCTTTACCATACGTTATCATGAAATTAATATGTTCAGAAGTTAAGTGCTCTGCTGAAATAATTAAGTCACCTTCGTTCTCCCTATCTTCATCATCAACAAGAATTATCATTTCACCATTTTTAAATGAGTTTATAATACTTTTTATATCAGTTATCATAATTTAGCTTCTCTAGATATTTTATTATTACGTCGTACTCAACGTTAACTGAGCTTTCATTTTTTAAGTATTTAAAATTTGTACGATTGTAAGTTTCGTTTATTACCGCAACTTCAAAATTATCTGCAGATGGAGATACTACTGTTAAAGATATTCCGTTTATTGTTATTGAGCCTTTATCAACTAAATATTTTGAAATAGCATCTTTAAATTTAAAAGTCCACATTCCATTTTCTAACTCTGCGATATTTGTAATTTTAATTGTTGAGTCAACATGACCCTGTACAATATGACCGCTTAAAAAACTATTTAAAGTTGAGGGAAGTTCTAAATTAACGTATCCACAATGGTCTTTATTTAAAGCAGTTCTACTAAATGTTTCTTCTGATACTTGAAATACTAGATTGTTATTCTCATAATCTGAGAGAGTTAGACAGCAACCATCAATTGCAATACTTGTACCAAGTTCTAAATTTGAAAATTGTGGATTATCAAATTTAACAACCAACTTATCATTATTTAATTCAACAATTTTGCCTATATCAATAATTATTCCAGTAAACATTAAATATAAGTATATGTTGTTAATTGGTTATCTTTAAGAGGAAATTTATTAATTACTTTATATTCATTGTTTAATTTACTTAATATTGGATCAGATAACGGGTAACCGTTATTTATTTTTTTACTACTTTTAAACCAGTAAAAATTGTCATATTTCACATTGTTTAGAAGAAATTTGTGTAAGTAGTTACCACCTTCAACTAACACGGAGTTTATCTTTAATTCTGAATATATATTGTTAAGATTAAAATCATCATTTAGTAATGGGTAAACATTAGATGCTGAGTGATTAAATGATGTTAAGAATATAAAATCATGATATATGTCGATATATTTTTCTATATTCTTAACATCTGATCCCCAGAAAACTATTTTCATTGGAGTAACATTTGTAACGTCTGAATTACGTATATTTAATTTAGGTGAATCAGTGATTAGAGTATTTTTACCTATGGCTATACCATCTACAGTAGCTCGCAAATAGTGAGTTACTGACAAAGAGATTTCGTTTGTAATGTATTTATCTATTGAATTATTTTCATATATAAAATTATTATCAGATGTCGCAATTTTTCCTATGATTGTTGGCTTAACAATTGATAATTTTTGATTTTTATAATGTGGATTAATAAATAGGTTTGCATTTTTTTCAAATGATATATTTACATTATTTTTCTTTAATAATTCAATACTTTTACCATTTGTCCTAATATCTATATCAATATCTCCTATAACTATATTTTTAATTTGAGTTTTTAGAAGTTCAGCACAACATGATGGCGAACTATCAGTATGAAAACATGGCTCAAGCGTTACGTACAATGTGTCTTCTTCAGTTATAACTGAATTATTTATAATTTCAATTTCTGCATGGTTTGTGCCCGGTCCATGATGGACGCCAGTGCTTTTAATATTTCCATATTTATCTACAAGTACTGCCCCAACTTTAGGGTTTGGGAAAGTCTGAGTATTTAAAGCTGCTATTATTGCTTCTTGCATATAGATTGAGTAATTAATATATGTAAGAGATTTATCCAAAAATTGCTCCTCCTTGAACAGCAATATCAACTCCTAGATCTTCATAGTCAGTTAAGTCAGTATCTTTTATACCTCCATCAAGAATTAAGATACCATCATAATCTGGAAAGATTGTTACAAATTCTTTAGCTTTATCTAATAATGAGATGACTTTAGATTGATTTGAGAATCCAGGGTTAACTCCTAGTAATAAAACTCCAGCTGCTTGGGGTAAGTATTCTTTAAGATTTAAATTGGATGTAGAAGGCAAGGAAGCAATGCCCATAAATTTATGCTTTTCACTTAACTTATAAAAATTTTCAACAGAAATTGATTCACTATGAACGGTAACAAAATCTGCACCATTCTCGAAAGCTACATCAGTATACTTTACATTATCTTCAATCATTAGATGAACATCAATGTAGTAGTCGGTTGCTTGCTTGAGCTGTTTAATAATCTTATATGACATGCTTATATTATCGGCAAAATGTCCATCAGTTATATCTATATGCAGTTGATGAAATTTATCATTGTTATTATTTATATCTTCAAGAAGATTAAGTTGATTTGCAGCTTGTACACTTGCAGATATTTTCATTTAATACCTCTTATATAATCAGGAAATAGCATTTTGTTCTTTCCCTCAGGAGTTACATATTCTGGATAAAGCACACCCTCTTTAAACATTATACCTTCAGAATCTTCAACATTTGAGTAAGAATGTATCTTTAAAATTTTATCTCTATAGATTGTATACGCTGGTCCTAATACGTTAAAAGCTCTAATTTTAATTTTGGATTTATTTAAGTTATCGTTGAGAATACTAAAATCAGATTTGGAAAATTTACTTGTTAAAGAGCCTGTACCAGTTTGTTTTGTGCCATCAGAATAAAAATCCATTGAATTATAACTTTTATTAAAAACCTGAGATAGTTTTTCGTAAAGATCAGACGCATAGTCGTTACTTCCTACATAAATTTGTTCTTGATATACAATTTTTCCAGTATCTATAGATTCATTAACTTCGAATACAGAAATTCCAGATATAGTAAAATTATTTAAAATAGTAAATTCAACCGGTGAAGGTCCTCTAAGTTCAGGTAATAGACTTAAATGGATATTGAATATTTTATTATTATTCTTAAGAAAATTTGGATTGAAGATTTTTGAAAAACTAGCACTTATACCAAAAATCATATCATCATATTTGTCATTACTTTTGTAGTAATAGAATTCAATGTCATTATTTAAACAGTATTCTTCAACTGCATTCAATATAAATTTCTTCCCTCGACCTTTCTGAATAGGTGGAGTGGTTACAACTTTTATATTTTTATCACTATTAAATATTGTTGTTAGATAAGGTATGCTTCTTGAATCTGAACCAAAAAAATATTTATATTTTGTCACCTGGAAATCCTTTTATAGATATTTCTTTCATTGCTTCTTTTCTAATTTTTCTTTTAAGTTGTTTCAATAATAGGTGTCCTTGTAAATGATCATATTCATGTTGTAGAACTCTTCCTAAAAGATCTTCTCCTTCGTATATTACTTCTTCACCTTTTTCATTTATACAGGATACTTTTGCATATTCATGTCTTTCAATATCCCAGTAATAACCAGGAAGAGAAAGACACCCTTCCATAAAAATAATTGAACCTTGAAGATCTTCTATTTTTGGATTTATAGCTACCTTAGGGCCATCCCCTGCATCAAATACAAATAAATTCTTATTAATACCTATTTGAGGTGCAGCTAACCCAACACCAGGCGCTTCATACATAATGTCAATCATTCTTTTTGCAAGGGAAACAATATATTCATCGATGTGTTCTATATTTTCAGATTTCATGTTTAATGCTGGATGACCAAATGTCACAATATCATTCATTAAATAAACCTAGCTCTATTTAAATCATAATTTTTAAGATCTTTATACATATTCATAATTTCTAAATAATCATAACTTTTTTGTAAATCTATATTAATTTCATATAAATAACCATCGTCTTTCTCAATTGGTCCTTTAACAAGGTTTTTATTTATATTTTTTAACGGATTTTTACTAATAAACGTAAATATTTTATTTAATAAGCTGGGTCCATATTTTGATCTTGTTTCTTGTTCTTTTTTAATCCATTTATTTATATTTTTACTATTTAAAACTTTATTAATATTTATTTCATTAGTTGAAAATATAATCGTCTTTATATTGTAAGTTTTAGCATGGTTCAATATGGATAAAAGATATATAACTTTATAAGAATTAATAATATTATTTGTTACTAAAGTTGGGTTTATAAGCAAAATAGCCTCTATTTTTGTATCCGTTACTTTATCTGCATATGTAAATATATCTGTTTGAGTTAAGGGACTGTTTGAATATACGTTAAGTACTTTATCAGGGTTTTTATATGAGAACAAATTAATACAATCTTCAATAGAATTTTCAATATAATATTCTAATTCATAATTATGATCGCCTTTATATTCAAACGGTTGATTGTAAAATTCTAAATTTGGAAATTCATTAATAAAAAAAAATGATCCACCAAATATATTCTGCTTAAGATGAGCTGCTTCTGTAATGTTTAGATTATTTAATTTTGGCAATCTCCATGCTGGATGATTTGAATCATAAAAATAGTAATTTGTATTTTGTTCTAAATTAATCTTTTCAAAATTTGTATTAAGTAAGATAATGTTTTTAAATTTTTTACTTAATATATTAGTAATCTCATCTTTACCACCAAATTTTTGATAAAAGTCAATATTTGTAATTTTAGATAATTGGTTATTTAAATTTTTGGCAATTTTAAGGGAAGGAACAAAAAATACATTATTCCTATTTGTGTCTATATTTTTTAAATTAGCGAAGGGTATGTTTTTTATCATTTTATTATTCATTACTTTTTGATTTTTATAATTTGAAATGTCAAATAAATTATAAAGAATAATACCAATATTCAACTTATTAGATATCGCCAGCTGTTTAAGGTAATCTAAATGCTTTCCATTTAACGTAATACCTAAATATTTGTTTATTTCTTTTACATTCAAAATGTCAGTTTTATCAGTAAGAGACAAAACAATACCTTTGTAATCTTTGTTTCTAAATGGAACACTAACTATTGATCCAATACTTATTTTATCTGTTACATTATTAGGAACTTTGTAGGTAAATAAATTATTTGTATATGTATTGTTTGAGATTACTTCAATATCAACATACATATCAATACTCTAAAGTTGTAAGTATCGCCTCAGCAATATCATGCTTGTCTAAAGTATCGGATTTATAAATTAATTCTTCACTATTTATAATAGATATTTTATTAGTGTCACTACCAAATTCATTTTCTAGAATGTTATTAATAACTAGATAATCTACATTTTTTGATTTAATCTTCTTAAAGTTTAACTCATCATCAACTTGTGCAGAGAAAGCTATACATTGAATATTTGGGTAATTAGATTTTATAGATGCAATAACATCATTATTAGGGATAAGTTCTAGATTTATTTTTCCACTATTTCTACTAATTTTTCCATCACTTTTATTAATAGTGAAGTCTGAAACTGCAGCTGTCATAAATATAGACATAGTATCATTAACTTCAGCCACAATAGTTTTATGTAGATCTTCTGAATTTGTAAATGAAATATTTTGAATACCAGGAATTGTGTTAATCATTTTTGAGTGTACATATACAACTTCGTAGCCCCTTGCAGTTAATTCAATTGCAATTGACCTACCTTGCTTACCTGATGAATTATTTGTAATTACTTTTACATCATCAATAGGTTCTGTTGTTGGGCCAGAAGTCACAATAATTTTTCCTCTTACCTTATTAATTCTATCTTTCAATTCATTCGGTTCTATTAATCTACCTAATCCTCGGTCACCAATGTCAAGATTTCCATAGCGAGGACCTACAATATAATTGCTCTTTGAAAGATTATTTATATTTATATTTATTTGATCATTTATATACATCTCTTCATGCATAGCTGGACATATATACATTGGTTTTGGAAACATAAGGATTGTAGAAGTTAATAAATCATCAGCTATTCCTGCTGAAATTTTTGATATAAGGTTTGCAGAAGCGGGATATATAATAAATTCATCAGCCCATCTTGAAAGTTCTATATGAGGTGAACCTGGTAAATCTTCCCATTCGGAATATACATTGTGAGTATTTAAAAAATCTTTAGATAAATATTTCAATCCATTGAAGGTTGCAAGTATCTTAAAGTTAAAATCTTTTGAATACTGGTCTATGAATGTTTCAGCTTTTGAACATGCAATACTACCTGTTACACCAAGTAGTATATTTTTTTTCATTAATCTTGGTCTGAAACTTCGACCTTTCCTGCTGCGATTTCTTCAAAAGCAACAGTTAGAGGTTTTCTGCTTAAACTTTGAACTTGAGGAGGTGTATATGCTCCGATACCCTCACCTAGTTGATTAAAGTATGAATTTATATTTCTAGCTCTTCGTGCTGCTGTAATAACTAAAGCAAATCTTCCTGGTGTTTCTTTTAATAAATCTTCAATAGGTGGTTTTATCATGATTCCTCCAATGAATATATTATATCAAGTATGTGATTAACGGAAGTATTTATATCTACATTGTCTACATGGTATTGATATTGTGATTTCTTCTCTCTCTGTTGTGTAGCCAATTTCATTCTTTTATTTATAAAATCGTTATCATGACCTCGATTTTTTAACCTATTTATTAACTCATTATCATCAATATCAATAAAAATACCTATAAAATCGTCATTTTGACTTAATAGTTTTGTTGCACCATTTACTTCTAGATCCAATAAAATTATATTGCTTTCTTTCAACAATTCTTTTTTACTAGTCCCATAACAAAATCCACCATATTGCTCATATTCAATCATTAAATCATCATTTATTAATGAATTAAACTCATCGTTACTGATAAAGTAATAATCTTTACCGTCAACTTCACCTTCACGCTGAGGTCTAGTTGTGTGAGATACTGAAAAATAAAAATCTAAATCTGTTGACATAGCTTCAATAATTGTATTTTTTCCTACACCTGATGGACCTGTAATTATGTATATCATTTAATTTTTAATATATTCAATTATTAATTTAATTTGCTTTTTATCTATATCTGTAAACCTACTATTTTCATCTAGGTTTATTGAAGAAAGAAACTTTGCAGTTGCAACTTTCCCAATATCACCTGTACTTGTAAGATATTTGTGTACTCTAATCGATTGTAAGTTAATATTTTCGCATGTATTTAAAATATCTTCTTCAGTTAAATTTAAAGGATTAAATGAATTTATAAAAATATCTCTTTCACTCTTAATATTTTGAATTTCTTTATAAAGGTTCATTATTTTTACTTATATTATCTAGGATAGCATTTACAAATTTAGCACCATCTGATGATCCATGTTTATCAGTTAATTTAGTCCATTCTGAAAGTATTACCTTAATAGGTGTTAAATTCATCATTATTTCTGAGATACCAAGAATAAGTGAAGTTTTTTCTGTTTTTCCTATTCTATCAATACTCCAGTTGTGCGAATGCCCTTGCATTAACTTAATAATTTCATCAAAATTATCACGGGTATTTTTTAATAATTGTTCAGCTCTAACAAGCTGATTATCTGAAAGATCGTTATCTACAAGTACACAAGAGTCAATATCTTCGTTTGAAAAAAGGGATATAAGACAATAATGTCTGAAATCAAATTTCATGCTCTGGTAATGTAAGCTTGAGTTTTTGAATCAATTTTTATTAAATCATCTTCGTTAATAAACATCGGTACTTGTAAAGTAAAGCCTGTTTCACATGTAACTTCTTTAGTTGAAGAATTTACGGAGTCTCCTTTGACGGCTGGTTCAGATTTTGTAACTTTTAGTGTTATTGTTGTTGGGAGTATTATGTCGATTGGGTTATTATCAAACATTGCAATTGTAACTTCTTCATTTGGCTTTAATAATATTTCCTGTCCATTTAAAATATTTTTATTTAAAGATATTTGTTCGTAAGTTTCATTGTTCATGAAATAATATTCATCAGTTTCATTATATAAAAATTGAAACGATTGTTTGTCAATGAATGCTTGTTGTACGTCTTCGTCTGCCCTAAAAGTTTTCTCAATTTGACCACCATTTGTTAAATTTTTCAATTTTGTTTTAACAAAAGCTTTCCCTTTACCAGGTTTTACATGTTGATATTCTAAAATTTGGTAAAGAATATTATCAACTAATATTGACTGACCTGGCCTAATGTCGTTAGTAGATACCATTATGGGATTACACCTTCTTCTTTAGCTTTATTTTTTAAATTAATAAAGTCTTCATAGTTATTTGTAAATGTCATTTTTCCATTAATGTCTGTTAATAGATAGTATATAAAATCATTTTCAGGAGTGTCGAATATTGCCTGCATAGCTTTTTCGCCAAAACCAGAAATAGGTGTGGGCGGTAACCCTGTAAATTTATAGATATTATATGGACTATCGACTTGTAAATCGATTAATAAAACTTGAGACTTCCTCTTCTGAAGTGCATAAAGCACAGCCGCATCAATTTGTAATAACATATTATCGTTTAATCTATTTCTAATGACAGATGATACTAAAGGCCTATCTTCATCAAGTTTTGCTTCTGCTTCTATTAAGCTTGCTACTGTAAAAAATTCATTTGAATTATTAATCCATTCCGGTACTGAGTAATTAGATAGGAGCAATTCATATCTTTTTTCTAATTCGGAAACCATAATTTGTAAAATTTCTTCACCATTTGCCTCTATATCTATTTGATAAGTATTTGGAAACAATAATCCTTCCCAATTTTGAAGTTCTAAAGCTTCAGTACTATCTAGATAACTACTAGTAACAAGTCCTGAAGTAAGTGAATTTTCTAATTGTAAAACGTCGTAACCTGTTTGTGCAGATAATATTTCAAGTGTTTCGGAAATCCATAATCCTTCTGGAACAGTAATAGTATAAGTTTTTAGAGGAGGTCCTTTAAGGAGTAGCGCAGTTACTTCTTCAAACGATAAATTATTTGGCAATTCGTATGTTCCCGCTCTTAATTTATCTGTTAGGTTTTCATTTCTAAGATATAATTCAAATGCTAATTTAGAAGTTACAATACCTGTGGAATCAAGAATACTTGAAATTTCTGATGCTGCTGAGCCTTGTGGTATATTCACTGTTATTACTTCTACTATTCCTTGATTTGAAATTTCGTTAATTTGGTTGCCTTCAATAGAATCTGCAGTAGAAGTAACAAAATTATATAAAGCGTATATAAATATTAGTGTTGTGACAAGCTGGATTGATGTTCGATTTTTCAGAAATAAATTATTCATTTTGTGCAATGTAGCTTTCTAATATTGCCAATGCTGAAAGATCATCAATTCTATCACTTTCATTATTTTTAAAAAGTTTAGATGAAAGTCTTTCATCAATTTTTTGAATCTTTACATTTAAATAAAGTAAATCTTCTATAAAATTGTTTACTAAATTGGTCATTCTATTTTCCGAATTGTTTAGGCCAATTGGATATCCTATAACTATTTGATTAATTATATATGTATCAATATATTCTTTAATAGTTTTCAAAGTATTATCTTTTTTCCTATCAATAACAGCAACAGGAATCGGAATTGTTGTTTTATCAGTTCTTACCGCTAAACCGAGATATCTCTCACCATAATCAATCGATAATATATTGTTCAAAACTAAGATTCTTTAGATATTATTTCTTTAGCTAATTTAAGTGCTTTTACCGTATCAAAATTATTTGGACCACCACCGATTGAAAGATTTTCATCTTTAGACGCTCCTCCACCGTATAATTTAGATATTTCTGTTACAACAGATGATATATTTAATTTAATATTATTTTTAGTTGCACCAACTATAGAATTCTTTCCATTGATAGATGAATAAAGTAATGTTATTTCTACTTGAGTATCGTTTACAATTTGTAATGCTAAGTTACGTAATTCATTAGGACTATCTAGATTAACTTCATCTACATAAACTTTTCTGTCATTAATAATTTCAGCGTTATCTTCAATATTTCTAACTAAAGACGTTATTTCTTTACTCCTTATATTTTTGAATTTCTCTTCAAAATCCTCTAAAGTTTCTAGCTGCGATTTAAGCTTTACAGGTACTTCTTCAACACTTACATTTAGAATATTTGATACTGACTTATAAGATTTGTACGCATTAGACAAAAATTCGTATGCTAATTTACCTGATAACATTTCAACTCTTCTTAAATTTGATCCAATTGATGATTCTTGCAATAAAACTATTAACCCTACATCATGAGAATTGTGCACGTGAGTTCCACCACATAACTCCTTAGAAAAGTTACCTATATTTACAACACGTACATCATCATCGTACTTGTCACCAAAAAATGCTAAAGCGCCTTCGCTTTTTGCGTCATCAATATTCATAATTTTTGTTTTTACTTCGAAATCTTCAAAAATAGCATTGTTAGATAATGAAAATATTTCATCTAACTCAGAAGGGGAAACTTTCTCAGTATGACTGAAGTCGAATCTAAATTTACCTGGAGATACATTTGATCCAGCTTGAGCTACATGATCACCCAAAATATTGCGTAATGCAGTATGTACGATATGAGCACCTGTATGGCTTTTAGAAACACCAGATCTAAAACTCTCATTAACTTTTAATTGTATTTCTTGGTCTATCTCAAAATTATCTTTATCAATTAATAAACCAGTGGCACCATTGTTAGCTTGGTATACGTCTAACACTTCAAATGCGTCATCTTCTGTATGGATTGTTCCTTTATCTGAGATTTGACCGCCAGCTTCAAAATAAAACGGATTTTCTTTTGGAAATAATATGAATTTATCTTTAAATTTTTCAATATGATAAATATTTGTTTTTATACTTATTTGTTCATAACCTACAAAAGTATTCATATCTACATCAAAATTAATCATCTCAGTTTCTTTAGATTTTTCAGATTTTGATTTCACCTTGTGCTCATCATAAAGCTTATAAAATTCCTTGTCATCAATTTCTAAATCATTTTCTAATGATATTTCCTTTGTAAGTTCGTAAGGAAAACCAAATGTTTCAAAAAGATAGAATGCATCTTTTGGTGTTACTTGTTTATTAATGTCAATTAATGAATTTATCTCTTGAATACCTTTAATTAGAGTTTTTTGAAATAAATCTTCTTCTTTTTTGAAAAGTTTAATTATTTTATCTTTATTGGTTACGAGATCTGGATATGAAGTTTTATATATATCTATAACAATTTTAATTAAATAATCCAGACTAGAGGGTGAGTTTTTAATTTGGTTATAAGCTCTAATTGCTCTTCTTATCAATCTTCTTAAAACATACCCTCTGCCTTCATTCGTAGGTACAACCCCATCAGAAATCATGAATGTTGAAGATTTTATATGATCAATAATAATTTTTTCGTATTTATGATCGGTATTATTAGTATTTTTTAATAATGCTTTATACAAGGGCTGAAATAAATCAGTATCAAATAGATTGTCTTTATCTTGCATAATCATTGAAATACGCTCTAGTCCCATACCAGTATCAATATTCTTTTTAGGAAGTTCATCAACGATTTGAAATGGTTGATCTTGTATTGATTCCATGAACACTAAATTCCAGATTTCAATAAACCTATCTTCCCCACCACCTATTGGTCCCCCGTCTTTTCCGTATTTAGATCCTCTATCAATAAATATTTCTGAACACGGACCACATGGTCCTGGTATATTCATATGCCAAAAATTGTCTTCATTTCCTCTTTGGATACGTTCTTCTGGTATACCAATTACATCTTTCCAAATTTGGTAGGCTTCTTCATCGTTTTTGTAAACAGTAAACCAAAGCTTGTCTTTATCAACTTTAAGTACATCAGTTATGTACTCATAAGAATATTTAATTGCATCTTCTTTAAAGTATTTACCAACACTAAAGTTTCCTAGCATTTCAAAGAAAGATAAATGCCTATCTGTATCACCAATAATATCAATATCGATAGTTCTTATACATTTTTGTGATGAAACCATATTTAGTGATTCAGGAACTTTATTACCTAAGAAAAAATCTTTTAAAGGAACCATACCAGCGGCTGTAAATAGGAGAGAATTATCGTGGGGAATTAGAGAAGAAGATGGTATTACCTTATGGTTTTTGGATTCAAAATAATCCAAAAAACTTTGTCTAATTTCGTTACTATTCATCTCTATTTATATATTTAAGGTTATATTCTTCTAATATTTCCTCATCAATGCTTGCAGGGGCGTTTGTTAGTGGATCAAGTCCAGATTGGGTTTTTGGAAAAGGTATTACATCTCTTATAGATGGTTGATTTAATACTTCAGCAACTAATCTATCAATACCTATAGCAAATCCTGCATGTACAGGTGTACCGTAGGATAATGCTTCAATAAACCAGCCAAATCGATCATCAATTTCATCCTGACTTAATCCCCACTTTTCTAACACAATTTTTTGTATTGATGGTTTATTAATTCTTTGTGATCCAGACCCTAGCTCAACACCATTAAGTACTAAGTCATAGTGCAACGCTGTTGCATTAATAGGATCATTTTTAAATATCTCATCATCTTTTGGTGAAGTAAAAGGATGATGTGATGGTTGGAGATTTCCATTTTCGTTTTCAAAAAAAGGAAAATCTTCTATCCAAATAAAAGAGTATGCTTCATCAGAAGATGGTTTAAAAATAGTTCTTCTAATCAAATCTAAATATTGACTAATTAATATAAGTTCTCCAGCTTGGAATAATAAAGTACCAGAACCATGTTTGAGAATTTCATTTTTTTCATTATCGTTTAGTATTTTTGCTAGAGGACCGCTAATTTCTTTGTTTTCGATTTTAAACCAACCTAATCCATTAGAACCTAGTTCTTTTATTTGAGTATCTATTGAATCTATTTGTTTACGAGAAAGTAGTTCATCAGTGTGTAGAGCTTTTATAACTCCTCCTGAACTTATGATATCTTTCAAAAAATTGATTTCAGTATTTAAAAATATATCACTTATGTCCATCAAAGTTTCAACTATCCTCATGTCAGGCTTATCTGTACCATATAAATTCATAGCATCAATATATGAAATTGATTTAAATGGTGTATTTATTTTGCAATCATATGCATCTGAAAATACATATTGAACTATTTTTTCAATATTTGATTTAACTATTGAGGGATTAGCATCAGAGAATTCTAAATCTAGTTGTGTAAATTCTGGTTGCCTATCCTTTCTTGAATCTTCATCTCTATAGCATTTAGCTATTTGATAATAATTAGGAAACCCTGACATCATAAATAATTGTTTATACATTTGAGGAGATTGAGGTAGTGCATAGAAACTACTTGGAGATTTTCGAGATGGTACAAGAAAATCTTTTGCACCTTCGGGCGTTGATTTTATAAGCGTAGGTGTGTCTATTTCATATATATTTAATTCGTTCATTATAGATCTGATACTTTTAAATGTATTTGAACGAGTCAGTATATTAATTTTCATTTGTTCTCTGCGAAGATCAAGATACCTGTATTTGAGTCTGATATTTTCGTCAGTATCAATATCATTAGATATTTGGAAAGGTAAAGTTTTACTTATGCTTATAACTTCTAATTCAGATACTTCTATTTCTGAATCTCCTAAAAAAACTTTATTATTAACTAATGATTTATCCCTTTTTTTGAATAAACCATTAATTGATATATAAAATTCGTTCTTTAATTTTAAATCGATTTCTCCACTTTTATCAAATACAAGCTGAATAGAACCAGTAAAATCTCTCAGATCAACAAAAGTTAACCCTCCATGATCGCGTATACTGTCTACCCATCCTGTTAAACCTACAACTTGATCATCGTTTTTATAATTTGTGAGCTCGTTAATGTTCAAGAATTACCTCTATGCTAAAATCTTCAGTTTCATTAGTTATTAAGTTCTTTATTGTATCTTCATCTGTGTTTATTAAATACATAACGTTCTGTTTTTTAGCTTCTTTGAACTGAGAATTAGCTTTGGATAGTCTTGCAGGTTTGTTGTAATTGATATTATGTTGATCGAGCATTTTTGAATATTTAGTTAGATTTTTAACGTCAGTTCCTAGAAGATAATATTTCGTATAATTTTCTGGTATGGATATGTTGTTCATAATTCTTTCTACACCAAAGGCAACACCAACTCCTTTAAACTTTCCAAGTGATAGTATCTCAGCTAAATTATCATATCTACCACCTCCTCCAATTACTACATTATTAGATGTTGCAAATTCGAATGTAAGGTCATTGTAATAATCAAGACCTCTGACTAAAGATTCATCAATTTCATATGAAATTTCTGCACTATTCAAGTTATTAAGTATCAAAGAAAATGATTTTTGCGATTTCGCGTTAATGAAGTCATTGATTTTTGGTGCACTTTTTATTATTTCTAAATCATCAGTATTGTTTGAATCAAGAATACGTAGAGTGTTGTTTTCTAATTTTTCAATGCTTTCTTGTGATAATTTATCTTTATTATTAATGAAATAATCATATAAAACTTTTACATACTTTTCACGGTCAGAAATACTTCCAATAGTATTAACCTTCAATTTAGTATCTGGTATCAATTCATTAATAAAGTTATATGAATCATTAATTATTTGAAAATCGGAATATTCATCTATTAATCCAACTATTTCAACTCCTGCTTGATTAAATTCTCTATATCGATTTTTTTGTGGATTTTCATAACGGAACATAGAACCAAAATAAGAATATTTATTTGTAGTGTCTTTATTAAACTCTGAATGGTACCTAACTATGCTTGATGTGCCTTCAGGTCTTAAAACAAGTTCCCTACCACCTTTATCGGTAAGTTCATACATTTGTTTAGTAACAATTTCTGAAGACTCACCTATTGATTTATCAAATAGTTCTTTATATTCAAGAAGTGGAGTTTGTATATATTTATATCCATAATCACCAAATTTATTTAAAAAAAGACTTTGAATATATAGATATTTTAAAGAATCATCATTTGATATGTTTTGAGTTCCTTTGACTTGTTCAATCATTTAGTAAAACCTTTATATATTCATTATTATTTTTTATACTTCTTACTTTACCCGATGGACCGTGTCCTGGAAGTATTTCAAATTCTTCTTCAAAATTAAGAAAAATTTCTCTTAATGATATATTCATCTGATCCATTGAACCAGAAAATAGATCAGTCCTCCCAATACTATCTTTAAATACGAAATCACCAGTAAATATTAATCCTTCATTTGGAAATTCATAAGAAACACTTCCCTTTGTATGGCCTGGATTTTTATGAATAATTATATAATCAGAATTTAGTGTATCAATTGATTTTAATTCACCATTATATTCTTCGATATCAACATCTTGCCCTAAGAAAGATTTGATTTGTTCATCAGGATTTCGAGCTAAAAATTCATCATCAAGGTTTATATATGCATGTCCATCAAACATATTAAGACCGAGGGCATGATCATAATGTCCATGTGTAAGCAAAGCTCCTGCTATTGAAAGATTATTAACTTTTATATAATCAAGTACTGAATCTAAATCTGGTGGCAAATCAATTATAAAACACCTTTCATCATTGAATGGTTTAACTATATAGCAGTTAGAAGTTGTAAAGCTTGTAAATGTATTTAGGACAGCTGTCATTTTCTTCCAGGATATATTCTTGAAGCATCAAAGACATTCTCAATATCTTTTGAATCTTTAATTATTGCATCAAGTTGGTCAATGTCACTAATTTCTATTTGAAAAATTAAATTAACTATACGTTTACTACTGGTAACTGATTTTGCTACTAAAATATTTCCACCATTATCTGAAATAGCTATCGTTGCATCACGTAATAAGTAAGGTCTATCTATTGCTTCAATTTCAAGCCATACAATTGTGCCAGTATTTCCTGTATATGCCCAACTTACATCTATTATTCTTTCGCCCTGTTTTGAATCAATTTTTACATTTAAGCAATCAGATCTATGTATAGCGATACCATTAGATATTGTTACGAAACCTAATATATCATCACCTGGAACTGGAACGCAACACTTACCCATTCTTACTTTTATGTCGTCATAACCCTCAACAATAACTAAATCAGATTGTTGATCTTGTTTTATTTCAGGAGAATATAAGTCATCGTCAACAGATATTTCCCCTGGGAAAATAAGTTTTTTAATACGATTACTTACTGAATTTATCCCAGTATTTCCATTGCCTAAATTTTGATATAATGTTTCAACATTTGGCAGTTTTAAATCTAAAAGTAGTTCATTCATCATTTGATCTTTTGATGTAGCTTCTAATACTTCATGGTTTTCGTCAAGCCAAGTATTGAGTATTGTTTTACCCTTTTGAATATCTTCATTTTTCATTTGTTTCTGATACCATTGTTTTATTTTTGAACGAGCTCTTGAGGTCTTAACTATATTTAACCAATCTCTAGAAGGTCCCTTGTCTTTATCTTTGCTTGTTAATATTTCAACAGTGTCTCCAGATTTAAGAATGCTACTTAAATTAACTAATTTACCATTTACTTTCGCACCTATTAATTTTTCTCCTACTTGAGTATGTATTGCAAATGCGAAATCAACAGGACTGGAACCTTGAGGTAGAGCTAATACGTCACCTTCAGGAGTGAGACAAAATACCTCATTCTCATATAAATCTAATTTCATATGTTGTAAGAACTCATTTGGATCTGGATATTCATTTGATATTTCAGATAATTCATTTGTCCATGATGTTAAATCAGTAGAAGGTTTCTCTTTATATTTCCAATGAGCAGCAACACCATATTCTGCTCTGTAATGCATATCGTGCGTCCTTATCTGGATTTCCATTTTTGTTCCATTTTCAGTTAATACTGTTGTATGTAAGCTTTGGTATAAATTAAATTTAGGCATTGATATAAAGTCTTTAAATCTACCAAGAACAGGTTGAAAATTAGCATGAATCAACCCTAAAATCGTATAACAATTTTTGACATCGTCTGTTGTTATACGTATACCAATTAAATCATTAATTTCATTAAATGATAGTCCGTTGTTAACAATTTTTTTATAAATGGAGTAGTTGTGTTTAGGTCTACCATAAACTTCTGCTGACATAGAATTGTCACTCAATAAAGTTTTAATAATTTTAATTGATTCATCAATTTGGCTGACCCTATCAGGATTAGCTTCAGTAATCATATCTCTTATTTCTGCATCCTGATTTGCATGTAATATTCTAAATGATACGTCTTCTAATACGTGTTTAATTGATTGAAGTCCTAATCTATGAGCAAGTGGTGCGTATACATACAATGTTTCACTTGCTATTTTCTCCTGTTTCCAGTCTTTGTGATACTCAATTGTTTCAATATTGTGAAGCCTGTCAGCTAATTTAAGAATTAATACACGTATATCTTTGGACATTGCAATCACCATTTTTCTAATTGCATCGGCTTTAGCTTCTTCATTCGAATTGTATTTTATTTTATCTAATTTTGTAACACCATCGACAATATCTGCTACTTCTTCACCAAATATCTTTTTTAAATCCTCATATGTTACATCTGTGTCTTCAATTAAATCATGTAAAAGAGCAGCTGCTATTGTTTCTTTATCAAAATTTAAATCTGATAAATATATTGCAACATGTAACGGATGAGTTATATAGGGTTCACCGGATTTACGATTTTGACCAGCATGACCATCATACGCATATTGAAATGCTTTATTAATATAAGTCTGATCTTTAGGATTAAAATATCCTAATAACTTATCATAAAGTTTATTAACTTCTTTTGATGGACTTATTGTTGCCATATCCTAATGGTACTAAATTTAATTACTTTTAATAATTTTTGATAAAAATGGGACAGTTACAAATATTGAACTGTAAGTTCCAGATACTATGCCAATTAATAATGGAATAGCAAAGTCAGCAAGATTACCTTCAATTCCTAAAAAATTTCCTATTACGATAATAGAAATAATCGGTATAGCTGAAGTGAGCGATGTATTAATACTTCTCATCAAAACTTCATTGAATGTTTTGTTTAAGACATCACTGGTTAAGTTACTAATTTTAAATGATTTTTGAGTGTCCTTTAATTTATCGAAAAGAATTACTGTATCGTAAAGCGAGTAACCCAAGATTGTTAACAATGCAATAACAGTGGAAGGTGTTATTTCTAAGCCTATTAAAACATATATTGAAAAAGTTAATAGTAAATCATGTAGTAAAGCTGCTAATGCAATGAGTGAATATCTGTATTCATATCTTAAAGATATTAATAATGCTATTAGAGTCAAGAAAATGACAAGTGCCCTAATCCCTTTTTCTGTAATATCTTGACCAAAAGTAGGACCAACTCTTTGAAATTCTATTTCATTTGTAACAACATCGAATTTATTAGACAAATAATTAAGAAATTGAGTTTCGTTATCTTGTGTAGACTCAACAGCTCTAAAAATAATAGTATTTGAATTTTCAAAAGTTTGATATCTTGATACTTCGAGAATTGTATTACTTAAAATATCTGATATATCTTCGTCAGTATACGGTGTATCAAGTTGATATGTAGTTCCACCTGTGAAATCAACAGATAAATTCATATTCAATAGTCCTGTAAGTGACCCTACTATTACTGCAATAAACAATACTGCTTCAACTATGAAAATTTTATAAAACTTACCACCTAGAACTTTAAAATTAATTTCAGTGGTACCTAAAAATAGCTTTTTAAACATTGTCTATATCTTTCCTGCTTAGTGGATAATAAAATCTTGGATTATCCGTAATTCTTCCGACAAGTGGAACTGCTGTTGAAATATACATTCTTGTGTAAAATAGATCAAAAATTGTTGCTAAACCAAGAGTTAGTGCAAAACCTCTAATAGGTCCAACTGCTAAAAGATAAAGAATTACTGAAGCAATAATAGATACAAAATCAGCTACTAATATTGTGTTCCATGCTTCTTTAACAGCTTTTTCTGTAGCAAATTTAAAAGATCTTCCTATTTTAAGTTCATCTTTAAGCTTTTCGAATATAACAATATAAGAGTCCGCAGTTAATCCTATAGATACTATAACTCCAGCTATACCAGCAAGTGTTAAGGTATATCCTTGCCATTCACCAAGTAATGCTATCACTGAATAAAATAATGCTCCAAAGGAAGCTAGCCCTAATATTGCAATTAAACCAGATAATCTGTAATACAAAAAAAGAAATATACTGACAATTATTAAACCAATTAAACCAGCTTGCAATCCTAGGTTTAATGTATTTTCACCAAGTGTTGCTGAAACCTTTTGTATTGATGATCTTTCAAACGATACGGGTAAAGCACCATATCTTAAAATAACTGCAAGATTATTTGCTGACTCTCCTTGATCAGCATTACCCATTGAAATAGATGCAGTACCACCTGTTATACCAGTGTCTGGACTTACATCAAATGCTACGCCCGGTGCAGATATAACTTGTTCATCTAAAACTATGGCTAATTTTCTCTGCTCGCCAATATTGGAAGCAAGCTCTTTTGTTAGTTCTGTAAATTTGTTAGCTGATTCATCTTTAAAGTTAAGTTGAACAATCCATTCGTTGCTTGGATACACTGCAAGTGCATCATCAATATCATTTCCTGTTAATACAGCAGGACCAAGTTGGTAAATTATAGGGTAACCATCACTAAGTGATAAAAGATATGATGTTCTAGATGGATCGTCACTTATTGTTAATCCTGTTAATTCATCTACTCCCGATGGAGCTGATACTAATGGATTTTCAGGATCATCTGGATTTTCAGTAAAAGTAAGGGCTGGTGAATATCCTAGTTGTAATGAAGAATTAATAACAGGTCTGAATGTAAGCAAACCTGTTGTACCAACTGCTTCAAGGGCTTTTTCCTGATCAGTTAAACCGGGTAACTGTACAAGTACTGAATTTTCACCACTTATAGATATTTCAGGTTCTTGAACTTCACCAAATGCTGCTATACGAGTACGCATTATTTCTACTGCTTGCTCAATTAATTCAGGTTCAGTCTCCTCATCTGCTGTTAGTATCACTGATATTCCGCCTTGAAGATCTAATCCTAACTTAGGCTGTATAGAATTTATGAAAACATAACTAAATAATGATATTGAAAGAATCGGTAAAAACAGTAACTTTATAAGATTTCTCATTTTAATTATGAAGTATCTTGCTCTTTAAAATTTCAATTTCACCTTTTTTAAGAACAAGTGTGATACTTTCATCTTTAATGTTTACAATTCTTCCAAATATACCTGATTCAGTGACAACATCATCGCCTATTTTTAGGGACTCAATATATACTTTATGTTTTTTTTGTCTTCTTCTTTGAGGTATGTAAAGAACAACATAAAATATAAAGAATACAGTTACAAGAGGCAAGATTGCTATAAAATCATCCATTTAAAACACTTTCTTTATATTTATCAAATTCTGAGTTTAATATACTTTTTCTAACTTCGTTAAGAATATTTTCAGTCTGTACTATGTTGTGAAGTGTCAAGTAAAACCATGCTGATGTCGACTCGTTAGTTAGTAAATGTCTAAGATAAGCTTTAGAAAAATTTGAGCACACAAAACATTTACATCCAATTACTAAAGGATCAGTATCCTTCTTGTATTTACTATTTTTTAAATTAAAGAATTTCCCCCTGTTTATTATTTTGCCATGTCTTGCTAGCCTTGCGGGCCAGACACAGTCAAATATATCAACACCAAGTTCGATTAAATCTAACATTCCTTCAATATCACCAAGACCCATAACATACCGTAACTTGTTCTGAGGAAGCATTTCTACAGTAAAATCTACAATTTCTTTTCTTTCTTGCTGTGTCTCTCCTATTGCTAAACCTCCGATAGCATATCCGTTAAAATCAAGTGATAACATATCAATAGCTGATTTTTCCCTTAACTCCTTATGTTTACCTCCTTGAACGATTCCAAAAAGTGATTGGTTAGAGTTTGAGTGATGTTCGCGAGCCTCTAATGCCCAATTTTTAGTAGTTTGTATTGCATTTAATTGTTCATCATACTCTTTGTTAATGTCAATTAAGCTATCAAGTATCATTGCAATGTCACTGTTTAATGTTTGCTGAATGTCCATAGATAGAGTTGGATCCATAAAAAACTTAGACCCATCATATATATTTTTAAATTCAATACCGTCATCATTAAATTTATTTGGAATTGACCACCCTTGGAATCCGCCTGAATCGGTTAGAATAACTTTGTTCCAACCAATAAAATTATGTAAACCACCAAATTCTTTAATAACTTCTAAACCTGGTCGAAGGTAAAGATGGTAAGTATTAGCAAGGATTATGTCAGTATCATCTAAATAATTAAATGGGAGTGACTTCAATGCTCCTCTGGTTGCAACAGGCATAAATAAAGGCGTTTGGAACTGCTTATTATTTAAAGTAACTTCATTAAGACGAGCTTTGCCATCACGTGCTACTGTTTTTAATTCTATGTCATTCATTTACTTTAAATAATACTGCATCACCAAAACTTAGAAATTTCATACCCGAATTTAAGGCATATTCATAAAGTTCTATCCAATTATCTCCATATACACATGATACGATAGAAAGTAGTGAACTTTTTGGCGCATGAAAGTTTGTAACTAAGTAATTAGGAATATTAATTTTCGAATCAGGAAATATGAAATAATCTGTACTGCCTTTTAAAGTACCCGTTAAATATGCAGACTCAACAGCTCGAAGAGTTGTCGTGCCTATACAATAGATATTCTTTTTTGTTTCTTTTGCACTTAAAATTTTATTAAAGTCAGATTCTTCAATACTATAATTCTCTTCATGAATATCATGATCATGCAAATATTTAACTGTAACTGGTTTAAACGTATCAATATTCACGTCTAAATTTATATAAACAATTTCATGTCCTTGTTTTTTTAATAAATCAATCTGTTTGTTGGTAAAGTGTAATCCTGCAGTTGGAGATGCTACTGAAAAACCTCCATCAGAGAATTGATTATTGTAGTATTTATATTTCTTTGAATTATCTTCAATATACGGTGGTAACGGTGTTATTCCATAGCTTTCAATAATTTCGTTTACTTTTTTATTTGTGTGAATATGAAATGTATCATTTTGAATTTTAATTATTTTAAATTTGAAATCGTCTAAATCATAAACCTTATTTAATTTTTTTGTATCAGAGGAGCGAATTAAACATTTTGCTATATTTTCACCTAATATTTCAAGAAAAAAAATCTCAATTGATCCCTTGGTTTTTTTCTTTGTTTGCACTCTTACATTTCTAACAGTTGATTTATTTAATATGAAAAGAGAAGGTTGTTCAATTATTGTATTAAATTTTTTAAATTTTATTATTTCTTTGCTGCCAGCTAAAAGAAGTTTAGAATTATTTGGATTTTTGTATGGATTTTGATTTATTGAGTCTTTTGGTAGGTTGTAATCAAAAATATCAGATTTAAAAGGCATTATTTGTTCATCAATTTAACAAATAAATCATATGACATTGTAACTACTTCAGGCATGCCATCAGAAGATCTTCTTGAATTCCCATCTCTTTTCTTTAACTTCTTCCAAAATAAAATTGTATTTTCACTACCTGATTTATCGATAGCTTTATCTAATGATTGATGAATATTTAAATTTTGACGAGATTTGGCTTCAATATAATATTCTTCGTCACCAACAAGAAGCTGTATGTCGCCTAAATCGTTAGATCCGCCTTCAGCGAAACGTTGTGATTTAAATAATTTATTTTTATTAAGTCTATTAACTATATTGGTTTCGTAAGTTGTTCCCTGTTTTTTTGCTTTATTTACCATATCTAAATATTACTTTTAATTATTCAGAAAGTAGTGACTCTAGTTCTTTTTCTTCTATGTCAAAATTTGCATAAACATCTTGTACATCGTCTAAATCTTCTAGAGATTCTATCAATTTAGTAATTTGTGAAAATTGTGATGCATCTAAATTTATAGAAGTTGATGGTATATTTGCTACTTCAGCATTATCAGGGTTATATCCACTTTTCTTAAACATCTCATATGTATTTTTAAAATTATTAGGTTCAAACTCAAAAGTAATCCCATTACTCAATTCTTGTATTTCTAAGCAATCGGAATTAATAGCAATCTCAATTAGTTGATCATCGTATTGTTCAAATTGAAATATAGCTTTAAGTTCAAATAAATATGCTACGCTACCTGGATTACCCATTGATCCATTGTTTCTAGTTAATGCAGCCCTCACATCTGAAGATGTACGATTTTTATTATCTGTTAAACAATTTATCAGTATTGCAACACCGTGTGGACCATAACCTTCATAAGTAAGTTCAAATATTTCACCTGCATCAGAATCTCCATCAATACGTTTAAGAGCCCTTTCAATATTGTCATTAGGTACTGAATTGGATTTAGCTTTTTGAATAGCTTGATATAGAGGTGCATTAGCCGAAGGGTCCGTACCGCCATTTTTTGCAGCAACTTCTATTGCCTTTATAAGTTTTGCAAATAACTTGCCTCTTTTAGCATCATTCGCACCTTTTTTCCTTTTAATGGTTGACCATTTAGAGTGTCCTGACATTTTCACCTTCCTTTATGAAATTGTCTAACCAATTTAAATAATATTTATCATTATTTAATTCTGGGTGGAAAGTTAAAGCAACAATATTATCTTGTTTTACTCCAACTATCTCTTCGTTATGTTTTGCAATTACTTCAACTTTGTCAGTTAGGATATTTGTAATTTTAGGTGCCCTAATAAAACAGTAAATATCGTTATTATCATAAAAACTTACACTTCCCTCAAAAGATTCGGTTTGTCGTCCATACGCATTTCTTGTTACTTGAATGTCAATATTTGGAATTGTAGTATCTCCTCCAATAACCTCTTTAGCTAACAATATTGTTCCCGCACATGTTGATAGTGTTGGTTTTCCTGATTTAATAAAATCATCTAATACACTAAATACTTTTAAATAGCTATCAATTTTCTTCATTGCTGTAGATTCACCACCGGGAAGTATTAAAGCATCTAAATCATAAATATCTGCTTCATTTTTAATTAAAACTGGTGTAGCACCAATAGATAAAATACTTTTTGAATGGTCTAGAAAACTACCTTGGAATGAAAGTATTCCAACTTTCAATTACCAACCTCTTTTAGCTAATTTCTCTTCTTCAGAAAGCGTGTCTATATTAATTCCAACCATAGGTTCGCCTAAGTCTTTTGAAATTTCAGCCAATACTTTAGGATCATTAAAATTTGTTGTTGCAATAACAATTGCTTCTGCTCTTTCCGCAGGATCGCCACTCTTAAAAATTCCGGATCCTACGAATACTCCGTCACAACCTAATTGCATCATAAGCGCTGCATCAGCTGGTGTGGCAATACCTCCAGCTGCAAAATTTACTACTGGCAATTTTTTTAATTCTTTAATCTCTTCCAAAACGTGTAGTGGAGCTCTAAATTTTTTACTTAAAGCCACAACTTCATTTTCATCACAAGCGATTACTTCATTTAATTCATTAATAATGGTCCTCATATGTCTAACAGCTTCTACTACATTACCTGTACCAGCTTCACCTTTAGTCCTAATCATTGATGCACCTTCAGCTATCCTTCTAGTTGCTTCGCCAAGTCCTGTTGCACCACAAACAAATGGAGCTTTAAAATTTTGTTTATTAATATGATTAACTTCATCTGCTGGAGTCAGGACTTCAGATTCATCCATAAAATCTATTCCAAGAGAATCTAAAATTTGCGCTTCTACAAAATGACCAATTCTAGCTTTAGCCATCACAGGGATTGAAACTGAATCCATTACTTCTTGAATAACACCTACAGAAGACATTCGAGCTACTCCACCATCCGCTCTTATATCGGCAGGTATTCTTTCCAGTGCCATAACAGCTGATGCTCCTGCTTTTTCTGCAATTCTTGCTTGCTCAGCGTTTACCACATCCATAATGACTCCACCTTTGAGCATCTCTGCTAAGCCTCTTTTAACTTTATTTGTTGATTCAATTTTCATATATTTAATAATACATCATAAGTTTGTATATATAGAAATGAACTCCTTCATATTTTTATCTAAATCATATTTTTTTATTTCTTCATATTGATTTTTCCAAAGTTCAGCTAATTTACTGTGAGTTAGATTTGAAAGAACTTCAATTAATGAATCAAAATCTTTATTTTTAAATACAATATGCGATTCAACAAGTACATTTTTAAACGCATTCAAATTACTTGTAATTGCTAAGTTACCATTATTTACAGCTTCTAATATTGTTATACCAAAACTTTCACTTTTAGTATTTAACGCAAGATATATATTCGTTAGTTTAAATATATCCTTTTTTTGATTTTCACTTGGATTTATATAAACTTCTATAATTTTTGAATAAATTAATTTATTTGTGATTGCAATAAATTTTGAATTTTTGAAATTTTTATGATCTGACAATAATTTAAAGTATTCAAAATTTTTACGTTTTTCTTGTCTTCCAATAAATAAATATCCTTTTTCTTCACTAAACGACACATCTTTATTTATTTTTATCATATTTGGAATTAACTGACTTTTATTGTTTAAAGTTAAAGCATTATTCATAGAATCTTTGCTTACATGAGTACTTGAAGAATTAAATGAAAATAACTTATATAAAATTTTTAATAAAAAAAGCACATACGGATGAAGTGCTGCATGATGTGTAAATACATATTTAATATTTTTAGGCAATCTCCAAAATAATATTGGGACAAAAGGTTCATGCACATGCACAACATCTGCCCAACTTAAATATTGTTTAAAAAGTTCTCTATTTGGAAATAACATAACCGAAGAAACTGACGAATTAAATGGAATATTGAATATTAAAGATTTGTCTAGTTTTTTATGTTTTCCATGAGCAAAAACTTTAACTTTAAATTCTTCGTGTGTATCGAGGTACTCTTCAATTAAATTAACTTGACTTTGAACTCCCCCATATTTTTTAAAGGAATATGGAGTTAAAAGGAGAACGTTAGTACTCACTTGTCCATACGGGTTGTATTGAGTGCCATTGATTTGGATCAAGAAGTATTAATTTTTCTAACTCTTTACTTAAAACTTTTAAACCATGTTGAATACTTTGTGCATCATTTTCAAAGTGTGGAACAATAAACGGTTTACCAAAAATTAATTTATATTCATTATCGATATTTATAAAAGCAGCGGGTATAACTGGTAATTGAGTCTGAAGTGATAGTGCTATAGGACCTTTTGGAAAAGCAGCCATTTGATTAAAAAACTCAACACCAACACCACTATTTCCTACATGTCGATCAGCTAATAAGCATACATGGAATCCTTCTGATAAATGATTTACCAATTTTTCATATGTATTTTGGCCTTTACCGCCTAATATAATTTTACATCCCAATGACTCTCGCAATCTTGTGAACCAATTAAGAATATCTTTATCATCAAGAGGTTCGGCAACTGCCATAAGATTAAGATCTAGTTTTTGACCCATTGGAATAGCAAATTCCCAATTTCCTGTATGAGGGAGTGCAATAATATATGAATTATAATTTTTATTTAATTTTCTAACTTCATGCTCATTTACAATTTCAACATTGTCATAAACTTGATTTTTATAACCTTCTTTTGATAACCAAATAGTTTCTATCCAATACTTTACGTAATTAATTTTGACTTTTAATACTGAATAATTTTCAATATATGTTTTTCGTTTTGATAGTCTATAACTGTTAAAGGGTGTAAATATAAAATATAAAAACCCTATTGGATAAGATATAAATGATAACTTACGAATATTTAAACCCTTTATAAATTTATGTAAATTAATGATTATTTTATATTTAGTCATTTAGATGATTATATAAGTAGAGAAATCTTTGGAAAGCTGTAATCCAAGTAATAACTGCAAAAATATAAACGTAAAGAAAATGAAAATCAAAAAACATAAATAGTACTGCAAAAATAACTCTTTCTGGTCTCGCAGCTATACCTTTTTTGTTTTCTAAACCATAAGATTCTGATTTAGCTCTCATGTAAGGAATTAAATTAGATGAAACAATAATTGCAAATATAGTAAATAACTCTATATCTGTGTCTGTGTATGATATTCCTACAACACTCCAAATTATTAATTCACCAATTCTGTCTATCAATGAATCTAATATTGCGCCACTTTCAGATTGTAAATTGGTTTCTCTCGCATAAGGTCCATCTAAACCATCTATAGCACTACCAAGGAAAATCAAAATGATACCTAGTTGTATATTTCCTAAATAAAAAAAATATGAACCAAAAAGTATAACTACAACCCCTGCAATAGATACCGTATTGGGCTTTACTTTAATAATTTTAAGAATTTTAATAAAAGGTTTAGCGAATGATTCTGAATACTTCTTAAAATATTTCTCAAGCATTTATATTTTCTGTATAAGGTTCAGTAACAATCTCTCCACTTAATGCATTTATTTCTACAATTGTTTTAAATTGAGGCGGATTTTCATGAGAATAAACAATCACTGTCCACACGGGTGTAAGAATATTTCTAATTGAAAACAAAAATGTTAAAGCAATTGAGTAATAGCCAATTGAGTGCTCTATAGAATCAGTTATCTTTTCAATAACTTCCTGCTGCTGAATTCTGAATTTATTATCAATCAAAAAAAGCAAAATAACAACTGAAAGAAGAATTATAAAAGTTGGAGTAAAAGTAACAAAATCAATAACTAGAGATGTAAGGTATGTTATTACTAATACAGCAAATACAAAAAAAGGATACTGAGATCTCTTACGGGGATCAGGCACTACATAACTTCCAACTGCTAGTGAGTTTAAATCATCCGGTAATAACGTCTCCTCAGCAACTTCTTTATCTATTTCAATTCCATCAACCATTTAGATTAAACTCCGGTTCTTTAAGTAATTTACGAACAATTTTAATACCCTCTTTATATTCAATATCTTTATTATTGTCCTGATCAAAAATATTTATAGCCATCGTGCTATTTTCATAATCTTTTTCACCAACAATAATTTGTATTGGTGTTTTAGATTTTTCAGAATTATGAATTTTTTCCCCTAATCTAATATTTCGATCATCTAATGTAACTCTAAATCCTTTTAGGTCACGTATTATTTTATCAGTATATTTTTCTACATTACCAATAGTTAGCACATCAACTTGATTTGGAGATAACCATCCAGGTAAATTTCCAGCATAATGCTCAAGTAAAACTGCGGTAAATCTCTCAACAGATCCTAGTAAAGCTCTATGTATCATTACCGGTTTTTCTTTTTTATTGTCTGAATTTACAAATTCTATATTAAAGTTATCGGGTTGTGCGAAATCTATTTGAATAGTACTTAATTGCCATCTTCTACCGATAGCATCTTTTGCATGTAAATCTATTTTTGGGCCATAAAATGCTCCTTCACCATCAGCAATTTGATACGGTACACCTAACTCTGTTAACGATTGTTTTAAACTACTTGTAGCGTTATCCCAATCACTATCACTACCAATATATTTTTTTGGTTTAGTAGATAAATCTGCTTCAATTTCTGTCAGTCCATAACTACCTAATAACTTTACAGAAAAAGAAAGCAATGTTTTAACTTCATCATTTATTTGATCTTTGGTACAAAATATATGAGCATCGTCTTGTGTAAATCCTCGAAGTCTTAGTAATCCATGTAAAACACCAGTTTTTTCATATCGATATACAGATCCGAATTCAAAATATCTTAATGGTAATTCTTTATAGGAATGAAGATCACTTTTGTATACAAGAATATGAAAAGGACAATTCATAGGTTTCAAATAATAAGTTTCATTGTTTTCTTCATGATTAATTGGCGGATACATATTTTCGCTATAGTGTTCAAGATGTCCTGATGTTTCCCATAAAACAGACTTTCCTATATGAGGTGTATTAACTAATGAATAACCGTTATCCAGATGAGCTCTTTTACTATAACTTTCTATGACATCACGCAAAACTGCACCTTTTGGTTTCCATAGAAAATTTCCTGAACCTAATTCTTCACTAGATGTAAATAGATTTAATTCATTACCTAATTTTCTGTGATCACGCTTTTCAGCTTCCTCTTGCTGAGTTAAGTATGTGTTTAAATCTTCTTTAGTGAACCAAGAAGTTCCATATATTCTTTGTAGTTGTACATTTGCTTCATCACCGCGCCAATATGCTCCTGATATTTTTGTTAATTTAAAATGTTTTAATAAACCAGTATTAGGTAAGTGAGGACCCATACACAAATCAACAAATTTATTATTTGTATACAGAGAAACTGATTCATTACCAACGCCTTCACCAGTTTCGGCTGATTCAATAAGTTCTTTTTTTAAATTTTGATTTTTAAAAAGTTTAATAGCTTCCTTTTTGGAAATTTCACTCCGTATAAACGATTGCGAACTTTTTGATATTTTTTTCATTTCTAACTCTATATTTAGTAAGTCACTTTCTTTTATAGGATTAGAAAATAAAAAATCATAATAAAAACCATTTTCGATACTTGGACCAACGCCAAATTGTGCATCCGGATAAATATTTAATACAGCCTGAGCTAATATATGCGCTGATGAATGTCTAAGTATATGCAATGCATCTAGATCTTTATTTGTAACTATTCTTACTGTATTGTTTTCAGTAATTGAAAATGATAAGTCTTTAAAAGTATTGTTTATTTCAATACAAATAGCATCCTTTAATAGCCTTGGACCAATACTCTCAGCTATTTGATACCCAGTAACAGGTGAATCATAATTCCTTATTGATCCATCAGGTAATTTAATGTCGATACTCATGCTTTAATATTAATCTCTATTGAATGTAAATTTGAAGTTCCTCGTTAATTAAAATAATCATTCAAAAAAACTATAAAATATATATATGAAAAATAATATCAAATTTTCAAAACATGAAATTATTTATCTATTTACAAAAATTAATAAGAAATACAATATTGAATTTAGTTATGCATTTATAAATGAATACCAATTATTAAATAATTCTGTAAAAATATTTACAGAGTCTAATAATGAAATGAGTTCTATTGATATAAGAAATCTAAATATATATTCACTAAATAAAAAAGCATTAAAGCAAATAACTAATTATTCAGAAATTGACCCAAAAAACTTTGTAAAACACACGGGAAATAACAAATTTAACAAGTTTGATTTAAAAAAAATTATTAAACAAATTAAAAATCGGCATACTGACAATAGACCTGAATTGATGTGTTTATATGCATATATTTACAATTATTATATAAATGCAAATTACAATAATTATTCATTATTTCTTTCAAAAAAGTTAAATTATTCTGATAATTATATTAAAAATCTTTCAAAAGAGTTATTTATTGATAAATACTTAATTAAAAATACCACAGGTGTTGCAGGCGGTATTTTTAGTAAAAAAACTTTAAAAAAGTTTAATTCTCAAGAATTTCAACAGTATTTATAATTACATCTTCGGTTGGTTTATCAGCTGTATCTGTTTCTACTTCTGCAATCTTATCTATAACATCAAAACCATCTGTAACTTTACCAAATATTGTATAACTGTATGGTAGTGGATAATCAGCATGCATTATAAAAAACTGACTTCCGTTAGTATTTGGACCTCTATTTGCCATTGCTAATATGCCTTTTTCATAAGGTCTTTGATTGTTTAACTCGTCATCAAATTCATAACCTGGAAATTTGCCATACTCACCATGACCAGTACCAGAAGGATCACCACCCTGAATCATAAATCCAGAAATTACACGATGAAAAATAACATTATCGTAATACCCATCGTTAGATAAAGTAACAAAATTATTAACAGTCACTGGAGAATCTTCCATATAAAATTCAACTGTCATTTCTCCAAAGTTAGTTTTAATTACAGCTGAATAATCTGAATCTAAGTTTATATTCATATCAGGTTGTTTATCGTATACTTTATCGTTCATTGTTTCTCCTATTGTTGTAGTTGACTCAGTTTCTATTACTGCATTATCTTCATTTGCAACATCATCTGAAGAGCAAAAGTTAATAAATAATAATATTATTAAAAATTTTTTCATTTTATTTTACTTAATCTTACTTTAGAAATGGCACAAAGCTTTTCGTTATGATAAATTTTAGATTCCCATAGTTGATAGGATCTTCCAATCTTAATTGGTTCAGCAATACATAAAATTTCACCATCTTCTACACTAGATAAAAAATCAGTATTATTATTTACACCGACAAAGACACCCTTATCTAAAAAATTAGCACCGTAAGAACATATAGTTTCTGATAATGTAGCGTAGATTCCTCCGTGAACTAATCCCATAGGTTGTTTATGGTGGTCTTCTATTTTAAGTTTTGATTTAACATAATTTTCTTTAATTTCGATCATTTCGTGACCAAGAAAGTTGTCAAGATTTTTACCTTCAAAATTTGAATAACTATTCGTCATATATACTCCTTAATCTTGACTCCCCTACATTATTCACAAACCACCAATAACCTACGGAGAATGTAATCAGCGTAAGAATAATTATAAACACTAAATAATTAATGCTGTTCATAAGAGTAACAAGATTGTATATTGCATATACATAAAGTGCTACACCATAGAATGTAATAAATAAAGTGACAAAACTAAACCATGAAAATTCTTTACCAATTTTTGCAACTACTATTTTTTTATCTTGTATTGGAAAAAAATAACTATTTTCTAATTTATGAGTAATAAATATCTCACTATTTGACTGTTTGTTAATCTTTTTTTCTAAGTATTCGGAGTAATTTCTAGAAAATATAAGAAAATAAGCATGAAAAGCGAGCATAACACTTCCAAATAAAGATATTAAAGGTAGTAGATACAAAACAGTTTCATTATTAAAAGAAATTATTAGTGAAATAATACTAATAGCAAAGAAATAGCGTACATCCTTTAAAAATTGTAAATGATAAAATTTATTCATTGAACGCATTCTTTTAAGTTGATTTTCTAATATGTTTATTTCATTCACTTAGTAAAGTGTATTTAGTTTATGTTTAATAGAAAATCTTTTTTGATTATTTTAATTTTACTATTCCTTATAAGCATATTTAATTTATTCAGTGAGGTAACACTTGAATATGTGGGAATATCATTAAATCTATATAAAGAATTTGAAATAAGTTGCGGTACTGCATATGAAATTTTTTCAAATATAAACAATACATCCTTTATAGAAGAATTAGGTGTTAATAAACGCTCTTGTATTGGCGGAGCAATTGTTAAAGTAATTAACTTTCTTAGCCTTACTATTGTTCTTTTATTCATTACATACTTTGGGCTAAAGTATTTCAAAAGGATTGAAAACAGAGAAGATCTTTCAGATTTAATATCAATCTTAAAAAGACGAAATTCGAAATAGCTATAATAATTTTATGAAAATTGGTGCTTTTATTCCACAAGGTTGGAGAATGGATCTTAACGGAATTCCGTTAGAAGACCAATGGGATACCATTATTTCTACAGCAAATGCTATTGAAGACCTAAATTACACATCAGTATGGGTATATGACCATTTTCATACAGTTCCTATACCTACACAAGATCCTACATATGAATGTTGGTCCTTAATGGCAGCTCTTTCTCAATCAACTTCAAAATTAAGATTAGGACAGATGTGTACATGTAATTCATATCGTAACCCTTCATACTTAACAAAGGTAGCTTCTAATATCGATGTTATGTCTGGCGGTAGACTTGAATATGCAATAGGTGCTGGTTGGTATGATCAAGAATATAAAGCTTATGGTTACAACTACCCAACCGCAGGTATTAGGTTAAAAATGTTAGAAGAGTCATTAATCATATACAAACTTATGACAACAGAGGAAACACCATCTTTTAATGGAACATACTATCAAATAGATGGTGCAATTAATCAACCAAAACCTATTCAAAAACCTTATCCTCCGCTTTGGGTATGTGGTGGTGGAGAAAAAGTCACACTTAAACTTTTAGCTAAATATGGAGATTATGGAAACTGGGATGTTGATGTTGAAGGGTTTATTCATAAAACAAAAATTTTAAAAGAACATTGTAAAAATGAACAAAGAGATTTTAACGAAATAGGTAAAACTCTCCATACAAATGTACTTATCGCAAATACCAAAAGTGAATTAGATAAAAAAATTGAGAAACTTTCAAAGTACACAAACATTCCTCAAGAAAATTATTACGAAAAACCACTTATAGGCACAAAGGAAGAGGTTTTTAATACTATTAAAGAATTTGAAGAAGTTGATTGTTCATATTTAATAGCTTATATCCCTGACATAGTTTGGGGAGATACGTTAAACATACTGTCTGAATTAAATTAGTCCGAAAAATCGGAAGCCCCCATTAAGAGGGCTTCCCAACAGGGCTGCGTATCACACTTAATTGAAACGCACTCTTAATATACCATTGTTGATGTACAAAAGTAAAGTTAATTGTCAAAAGTAGGTAAATATGTACTTGGAACCAAAGAAATCCAAGGTTTTCCTTTTGGTATAAATAGAGAATTACCATTTTTATCAACAATATGAAATGGATCTAGGTTTGAACCTCTTTTCCAATTTGCATCTAACATTTTTCCGCCATGCATTATTATTGCTCTTCCCTCACCAACAGTTTTTACAGATGGAAGTTGCAATGGGTGAATATAAGGCTCACAAAAAAGAGCAATTACAGTTGGAAATGATATTTGGCCTGAAGATCCATTTTGATTTATCCAAGTGTGTACGTTTCCTGATGAAGAGCCTCTATATGCATCATAATAAGTTCTACTATACGAAGAACCATTCCAAGTCCAAGTAGTAGTTGTTTGTGAAGAAAATTTTAATTTTAATGAATTAATACTGGTCCATGAACTAATATTTGGATCTCCCCATGGAAATAACGGTTGAGGATTTGTTGATTTTTTATAACCCTTAGAAATTGCTGTTGATTTTAATTTAAAAGTATCTGCATAGAGATTATGTGGAGCCTTTCTTGAAGAAATTCTAAAATAGTCAGGTCTACGATCAGTTATAACCGGAACGCCCATATCTATTATTTCTGGAATTAAACCTCCAGTTGCTCCGCTTGCAACCAATACGCCATCTAATGGTCTTAAAACTGTCGGATCAGTGGGTCTAGCAGATCTAATAGGACCATGGTACGTAGTGTCTGATTCATAAAATAGATTTATAAATCTTGTCATTCCACCCTCTACTAAAACTTCAAAAACTGCATCAGCATTTTGTGGTCCAGATTGTGGTCTTGCTCGTACATTGTTATCATTTTTTATTCCAATAACAATAGAATTGTTGGCACCAACCGGCATTAATAAACCATTAACAGGTGAGTTGATGCCATCTTTATAATTCTGTGTTTTAACTCTACCAATAGTTACATATGTTTTTTCTTTTTCTAAAGACCAACGATCTGCAAGGTAAGCATCTAATTCTTGTTGAGAATTTACTTGTGCAGTTTTACCAAACCTATATACAATTACTGGTTTAAAACATGGATCAGGAACCCAAACACTATTCTCATCCACATAGCCTATTACACATGTTTTATTTGGATCATAATTTTTAAGATCAACAGTTGCTGATTGGCTTATATTTTGAGAACTTCCGTTACTAGATACAACATCAGTAGTTTCAGTAACTTTAATATAGCTTAGTTCTCCCTTATCTAATGCTTGTTTTGTTAATGGACCAAGTAAACCATCACTACTAAGTCCTGCTTTAGATTGAAATTTTTTTATTGCTCGAGTAGTACCTGGGCCATTAATGCCGTCTAAAGTAGACCCATAAAGACCTAATTCTTTTAACACAACTTGAGCATTGTAAATATCTTGAGAATATGTATTTTTGTTGTTTGTTGTAATTACATTTTTTAATATATTCTTTTTAATAATATTTTTTTTATTTAGTAATAAATTGCAAGTTTGACTGCCAACAATACCATCTGGATCAATATTGTTATTTTTCTGAAAAGAAACTAACGAATTTGATGATATTGGTCCAAATAAACCATCAATTTTGCCCTCATAGTAACCATAAGATTTAAGAACTATTTGCATCATTATGTCTGATTTAACAGGATGAAAGTCTACAACATCACCGCAATTATTATTGTATGAATTAGATGGAGTAAGAATGAATAGGAAAATAAGCCCTGATATTAAATTATTCACAGTTAGATTTTAGTTATCTATTAAAACTTCGCCTTCATTTGGTAAAATATGTACCCATTGGGTGCTTGGTGGAACTTCAATATTATCACCATTGATATCAGATAATACAAATGAGTCACTAATGTCACCGCGCCTCCAAGTTCCTTCAATATATTGTCCTTTATTAAAAACATATGCATTACCAACGCCAACAGTCAAAACACTTGGTAATGTTGTAGCTGGATCTTTATATATTGGTCCTTGAAGAACTACAACAGTTTCTGTTTGTAAGATATCTGTATAATTACCATCTTGAGTAATAAAATTATGTGCAACAGCATCTTTATCATTTGAATATCCATCAATGATAAATCTTGAATATTTATTATCATCTAATTTCCAAATAACAGTCGTAAATTCTGAATACTTTATTGTTATTTTGTCTGCACCATCAATCCAATTATTTTGATTCAAGCCAAAGGGATACAAAGGTCCAGGGCCTGGTTGTAAAAAGTAAAATCCACGTTCCTCAATACGTTCTCTAACAAGTTCAGTATCAGCATATAAATTATGCGGAGCATTACGAGAAGATATACGAAACATTGTTGGGCTAGATTGTTCTTCTAGTACTGGAACGCCTAAATCTCTAATTGAAGGGATCAGTCCAGCAGTTGCGCCTGATACAACTAATGTTCCACCATATGGCCTAACTACTGTAGGGTCGGTTGGTCTTGCGGATCTTATAGGACCTAGATACTTTGACGTATTGTCATAAAAGAATGCAAGAAATCTTGTCATTCCACCTTCAACTAAAATTTCATGAACTGCATCAGCTTCTTGAAGCCCAGATTGAGGTCTTGCATTTATATTATTATCAATTTTGAATGCTACAACTCGTTTAGGTCGTTTAAGCCATGTTTCTGGTAAAAGCTCTTCTCCAGTAAAAGGAGACATCTTTTCTACATCAAAAACATAAGAAATATTTGCCTCAGTTGTAGTTGTTGATTCTTTGGGTTCTGAAGAAATTGTTGTAGGAGTCACTAACGAGGTTGTTGTAGTATCTACAACTGTTGATTCATCAGTAGTTGCTCCGCAGGAAACTAGTACCAATGTCATAAGTACGATAGTGAATCTTTTCATGGTTTTATATTAGTGTTGAAAATACTAATTTAATTAAATTTATTTTTGATTTTGTCGCTTGATAATAAGTCAAATTTTTGAATATTCTATGTGCTTTTTTATTAGTTACAAACCATGGAGGGTCAATGATTGGTGCCATTTTAAATTTGGAATAAACAATTCCTTTCTGAGGAGATTCAAATAAGTATGAATTGTGAACATACCCCTGGCCACTTTGAATATCATTGTCTTTATTTCCTGGATATCCTCCCCATGGTAATGTTGGTATAACAAATCCAATTGCAGACCATTCATTAATTGCAACGGTTCCATAATTGAGATCTTCTACATAAGTATTTAAAATATCATTATTATTCTTTTTTTTGTAGTTTTTAATTAAGACAGTAACTCCTAAATTTCCCCATAATTCGTCATTTACGTAATTTATAGAATTTGTACAAAAATCTTCATAGCTATTATATGAAATTTCCTTAAAAAATAGAGCTGTAGACCAAACTTCTTTGTCCCCATATTCAACTTCCAAATCTAAATCTGATACTAAAAAAGGAGTATTACAGGACAAATTATTAATTTGTTCATAATTATCTGTATCAATTAATTCATCTAATGTTTCGTTTGATCCAGGATAGTATGAAGTAGTATCTCCAACTTTTTGTAAATAATGCTTAATTTCTTTTTTTAATCTTTCTGTATACTTCCATCCTTTTGGAAGAACAACGACCTGTGCTGCAATACAATTAAAACCTGAATTATTCAATTTTGCAGTTACTATTTTTTTAGCTTGATGTTTTATTTCAGAAGTAGACCAGTTTCCTGGATGAACAATTATTGGAGTAACATTTCCAAGTTCGGTAGTTATAGGCTTTTTGTTTATTTTTGGTAAAGTTTTTAAAGAACGTTCCTTATCGCTTAATGTTCTTCCATAAACAATATTCTCATAAGTATAATTTGATCCAGTTAAGTGAGTATGTTGAAAACCATCATGTTTTGTTAGGTATTGAGAAGCTTCAATGTCGCCTTCACTTATTACCATAAAACCTCTTGTTATAAAGGGTTCAAATACTTGATTAAATATTGGTAAGAGATAATCATTAACCGGATTAAGTTTTAAATAAATAACTGATTTGAATGCAATCATGTGAAACAAAGAGTCTAATACAGGTATAGATGACACATTGCCTGCACCTAAAACTAAAGTAATTTTTGGTTTATTATTTTCAAACCTATTAGAAAAACCTCTAAATTCATTAATTTGATCAAAATTTAAATTTTTACCAAACCTTACTTCACCTTCCAGAAAAGGAAATAAAAGCTTCTCAATATTTTTGGTAGGAAAAACTTTATAACTTTTGTTGGAATCATCATACTTAGAAGCATCTAAATCATCTTCATTAAGAATTGTTTCAATAAAATACTGTATTGCATAAATACATGAAAAAGGGCCACCAATCCATTCTTCGCCTTCTTTAGATTTTGTTAGAATTCCTTTTTTTTCTGATGCGAGTGTTGCCCAATAATAAGATATTGATGTAATATTTTCAATTGTTTGTTCAAGCATAGAGATTAAAGTACTTTTCTCAAGATTTAAAAAATCAGATGAGTTAACTCTTAATTTACTAATATTTCTATCTATATCAATCTTCGATGGATTCATATATACATATTATTCAGTTAATTCAAGAAGTTCAAAGTCTCCCCAATTAACTGTTAAATGTTTCGCTGGAATAAGCTCATTTGGCCTACCTACAGGTAAATTTTTAGGATATGATTCTAGTGAAACATCATCACCTTGGAGTTCATCAATAATAACTTTCAACGTTTCAGCTAAATCATCAAGAGTGTCTACTGTTTGTGTTTCTGTAGGTTCAAACATTAATGCTTCATCGATTATTAATGGAAAATAGATTGTTGGTGAATGGAATCCTTTATCTAGAAGTGCTTTACCAACGTCATAAGCTTTTATTTTATGTGATTTTTTAAGATCTTTAACTGTAGCAACAAATTCATGCATACAAGGTTCGTTATAAGCTAAAGGTATAACTTTAGAAATAATTGAACTGAGGTATCTTGCATTTAGAACCGCATAAGAACCTAAGGAATCTAATCCTTCTTTTCCTAGAAGCTTCATATACACTAAAGCTCTTAAAGCTACAAGAAAATTGCCATGATATCCATGCATACGCCCAATAGATAATTTTGGCATATACCAATCGTATTTATCATTTGTTTTATTAACAATTGGACCTGGTAAATATTCTTTTAAAAAACTTTTTACAGCTACAGGTCCAGATCCAGGACCGCCGCCACCATGGGGTGTAGCAAATGTTTTATGTAAATTAGAATGGACAATGTCAAATCCCATGTCTCCTGGTCTACAAACTCCTACAATTGCATTTAGATTTGCTCCGTCATAATAAACTAGACCACCATTTTCATGAATGATATTTGATATTTCAGTAATGTTTTCTTCAAACAATCCACCAGTATTTGGATTAGTTAGCATCAATCCTGCAGTATTCTCATTTACTAATCCTTTTAAATCATCAATATTGACCATACCTCTAATATCTGTTGATACTTCTACAACATTAAATCCTGCCATTTTTGCTGAAGCAGGATTAGTTCCATGAGCAGAGTCAGGTACAATTATGTCTTTTTTATTACTGAGATTATTTTCATCTAAATATTTTTTTATAATCAATAAACCAGTTAACTCTCCTGAAGCTCCAGCTGGTGGTTGAAATGTAGCATTATCCATACCTGTTATCTCAATCAAGTAATTTTCTAATTCATATAAAACTTCTAAATTACCTTGTGTAAAAGCAGATGGTGTTGCTGGATGAGAATTAGCAAATGTATTTAAGCCAGCTACATAGTCTGCAAATCTTGGATTATATTTCATAGTGCAGGATCCAAGCGGATAAAAGCCAACATCTACAGCAAAATTCCTATGTGCAAGTCTTGAATAATGCATTACTAAATCATGTTCAGATACTTCTGGAAGAGTGGGTTTGTCATGACGAATTGCTGAATTATTAATTTCTGTTACTGGTACATCTAGTTTTGGAAATCTTGAAGCTCTTCTTCCAGGTTTAGATAGTTGATTTATTGTAGGTTCAGGAGCACCTCCAACTAAAGGTAAAGAACTTGCATTACCACCACTATGCATTGTCTACCTCCATCAATGATTGAACATAGTTATCTATTTGTTCCTTGGTTCTCTTCTCTGTTACGGCAACCAATATTTCATTATCAGAATATTTAATACCTGCTAGAAAACCTTTATCACCCATTTCTAAAATAATATCTTCAGATGATCTTTTAGTTTGAATTAGAAATTCCCTTAATGAGGTACTGTTGTTTAAAATATTAAATCCATTATTCATTAGAGCTTGTTTCATGTAGGAAGCTTTTTGAATAGCTTGATATCCTATCTCATAAAGACCTTGTGGTCCCAACCAAGATAAATGAATCGTTGAACCAACAGCATTTAGAGTTTGATTTGTACAAATGTTAGAAGATGCTTTTTCTCTTCTAATATCTTGTTCTCTTGCTCTTAGTGTCATAACATAAGTTTTAGTGTTATTTGAATCTCGGGACTCACCAATAATTCTGCCTGGAACTAATCTTGCTAATTCTTTTCTAGTAGCAAACCATCCAACAGTTGGACCTCCAAATGAAAGCGAGGAACCCATAGATTGACCCTCTGATACAACAATATCAAAACCCATTGAACCAGGAGATTTTAATATACCAAGCATGGATGGATCTGCGTAACAAATTGTTATAACCCCAGCTGCTTTAGCATTTTGGACTATAGAAGTTAAATCTTGAGCTGATCCCTCATAATGAGGTAATGATATTACAAATGCAGCATCTTCTTCAGAAAAAACATAATCTTCAGGAAATAAATAATCGACTAAATCAACATAATTAATATTAAATTTATTGTTATCAATAAGTGTATTTACAACTTCTTTAGTATTTGGATTAAATCCACTAGAAATTACAACATTATCTCTTTTTGTTTTATTAATTGCTACAGAAATTGCTTCTGCAACTGATGTAGCTCCGTCATATAGTGAGGCATTTGCAAGTTCCATATCAGTTAAATCACAAATTAGTGATTGATATTCAAATAAAACTTGAAGAATTCCTTGAGAAATTTCTGCTTGATAAGGTGTATAAGAAGTCATGAATTCAGGTCTCATTGTTAAAGATTTCACAGTTTGCGGTAAATAAACGTCATAATGTCCCCCACCAGCGAAACAAATCAGATTTTGTGTATTTTTTGACTCTAATAATTCAAATTCACTAATAGATTCAAGTTCAGATAACGAAGGTGGCACGTTTAAACCATCGTTCAACTTTAAAGTTTCAGGAATATGTGTAAAAAGATCATCTAAAGAACTTATTGAAAGCTCTTCAAACATCTTTTTTAAATCTATTTCAGAATGTGGTACAAACATTAACTTAAAAACCTCTTATATAACAAATTACCCTCTACTAAATTACCACGAATATCAAACTCTACTAAATCATCAGAAGGATTACTTTTAAACAAAACAAACCCTATCGGGAGGCCTAAAACAGGTGAAATGTTACCTGAAGTAACTACACCCTCTACACCATCAGAATTACAAATAGTTCCAGTTCTAGCTATTTGTTTAGCTTGTAACTTAAATTTTTTTAAATGCTTATGTTGTTTTGAATTTAATTGTTCATCTATTGCTTCTTTACCTAAATAATTATCATTATTTGTAATAGTCCATTTAAGCCCAGCCTCAACAGGAGTTATATCGTCAGTCAATTCAAATCCATATAAAGGTAATGAAGCTTCCAATCTTAATGTGTCTCTAGAACCTAAACCGCATGGTTGTACTCCTCTGCTTTCTAAGTCACTAATGAAATCTAATGTATCATTATTATCAATCATAACTTCAACACCGTCTTCACCTGTGTAACCTGTTCTAGCATATATGTACTTCCCTTCCTTGAAGGTCGAAAATTTATCAGGAACTGTCATAATTTCATTTACTATGTTGATAGCATTTTTGCCCTGAACAGCAATTAAATCTGTTGTTAACGTGAGATCTTCGTAATCAATTGAATTAATATCTAAATGAGTTTTTATTTTATTTGTATTACTTGCATTACAGATAAGTATTAAATCATCTTCAAATTTCCAGAATATAACATCATCAATAGCTGTACCAGATTCTGAAGTGAAGATTGAATACAAAGCTTTAGTGTTATTTATATTTTTAAGATCAGAACATATAAGATAATTTATATCTTCAATTTGAGAATACTTTAAACGCAGTCTACCCATGTGGGATACATCGAAATACCCAGCACCATCTCTTACATAATTATGCTCTTTTAATGTGCCTTCATATGAGAACGGCATAGACCAGCCTGCAAAGTCAATCATCTTAGCTTTTTTACTTAAATGGAATTCGTAAAGAGAAGTAGTTTTAAATTCAGACATTAAGAAATAAATAATTCGTACTGTTGGTAAGACATACCTGAATCATCCATTTCTTTAATTTCGGCTTTAACCATCCAGCCTTCACCAACAGGATCGTTATTTATAAGTTCTGGCTCAGTTTCAAGAGTTGAATTGACTTCAGTAATTACACAATTCATTGGAGCATATGCTTCAGCAACAGTTTTTGTTGCTTCAACTTCTACGATTGCATCACCTTTATTAAACTCTTGTCCAACTTCAGGCAAAGTAACGAATACAATATCACCTAATTCACCTTGTGCGTAATCAGAGATACCACTGGTAAAAGTTTCACCATCAACAATGTACCATTCATGAGTTTCAAGATATTTAGTTTCTGACATTGCTCCCCCTTTTTATCTTGGTTTAACAGTTGATAAGCCTCCATCAACATGTATTGTTTGGCCAGTTACCCATTTTGCATCTGAGCTCAATAACCATTTAATAACAGGAATTATATCATCAGAATTGCCAATTTTCGAAATAGGATGCATGTTTTTGGACACTTCTCTTGCAGCTTCAGAAGAAAGTATCTTTTCAGACATATTTGAATCCATAATACTTGGAGCTATAACGTTTACTCGCAAATTGTCTTTTGCATACGTAGCAGCAGCTGATCTTGCAAATCCTTCAATGCCAGATTTTGCAGCTGAAATAGCTTCATGATTAGATAAACCTTTGGATCCAGCAACACTAGAAAAAAATATTGCAGAACCATTTTTCATTCTTCTAGCAAAGCTAGATAATAAATAATAAGACGAAAAAAGATTAGTAGTAATTACATCATTAAATTCTTCAATAGAAGTTCCATGAAGAGGTTTTATAAGAATTGAGCCTATACAGTTAACTAAACCTTTTATTTCAATGCTTGAATCTATAATTTTTCCAAACTCTCTAGGTTCTACAGTATTGTTAAGATCTATTACTTGGTAATTTGCATTAATTGCAGAAGCTTGTTCCTTTAATTTGGCTTCATCTCTACCAATTAGAAACAACTCATTTTCTTTAGACAAAGCTTTTACAATTGCTTTTCCTAGAGTTCCAGTAGATCCTGCGATAATGTACATACCTATATATTAAGTTTCAACTTTTAATTTGATAAATTATTTGTTTTAGAAATATTGCCAAACCAATATGCGGATTTATGGGGTTTGCGAGAATAATCATTTTTATCAACTTCGACTAATCCAAAATTCATTTTATATCCAAGGTCCCATTCGAAATTATCTAGCAAAGACCAATATAAGTAGCCAATAACATTTTTATGTTCATCTTGAAATTTATGTACATCTTTTAAAACTGTTGTTACAAATTCAATTCTTTCATTATCATTATCAGTTGCAATCCCATTTTCTGTTATAAAAACTTCTTTACTAGGAAATATTTTCTTCAATCTATTTAGATTATAAAGAACTGCTTCAGGTCTATATTCATACCCCATTTTAGTTGTTCTAGTTTCAGCTGTTATTGCGCCATTTCTACCTGCAAATATCTGAATAATTCGAGGTAAAATATATTTTCTTATAAAACCAACATTCAATAATAAAGAATTAAACAACTTTAATAAAATGCTTTTGGGATACCTTACGATTGTATAAGTTTGTAGGCCGATAAAGTCATCATCGACTGAAGCATCTAAAAATTTATCCTCAAGATGATATTTCAAATATTCTTTTAATTTATTATTATCATCATCTTCCCATTCCTGAAGTGCATGCGTCATGCCAACCTTTGCATTTTGATTATATTTTTTAATTGTCTTTAAAGCTTTTTTATGAGCAGACATAATATTTTCTGAAGCTTTTATAAACTTTGTTTCGCTTGCTATGCCAGGAGGGAATTTGTTAGTTGAAAAATATCCAAAGAACGCAAATATTCCTGGTTCATTTATTGTATTGAAATATACAATCTCTTTTGGTAACAATTGCATTAATTTATCTACATAATTATTAAAGTGCATATCAGCATTTGCATTAAGCCATGATCCCTTTTTAAATAACCACTCTGGTGTTGTGAAGTGATGAAAAGTAATTATAGGAGTAATATCATTAGAAATTAGTTTTTGCGCTTTTTCAACATAATGATTTATGGCATCGTTATCAAAGGATCCTTCATTTGGTTCAACCCTACTCCATTCTATTGAAAATCTAAATGCTTTAATACCAAGATTTAAAAGAAGTTCAATATCTTGGTCCAACATCTCATAATGTTTACATGCTTCATTACATGGCTCTACACAAACAGAATTATTTTTATTTTCCCAAATTGTCCAATCATTATTATAAATACCGCCCTCAACCTGATATGAGGCAACAGCTGTGCCAAAAAGAAATTTGTCGGGAAATTTTAGTTCATTCATATAAATAAATAATATAGGCAATTCCAATATAAAAAAGTTGTAATAAAAATCTAAAAAAATGTTGTTGATTACTCCAGTAATTTCTTCCATATGGGAGATTGTTAACCCATACATATAGGTTTGCTCCATAAAGTATTACTAGAAGAATAATCATTAATATTGCTGCTTCTTTTCTATATCTTGTAAGAAATAACAGTGGAATTATAATTTCTAGTACTCCTGTAAATTGGTGAACAAATCTTGGATACGGAATAAAGTTTGGAACTATTGCATCATAAAATTGAGGATTTAAAAAATGATTGATACCTGCAACAACGAAGAAAGCAATATAAACGTAAATTAATAATTTAGTTATGTCCACTGTTTTGCTTTACTAATTGCTTTATACCATTTTGATATATAATTATCCCTTTTGTGTTTATCTATATTGGGGTTCCATGTTTTAGATTGAGTAATAAAAGAAGACATATTTAACGGAAGGTTATTCACAAATAAATAACTGGCTGCACCAGCGCCTAATGCGGTAATTTCATTTGTATCTTGAGATATTATTTTTTTATCAAATATATCAGATTGGAATTGCATTAGTAAATTATTGTCAACCATTCCACCATCAACATTTACTGTATCAAAAGTTATTCCTATGTCTTTTTCCATTGACTCAAGCAATTCATAAGATTGGTAAGCTACAGATTCTAAAACGGCTCTGGCAATGTGAGATTTATTTGAAAACCTAGACAAACCAACAAGAACGCCTCTTGCCGTTTCATCCCAGTGCGGAGAAAATAATCCTGAAAATGCTGGAACAAAATATACATCACCGTTATCTTTAACACTCATTGCTAATGACTCAACCTCTGAACTATCTTTTATAATATTTAAATTATCTCTTAACCACTGAACAGCAGCACCAGCTATAGAAACTGAACCTTCAAGTGCATATTGAGGTTTACTTCCTTCTTGTTGGTAAGCTACTGTACTAAGTAATCCATTGTTAGAGTTAACAATTTCACTACCTGTATTAGTCAAAGCAAAACATCCTGTACCATATGTATTTTTCACATCACCAGTAGATATACAGTTATGACCAAATAAAGATGCTTGTTGATCACCCAGAACTGCCGTTATAGGTACATTTTTAAGTATTTTTTTATTAGTTCCATATGAAAATAAAGATGGTTTTATAGCAGGTAAGGCATTCTTAGGAATATCTAACAATTTAATAACACTATCTAGCCAAGTTAAAGAATTGAGATCCATTAATAAAGTTCTACTTGCATTAGTAACATCTGTAACATGATTTCCTGTAAATTTATAAATAAGCCAACTATCTATAGTCCCAAAGCATAAATCATCATCTAGTTTTGCTTGCTGGACATCATTAACATTCCTTAATAACCACAAAATTTTAGACAGTGAAAAATAAGTAGCAATTGGTAAGCCTGTTTTGGATAAATCATCATCTAGTTGATCCATATTTTTTAATTCATCACAGATATCTTGAGTTCTTGTGTCTTGCCATACTAAAGCATTATGCAGTACTTTCCCTGTTGACTTTCTCCAAGCTAAAGTAGTTTCTCTTTGATTTGTTATTCCAATACTGTCTAACTGATCAATTGAGAACACTTTATTAACTTCCTCAATACAGTTGACAACAGATTCCCATATTTCCTCAGGATCATGCTCTACAGAAAATTCATTAGGAAAATATTGTGTAAACTCTTGCTGATGTTTTTCGATAACTTTACCATCTTGATTAAATACGATAAATTTTGTACTAGTTGTGCCTTGGTCTAGTGAGCCGAAATATTTCATAACTTTCATTTTAATATTTTGAATATTAGTTATGTGAAGTAAAAGTATTTAAATTCCGTTTTGAGAACCGAAAGGACCAATAATAGTTCCCATAATAAAACCATACGTAAATCCGTAAAAGAAACCGATTTTTAAATATTTTAATGTTTCATTTCTAAAACGTAATTTTCCATCTTCCTCAAACCTGAACTTATATCTATATTTTTCAGAGAATGTATGTCTTACTACAGGATAAAGATAGAACATGAATCCAATACCAATTCCAGATAATGCTCCTTCAATGAGTCTCGATACAGCTTCCTCTAACATATTTGTAATCTAATAAAGTTATTAAATTATCGAGATACAATAAAGTGACTAAATATGGATTATTTATACGAAGATACAACTGTTTATATTATTTTATTTGTTGTAGCTTTCTTTGCTTCATTAATTGATTCTATTGCTGGAGGTGGAGGATTATTAACAACACCATCTATGCTTTTAGTGGGTATTCCCCCGCTAAATGTCTTAGCGACAAATAAATTTCAATCCTGCTTTGGTACGTTCACATCTACATTTAATTATTACAAGAATGGACTGCTTGTAGAAAAAAAGAGAGCACTATATTTTGGATTATCATTTATTGGTTCAAGTGTTGGGACTTTGTTAGTAAGTAGAATATCAAATGATACACTTGAATCAGTTATTCCAATACTGCTCATCGGAGCTGCAATTTTTTTTATAACCAATAAAGGACCAAGTGGTGTTCAGAAAAATGAAAAACTACTTATAGTTTTTAATCTCATTGTTTTTGCAATTGGATTTTATGATGGTTTTTTTGGTCCAGGTACTGGTTCTTTTTTTGTCTTAGCATTCATAATTATCAAAGGGGCAAATATTATGGAATCTACAGCAATAACTAAACTACTTAATTTTGCATCTAATTTTGCTGCATTTATCATTTTTGCTATTCAGGGTTACGTAATATGGTATTTAGGATTAATAATGGCTGTAGCTCAAATCGCTGGTGCGTATACTGGATCAAAATTTGCAATAAAAAATGGTGAAAAAGTAGTTCGACCAGTACTAGTTGTCGTCTCTGTTCTATTATCTCTTAGAATTCTTTTTGGATAAAAAAAACCGGTAGACAAGCTACCGGTCGTAAAACAATTTTAACCTTTATCTATTTAAGATTCTCAGCTGATGTTTTTCCATTATTTTCTACTAAGTCGTACTCTACTTCTTGACCTTCATCAAGATCTTGCATACCTGCACTTTTAACAGCTGAGATATGTACAAATACGTCATCGCCGCCTTCTCCGGCTTCGATAAATCCGTATCCTTTAGTGGAGTTAAACCATTTCACTTTGCCTTTCGGCATATTTCTCCTTAATTAGTCATGTCTTTTAAAAAGACATATTAACTATACAGATGTTGAGAAATAAAATAAATAAATAATATAAATTATTCTTCTTCTAATTTTATTCTTTTTAATGGATCAATATCAAAATCTTTCATAACGTTCTTATATGCAATCTGTGTTGGATTCTCAAACACAATAGTTTGTTCCTTATTAGACATTTGATTTAGGACTCTTAAAAAACCATTCATATCTGATGGTGTAACTTCATCATTTTTAATTTTTGTATGATAATTAGTAATAATTTCTCTACCTAATCCCAACATACCGGCAAATAAATTCTGGGCCATCTCATTCCTAAAGGAGTTAACTTTTGCTTGTACAGAATTTGTTTGAAGCCTTCTATATACACTTGATCTGTGTATACCAACTTTTTTACCAATCTCAGTTGTTGATAAGCCTTGAATGAACCAATAAGCTATTAGCCAATCTCTATTATCTGATATCTTATCCATATATACTATTTTAACAGCTGAAAACGTCGTTAAAAAAGATGATGCTTAATTGACAGTTACCACATAGGTTTATTGTTTTTTATCACATAAATAAAAAAACGAACACCAACATATGAAAATATAGCGGATAAAAATATCTGAGTAGTACTAAAATTTGGTCTGATTACTGGCCATGAGATTGCGGCTACGATAATAATTCCGATCCAAAATATAGGTTTATATTTCATATTCTCTTTCTAAGTAACAATTATATAGTTTATTATTTAATTTATTGATTTATGAAAATTACATAAAAAACGTAAAATAAAATCTATGAATTTAAACAAAATAATTATTGGGATAATTATGTCGATAATAATCTTATTTCTTATCTATATTTCTTTTGCTCTTATTTCTCTTCCATTTACTTTTCTATTGACATTTATGAATTAAATTATGAAATCCATAAACTTTTATTTAAAAATATTATGGATTCTTTATATATAAAAATCCGAAGTTATTTGGACCTTTAGAGCCTTTAGAGTCTGTGTCAGAAAAAACAATATAACCACCGTCAGATGTTACATCTATAAATTCTCCAGCATCATTACCAACATCTATACCACCACCAAAAACATTTATCGAAGTCATATTGCCATCTTTATCAAATTCAGATAATAAAACTTTCCATTCATCGGATGTTCCATTTGGATGACCTGAACCAAAATAATCTGAATGGTCTCCGGTACCACCGGTTACTACGAAACCGCCGTCAAGAGTCTCCCTAACTCCATAACACTCATCAAGAATGAATTTTGGATCATACCCTCTAGGATTACCGAAAATATTTTTCCATACTTCATTACCTTGATCATCAATAAGCATTACAATACAATCCCAATTAGCGGTCTGAAACCCTGTTGTGTGTCCTGTAAACACAACATAGTCATTGTCAGTAATGTCCATATCAAATAATTGAACATTGTTGTTGCCACCATATAATTTTGTTGATAGTGTATTTCCGTTTGAATCAAGATAATGCATTGCTGCGTTTAAACCTTCATCAACCCATTCAACAGAACCTACTACGAATCCACCTTTAGATGTTTTCTTAACTTTTGTACCTTGCATAGCAGATAGGTTTTTATCCCAAATTACTTCTCCAGTTGTTGATAATTTTGTTATGAAACCTTTAGATCCATCCGAGATGAATAAAAATCCTTCTTCATCTCCTTCCTTGTAACCAGTGACAACAATATCGTCATTGTTAAGAACCTCTATGCCTCTGATACCGCCAACACCAGAATGATTAAATATTTTCTGCCATATTATGTTTCCTTTAAAATCAAGTTTTACTATTGCACTTTTTTGAAAACCATCTTTGTGAAGACCTCCACTAGCTACATAACCATCAGATAATTCATTTACTGCGTAACCTACGTCGAACTTGTCAGCAGTACCAATAATTGTCTGCCATAATTCTTTACCATTGGAATCTGTTTTCAATATGATCATGTCTGTAAATCCAGTTGGGTCTTCCTCTTTTTCCCAATGATGACCAACAGCTATATAACCTCCATCTGAAGTCTGCATACCTTCATGGACGTGCTCTTCACGATCTGTTCCCTGACCCATATACCATCCAGAGCTTGTAGATGATGAGGTGTCATAATATGTTGAACCTTTATCCCACTCACCATATTCATCGTATAAAGATTCTCCTTCACTCTCATCGTCAGATTCTTCATAGTCAGATTCTTCATCGTCAGATTCTTCTTCGTCAGATTCTTCTTCTAAATATTCTTCTTCTTCAGATTCTTCTTCTAAATATTCTTCTTCTTC
>CACDUI010000006.1 GCA_902555985.1 uncultured Candidatus Actinomarina sp.
AAAGCTATCTGCAAAGTCAGAAACATTCAGCCCAACAAATGCCTACGCATCTGAATCACCAATTATTATTGGTTCATACATTAGTGATATTGGATCTGCAGTATCCTTAAATTCCCAACTTTATAATATTTCTTCTATTGGTATAGAAGTAGTTTTTCAGGTAGATGCATCAGATCAAGAAACAGTTTCTCTTGGTGACAGCGTTGAAATTGAACTACCAACAGACGAGAGAGTGCCAACCAAAATAACCTTTATCGATCAGGTTGTCACACAAACTCAAGCAGGTGAGTTTATTGAGGTAATTCTAGAAGTACTTAATCCAAATGAAATTGAAGCTTACGATCAAGCTCCCGTAAAAGTATTCGTGACAACAGAAGTTTCTGAAAATGTATTGTTCGTTCCAGTTAATGCACTTCTTGCTCTAGCAGAAGGCGGATATGCACTTGAGGTTTACGAAGGCGAAACTGAAGGTGGAACCTTTCAAGGAGAGTCTGGTGTTGATACAAGTTATGTTGCTGTAGAGATAGGAGTTTTCACAGATGGTTTTGTTGAAGTTAAAGGAAATATTTCAGAGGGTCAAATAGTCGTTGTACCGAGATGAAAACTAGTACAAAAACTGTAATATCTTTAAATAACATATCAAAAGTTTATGAAGGCCCCCCTCCAGTTAAAGCTTTAGATGGAGTTTCTCTTGAAGTCAAAAAAGGTGATTTTGTAGCAATCGTTGGACAGTCAGGCAGTGGAAAATCTACCTTACTTAATATGATTGGATTGTTAGATAGTATAACTAACGGATCTATTGAGATTGAAGAAAGTGATGTTTCAAAACTATCTGATAATGAACTCTCAAAATTTAGGGGTGAAAAAATTGGTTTTATTTTTCAAAGCTTCTTCTTATTACCAGGCCTAACCGCTCAAGAAAATGTTGCAGAAGGACTTTTATATCAGGGCATTTCAAGATCTGAACGACTTGAAAAAGCAAAAGAAGTTCTAGAACAAGTAGGCTTAGGTGACAGATTGACTCACTTACCAAAAGAGCTATCTGGAGGACAACAACAAAGAGTTGCCATTGCTAGAGCTCTAGTTCAAGATCCAGCTTTTGTACTTGCTGACGAACCAACTGGAAACTTAGATAAAGAATCTGGGATAAACATTTTAAATATCTTAAAAGACCTTAATAATCAGGGAAAAACAGTCATCATGATTACTCATAACCAAGAGCATGCAAGTATGTTTGAAAAAGTAATTGAATTAGTTGACGGAAAAATTGTAAAACAATGAAAAGAAAAAAACTAAAAACAAAAGATTTATTTTTTGTTGCTTTATATGGTGTCCGAGCAAGAAAAGGCCGTGCAACCCTAACATCGATTGGTATTGGTATTGGAATTGCAGCAATTGTTGCGGTTTCTGGAATTTCAGCCTCAGGCAGAGCAGATCTTCTTTCAACATTAGAGTCACTAGGTACCAACCTAGTTAAAGCCTCTCCACAAGCTGGTTTTTTTGGAACCCAAGAAGAACTTCCAAAAGGAGTTTTAGGTATGGTAGAAAGAATAGGCCCTGTTCAAGAAGTTACTTCTACAACACAAACAGATCTCTTGGTAAGGCGAAGTAACTTTATTTCAGAATTTGAAGGCGGAGGAATTTCAACTATTGTCACCAGTGCGGAGCTTTTAGATGTAATAGGTGGAAATCTTACCGATGGTCGTTTTATACAAGACGGATTATCTGATGTTCCAGTAACAGTTTTGGGCAGTGTGACCGCTCAAAGGTTAGGAATTAATAATCTATCTAAACCAACAAGAATCATGATTGAAAACGAATGGTTTGGTGTTGTTGGAATATTAGAAGAATTAAAGATTCATCCTGACCTAGATAGGTCTGTGTTTATAGGATACGGCGTAGCAAAAACACTTTTTGATATTGACGAGGAACCAACAACTATTTACTTAAGGGCAAATCCAACATTCATAGAGGATGTTGTGGAGGTTCTTGCTCCATCTATGAATCCTGAAAATCCAGACCAAGTTGAAGTAACACGTCCTTCAGATGCACTGGAAGCACAACAAGCAGCAGAAGAGGCTTTCACAAATCTACTTTTAGGCCTAGGTTCAGTTGCTCTACTTGTTGGAGGAGTAGCTATTGCAAATGTTATGGTTATGTCAGTTCTCGAACGAAGAATGGAAATTGGCGTTAGGAGATCTATTGGTGCAACCAGAAGAGAGATACGATACCAGTTTTTATTAGAAAGTATTGTTTTGTCAGGTATCGGAGGTCTTGTGGGGGTGCTTCTCGGAGCAGCTATCACTCTGGGTTATACTAATTACACAAATATTGTATTCTCAATACCAGTATGGCAAATATTTGGAGCAGTGCTTTTAGCGTTATTAATCGGAGCTATTTCTGGTGTTTATCCAGCTATAAAAGCATCAAAAATTCAACCAGCAGAAGCAGTAAGAAAGTAAAACTACTTTTCTTCGTTGCCGTTTTTACTGCATGCACAATTGGAGGGGAAGAATCACAGGGTGTAGTGACTATTGACTCCACAACACAAACAACCATCGTTGATGAGGAAACTACTTTTGAAGAAGGTGTTCTTAACTTTGCACAATGCATGAGAGAAGAGGGAATTAACTTTCCAGATCCAACATTTGACATTGATGGCAATCCTGAGTTTGATAATTTAGAAATAGAAAATGAAGAAGAATTTGAGACTGCTTTTGAAAGTTGTGAAGATATTTTAAGGAATGCACTTCCAGAACAGTTTGACTTAGATCCTGAAGTTGAGGCAGCTTTAGTAGACGCTTCTTTAGAGTTTTCTCAATGTATGCGTGATCAAGGTATAGATTTTCCAGATCCAAAACCTGGAGAATTTGGTTTCTTTGCTTTTAGAGATGCTGACATTGACTTTAGTTCTGAGGAAGTACAGGAGGCTTTTGAGATTTGTCAGCCTGAAAATCCTCTTGATAGTCTTGATGAGTAATTAAATACCAGATTCAAAATATGCAGGAGCAGTTACAGCTATAGTAAGCCAACACGGCTCTTCTAAATCGGGACATTCTGTTTTCTCAAAAACCCAAGTAATAACAAAATAGTTATTTGTTTTTGCAAGTACTTTTACTTCGTAGTGAACATTGGTTTCATTTTCATATGTAACTTCATAAGAGTATTCTTTTAAATCAATTATCGAGTCGTATGGCGCTGATATCAACATTTGATAAAACCGCTCTTTTGGTCCTGTAATCTCTTTATTATCTTCATGAGCAAATCCCCAGATTATATCAACAGCTTTTTCTGGGTTGTTTGTAAAATTTTTATAACTATCAAATATTAAATTAAGAACCTCTTCTGAATTGAGACTTTTTGGAGGTTCATCAACTGCTTGGCTTCCAGAACAAGAAACTAGAAGTATTAAAAGAATTAAAGTTTTTTTAACCACCAATGAGTGTTGTTAAAACAAGATACATGTGCAATACAAATGCAATAGCTAAGAATCCAAAAAATGATTTCTTTTCAACTTTATTCACATCCAAATACTAGCAACAGTCTAATTTATACGTAAACTGGACTATTTGTTTGCTTGCTCGTAAGCCTGACTATAAAGAATAAGTGTTGGAGCCCATAGACCTACATAAATTGCAAGCTGAGAATCATCCAAAACAATATAAATAAGCACAGATGCTATTACAGACACCATGCTTGCGTACAATCCTAATTTTTGCATATTTCCTCTCTTAATTTAATTATACTATGTAAATTTGTTATGATAAAAATATGCTAGACACATTAACTTCATCACCCTTATTTTTAATACTTCTATTTCCTGTTGGCACGCTTACTATATTTGTAATCGGGGTAATTCGAGTAGATATTCGTGATTTAAGGGGACAACAAACAGCAGGTCAAAAGCTTGTTCTAGAAGAAGAATAGTAATTTGTCTTACCTCACTGTTTGTATATAACTATGGACAGAGAAAATCTTGAAAATTTAGACGAGGAATCGTTATTTAAAATTCAAAATACAATTTCTGAAATTATAAAAGAAAGAAATTTTAAAAAGGGTGATATTGAAGCAATAGTTGATGACTCTTTTGATGTTGCTTTTCCAAAGATAGATGGATTAGGTTTAAATCCTTGGGTTGAAGGTTCTATGTTAGTTTGCCCTGGAGCAAGAATAGATAAATCACAGACAAAGCATATATGTAAATTTGTTGCTGTTGGTGAAGATTGGTCATGGGAGTCTAGCAATATGATTAGTGATGTAATACGTCGAGACCAGTCTTCAAAGAGATTTAGACAACACTCAATAACATTAATCTCACCCTACGAAGGCATGACAGTCGATGTAATTATGCAAAAATCACAAAATGGAAAACATTTAGTAGATAGTGTTGAGTCTTATATATTTGCAAATGGATCTCTAAAAAAAACAATGTCAAAATCCTCTAGATCAAGAGAACACTAATTTAAGAAAACCAACTATGCTTACCAAATTTATTTCTGGGTACAGGAGTATTTTCCTCAATAAACCATTCAATCCCGCTTAATACAGAGTTCAAATAGGACTTTAATTTGATATTTATGTATAAAAAATAAGGCAAAAAAGAAAAAATCTTAGGCCAGGTGCTTAATAAAAAGGGGTACACGGTTATCGAAAGCCGCACCCCATTTTCTTCTTCCTTTATTCTCCACTCAACAAAGGATTGCTTTTTATTACTGTTTCCTATCCAGAGATCATAGCCTTCACCCGGTTTCCAATCAGAAAATTTTCTTCGATAGGTTAATCCATTTAGATAGACCAGTTCGTCCTCATGGAGATCTTTTTCCCAGTGAATTACAGAGTTGTTGTCACAATAAGGATGTGTATCGTTTAAATAATTTGGTGATGAAATAGTTTTCCAAAGCACTTCTTTTGAGCATTTATACAACTTATTATTAGAGGATTTAAATCTCTTCATAACTTAAGGATAAATGTGTTGAGTTATATATAAAATTGAGCATTGGTCAACCACTTTTGAAGTGTGTTTGAGTGACATTTAACGCATACACGTGATTGACCACTAATAATTATAATTTTATTTTCACAACCTTGCAAGATTGTGATATTTATTTCACAAAATAATATTATTTGTGAAAATAACTACTTAGAGGAAATTTTCACGAGTCACTGAAAGCAAGCCGGGAGCAATCCCAGTTTGCTTATTAGTAAGTTATTAGTGATATTGCTAAAACAAGACAAAGAATAAAGCCATAATAAGGTATGCCTACTGAGTAAAGTCTTTTCTCTTTATCTAGTTTGATAACACAGAGATTTGTAATTGTGTAATATATCAAAATAAAAAAAGAACTTAATTTTATTGATCCCACAACATCAAAAATATAAATTCCGATTATCACTGAAATAAGAACAAAAGCCTCTGAGAAGTAAGCAGAGTTAAATTTGTTATGAATTTTGGAGAAACTCTGAGGGAGTATTTTATCTCTTGAAAGTGCGACATATATTCTGCTTATGCCAGGCATTAGGGCTAGGAATACAGAAACCATAGCAATAGAAGAAGCAAAAATGACCAGAAATGTAAATGCCGAAAATCTACTTACATCCATTGCAACAAGCAACGGAGTGCTTGAATTCATAATGATTTCTGGACTTACAATAGAAAGGGTTAACCAACTAATAATTAGATATAAAAAAACAGTAATACCAAGGCCAGTAAATATTGCTGTAGGAATTATTTCTTTAGGATTTTTTATCTCCTCACCAAATGTAGCCAGTCTTGAATATCCAGTGAAAGCAAAAAACCAAATACTTGCAGAAAGTAAAATGTTGTCGAAAGATATATCTTTAAAGACTGGGATAGAGTAACTAACACCCGAAGTTGAGAGAATCGATACGCTGTAAAATATAAGTAGCCCAAACAGAATCCAAACAAACCATTTTGCTATTTCTGCGGTTTTATTAATTCCAGAAAAACTTATTAAAAAAATTAATAAACATAAAACTACACCGATTTCTTTACCGTACACTGGCGAAAGATAATTTCCAACTGTTAACGCTATCGCTATACAGCTAATTGTCTTCCCTATTATAAAAACTACACCAGCGACAATATCATAAGGTCTCCCTAAAATCTCTTTTGCGTACAAGTATGTTCCGCCTGTTTTTGGAAATAATGAGGACAGTTGAGCGGAAGATGAGGCGTTTGCAAAAGCCAAAGAAGAAGCTATCAACAAACCAATAATGGATCCATAGGAACTAATTTTTGAAGTGGGAGCAATGTTGTTAAACAAGCCAGCACCAATCATTGAACTTAAACCGAGGTAGATAGAACTTTTTAAAGTAAGCGTTCGATTAAATTCTTGATTTTCCATATTTTTATTTTATCTTTTGTAGGTTTTTTAATAAAGATCAGAAAAGCATTGTGTTTATAATATTTGTATGTTTAATAAATTGTCACCTGTCACAATAACCAATCAAAAGCACAGAAATTTATTTATAGTTGCTATGCTCTGGTTTTTTATTGGTGCCTGGATAGATGCAAGCGCTCATACATATTTATTGGATGATATAGAGACATTTTTCACTCCTTGGCACGCAGTGCTGTACACAGGATATGCTTTCTCAGTTTTTGTTGCTATGTATGCTAAAAATAAAATAAAAGATTATAAATTTGATGTCGGTGTCCTAGGAGCAGTAATTTTTGGTATAGGAGGAGCCTCTGATGCAGTTTGGCATACTCTCCTTGGAATCGAGACCGGAGTAGAACCGTTAGTTTCACCCTCACACCTAATGCTTTTTCTAGGTGCCTTTCTTATGTTAGATTATATTTTTACTGCAAGGCCAAGTATGGATAATTTGGATACAGCTTCAGTAGTAGCAGTATCAACAATCTATGCTTTGGTAATGTATATTACGCAGTTTCTTCATCCATATTTACAGTATGGATTATTTTTTACAAATGATGATGCCTTTGCTGCAGGAACATTATTTTTTCAAGCTATGCTTGCGAGTGTTGTTTTTGTTTATGCAATAAGATTTAAAATAACACCAAGTCAAATGTTTCTACTCTACTTTCTCTCTTTTGCTTATGTTTCGGTTCACTTTGTATTAGGAGATACTACTTTAATGTTGCTAACTATTGGCATCGGCTCAGTCTATAGTTTTGGAGTTTACTCAGTAACAAACTGGTATTACACAACAGATCATGATCGTAAAATTCAAGTAAGTACAGCAATGGTAGCTTCACTTTATGGCTTGTTTTTTGTAGCGTATTTAATAATTTTGCAATTTCAAATCTCTTATGACATTACCTGGAGATTCTATGGACTCGGAGGTTTGGTAACTACACCACTGTTATTTGGATATATGGTTGGTAATTTAGGTGTTAATCCGCGAACAGGGGAAGTTGTAGAATAAATTTAACTAAGATTTCTTAGATAAATATTTCGATTTAACTTTAATAAAGCCTTTTTTCTTAGGCTTTCTGACTTATAGCGTAGTTGATTAATTGCGATATCGTTGTTATCACTAAGAGCACTTACGTTTATGGGTTTGCCAATTTTTATAGACATTTTTGTACTTCTTTTGTTAAACAACTCATTTAATTGAGAAACATCTCTTAGTTGTTTATTTAGATATGAAGCAAAATAAAAAAACCAAGAGTTTTTACCTTCCACATACACAGGCACTAAGGGGAAATTATATTTTTTAGCAAGAGCAATAGGAGTACTCTCCCAAGGTCTATCCCATAAGCCAAATATTGTAAGTTTTGAAAGCCGTCCCGAAGGAAAGATTATTCCTCCTCTTTCATCACGAAAAAAAACACTGAGACGTTCAAGCGTTTCTTTGTTAGCTGAGTGAGTTTCCTTTTCTTTATTCCAGACAACTGGTGCTAGAAGATCATGAAAAGCACCTAAAAGATAAACAAATAATTCATTTGCAAAAAAGAAAAGATCATCACGAACCGGATAAATTTGGTGATATAGTGCGATAGCATCTGCAGCTCCCATTGGGTGGTTTGATACAATTAAGAACTTTCCTTCACGAGGAATATTTTCAAGACCTTCAACAGTGCAGTTGCTTGTGTATTCACCACCCAACCAGTTAAAGGCCTCTGGTCCTGACATACTTTGAATATGTTCACCAACAAAAACAGTTTCATTAAATTTGAGATATTTTTTAAGCATCTTGTAAACTACTTTGGAAAAAAAATTACTCTTGAGTAACCAAGGGTTTCTCTCATTGATAAGGTGATGAATTTTTTCTTCCATTAAGCTTTAAACCTACTTTTTTTACCTTTTATTCCATCAAAACAAAAGCGAAGTCTTTGTATAACTTCTTCTTCTGACCCTTCAAGGTCTAAACTATTTAAAAACTGTAATCTGTGATTTTCATAATCAATCTGTACAGGCATTACTTCAGCTTCTAGTTCCTTAGCTAAATACAAAAAACTACTTCTAAACCTAGTTGCATCAAATCTGCCTTCCGGTGTAATAATGAGTAGGAAGTTGTCTCGTTGAATAAGCTCTTCAACAACAGAATCGTACTGACCGCTATTCTTTTTTCTATCTACTGGAATGGCACCAAATTTTTTAAATACAAGTTCTTGTAACCATCCAAGTGGCCAGCGGATACCTTGGTTGTCGATATCTGCAGGCTTAATAAAAGGATTAGGAATTCTTCTCATAGTCCATTTTGCTGAAAGGTAACAGACATCAATATCTAAAGCTAAAATCATCAAAACCATTAAATATTCATCTTTTCCTGATTGATGAGGTGCAGCAGCAACTATTACTCTTTTATTATCTAAAAATGATCCTTTGGCTTTGACGTTTTCAAATAAAAGCAGAAAATGAGCAAGATACTTTAAAAAGAAACGCTTCTTTCTTGGCGTGTAGGCACTAACGGTTACCTCAGGTAAGGCTTTTGTATAAGGCATAATTTATTAATTTAAAATTATTTTAGTAGGTTTGCTCTTCGTCACTGTCCATAAATGAGACATTGTTGAACTCTTTAAGCCTAAAAAAGTGACCATTAGAAATTTCGGTCGATTTAAATGTCGTGTGTCCTGTATGTCTTGGAAGAAATTTTCTCCATGTCCATGCATAAAGAGGCATATTTAAAAAATATGAGAGCAATACAGACATAGTTCCAGCGTGAGAAATAATCATAAGCTTCTCAATGCTAGATTTACTTAAATCAAATCTCCTATCAAATTTTGTATCTAATGAAATGATTCCTCTTTTTTCAAGCTCTATTTCTAAATTCGATACAATATTTTTACTAAATTTTTCCATATATTTTCCATGATTACCATCAGTCCACTCTTCAAATGACTGTGAATTACGCTTAGCAAAGAATGCAAAAACTTCTTCTTTGCTTTTTCCATATAATGCTTCTTCCTCATCATCTTGCATTTCTTGAAGCCATTCATATATAAAAGTAGATTTCGCCACACTATTTTTCTCAAATGGTTCAAATGTTTCTTGAGCACGTTTTAATGGTGAAACCCATAATTCATCGATACTATTTTTTTGAAACATTGCAGAAGATTTTTTAGATTGTAATTTTCCTAAATCAGTAAGACCTGGATTTTTAGTATAAACATCTATACCGCTTCCCCAGTCAGGTTGACCATGTCTAATCAATACGATTTCCATACAAAAACAATAGCTAAACTAGGTTATTCTGATAGCTAAAGATAAAATATATGAAAATCTATAGAGATAGGAATAGTCTGCTGCTCCCACTTCTCAGGGGAAGTCTTCTTACATACATTGGAATAGATAATATTATTTCAGGACCTTTTAGAAACTTAATGATTACTTATTTTAAATTAGGAGATTTTGGATCAAACGCAAGGGAGGAATATCTATATTATCTTCTATTATTTTTTGGTTTACTACAGTTATTTATATCTATTCAAAGCATATTCCAACCAGTGATTGAAGTTGTTGACACAAAAATAGTGCTCCGCACAAAGGAAAAAACACTTTCTGTAATCAGAAATACATTTGATATAACAAACATTGAATTAGTAGAGGATAATTTTCTAAAGATATCATTTGGTGAAGAGATATACAATATTCAAATTGATGATGTTCCAATTAGTGAGATTGATAATATTTTTCCATCATTTAACTTTCAAGAAGAAGAATAAGTTACTTGCATTAGGAATATAGTCATTGATGCTCAAAATGGGAACAAAACCTCGCGAAAAATACATTAGTAAATATCTTGCATAAGAACAAAAACTGACGTATATTTATAGAACACTATCGGAAAAGAAATCGCAAGATTGAAAAGAAGATAGGATAAAAAATCCCGGAAGGTCGCAAGATCAATCGGGATTTTTGCTTTTGTCCTTAAATAATTTTGAAGTATGAAATTATAAAACTGATGTATAAAAGTTCGCGAAAAAAAGATCCAGAAATATCTTGCTTAAATCACAAAACTACTGTATTTTTAAATAACTATAAGAAATGAAGTCGCAAGACCTAATTGAAGATAGTAAGAAAATCCCGGAAGGTCGCAAGATCAATCGGGATTTTCACTTTTTAGAGGGTTTTTTACTCAAAAAAGCACAAAGACTCCCTGTGGCTGTAAATTTTTGTTTTATCGGCTTTAGAAGTGGCTCAAAGCACGAAAGGAAGTCCTAACTTTAATTTTAATATTCTTTTGTTTTTCTTTTAAAAATAAGAAAAAATTCATATAATTACAAGTATGAAAAGGTCAATAAACATAGGCATTATTCTATTTTTATTGTTTCAAGCTTGTTCTGGTGGAGAAAATGTTGAAAATCAGGCTTCTGTTGAGCCTATATCAGAAAATACCCCTATTAACCCACCTCCGGGAGAAAATAATCCACCTCCACCTCAAGGAGAAAATAACCCACCTCCGGGAGAAAATAATCCACCTCCACCTCCACCTCAAGGAGAAAATAATATTGATAGAGCTCTACAAATTATTGAGGATGCAAATGATGACGTCCTAGATTGCATTAACAGAGAGCTTCCTACAGATATATTTCAAAGAATTGTTAACGATCTCAACCCAGACAATTATGAGGCAGGAATCATTATTGCTTGTTTTGAAGACCCGGGTAGTTCAAATAATATAGCGCAACCACCTCCAGACGAAAATAATCAAGGTGAGAATCAAGGCTCAACACCACAACAAAGTAAACAACCAACAGAGGCAGAAGGCAATCAAGGAAATTCTTGGTATAGCTTAAATGTTTATGAATACACCACAAGCTACAGTCCTGCAACCTCTAACAACAATACTGGATTCGGTTTAGACGAGTCAGGCGATATTTTACTTTCAGGATATGGGTTTAATGACTCCGGTGGATCTACAAAACTTAATCACCCAGTTTCTATATCAGCAAACCATGGCAAGCTTGCCGTCACAGATAGGTTTAACAATAGAGTGTTAATTTGGAACTCTATACCAAGTGTAAATACTGCACCAGATTTAGTATTAGGTCAGTCTAATTTTACAACTCATAATTCAGGTACCGGTTTAAACAATTTAGATTTTCCAGGACAGGTGGTAATAACCCCGGATGGTAAAGTATTGATTGCTGATTCAGATAATAATAGAGTCCTTGTGTGGACATCTTTTCCAACTACATCAGGACAACCAGCAGACTATGCGTTACCTATTACAAGCTATGTAAATTTTGGAGATTCGTGGCCTTGGGGTGTTTGGTCAGATGGAACTAAAGTCATTGTCACTGCAACAGTTGCAAAGTCAGTATTATTTTGGAACACATTCCCTGGACCAAGCACGGCTCCTGATGTTGTTTTGACTTCTTCTCAAGTTGGTACTCCCAGATCAATTACATCTGACGGAAATTATGTAATGCTTGGTGATGAAAATGCTAACGGCCCTTGTATTGGCCAAAATGGTACAAGATCTACACATATTTGGACTTCTTGGCCAACGTCTTCTAGAGATCCAGACGCATGTATCGACAACTGGTTAGCAAGTGCTATTTATGAATCAAAGATTTATGGTATTGCAGCAGGAGGTGAAACTCTTTATTTTTATGATGAATTGTATACAACAACAGAAGATCTAAAAGCAAAAGTTAAATTAGCTAATCCGGGTGAAGGTCATCGCTGGGCTGGAGGAGATGATGGTGGAGCAACTGTTGCTGATGGAAAATTATTTATCGCAGAGTACAACGGTAATAGAATATCGGTATTCGATAATCTGCCAAGTTCTCCAGCAGATAATCCTGACTGGGCATTATTAGCAGACGAACCAACAGACTATCCATTACTAGATGAATTTATTATTCAGAATCCAATTATCGATTCAAATGGCAAAATGTTATTTGTGTCTTCTGACTTTGATAGATCATTATCTATATGGAAACAATTACCTGGTAGTTCAGCTGCAAAGCCAGATATTGTTATGAGAAGGTTTGATCAAGCACCGTGGGATATGGTTGTTATTGATAACGAAGTATATTTAGCAGGTGGTAGCAGTGTATTCGGCTGGAAAGATATTGAGAAAACTATCAGTAGTGGTAATTTCAGTTTTGACATTAACGCACAAACAATAGGTAGTGTAACGTTTCAGGGAGTTCGTGGAGTTGCATACAATGGAACTTTCTTTGCAGTTGCAGATGCTGGTTCAGATACTATTTATGTTTGGGAGGGTGTACCAAACACATCAGACAACCCACTTTATTCTCTTTCAGGGTTAACAAACCTTGGTCGCATTGATATGAATGAAACCCATCTCGCAATAGGTTGCTACCCTGGTGGCACTGGTTTTAAAGTTTTAGAACTTTCAACTCTTGGCTCACCAGAATATAAAACTGTACCCGGTCAAGACTGCCCTTCAGAAGTAAGTTTTAACAGTAAGGGATTTTTTATCCCAAGTAATGACAAAATAATTGGTTGGAATTCTGTTGGAGATGCTTTAGCTGGCAATGCTCCAACAATGAGTTTTGGTGGGCGCACAGATAAATCAAATATGGGAACAAAAATGGCGGCTGGTATTGGATGGGATGGATTTCACTTTTGGGTTGGGGAGTATAAATTTTCTAATAGATTACTTGGCTTTGCACCTTCAAAATGATTCTGAATAATTCAAACACAAAAACTTTTTTACTTTTGCTAACTTTTTTTATCTTTTCGTGTGGAGGTGATTCAGCTAATAATTCTAATGATTCTGCTCAAATAGATACTGCGAACGAAATTCAAGATGAGCCATTAACTAATTCAAATAATGAATCTGAAAAAGAGAAGGATGAACAAACTAGTAAAAACATAGCTAATATAAATGAAGTCCTTAAAGACTTTCCACAAGGCGCCCTTTCCTTTTTATCTCCAAAAGAACAAGAATGTATTGCTGAAAATTCATCTACAGAGTCGCTAAAAGATATGGAAAAAAACTTAATGCAAGAGGGTGCAATTCTTCAACAACAAATGGATTATTTTACTAACTGCAATATACCTCCTCCGCCTGGGATTGGCATAAAAGAAGCCCCCAATCCTGATGAAAGCAATAGTTCTGATTCAACAAGCAATATGGGTTCACTTGTAAAAATTGAAAATCTAACATCTTTAGAATTTTTTGGTACAAGCCCTCACCTTGAGAGAGTAAATGATTCAACAGTGAGATTATTTTATAACGATTTAGGTGGTGTTGCTGTACTGCTTTGCAGTAATGATTTAATTTGTGAAACTCAGGGAAGTATCCAATTCATTACAGATCTTACGATCGTTCAAACTAAAGCTGGCGAGAGAAGGGGATATTTTGTTGAGCTTAACCCAAACACAAGAGAGAGTGGTATTTTTACAGCTTCTTTCTCTGAGGATGGACTGACCTACTCAAACAAAACACCATTAGGAATTACCGCTCAAAAAGATGAAGTTGCTTGGGGAGTACCCGATGCGGTTGTTATGCCAAACGGTCTTGTTAGGGTTTACTGGGTATACACAGAAGATAGAACTTCGCCAGAAAAAATAGTAAGTGCAACTTCAAAAACTGAAAAAGGAATAGAGTTTACACTTGATCCTGGTTATAGAGTTGATAATGGTTATGTAGATTTTGAAGTACTGAAAGCTGAAGATGGTAATTGGCAAGCATTGATGTCTTACACCCCACACTATTTACCTTCTACCCCACAGAGTTTATTTTATGCAACTTCCAAAGACGGCTTAACCTGGGAGTTTAGCGAAGAGAGAATTACTCCAAGAGATTATAGCTACTTAGATCCAACAGGAATTCCGATTGATGATAAATCATATTTGATAGTTATGGGTGGGGCACCTAACGCTATGGGAGATAGAGAGTACCAACTATTTACTGCAGAATTAATTCTTCCCTAAAAATTATAAATCTAAATAATCCTTTTTTCATTTATACTTAACCCATGAATATTGGTGCACACATACCTTCAAAAAATGCAGTTGAAGAGATAAAAATGAGAAAAGGCGATACTTTTCAGATTTTTGTTTCAAGCCCGCAGATGTGGAAGAGCCCAAAACCACGAGAAGATCTAGAAGAATTACAAGATTACGGTGGTCCTATATATGTTCATGCACCTTATTTAATAAATGTTGCAACACCAAATAATAAAGTACGTCATCCAAGTAGAAAACTACTCAAAGATACTTGTAAAGTAGCAGCTAGTTTTGGAGCTAAAGGAGTCATTGTACATGGTGGGTCTGTAGGTGAAGGTGGAGATATTGGAGTAGGTTATGACAACTGGCGAAAAGCTATAGAACATGTTGAAGATACAGGCATGAGAGTTTTAGTAGAAAATACTGCTGGTGGAAAAAACTCTGTAGCAAGATATATGGATTCCATTGAAAGACTATGGGAAGTTATTGGACATTTAAATGTTGGACTTTGTTTAGATACTTGTCACACATGGGCTGGAGGTATTCCAACTGAAAAGGCAGTCAGAGGATTTAAAAAACTGGTTAAAAATATTGACCTTGTTCATTTCAATGATTCTAAAGATGGATTTGAAAGTTCAAGAGATCGTCATGAAAATCTAGGAAAAGGCAATATTCCAAAAGCAGAACTGGAATATGTTATTAAGAATTGTAAATCTGATATTGTTGTAGAAACACCAGGAGGACTTGAAGCACAGAAGAAAGATATTGCCTGGATCAAGCGTCGTTTAAAGAAATGAATTACTTACCATCTAATCTCGAATTTAAAAATGGAGTTGCTCATATTGGAGAGACTTCATTACTCGATGTAGCAAAAGAGTATGGAACACCTCTTTATGTCTACGACTGGGAACACTTAAAAGATAACATTGATTATTTTACGAACGCCTTTGGTCAGGAGACATATTTTAGATACGCAGCAAAAGCATTTATCTGTAAAGCATTAGTAAAAGAGTTAGATGATAAAGGCTGGGGAGTAGATGTTGTCTCTGGTGGAGAAATGGCAACAGTGCAAGCAGTTACTGGAACATTAGAAAACTCACTATTTAATGGAACGTTTAAGCATAGAGATGAGATTGAGTTCTTTATGCAACACAATGGTGGCCATATCTCAGTCGATAATCGTTTTGAGATTCCAATGTTAGAAGAAGTTGCAGAAAAATTAGATAGAAAACAACCAGTCATAATGAGAATTAATTTAGATGTTGGAGCTGAGACGCACCCTATGGTGTTAACTTCAGGATACGACCAACAGTTTGGTATCTCTATTGGCTTTGCAGAAGAGGCATTACAACAAATATACAACTCCCCTCACTTACTATTTTCTGGAGTACATGTTCATATTGGAAGTCAGATTAAAGACCCAGATCGTTATAAAAAAGCAATGAGTGAGTGTGCAGATTTTCTTAATGCTCACCCAGCAAGTGTGGAGAGAGAAATAGTCTTTGATGCAGGTGGTGGATTCTTCTCGCCCTATGCCGGCGATGAAGTAGATCATGAACTTAAAGTTTATGCAGAAGCCATTCATGAAGGGATTAAAGAACACTGGAGTGGATCATATAAAGTCATGATTGAACCAGGGAGAGCATTAGTCAATAATCCTGGAGTCATTTTATATACTGCTGGAGCTATTAAAGACGACAGAGGTGAGAAACCATATATTTTGGTAGACGGTGGTATGTCAGATAATCCAAGGCCAGCACTGTATGGAAGTGAACATAAGTTATTTAATATCTCCGGTGGAAAAGCTGGAGAAGATGTAGTGCATGCAGTCTCTGGTAGACACTGTGAAAGTGGTGATTTATTAGTCAAAGATGCAATGTTACCAAGCGATACTGTATCTGGAGATATTTTAATGTCTACTTCTACTGGAGCGTATACCTTTGCTATGGCAAGTAACTATAACCGAGTGCCTAAATCTGGAGTAGTTGCAGTTACCAATAGTGGTGTAGTTGAGTTAGTGAATAGACAGAGTTTTCAAGATACGTTTATCAACGATCTATAAGCGATAGCTTTCCTTACAAGTAAAAAGTCTCAGTTTTAAAAAATATTAGACACGATTTATATGGCTAGAATCAAGTTATGAGAAAGTATATTTTGTTAATAATTCTCCTTACTTCATGTACATCGTATAACGATGCTTATGAAGCTGAAACTTCAATAATGTACAAGAATATCTATACGGAATATGAAAATTTTTCAGATAGGCAAATGACAGATCAGCTTAAGTTAGAGTGCAATATTTTAGAAGATGAAATGCTTTTACATGTTGAAGACGGATTGACATTAAATTACTTTCTAGAATATGAATATTATAAATACAGGTTTAAAGGCGGTACTCCTGAAGAAGTTGAATCTTTAATGTTTCCTTTGTTTTATCTTTGTGGGCTAGACGAAATAATAGAAAAACATTGGAATAGCTTGGACTTCCAAGAAGAGAAATATAAAAAACTTAGTGGCTAGATCTTTAATTTAATTAAAACTTTTTATAGTGAAATAACACTGGTCAAGATTAAAAATCCAATAAGTAGACAAGTTACCTAAACTAATCTCATAGCTTAGAAATTCTGGACAGGGTTTTTAAGCTTGTAAAAGAGGGGTAGTCAAGTCACCCCTCTTTTTTTATGTAATCCTGTATGTTTTCTTGAAAAATGAAAGCACCTAAAAAAGCAATGAAATTATAAGATATGCCGATTTGCTGACTAAAAAGAGGCTTTGACACTGCCAAAACTATCAAAAGTAATGCTTAACTAGTTAAAAAATGATCCTTCTGGGTATTTTTTTAGGATATATCTAGTAAATAAAAACAGCCATACCTCACCAATTAGTAAAGCAATTGAAACTGGGTGAATTCCTTCCTGCACAAAACTCAAGACTCTAGCAATCATTACAAATCCTAAAGTCACAAAAAGAATCCTTATCCAGAAATTATCTCTCGTTCTAAGCCACAGAAGTGGGGAAATACCCACTAGAATCCAAAGACCACCAAGATCTGCTTTTATTTGATTTAACGTATAATTTTCAGAAATAGAGACTCCAAGAAAGTCAAAAAACTGATTATTAAATACAAGCAATGCGACTGCAACAGTAAATCCAAATATTGAAATACCAATTAAATTAAGTCGTATAAATAGTTTCATATTTTACTTCTTAACAATTAAATATACTAAAAATGAATAGAAGCTGTCTTTTTAATTATTAAAGGTTTGTTAACGAAAATTTAATAATGAAATTACTCATAAATTTCAAAATATTGTAATTTATAACATAATGTTTAAAAAATTAATTGAATTAGAGAAAAAGATATTTTCAGCGCCATATAAGTGGCTTGTAAAAAAAGGAATAGTTACAGTATTGGTAACAAGTAAGAGAATATATAGAACTGTCGAAGATTTATATGAAAGCAGATACGACGAGCCTTACGGGGGTAACCCTAATTTTCCTGGTGACGATTAAAAACTGCTGTCTATACAGTAAGGGCAGTGTTCATTAATTTTAAAATCTGGTGAAGCTTTTTCTTCTGCAGACAAAGGTTCTCTACATATATAACAGTAAATATACTCAGTCTCGTTAAGTTCTTTATCTAAAGCAACACGTTCATCAAAGACAAAACAATCACCTTCCCAGTAAGCACCACCAGTTTCTTTGAAATATTCGATAACACCACCATCTAACTGTTTTACATCTGCAAAACCAGCTTTCATCATGACTGCAGACGCTTTCTCACAACGAATTCCACCTGTACAGTACATTACAATTTGTTTATCTTTGTATTCCTCTGGTAGTGACTTAACTGCTTCTGGAAAATCTCTAAATGTATCTAAATTTAGATCAATTGCATTTTCAAATTTACCAACTCTGGTTTCATATTCATTTCTGGTATCTAGTACAAGAACTTCCTCTTTTCTGTCTAGTAATTTCTTTAATGCTTGTGGAGATATTTTTTCACCGGTCATCTCTCTTGGGTTGATGTCTTTTCTACCTAAAGAGATTATTTCTTTTTTTAATCTGACTTTCATTCTCCTAAATGGCTGTGTTTCGCTGTATGTTACTTTTAGTTGAATATCTAAGAACCGACTATCTTCTTCTATAAAATCAATAAAAGAATCAGTTGCTTGCTTAGTTCCTGCAACAGAGAAATTAATTCCATTTTTACTGATTAACATAGTTCCTTTTAACAACAGTTCATCACACTTTTGTTGATATATAGGAATTAAATCTATTGCATCATTTAGCGGCTCAAATTTGTAACCAGCAATATTTACTACAGAGTTTTTATTCACAGCCATATTGTATATCTCTTGAATTAGTTAATCAGACCTCTTTTTTGGAAAAAGGAAACCATATCGTGAATAGTCTCTTCTAAAGGTCTAGGATTATGACCAAGTTCTTCGCGTGCAAGAGTGCTAGGCACTACTTTATTACCAGTTTTACCAGTATGTAAAGTATCTACCGTAAGAACTCTCGGTTTTCCTGTAGCTAGAGATTTTATATATTCGTATGGCAAACCAAGGTAGGATACAAAATTTGGAATTGTTCCTAACAAGACAGTTCTTCCAAGTTGGTTTTTCATTAACTCAGCAATATAGGAATACATATGATACTCACCACCAACTATATAATTTTGTCCAGTCCTTCCCTTGTTTGCGGCTGAGATAGCTGTAACAGACAAATCTCTCACATCAACAAAATTGTAACCCCAGTTAGGCAGCAACTTTCTTTTACCATTTGCAAGATTCACCATTTCTTGCATAGGAAGACCCGGTTTAAAATCATTTGGGCCAACAATTGATGTTGGATGAATAATGCTTGCATCTAAGCCTTTCTCGCAAAACTCCATTACAATTTTCTGTCCATCTGCTTTAGATAAATCATATGGAACAGCATTTGGATCATCAATAAGTTTTCTATCTTCAAGTAGAGTCTCTTCTATTGGAAACCTGTAAAAAGCATCGACTGAAGAAAAGTGAACTAGTTTACTGACACCAGCTTTCAAAGCTTTTTCACATACATTTCTAGTTCCCTCAACATTGACTTGTCGAATTTGTTTTTTGTATCTTCTATCAAGATTTATTAGTGCTGCTGTATGAAATACAATATCAACATCTTTAAAAATTGGATCTAAAGAACTTTTATCTGTGATATCTCCTTTAATAATCTCGACATCATAACCCTCATAAGCTCTATGGTCACCATCAAAGTCAATACATCTAATTTTGTAGTCAAGCTTGGAGAGTTCTCTTATTAGGTTTGAGCCCACATGGCCAGAGCTTCCAGTAATTAATACTGTCGTCATTTACATTCCTTTATTGGTTTTTTGGTAAATACTTTTCTAGAAAATTACCTATTTGTTTAAAAGCCTCAATAGTCTCTGGCATTCCAACATCAATATGGAAAACATGATACATACCTTCCCATTCAAAATATTCATGGACACATCCATCTACCTCTAATTTGTCTTTTAATCTCCTAGAATCAGAAAGCAGACACTCTTCAGTTCCAACTTGAATCATAATCGGAGGACAGTTTTCATAATTCCCCACTAATGGGATTACATAAGGGTCGTTTTCATCCATATCCTCTTCATTAAGATAAAAATTATAAAGTTCGTCATCACTATCCCATATTTTTTTGAACATTGGACCAAGTAAGACGTCTCTTTCGGCCATTTCATATGTATATGTATCTCCTGAGCCACTTGGATCAGTCCAGGGAGATAAAAGCGCTAAACAGGAGGGCATACTTTTATTTGTTTCTTTGATCTTTAGTAAAGTAATAAGAGCTAAATGGCCTCCAGCAGAATCACCAGCAATAGCGATTTGTTCGGGCGAATAGCCCAAATCATTAATTAGGTAGTCGTAACTTTTAACACCATCCTCTAATTGGGCTGGGAATTTATTTTCTGGTCCTAAACGATAATCCGGAATATAAACTGTAGTTTTTGTTATATCTGCTAAATAACTTACTAGCGAGTAGTGAGATTGGGGACTTCCTAATGCATAACCACCGCCATGAAAATAAAGCAGAATTCTGTCTGGGTTTGAATTAGGTGTTGAAACTTTATAAGCTTTCATATCACCAAAATAAACTTCTTCCTTAATTGTTCCTTCGATTTTAGGGTTAATCGTTCCAGCTAGATTGTTAAACCATCTTGCAAAATTTAATCTGCCACTTGTAATTTCATTAGGCGTTTTATACAGAAAACCAAAAAAAGAAGCTATTTTTTTATATCTTTTTATACTTTTTTGTGCTTCTTTACTTATCATTTTATTTTTTAATAATTACCCTTCCTTAGCTTAATTTTTAAAACCGACATATTCAAAATTTTATAGTTTTATTATTGATATATGGGAAAACTTTTAGTTCATATAATCACAGGAGTTGAAAATCCAAGCAGGTCAGTTTTAGGTTTCCTGGTTGCAAAGTCAGCAATAGAGGATGGAAACGAAGTTACGATATTTTGTGCTGGAGATGGGGTCACCTCTCTACATGAAATTACTACAAAAGAAATGCAAGGAGTAGGACTCGGAACTTTATCAGATCATTTAGAAGAGTTAAAAAATAAAGGTGCAAATCTCTATGCATCTGGAAAATCTGCTCAAGCTAGAGGGATAACAAAAGAACAATTAGAGTCATTAGGCTTTACTCCCGCCACACCTAACAGGCTCGTTGAATTAACTTTTGAAGCAGACAGAGTATTAATTTACTAACAAGATTCTAAAAATTAATCTTTCTTGTTTTAATACAACGTAGAAACTTTTTCTAATGCTTTATTTTTTAATTCGGCATTAACAAAACCAGCTTTAATAGTATTTCTTGTAATACTGAGAATATCTTTTTCATCTAAACCAAATGATTCGACTACATTGTTTACTTCTTCTGACATAGTTATATCACTCATAAGTCGATTATCTGTATTTATAGTTACGTTAAATCCTGCATTGAATAGCGCACCAAATGAGTGATCTGAAACATTGGAATATGCTCCACACTGTACATTTGAAGTTGGACAGATTTCTAAAGCAATATTGTTATCAAAAACATATTTCGCTGCAGAACTTTGAAAAGAGATTTCATCTCCATTGAGGGATATGTCATTAATGATCTGAGATCCATGTCCTACTCTTCTTGCATTAGAGTCTAATACAACTTCTTTAATTCCTTCTGCTACCTCCCAGTCAGCGTGAAGGGTAACGTTTATATTATTTTCTAGAGCCAAAGCGCATGCTTCACTATGATTAAGAACAGAAAAACCCACTTCAGGACCTGCGAGGTCAAAACCAATTACATCACTGTGTTCAATGCATAAATTAACAACTTCAAGTGAGTTTTGTTCTTGTCGCATTGCACATAATATAACTCCAGCAACAATATCGTATTTTTCCATTCCATCTTTTATGCCGTTAACTACTGAATTTATAATTTCACTCGTCGTCAAACCTTTAAATGTATGAACAAGTGGTGCAAATCTTAATTCTGCATATACCACTCCATCATTTGATAAATCTTCTAGTGCTTCCATAGTCACTCTATAAATTGAATCTTCATCCTGCATAACGCCAATAGTGTGCTCCCATGCTTCTAAGTTAATTGCAAGTGACTTATCAGGTTTTGGTTGAATCCATTTTTTTAACTCGTCATGACTTGTTGATGGTAAGTTTTGATAATTTTGTTCATTTGCTAATTCAATTAATGTTTCAACTCTTAAACCTCCATCTAAATGATCATGAAGTACTGCTTTTGGAACAGTTTTTACCCAATCTTGCATGGTAATCCTTAAAATTAGTCGTTAAATATTTCTTATCTATATCATTATATTCTTGAATGAGTAAAAAAGTTTATCTTCTCTGGTTTGGTCAAACTGTTTCCTGGACAGGTTCAGCAATGTCTTTTTTTGCAGTAGGTGTATGGATATATGAAACTACAGGAAAAGCAAGTGCGCTATCAACAATATTGTTCATTGTTGCAATTGTTGGTGTAGTGACAGGACCATTTGGCGGAGTACTTGCAGACAGATTTCCAAGAAAAAAACTAATAATTATTTTTGATTTAATAATTGCAGTACTGATGTGTGTTATCGGATATCTTGCATTAAACGATCTCTTAACGCTGACTCTATTAATACCATTTGCTTTAGCTTTTGGTGTCTTCGAAATTGCCCACTGGACTACATGGAGTGCTTTTTTAGGCGATGTTGTAAAAAAACAGGAAGTAACAAAAGTTTCAGCTTTATTTGAAAGTGCAGAAGCGATTTCTGTCTTAATTGGACCGATAGGTGGAGCCTTTATCTATTCATTTTTTGGATTGCCAGGGGTTATCCTCGTTGATCTCATTACATGTTTTTTTGGCATTGCAACTATAACTTTTTTTAAAAGTAAGAAAGTTGAGATTAAAGGTAAATTAAGTTTTAAAAATGTTTATCTTGATTTAATTGAAGCTTACAACTGGTTAAAAAAACAAAAAGGTCTGCTCTCTTTAGTAACTATTCTCACAATTGGTAATTTTTTATGGGGATTTACTTCGGTACTACTTCCACCGATGATACTTAGCTTCACTGACGCAAGGGGATTGGGCATTGTTGAATCAAGTGTGGGCTTGGCTTTTCTGTTTGGCTCCATTATTTCTCTCCGCTTAGCTGATAAGCTTCAGGGAAATTTAAAGGTTGCTATATATATGGGACTGTTAGGTGGTATAAGTTTGATCTTAGGCTCTATCAGACCAAGCATCATTCTTTTATGTATTCATGGAGTAATTGCAGGAGTTAGTGGAACAGTTCAATATACCGTTTCTTCTGGAGCATGGTTAGCTATTACAACTGAAGATATTAGAGGTAGAGCTTTAGCACTCAGAGGGACGATTGCTCAAATGCTACGCCCCTTAGGAGTTGTTATTGCTGGTCCTTTAGGAGATTATTTAGAGTTTACGTTTTATCCGGAAAATATCGACATTTTATCCCCACTCGTAGGAACTGGTCCTGGAAGAGGATATGCATTCCTGTTTTTTCTTGTAGGAGTATTTTACGTAGTTCTTTGGATTGTAAATTTTAACAATAAAAATCTTAAATTCCTTTCTAAGCAGGTGATTGAAATTACAAACAGCTAGTAAATTAAATATATGAAAGATATAAAAATTACAGATAATCATCCTGTAAATAAAAGAAAGACGCTCGGACCAATTGGAAGATTTCTTTTAAAACTTGTTAACTGGAATATAGTTGGTAATTTACCTGATAAAAAAAGAATTATAATCGCATCAGCACCACACTCATCTACTTTTGATGCCATTTATGCGTATTTTGTTTGTTTAGCAGTAGATTTAAAATTTTACTTTCTTGGTTCCGTTTCAATGTTTACGCGTATTGTTGTACCGCTTCCATTTAAAAAAAACCCAGACAAACTAGGCATACCACATCCATTTGGAAAAATACAAAATAAACGCCTTCTTGAATTTGGGGGTATACCTGTTTGGAGAGCTAGCTCAACAGGGGTTACTCAACAAGTTATTGATCAATTGCAGTCAGTTGATAAGTTTATTCTATATCTAACAGTTGAAGGAGAGATGAAAACAAACCAAACCATTAAAAGTGGTTTTCATTATATTGGAAAAGCACTGGATGCTACTGTTGTCCCAACCAAGATAGATTATAAAAATCGAAGATTCGAGCTAATGGAAGTTCTAGATCTTACAGACTCAGTCGAGGCAGATAAAGAAGCATTAATGGATAGGTATCATTTAGTTCAAGGTAAAAACAAAACATTTTTTAAGCCAGGTTCAAAATAAGATGTTAGTAATCTTAATTGCGATCATTGGATCTATAACGCTTCTGTATCTTTTTCCTAATATGACAATGTTGTTTTCAATATTTGTTGTTATTTTCTCAGTAAGATGGTTATTGTTTAACAATAAATTTTACGAATGAAAAAAAGCATAATCTTACTTTTAGTTTTAACGATGTGTAGTAGCGGTGCAGAACAAGCACAAATAGAAAACACTTCACAAACTGAAAACACAGTGACTACCTCACAAACCGAAGATACATCGACCACTTCACAAACTGAAGACATAGGTGAAGTTATAAATCATATGTCTCTGGTTGACTACCCAGCAAAACTCTATTTTGCTGGAGATATACCAACCGAAGTTCATAGTCGAGTAGAGTATGCCTTTTCTATAATTCAAGAAAAACTCGGAAAATATCCTGTTGAAATATATTTTGTAGGAACTGATGAAAGTGAAAAAGACAATTTATCCAATCTTTTTTGTACTAACCGAGAAGAGGCCGGTAATTTTGACCCAAATGACCTCCAATTTAATTTTCGAGATTTTGATGATTGTATGAATTTTATTGATGAAAGATATTTTTCAGAGTACCTTCGAAGTGGTCTAGAAACTGAACAGAGAGGATATCAAGCCAGTGGCAATAAAGGCCATAATGGTCAATTCGAACAAAGGTACCATTTGCTTGTTTGGTCAAAGCCAATAGGGTTCGAAGTTGAAAATGGTGAGGGATACAACATAGAATTTAGAGGGGTATTCCATGAATATTGGCATGTATTTCAAATGGCTCATATGGATTTTTATAATTGTTCTGATAAAGATGTTCGATCAACATGTAATTTTGATTTTGATTCAATTGACTATCTTGTTGGAGGTACGTGGCTTCAAGAAGGAACGGCAGTATTTAAAGAAATAACGATTTTACAAGAGCAGATTAAGATAGGTAATCTTAAAAATATTCAAGGAGATATATTTCAAGATTTCAATAATCAATATTTTGACGGGCAAAGAGTTATGGAGCAGTGTCCAGGAATGTCAATAAGAGACATAACCTACAGAGACCCATGTAGCCAGGCTGTTTATGGATGGGGAGCTTGGGCAGCTGCTTATCTGACTCATAAAGTAAATGATCCTTATGTTTTTGAAAATGTTTATTATCCAGAATTAAAAAAATTAGGTGATCCAGAACTTGTTTTTGCTAATACATTTGGCATGACAAGAGATGAATTTTTTGCTGATTTTGATTCATGGATCTATCTTTCTGAGGAGGAAAGAAAAATTGTAATCCCAACTGTGGAAGAACAAACAGGTAGGCTTTATTATCCTTAAGAACATAAAGAAAACAGTACTTTTATTACTCCTAGTATCTTTTTGTGGTGGTACAGCAGAGTCAGGTTCAGTAACGAGTGAAGACATTTCTGTAGACGCAAATGAGGTAACACCCGAGGTTCAAAATGAAAATGACCAAGAGCAAGTAGAGTCAAAAGAAACTTCAGATGAAGAAACAACTCTAGCTGATGAAGAAACAACTACAACATCTGTTTCAGAAAGCAAAATATTATGGGGAGCTACAGATGCAAAGCCAGAAGTTTATGCTTCAGCCGATGTATCACAAACAACCATTGATCTTACTGTTGAGTGGGTAAACAAAGCAATTGGATATTGGGGTAGCTATGGACCACTTGAAATATGGATTGTCGGTACTGGTAAAGATGAAGTAATAGCTTTAGATGAAAAATGGTGCGAAGTTCGATCAACAAAAGATCCAAATTGGAATAAAGAATGGGATTGCGCTAATGGAGATCCTTATGGAAGTGGTGATGGTTGGTCACCTTTTTATAGGTATATAGATGATGGAGGAGCTGCAGTTAGTTCTTATATTAGAGATCATTTAGGATATTATTTTAATGCCCTCATCATGTCATCTAAGTACCCAGGTCCTGAAGAAGAAGATTATAAACCAGTAATATTGCATGAATACTTTCATGTTTATCAGCATGGAAACTTATCAATACCCGAATTACCGGACACAGATGGTGACTGGAGAACAAGTAACAGAAATGTATATTTTAATGGTGGTGAAGTACAGGTACCTTTTTTGATGGAGGGTGGAGCAGAATATATGGCACAGTATCGGTACTCCAAAGAAGCCGGTGTAGATGCAGGGTACTTAAAGCGAGTAATGGAATATAAAGCAGAAGCAATTAAGCCATACTTCAATACAGGTAAAAGCTTAAGAGAGTTAGGTTATGACGAAGAATTTAATTCCTATGATATTCTTACATGGTTTGTTGCTTATTTGGTTCACAACACAAGTGAAGAAACTTTTAGAGTTAACTTTTGGACACAAATTGAAGACCTTGGTTTTGAAGAAGCTTTTAAAAATAATTTTGGCAAATCAGCTGATGATATGATTGCTGAATTTGACACATGGGTTGCTCAGCCAATTGATGTATTGCTAGAAATTATTCCTTAACGGAATTTATCAAAATAACCTTTTCGCCAAGCATATCCAATCACAACTGTGAGTAATATACCTGCAAAAAAAGGTGGTATTCGGGACAGTAATAAAACAAATGCTATAAGAACTAAGGCATAGTCCACATATGTCCAAAATTTATTAGTCATTTTTGGAATTAAATTGAAGTATCTTAGAATTGAAACTGCAATAATTCCAGTTAATAAATAATACATTTCTTTAATTATAGGTATTAATAAACTAAATTAAACAATGACAAAAACTGCGATCATTACCGGTGCAAATAAAGGAATAGGATTAGCTGTTGCTAAGAATTTAATTTCTAAAAATTATCAGGTTATTTTAGCTTGTAGAGATATTTCGAAAGGAAAAATGGCTCAAGAGTTTCTTGGCAGCAATGCAAAATTTTTAGAATTAGATTTATCAAGACCCTCAAGTATCTCACAATTTGTAAACCAGATTAATTCGGACTACTCGGAGATAGATGTTTTATACAACAATGCTGGATTAATTTATAGAGATTTTGAATTAACTGAAGAAGGTTATGAGTCAATGCTTTCTGTAAATTATTTTGGTGCATACAGGCTAGCTTTAATGTTATTAGAAAACTTACACCGAAGATCTGGAAGGATTGTTCAAGTTACAAGTCTTTCAATGTATTTGGCAAGAACATTTAACCTAGACGGATTGCATTCTATGGAATCATTTTCTCCAAGCAACAGGTATAATCTCACAAATCTGCTTAGGTCAATGTTTGCAATTGAACTAGAAAATAAGCTTAAAAAAACATCTATTTCTGTTGCGGCTGCTCATCCAGGTGTCACAAAATCAAGAAAATCTAGACCATATGAGGTAAAGAAAATAAAAAAGTCTTTTTATACTTATTTTTCCACAAATATAAAAACTGGTATTGCGCCAATTGTCAGAGCAATTGAAGATGAAAATATTACAGCAGAACTTGTTTATGCTCCAAAAATATTAGGCGTTTATGGGAGACCATCACTCATGAAATACAATAAACTAGTTTACGACCAGGGGTTAAGAGGTAAACTTTGGTCTTACACAGTAAATGAGCTTAATTTAGATATATGATAATAATTCAAACCACAATAAATGAAGAGAAGAAAGCTCACGATTTAATTAATTTACTTCTTGAAACTAAGAAAATTGCATGTGGAACTTTTAATAAAATTCAATCTTCCTACATATGGAAAGAAGAATTAATAGAAGAGTCTGAACTAGAGGTATCTTTGTATACAAAGGAATCATATATGTATGAAGTTGTAGATATCGTAAAGCAAAGACACTCATACGATCTTCCGAAAATTACTGTTATAGAGCCGGTTTATACCCTACCTGAATATGAAGAATGGGTTAAAAATAGTACTACTTAAGGGACTCGAGATATCCAAATATCGAATAGTTATCTAAATTAATTTCCCGTACATTATGTTTATCTAAAGCTGCAACAATTTGTGCCCTATGTTCTGTGGCATGGAAAATCATCATAGACAATATAACTGAAGCCTTTTGCGATCTCATTCCTTTTGAGGTTTCATATGTAATTTCTCTATCCTCTTTATAAGCTTGCTCGATTAAATTATTATCAATTCCCTCAAGCGCTGAAAGTAGGTTGTCAATTAAATCTGGACTATCTATATCAAATTCAATTTTTGAAAATGGTTTTTCATCCAATCTTTGACCATACAAATATGAAGCGGCAACGATGTGAACCATTATTATTCTCACTGTCCACTCTTTATCAACAACATAGTAATCAAGTACATCTGGATCTAGCTTTTTAACCTCTTTAAAAATTTCTTGATTAGCCCAAGCCATATGTTTTGCTAAAAGTTCAACAGATATCATTTTTCCTCCAAATTTTCTATTCTTTTTTTTAATTCCCTTACTTCTACAGAAAGTACTTCAATAGCATCTACATTTTTTGCAGATCGTATATACCGATCGTTTTGCCACTTTATTCCCCACTTAGTTAAACCAATACTAAAAATAGCAATAGGCAACACTACAAATAATGCAGCAGGTTCACCACCAAGAGTGACAGCTAACAACATGACACCAAATATAAGGTACATAAAAGACATAACAACTTTTTCTATGGTTCGGGTAGTTTTTCTTTCTGTACTTTCTGTTGAACTCATACTTAAACAATACAGTATGATTTAAAATAGTTCTATGAAGATACTTGTTGTGTGTACTGGAAATTCATGTCGTTCTCAGATGGCTGAAGGCTTAATTAAGAATAGATTTCCAGATTTTGAAGTTTTTTCGGCAGGAACACATCCTGAATCAAATGTTAATCCTTACGCTGTAAGAGTCATGCAAGAAAAAGGGATTGATATAAGTAGTCATTATCCAAAATTAGTAGATGACCTCCTTGATACTGAATTTGATTATGCTTTAACAGTTTGTGATTCAGCAAACGAACTATGTCCAGTTTTTCCTAATGCAAAAAATAGAATACATAAATCTTTTGTTGACCCAAAAAGAGATCATTATGATTCAGAAGAACATGCTGTAGAGATATATACAGAGACGATGAACTTAATTGACCAGTGGATTGATGAATTAGAAACCCAGTGGGAGTAGCCTTTATCTAAATATCTCTCTCAAATATTCTTTATCAGGGGGAGTAAATATTGTTTTAATAGTATTTTCAAATAATTTATGAAATAAAGGAAGCTGCTCTTTTACTTCAGTAGGAGTACTAATAGTGAACTCATCATGAGGTAGGTCATATATGTCACCGTATCCCCATTCAGTTATTATTCCCCAAAATGCAAACTCTATGGAAGTAATTCTATTGAAATCTTCAATATTTCCAGAATTATTTATTCTTTCATAACTAGAAGTATCAAAAATATTATTTTCAATTGCCTCGTTCACAGCTAGATTTATTTCAGAGTTTGGATTTTCCCAATCCCACTCTTTAAACTCTAAAGCAAAAGCAACCCCCGTAACAGTATGTAATAAATGTTCAACCACTTCTCCAATTTGTTCATCTGCACTTGCATCAGGATATTCCCAAATAAAGTCTGTCTGATTATCGTCATAACCTTTTCCAGGACAACAATCAATACCTGGAGGATCAGAATCTAACCCATAGCGTTCTGGACCTTCATATCCAATTTTTTGAAAAACAAAATCATTCTTTACTGTTTGCAGGTAACTATTTCTTATATCTTGATCAATATATTCACCTTCTTGAAGCATGAGGTAATATACTTCACCAACTTTATATATAAACTCATCTCCAACTTCTGGAAGGACAAACATTCTTAGACCTGCTACATCAATATATCTGTGATAATCAAGATAAGAATCATCTTCAACTATTTCTCCTAAAGATACAGTAGGCTCCCAACTTGTTTCTTCTCTTACTTCAGCTGTTTCCTCTCTATTACCACTTTCATCACCTTCATTGATTTTTACTTCGCATTCATCAATTAAAATATTAAATTCGTCATAAAAAGATTCATCATATCCTTCATCAAACCTTACTTGTATATCTGAATCTGTTATCTCAGGAGAAGGAAGGTCGCTAAGCCCACTGTTTTCTATACATTCATAAATTTCAAATATAGGATAATCTAAAGGCCAATCTAGAGTTTCAAAATTATCACCATTCGCTTTTTCCCTTGAGCCAGCACTAGAGTCTTCACCATCAGACCCACAGGAAATAAGAGTGATTGTTAATAAAATAATTACTTTTTTCATATTAAAGTTCAGACCTTTTATTTGACTCCTCTTTTCGTAGAAAGTTAAAGAAACTAATAGTTGCAACAGCACACAATAAATGCCAGATCATATGTGCTTGAATTAAGGAATCTGGATTACACCAAGGGTGGCTAGGCATTCCAATTTCACGAATCCAAAAAAGCACTATAAAAAGAAATGTAGCCAATAAATGCCCAAGGACTATAAGTTCTTTGAACATTTGAATTTATATTTGGAATAAATATTGGAATTAAATTAAGGAAAGATTTCCAACTATCTTGAATGTTAAGTATTAAATTAATAACATCTATTCCAAACAGTTGCATCACTATTAGAACTGTTACTAAAGCTACAACTCTTCCAAGTAAATTGGGAAGTTTAATTAGTATCTCAGTTGAAATCCACAAACCAATACTTAGTTCAAATAAATCAACACCAATTCCAAGTCCTGAATCTAAAAACCAATAACTATATGCATAGTAAGACAGCAATATTGAGTAGCTAATAAAGAATGTTCTATTTGATAAATTTTTGAGAATTTTTAAATTGTACAACCAGAAAATTAAGATGTATGAAATCATTGATACATTGTCTAACCAAGCTCCAAAGGCAGTGTGTGTTCCGTGCATTGCCATTGAACCTGGACCAAGAAAAGTAGATGCAGAGGCATAAAGTAAAGCTATCTTGAATGATCCGAATAAAGGATCTCTGTTATTTGTTGCATCTTGTGTTATCTTGTAAAACATAAATAAACCAGCAACTACAAAACCTAAATTTCCTAAGGTATTTACGGGCTCTCTAAAAAAACCACTACTAACCCTTTCACACCATCTAGAGATTTCACCTATAGCTTGTTCATTTTGAGCTGCTGGACCCCATCCGTTATATCCAAAAATTACGAATAATAGAGCAGTAAAAAATACAGAATAAAGAGCGTACGAAAAATAATTGGCTTGTAGTTTACTTCTTGGTTTCATTTAATGCAGACTCCATGTCTTCTATCAAGTCTTCAACATTTTCGAGTCCAACAGATATTCTGATCAAGTCAATAGGCGCACTAGCCTCAGTGTCTTGAGCATTATCGTGAGTCATTAAATATGGAAGTTCGATTAAAGTTTCTACACCACCCAAGCTAACTGCAAGTTTATATAAATCTAATGATTGCCAAAATTTTTCTTGATCTATACTTTCCTCTAAATAAAAGCTCATCATTCCACCAAAATAATCCATCTGCTTAACTGCAATATCATGGTTCTCATAATTTTTTAAGCCTGGATATCTAATCTCTTTTATGTGCTCAGAATTTTCTAAATATTCAGCTAATTTATGGGCATTTTCTGAGTGAAGTTTTATTCTTGGACCAAGTGTGTAGAGCCCTCTTTGAACCAAGTAAGAGTCAAATGGAGACATGATTGCACCACCTTGTCTCTGGTAAAGCATTAATGTTTCATGAAGTTCAGCATCTTTACACAAAACTGCTCCGCCAAGAGTGTCACTATGTCCTCCAATATATTTTGTAGTTGAATGCATAATAATGTCTACACCATGCTCAAAAGGTCTTGTGATAAAAGGAGTAGAAAACGTACTATCTGCAACCAGTAATGTTTCATGTTGATGAACTATTTCAGAAATTTTTTGTAAGTCATATAGTTTCATAGATGGATTTGAAGGAGACTCTATCCAAGCTAGTTTTGTTTTTTCATTTAATAAATCATTTAATGCATCGTGATCATCAAAATCACAGAAATTCACTTCTATTCCACGTTCTCTTATAATTTTTGAAAAATAGTTTGTCGTACCCCCATAAACATCTTTGGTAATTACAACATTGTCACCTGGTTTAGCAAGTTCAGCAATCATACTTACAGCTGACATCCCTGAGGCCATTGCAAAAGCATGTTGTTCTTCATAGTTTTCAATACCTTCAAGTGAAGCCAATGTTCTCTCAAAAAGTTCTCTAGTTGGATTATTTACTCTTCCATAAAAATATTCTGATTCACCAGGTATTTCATTTTTGTAAGTTGTAGAAAGATGAAGTGGAGGCATTATGTCACCGCTAATTGGTTCAAAACGCTTGTGGGCATGAAGAGCTTTAGTGTTCATTCCATAATTTTTAGATTTCCCCATACATGGAGTTTAAATCATTTGATAAACATTGGTTAAATAATTTTGCTAATTTGGTTTTATGATTAAAAAAATTTATATTGCAGGTCCACTTTTTAATAAACATGAACAAATGTATCTAGAAGAAATTGCAAAAGAGCTTGAAGGGAATGGGTATGATTGTTTTCTTCCTCATAGGGATGCTTCAACTGGTATTGATGAGTCCGAATTAAAAGATACAGATATGTCACAGGAGACTAAAGACATAATATTTAAAAACGATCTCGACGCATTAGATGCAGCAGATTTAACTGTAGCTCTTCTAACTGGTCAGGATATAGATTCTGGAACTTCAGCAGAGATAGGGCACACTTTTGCAAAGGGAAAACCCGTAATTGCTATAAACGCCAATGAGAGAAGGTATAGAAACTTATTTGTTGAAGGAATGTTGACAGTAACTGTTAATAATATAGATGAAATAATCCCTGAAATTAAAAAATTAGGCTGAAACTAGTAAGTTTTTAAAACCTCGAATACCGAAAGCACCTGTTCTTGATGGCTCTTCAATTAAGCTGAACTGTTTTTCAAGAATATGATTGAAAGAAACTCCTAATTCTAATTTTGCTAAATGTGTACCAATACAAAAATGTATACCCCCACCCCAGCTACTGTGATCTTTCATTTCACGTTTAAAATTTATTTGATCAGGATTTTCAAATATACGAGGATCTCTATTAGCGGAACCAAGTAAAATTGCTACTTTTGATCCCTTACTGATATTATGGCCACCAATTTCAATATCTTCTAAAGCATATCTTTGAAAAAATTGCAATGGACTATCATATCTAATTAATTCCTCTACAACATCGTTTATATCTTCCGTTTCACTTTTTATTTCCTCAAAAGATTTTTCTAAGGTTAAAAGTGCATGTAAACCATTACCCAATGTATTCACGGTAGCTTCATGTCCAGCATTAAGTAATAAAATAACAGTACAAATAATTTGGTCATCAGTTAGAAAGTTGTTGTCTTCTGAAACTTGTGACAACCTTGTAATCATGTCATCTTGAGGATCTTCTCTTCTTTTATCTAATAAATTTTGAGTATATTCTATAAATTGTTTTGCTGCCTCTTCTGCATTGTTAGCATTCTGATCGCTAACTTCAAAGTCATACATTTTGACAATTTTATGTGACCAATCAAGAAATTCTAAATGATCACTTTCAGGAACACCTAAAAGTTTTCCAATAATACTTACAGAATATGGTTGAGCATAATCTTTCAACATATCAAACTCTGTTCCTTTAAGATTATTAAAAAGTTCATTAGATGTTTCTTCCATAAAAGGTAACAATTGTTGCACAGATCTTGGTAAGAATGCTTTGGCAACCAACCCCCGGAGTTCTTTGTGAAGTTGACCTTCTAAATTTAAAAGTGAAAACTCTTCAGATTTCCAAAAATTTTCATATGTTCCAAATTGATCAGACCTTTTATAAGCAGTTGAAGTAATTGGTATGGCTTGATTTTTAATAGTTTCTTCAAATCCATCTATATGATTAAAAGTTGTACCGAATGATTTTGTAGACTGGATGCTGCGAACATCCTTATACCTAGTAAAAAAGAACAGATCATTGATTTCATCCCAGAACACAGGTGTGCTTTCTCTAAATTCTGCCATTTTTATATAAGGATTTTTTATAAACTCTTTGTTTTCCGTAGGTAGATGAAGTTCAGGAATATTCATATCATTAAACTATCACTTTTAACAGCAATTTCTACAAATTTATAAAAAATTTTAGTGACCTTTTATAGATGGTTTGATATCATCTCAACCATGACAGAAAAAAAATCTATGCTAGACGGACAAAAACAATACCATATCGGACTAGAACAAGGTGATGTTGCTGACTTTGTAATTTTGCCAGGAGACCCAGGAAGAGTAGAGTTCATTGCTGGACATTTTGATGAAGCAAAAGAAGTTGCATTTAACAGAGAGTACAAAACATACACCGGTACATATAAAGGCAGACCAGTAAGTGTAATGTCAACAGGAATGGGTTGCCCTTCAACAGCAATTGGTGTAGAAGAACTAGCAAACATAGGCGTCAAAACAATGGTTCGACTGGGAACATCTGGAGCTATGCAGGAACATACAAGAGTTGGAGACTTAGTAATAGCAAATGGTGCTGTAAGGCAAGAAGGTACATCTTTAGAGTATATGCCAATTGAATACCCTGCTGTTGGGTCAGCTGATATGGTATTTGCACTTGAGCAAGCTGCGAAAGATAAGGGAAGCACTTATCACATTGGCGTTGTGCAAACAAAAGATTCTTTCTACGGACAACATGACCCTGATTCAATGCCTGTTTCTTATGATTTAAATCAAAAATGGGAAGCCTGGGTTCGAGGTGGCGTATTGTGTTCAGAAATGGAAGTCTCTGCTTTATTCGTAGTTGGGAACTATAGAAGAGTAAGAACAGGAGCTTTACTAGTAATTTATGGTGACCAATCTAGAAAAGAAGCTCTAAATAAAGATACATATTTAGATTCTGTAAGCAATGCGACAAATATTATTTTGGAATCTAGCTTAACCATCGATCAGTAGAAGTTTAGTTTTAAAGATTAGCTGTAAGAAGATTGAGTCCCTTTTTTTGTAACTGACTGACTAGCTTTTTCTACTGCCTTTTTTATACATACTTCTGGAGAGTTTGATTCTGATAATTCATATGCAAAAGTCCCAATAAATGAATCTCCAGCTCCAGTAGTATCTATTGCATCTACAGTTGGTGCGTCAAAATAAAGAGTTTCATTCTTATCAACTAAAACAGCTCCTTTTTCACCTAAAGTAACAATTAAATTACAAGGTATCTCTTTGTTAAATTTTAAAAAATTTTCATCATTAGATTCCATGCCACTTATTAATTCAAATTCATTTTCATTTGGGATTAACCAGCTAATGTGTTCCAAAAATTCTCTTTCAAGGCTTCTTGCAGGAGCAGGGTTAAAAATTGTTGTGATAGAGTTACTCCTCGCAAATTGGAAAACCTCATTATTAACCTCCATAGGAATTTCACATTGCCCAACTAAAACTGAAATATTCCCAATTTCTTCCATTGAAGATATTGCTTTTTGTGCATCTATTTCATTATTTGCACCAGGAATAACAATTATTCTATTTTGCCCTGTTGAGTCAACCCAAATCGGCGCTACACCACTAGCACCTCTAACCATTTGTATATGATCAGTATTTACATTATTTGCTTCGTAGTTAGTTACTGTCATCTCTTTATAAACATCATCGCCCAAACATGTAATCATATATACATCAGCTCCAAGTAGTCCGGCCATGACAGCCTGGTTAGCTCCCTTTCCTCCAAAACCCATTTGAAATGAATCCCCAAATAGTGTTTCCCCATCAGACGGAATATTTTGAGTATATGCTATTTGATCAATATTTGAACTTCCTATTACACAGATTTTTGAACTCATAAAATAAGTATAAAATTTTTTTCATTAATATCTACTAAGATTCTTAGTGTGAAAATTAATTGGGACTCAGAAGTCTTAAGTTCTGTATCAAAAGCTATTCACCAGCTTGAACACCTGTCTATAGACCTTGATTCAATTGAAAATACTGCAGATTGGTTAGCTTATGAAGAATTTTCATTTCCAAAAAACAATCAGGTTAGAGAAAATCCTGAAGATTTTATAAGAGCAACAATGTTTATGAATACCTTAAATTTTGCATTCACAGATTTTCAAACATCTATTAAATATGAAGTTAAACGAGGTAGTGAAACACTTTCAGACAGTGAAGCGATGTATTTCCAAGTCAATGAAGCAATAGACTCAGGAAATAATTTAGTTGATGGAAAAATTATGGCCACACTCACATTAGAACAACTAGCCAATATTTTTTCTGGCAATATTGAAATGCCCATGCTTAAAGAACGTGTAGAGATTTTAAATGATGTAGGTCAAAAGCTAGTTGATAACTATGAAGGCGATTGGCTTAACTTTATTAATAATGGCCCAAAAAAACTATACGCAAAAGGAGAAGGTTTAATAGAGAGGTTAGTAAATGAGTTTCCTAGATTTGATGATTCATCAGAATATAGGGGAAATAAAGTAAAGTTCTACAAATTAGCTCAATTAGCATTTTGGGGAATACATGGTGAACTTTCAGGCTCAAATTACTTCAAAATAGAGGATATGCATTCAATGACAGCTTTTGCTGATTACATTGTTCCTGTTGCATTAAATGTTATGAAAATTATTACATACACACCTCAGTTAGATGAAAAAATAAGAGATGGAGAAATGATAGAAAGAGATTCTGAAGAGGAAATTGAGATAAGGTCTGCTTCTATTTATGCAACAGCAATTTTGACAGAGAAGGTAAATGAAAGAAGGCCTGAAAATAAATCAATAATAATTCCGCAACTTGATTACAGATTGTGGAAAAATTATCACGCTACACACCACCCTCACCATTTGACCTACACAACAATGTATTGAGATGAAAATATCTTACTTCATTAGGTTTGTAATATTTTTTTTAATCTTTAATACATGCACATCAGAAATCTCAACTCCTGAAAAAATTAGCGACTGTATTATGTTGGCAGATAATATTGAAGAGGTTTTTGACACAATCCAGATTGAAGCTTATGAGAGTGAGATATACAGGACTTATTCCGGTATTGATGCAACAAAACTTGATTATGTAAATGAAGCTTTGAGGATTAACAAAATTGGAATTGATGGTCTTGAAAAAATTATCTCAATTTATGAAATCAATAATGATCACTTGTCCGGCTTAATAGATGGTTTTTACAATAATTTTCTAGATTCAAGAGAAGCAAATATTGCGCTTGAAAAACATTTAATATCTGTAAATAACCAATGGACTATACAAGATGAAGTTGATTGGTGGGAAGAAAACCAGCAATATAGTATAAAAAATTGGAGAGATTCAGATCAGTACCTTCAATTAATGTCAGAGAAATCACAAAATACTTTATATCCTGATCCAGATTTTGTGGTTAGTGACAGTTATCCAAAAAATGTATTGCGAAGGCATTGTGATAGTTTGTAAATTTTTTGATATTCTAATTAAATGACAAAGAGAAAATTTTTTATAGATACAGACACTGCTTCAGATGATGCAGTTGCATTACTGATGGCACTTGAGTACCCAGATGTAGAAGTCTTAGGAGTGAGTATAGTTTCTGGAAACATGCCTGTTGAGCAAGGAAGTATCAATGCAAGATATACAATTGAGCTTTGTGAAAAGGAAGTCCCAGTTTATGTAGGATCAGATAAGCCTATAGTCAAGAAAAGAGAACATGCAGATTGGTTTCATGGACCAGATGGAATGGGAAATATGAATTATCCTCCACCTAAACTTAGCGAAGATAAATCTGATTACATAGAAGTCTTAAAATCTTTAATCGAAAAATACCCAAATGAAATTACTCTTGTGACATTAGGTCCATTAACTAATATAGGAAAATTTATAAAAGAGTATCCAGATTTATTTTTAAAACTCAAGAACATAGTGATAATGGGCGGAGCTTCCACAACAGTGGGCAACGTGACTCCAGCTGCTGAATACAATATCTGGTGTGATCCGGAGGCTGCTGATACTGTTTTTAATTCTAATCATCCTGAGATAACAATGGTTGGATGGGAGTTATGTCGGGGAGGAGCAAACCTGACTGAGGATGAAATGGATTACGTATATAGTTTTAAAACCAAAAAGGGAGATTTTACAATAGATTGTAACAAGCACGCTCTTGATTCAAGTCAAAACTGGCTGGGTGATCCTGGATTAGGACTTCCAGATCCGGTTGCTATGGCAGTAGCACTAAATGATGATGTTGTTTTAAAAAGCAACCGCCATCATGTCAAAATAGTTTTAGACGGCCCGGCAAGAGGCATGACAATCGTTGATGAATTAAATGTAGGAGAAAGTGAACCCCATATTGATGAGCACTGGTCTCACACTACTAAAAACATAAATGTTATTTGGGAGATTGATAATGACCAATGGAAAGAAACTTTATATCAAACTTTAAAAAACTAGTCTTCTTTCCAAGTTTCTTCTAGAAAACCTTTTCTTCCACTTGCCTGAGCATACATTTTGTACCTCATGCTTTGTTTCTTATAGAAATCTTGATGGTACTCCTCAGCTATATAAAACTTAGGAGCTACTGTTATCGCAGTAACAATTGGCTTATTAAATTTTCCTGAGCTATCTAAATCTTCCTTAGACTTTTCAGCAAGAATTTTTTGATTGTCACCAACTGTAAAAATCTCAGTTCGATACTGTGATCCAACATCAGCAAACTGGTAGTTTAAAGCAGTTGGATCAATGTTGCGCCAAAACACTTCTAACAACTCTTCATATTTAATAATCTCAGGATCAAATAATATTTCAACAACTTCAGCATGTCCAGTTTCACCCGTTGTTACTTCTTCGTAGGTAGGATTTTCCACTGAACCACCCATGTATCCAGATGTTGCTTCTATTACTCCTTCTAAGTCTTCAAAAGGAGGTTCCATACACCAAAAACATCCTCCTCCGAAATATGCTTTTTCATATTTATCGTTCATTACTTCTTCACTTTCTATTGCAGCACATGAAATAAATAATAGTAATAATAGAACTTTTACTGATTTCATATTCAAATATTAAACCAGATAGAAAAAAGTAATAAATTTAAATTTTTAGTTATATTCTATGCTTTTAAGTCTGACCTTCTAGTGTCCATTCAAGGTTAGGTTTAATACTGTAAATTAATGGAATACTCACTAGTGAACTGATTAGTTTAATACCAACCATTGATAAAAATATTGACCAAACGACTTCAATTGGAATTAAGCCATAGAAAGCAACAAATGAAAAAACTAGGGAATCAATAGGAGATGAAATAGTATTGGATGAAAGAACTCTTCCCCATTGAAATTTATATCCGTACCTAACCACCCATTTCTGATAAACATATGTATCAATTAATTCTGCAATAAGCATGGCAATTATAGAGGCTGTAACAATTCGCCATTGTGGCCCAAGAACAGTTGACCACTCAGCTTGAGGCCCAACTTCCATGTCTGCAGGTGCGCTTGAAACCCACCAAAAATATAAAACCATCAGTACATTTACACCGGCTCCAGTGTAAATTGTTGCTTTAGCAGTTTGAGTTCCACCTATTTTATGAATTAAATCACGTAAAGTAAAAGTAAGTGGATAAATTAATGTACCCGCATCAATAGAAAAACCAGCAAAAATAACTATTCTTAATGAAGCAATATTTGCAATTAAAGTACAGGCAAGATACAAACCAACAACTAGCACTAAAGCACTGAGCCAAGCATTAGAAATATTTTTTGAGCTATCTTTCATTTTTACCTACAAAGTACATTTCAGCATATATAAATATTTAAATAAAATTATCAAGAAATAAAATGCTTTACCTACTTTTTTAAAAGTTTTATAATTAAATTAATCCTTCGACTTTTATAGCGGAGAGAGGAAATGAAAAAAACTGTACCTTATATAAGAAATTTAAAAAATAATCGTGTTGTGTCAATGATGACAGCCTATGATTATCCATCCGCAAAAGCAGTCTCTGAAGCAGAGATTGATATTATTTTAGTTGGAGATTCATTAGCACAAGTTGTTCTTGGACATGATGACACCTTATCAATAACAGTAGATGAAATGCTACACCATGTTAAAGCTGTAACAAACGCGAAACCCTCATCACTCGTTGTTGCAGATATGCCATATATGTCTTATCACGTAAGTAAAGAAGAAACCATCAAAAATGCTGGCAGGTTCATACAAGAAGGCAAAGCAGATGCTGTAAAGATTGAAGGTGGTAGAAAAAGAAAAGAAACTATAGAGGCATTATTAGATGCGGAAATACCAGTAATGGGGCATCTTGGATTAACACCCCAATCAAAAAATTTAATGGGTGGATACAAAGTTCAAGGAAAAACTTTAGACTTGGCTCGAGAACTATTTGAAGACGCTCTACTCCTTGAGGAGATAGGGTGTTTTTCTATGGTATTAGAAGGTGTTCCAACAATTGTTGGACAGTCTATTTCTGAAAATATAAATATTCCAACTATTGGAATAGGCGCAGGAAACCTAACAGATGGTCAGGTACTTGTATTACATGATTTATTAGGTATGAAATCTAAAGAGTATATAGACGCTAAATTTGTAAAAAGATATGATCAACAATATGAAACAACACTCCAGGCTTTAAAAAGCTACAAATCAGATATTGAGGTAAGAAAATTTCCCACAGAAGACCACTCATATAATATTGGGAGTGACATAAGCGAATTTCTAAAAGAGTGGAAAAAAGAAATTAAAAAAATTCTGTCATAGTACGTTTCTAGTATTAAATTAAAAGGTACCTGCTTCGAAGGAAGCCACGTATTAGTGTCCATAGGAGAAAAATGAATAAATATGACTTAGTCTCAATAGTGAGACCAACAGCAGACGATACAGTCGTCGAATCTATACATAAATCCATATCAGAAGTAATTTCTAACGGTGGTGGAACCGTGTCTGAACAAGGCGTGTGGCAAAAAAGAAAACTTGCATACGAGATTGATACTTTTAAAGATGGTATTTACACGATCACGACTTTTGAGGCTCCTTCAGAAGTACCAGCTGAACTAGATAGAGTGCTAAAAATTTCTGATGATGTCATTAGACACAAAGTCCTAAAGATGGAAAGCTAGAGGTAGATAAAAATGGTAGATAATACAGTAACAATTGTTGGAAACTTAACTGCTGATCCCGAAATCAGAGTAACTGATGGTGGAGCGACATTGGCAGAAATAAGAATTGCACAAAATAAAAATAAAAGAAATTCTGACGGGTCATGGGAACCTGGAGATCCTATGTATTTTCAGGGAACAGTTTGGAACGATATGGCAGAAAATGCTGCGGCTTCATTACAAAAAGGAATGAGAGTCATCGTAGTTGGAAAATTGAACTACAGATCATGGGAAACGCAAGATGGACAAAACAGGTCAGTTGTAGATATATCAATTGATGAAATTGCTCCTAGCTTACGCTGGGCTAAAGCAAGCATAGAAAGAGCTTCTGGTGGTATGCAATCTAGTCAAGAACCTGTAGCTAGAGAAAATTACGAAGAAGATGAAGCACCCTTTTAAGGAGATTTATTATGGCAAATACTAAAAGAAATACTGGAAGAAGGTCTTCAAAATATGAAGCTCCTAAACCAAGAAGAATTACAAAAAAACAGATAGAAAATGCAACCTATAAAGATGTCAAACTATTAGAAAAGTTTATTTCTGATAGAGGAAAAATACGATCAAGTTTAATAACTGGTATTACTAAGCAGGAGCAAGCAAAGGTTGCAAGGCTAATCAAAGTAGCTAGAGAGCTAGCTCTTTTGCCTTACGTAACTACAAGCACATACAAGCAAAGTTACAATAGACGATGAAATTAATCTTAAATTCGGATGTTAAGTCTTTAGGTCGTAAAGGTGACGTAGTCGAAGTTGCTAAAGGTTATGCAAGAAACTATCTCTTGCCTAAAAAATTAGCAATAGTAGCTACTTCAAATAATTTAGAGTTTGCTCAAAAATTACAAGAAAAAAGACAACAGCAGGCTCAGGTAAATAATGAGCTTGCAGAATCTATAATCACAGCTCTTGCTGATGCACATATCGTTATTTCTCAAACTACTACTGATGAGGGAACGCTTTATGCTTCAATTAGCAATTTACAAATTGTAGAGGCGGTTGAAACATTTTCTGGTTTTAAGCTTGAAGAAGAACAAATCAGTGTTGAAAATCAAGTAAAAGAAATAGGCTTACACACAATAAAAGTGGTTTTAGGTCCCGATACAAATTTTGATATCACTCTAGAAGTAGTTCCAGAAACAAAATAATGGTTGGTCCAGAGGCACTATCATCAAGAGACAACCAGTCTTTAAGTAAAGTTCCTCCTCATAGCTTAGAAGCAGAAGAAGCACTTTTAGGAAGCGCATTGCTCTCAAGAGATGCTGTCACAAGGCTGATGGAAGAAGTTAAGCCACCAGATTTCTACAGTCCTTCAAACCAAAGTGTTTACGAAGCAATGAAGGGATTGTTTGATACAGGAAATCCAATTGATACAGTTACTGTCTCAGAACTAATTTTTAAAGATGCAAAAAACTCCTCTGTTAACGCATCATACATTGCGAGGCTTGTAGAGAATGTTCCAAGCTCTGCAAACTTCGAAAGATATATTGAAATAGTCTTAGAACACTCACATAGAAGAAAGCTTTTAAAAGCAAGTGGAAGAATCGAATTGTTGGCTATGGCTATGGATAAAGAAATTCATAGTGTCTTAGATGAGGCAGAGCAAACAATATTTACGGCTTCTGATGATGCAATTGGTGATGGACTAGTTGGAGTTAACGATGTTCTTGAATCTGCAATTGAGAGAATTGAAGAAATTGAAAACAGAGGAACTGGTTTGTCAGGACTACCAACGTATTTCTCAGATTTAGATTATTACCTTTCAGGACTTCAAGAAGGCAATTTAGCCGTGATTGCATCAAGACCAAGCATGGGTAAATCTTCTTTGGCTCTAAATATTGCAACTAATGTAGCTAAAGAAGGAAAAATAGCTGCATTTTTCTCACTTGAAATGACAAAGGAAGAACTAGTTCAAAGAGTATTGTTTTCTGAAGCAAAGGTAACTTCTGGCGATGCTAGAAAAGGTCAATTAGGTCCTGAAAAGTGGTCAAGAGTTGTTGAAGCGGCTTCAAAGGTAAATAATCTTCCTCTGTACTTTGATGATGCACCAGTTATAACTGTTACAGATATACGTGCTAAATCAAGAAGATTAAAATCTTCTAAAGGTTTAGATCTCATACTTGTTGATTATTTACAGCTTATGCAAAGTTCTTCTGGTGACAACAGGCAACAAGAAATTGCTGAAATAAGCAGAAATCTTAAAAATCTATCTCGAGAGCTCAAAGTTCCAATACTTGCACTTTCACAGTTGAATAGAGCTGCAGAAGCAAGAGAAGACAAAAGACCTCGTCTGGGAGATTTGAGAGAATCTGGCGCAATTGAACAGGACGCTGATATTGTCATGATGCTTTATAGAGATGATTATTATAATCCAGGCACTGAAACTCCTGGAGTTGCAGAAGTAAATATCGTTAAAAATAGATCTGGACAAACTGGGAAAGTAGATCTTTTCTTTAGTAAAGAGTTCACACAATTTAGTAACTACGCCAAACAAGACCAACAATAAGTTTGAATACAAAACTTAGGGCTTATCTTTTGATTAGTTTTTTAGCAATTTGTTGGGGTTCAATTCCTTTAATAATTAGAACCTCAGATGTTAGTTCAATGTCTTTAGTCGGTATACGCACTTTTCTAGGTGCTATGTTTTTGCTAATTTTTGTATTACGAAAAAGAGAAATATCTAAAGAACTTTTATATTCAGGTATATTTTTAGGACCTCTTTTGGCTATTCACTGGTCAACAATGTTCAAGTCAATTGAATTAAATACTGTTGCAGTAGGGATCGGATTAGTTTTTTCTTATCCTATATTTATTTTGATTATTGAACTTTTGCGTGGGAAAAATATTAAACCTGTTCAAATTTTAATCATATTAATTGGATTTTTTGGACTGTATCTACTTTTAGACTTCACAACAATTTCTTCTATTGCAGGAGTAGTTTATGGTCTTATAAGCGCTCTTTCTTTAGCAATTTTAATAATATATGGATCATCTAAGTCAATAGAATTTGGTGGTCTAAATGTGGCATTTGTCCAAGTATTTTTTGCCGCAATTATTTTATCCCCCTTTACTTATTCAGGCATTTCTTGGATGTTTGAAAACTTACTTGTGAGTATCTTTCTTGGCTTTTTTCTTACAGGAGTTGGCTTAACAACTTACTGGTATGTAATAAAATTTATTTCACCTATATCAATTGGAACTATAACTTATTTAGAGCCTGTAACTGGAGTTATTATCGGATCAATGATTTTAAACGAATCACTGAGGATTTCTCAATACTTTGGATTTGGAATTGTTTTGCTAGTTGGCATTACACAGGTTTTTATTGATACCAAGAATCAAGCTCAACCCCTTGAAAACTAGAACTGTTTAGAAATGTATCAATACTGAATAAGTAAGAATTATTAATTAAGTATTTTTTGATATGATCAGTTCTAGTAATTATTGGATAAGAAATTTTTCTGAAATCGTCACGATTTAAATGTGAAACTATTTGATTATTCTCAATTTCTTTGAGTGCACTAGTGACTTTCTCGAAACTAACAATAGTCTCATTGTTTTCAACTAAATTTATAATTTTTGGTACAAGGGAATTCTCTTGGGGAATTTTGTTGGAAATTAAAGTGTACTCCTGGGCAAGTATTTCTAATGATTCTTTATTTAAAGAATACAGCTTACTTTTGTCTTCATATAGTAAGTTTTGACCTTCAACCAGTAAAAAATTATATTCCATATTTTGAACATTAATTAATTAATAAAATTACAGCTATTGCAATAAATAATTAATTAACTAACTTTAGTCTATGAGAGTTTTACAAGGTAAAGGTGTGTCTCCAGGAGTTAATACTGGAAAGCCAGTAAATATTGAGAGATCGTTAGATTTTTCTGTTCCAGCAAAAATGTCTCTAGATGAAGGCATAGTAGAACTAACCTCAAGATATAAAGGTATTGTTGAGAAGTACAACTCATCATCTAGAGAGGTTGAGGCAGAAGTCCTTGAAGCGTATATCTTAATTCTTAATGACCCAGAATTAGTAGGCAGTCTATCAAACTTAAACAGCTCTCAATTAGAAGAAATTTATAATATTTTTTTAGAACAAGCAGAAGTATTCAAACAAATGGATGATGATTATTTTCGACAAAGATCTGAAGACATAGAGGCAATAGGTAAAGAATTAATATTCACAATTCAAAATGTCTCTTTAGAGATTGATATGGAGACACCACAAGTAATTTTTGCTAATGAATTAACACCTAATGAAACATCTTCGATGAACTTAAATCAAGTAACTGGATTTGTTGTAAAAGAAGGTGGTCCAACATCACATGCCGTGATTGTTGCTAAAAATTATGGTATTCCATGTATTTTAGATATTAGTGTCCAAGATTTTGATATTGAGAATACAAACGAAGTTATTATAAACGGAACTTCTGGTGAATTGACGATCAATCCTGACAAGAGCTCACTTAAAATTGTTGAAGATTATCAACTAACTGCAATCAGCTATCAAGAAAATTATAAACAAGAATCACTGGACAAGCTTGAGATTGAGCTCAGGGCAAATATTGGTTCAACTGATGAAATAAAAAATTTCAAAGATCCATTAATAAATTCAGTAGGACTATTTCGCTCTGAATTTCTATATATTGAAGAAAAACAAGAGCCTAAATTGGCGAATCTCGTCAAAGCTAACAATCTTCTAAATGAAAAATTTGAAAAAACAATTGTTTATAGAACTCTAGATATTGGAGGAGACAAACAAGTTGACTATCTTAACTTACCAAAAGAAGATAATCCATTTTTAGGCGTAAGAGGAGTTAGGCTAACTCTTGAAAATCGACAGTTATTTGAAACTCAAATAAGTTCTATTTTAGAATCAAATATTAAAGAAAAAGTCAAAATAATGTTTCCGATGATATCAATCCTGGAAGATTATTTAGAAGCGAAAGATGTTGTAGTTACTATTGCTAAAAAAATTGGAGCAGAAGTTCCAAGCATGGGAATTATGGTGGAAACACCTTCTGTTGCTATAGCCCCAGAGATATTTGTTGAAGAAGTAGATTTTTTCTCAATTGGAACAAACGATTTGCTACAATACTCTTTTGCAGCTGACAGGGGAATAACTTCACTGAATAAATATCATGATGCATTACACCCCTCATTTTTGAAATTACTTCACAATATTATTAAAACAGCTAACGACAACAATATAGAGGTTTCAGTATGCGGCGATATGGCGTCAGATTCAGACGGAGCATATATGTTGTATCTCATTGGATTAAGAATTTATAGCTTAGCTCCATCACAGGCTCCAGCCATTGTCTCCTCGCTTTTAAAAGCTAATGATGCAATAAATACATTAGATGTTGATGAAATACTATCTCAAAAAAATTCACAAAGTGTACGAAAGTTCATAATATAGTTTTATATTGAAAACTTTTGGAATAATACTTGCAGCTGGTGAAAGCACACGTTTTGATGCTCAGGTTAATAAATTGTTTTATAGAGTAAACGATAAGGAGCTGATTCTCTATCCCGTAGAAACATTTTTAAATAACGAAAGTATAGATGAAGTTGTGATTGTCTCATCAGAGTCAAATAAATTAAAACTAGAAAATCTTTTTAAAGGAAAACATGAAATAACTGTTATTGAAGGTGGGTTATCGAGACAAGAAAGTGAGTATTGCGCTATTCAATATTTAGAACAAAAGGCAACTGATGATTGCATCGTAGCAATTCACGATGCTGCAAGATCTTTTTTATCTACAGAGCTATTAACAAATTTAGTTAATACTGCAAAAGAATATAGTTCGGCAGCTCCATATTTAGAGAGTAATAAATTTTACGACACCTCAAACAATAAAATGGTGCTGACTAAAAAAATTGTAGACATTCAGACACCCCAAATATATAAATATAAGGAATTATTAGAGTGCTACTCCTTTTTGGCTGAAAACGGTATTACAAATATGGTTGATACAACTGAAAGTATGTATAAATTTAACAAACTTAAAACACACGTTATAAAAGGTGAAAAAAATAATCTGAAAATAACTTATAAGAGTGACTTAAATACACTTGAGAGCATTACAAGAGCATAATGAACCAATTAGATAAATTTAAAAACTATATTGACGATCGTAAAGAGAATGTAAAAGTGGGCCTTGTTGGAGCAGGGCAAATGGGCCAAGGCATTGTTGCCCAAATTTCGAAAATGTATGGAGTTGATTTAGTTTGTATAGTAGACAGAAATCAAAATCAACTTGAAAATGCTTCAGATAGATATAGAAATTCAAAAAATAACGAACTGGTGTGCTCTGATAATATCTCAGCATTGGATGATATAGATTTAGACATAGTCATTGAGGCGACAGGAACACCTGCCGCTGGAGCAGCAGTTGCAAAAAATGTTCTCAGTAGAGGCATTAATTTAATTTTATTAAATGTTGAAACTGAAGCAACAATCGGCTTAGCTTTAAGGAAAGAAGCTGAAAAAAATAAAGCCATAATCACTGTTGCTGATGGAGATGAGCCAGTAGCAGCACTTGATTTATACAACTTTGCTACAGAACTTTCATTTGAAGTTGTTTCGATTGGTAAAGGTAAAAATAACCCATTCAATAGGTACGCCACTCCAGATTTATTAGCAAAAGAAGCTACTTCAAAAAAAATGAATCCAAAAATGTTAACAAGTTTTGTAGATGGTTCAAAAACAATGGTTGAGATGGCAGCACTCGCTAATTTTCTTGATTTTGAAATAGATATTGATGGAATGCATGGGATAGAAGCCACCTATGAAAACATAAATCAATACTATATACCAAAAAAAGATGGTGGTCTCCTAGAAAACTCACAAGTTGTAGAGTTTGCGTTCGGTATTGCACCAGGGGTTTTTGCTGTAATTTATTCAGAAGATGATTATGTGAATTATGAAATGGAGTATTTAAAAATGGGCAAAGGCCCTTTTTGGACCCTAGCTAGACCTTATCACTTAACAAGCCTTGAAATTCCTAGGACTATTAGGCATATTATGTTAGAAAAATATTCAAAACTAAGTGCAACTTCATGGAATGTTGAAGTTGTTGCTTACGCTAAACAAGATATTGAACCAGGTACAAATTTAGGCTCAATTGGCGGAGATTATATTTATGGTAAAGCCCAGAAAGCGGTATCTTCTAAGGGCTTTCTTCCGTTAGGAATTGCAGAGGATAATGTTGTGAACAAATTAATAAAAAAAGGAGATCCTTTGATGGTTGACGATGTAGATGCACAAGATAATGTATTATGTGAATATTGGAAAAAGCAAAATCAAATATTGGATAGTTATTAATTTCATAAAGAGTTATTATAAGATTTGAAACTGATGGAAAATAAAAATAAAAATCAAAGATTAGGTGCTCAAACATTAAAATTTGAGCAGGTAGAGCTTTTTAAATCTGAAAGTAATAAATCATCCACAATGGCTCTTCACTTTGATACCGAAGAAACAAATCAGTTTTGTGATTTTACAGAAGCTGTTCTAAGTATCGTTACTAAATCAGGTATTAAGCACGGTTCTGTCACCTTGTTTACACCACACACCACAACAGCTGTTCTTATTAATGAGTCAGAAACAGGTTATATTAATGACTTTAAGAAAAGAATTGAAGAACTTATACCATCAGATTCTTATTACGAGCATGATGATTGGGATTTAAGAACCGAGAACATGCAAGAAGATGAGAATGTAAACGGTAGGTCTCATGTAAGAGGTACAGTAATAGGTTCTTCTGGCGTAACATTGCCAATAATTAATTCTGAATTAATTATTGGAAGATGGCAAAGACTGTTTTTTGTCGAACTAGATTGTGCTCGATCTAGAAGATTGTTTGTTCAAACACAAGATTTAAACTAGCCTTTAATTTCTAAAAAATATTCAGGCTCTTCATCAATTTTCCACTTTATATTACAACCCATACTTGGATATTGTGTAGCAACTGTTTCATTTGAATTCAGGTATAGCTCTACTGCCTCATTAAGACTCTCTCCTGTAACAGGCTTATCATTTCCAGGTCTGGAAAAGTCAAATTGTCCTCTATAGATAAGCTCCGATTGTTTGTTGAAAAGAAAAAAGTCAGGCGTACATTGAGCTGTAAAGTTTTTAGCGACAGTTTGATCTTCATCCACAACATATGGGAATTGATAGCCTAGCTCAGATGCATACTCTTTCATTCTATCGATACTGTCTTCAGCATATTTTTCTTGAGAACTATCATTTGAGTTAATACCAATAACCCCAATATTCTTGCTCATCAAATCATTTGTAAAACCAACTAGTCCAGCATTGATATGTTTAACAAATGGACAATGGTTGCAAATAAACATCACCAAAAGACCATTATTTTCTGAAAAATCAGTATTTTTATAGTATTTTTCGTCAATTCCTCTTAAATTAAATTCTGGTAATTTAGTCCCTAAGGGCAACATTGTTGACTCTACGTCCATTTTTCCTCACTTTTTATTAAATATTTCACAATTATACAAACTATGAGGGTTAATGAGACCTTGCTGTTTATGTTGAGTTACATAAAATGTAAAAATTTCATGTAAATTAGCTGAATCTCAAGAGAAAAATTCATATAATTAGAGAGATTATTTTATAAATTAATCAGTATAAAAATCAATCGTTAGGGGGATTGTAAATATGAAAGAATCCATACAACGCGTTGGCGGTGCTATGTCAGGAATGGTTATTCCTAACATCGGTGCTTTCATCGCTTGGGGTTTGATTACAGCACTCTACATTCCAACTGGTTGGACGCCAAATGAAGATTTGTCATCCATGGTTGGACCTATGATTTTGACCCTTCTTCCACTGTTATTAGGTTATACAGGTGGAAAGATGGTTCATGGTCATAGAGGTGGTGTGATCGGTGCAATTGTAACAACAGCAATTATTGTTGCTACATCTTCACCTCAGTTCCTAGGCGCTATGGTCATGGGACCAGCAGCAGCTTGGGTAATGAAACAAGTTGACGACAGATTACAAGACAGCATTCCTGAAGGCTTTGAGATGTTATATGATAACTTCTCACTAGGTATTTTGGGTTGGGGTCTTTCTGTTTTAGCTTACAATGTTATCAGTCCAGTACTTGATGCAATCACAGAAGCATTAGGAAATGGTGCAGCAGCACTTGTTGATAGTGGTTTAGTTCCACTTGCAGACATTCCTATTGAGGTTGCAAAAGTATTGTTCTTGAATAATGCTGTTAACCAGGGTGTACTTACACCTCTAGGTGCAGCAGAGTCAGCAGAAGCTGGCCAATCAATTTATTTCTTGCTTGAAACAAACCCAGGTCCTGGACTTGGATTGCTTCTTGCTTATTGGTTTGCTGGAACTGGAATGTGGAAAGAATCCGCTCCTGGCTCAATAATTATTCATTTCTTTGGAGGAATCCATGAAATCTACTTCCCATATGTCCTTGGTCATCCAATTATGATCATTGCAATGTGGGCTGGTGGAATTTCAGCTGACCTCTGGTTCGTAGCAACTGGAGCAGGCTTAGTAGGACCTCCATCGCCAGGAAGTATTTTTGCATACATTGCTATGCTTCCAAGAGGTGGGGCATTCCCAGTACTAGCTGGGGTAGCTATAGCAACAGCAGCATCAGCAGTAGTTGGTGTCATATTGCTAAGAGCACGTCCTATTAAAGAAACAGACGCAGGTGTAGAAACTACAATCGAGAGTAATATACCAACTGTCTAATTAAAACTATTAAGTTATAATTGACTTGGGAAGTAAAATTCCCAAGTCAATTTTTTTTGGAGGAAATTATGAGTTCAATTAAGGGTTCGGAAGTAAAAAAAATATGTCTCGCTTGTGAAGCTGGTGCTGGTTCAAGCTTGATGGTTAAAAATGGTCTTATTAAAAAAGCAAAAAAAGCAGGCCTAGATGTGGAGATTGTTCATGCTCCAGCAACACAAATACCTGCAGATTCAGACATTGTTGTATGTCATACTGGTTTAGCAGGTGCAGCTAAAAATGCAGCACCAGAGGGATCCGTTTTAATTCAATTTACTATGTTTATGAATGATCCAAATTTAAAAAAATTAATTGTGGACTTATCAGAGGATAACGAGATAACTTCTTCATGAGTCAAAAAAGTGTATTGATAAAAGAATCAATACTTACTAACAAAGTATTTTTGGATAATAAAGAGGCAACCATAGCCGCTGGAAATCTATTGCTTGAAAATGGTTATATTGAAAAAGAGTATATAGATTCAATGCTTGAGAAGCTTGAGACTCAATCTTTTGCTACATATATCGGAAATGGTGTTGCAATACCACATGGAATGTCTGATGGGTCTAAATACGTCACTAATACGGGAATATCTGTCATTCAGGTGCCTGAAGGTGTTGACTGGAATGAAGAGAAAGCCTATATAGTTGTTGGCATAGCAGCAAACTCAGATGATCATATGAATGTACTGGCCTCCCTAGCAGATGCTATTGAAGACTTAGAGGATGCAAAAAAACTTTGGAGTGAAACATCTGTAGAAAAAATATACGAACTTTTGTCTGAAAATTTATGAAAACAGCTGTTCACTTTGGAGCTGGCAATATAGGTAGAGGATTCATCGCACCCATTCTTCAAGAAAATGAATATGAAGTAACTTTTATTGATATAAACAGTGAGTTAATTAAACAAATTAATAGTTTAAATAAATATAAAATAACTTCTTTGGGCCTAGAGTCTAATACTGATAAATACATTGAAAATGTAAATGGAATAGATTTAAATGACAACACTAAAGTTACAGAAAAAATAGCAGCAGCAGATTTAATTACAACTTCAGTAGGTCCTAAGTTTGTAGACGAAATTTTTAAAATAATTTCAAATATTACAACCAATAAGCAACAATCATTTATTGCTTTTGAGAACATGTATCGTGCATCTACATCTAATTTAAATAACAGCAATAAAGACCGCATAAATTTAATTGATGCAGTTGTAGATAAGATTGTTCCCCCACAAAAAAGCACGTCTCTAGATGTTTTAGTTGAGGAGTATGGATCTATTATTTTGGATGAAGAAACAAATATTAAACCTTTAAATCAATCAGAAATTGTTTCGTATAAAAATTATGAAAACGAATTTTACAAGAAATTATGGTTGCTAAATGGTTTACATTTAAAATTAGCTTACTTTGGACTATCTCAAAATTTGAAATTTATCCATGAGGTAATGCAGAATGAAGAAGGAAAAATTTTTGCTTCAGAATCTATTAATGCACTTGCTAAAGCATATAAAATATATTCAGAAACTGATGAAAACTTAGAAACCTTTAGCAAAATTATACTTAATAGATTTTCTTTACCCGATCTTCAAGATGAGGTACGTAGAGTAGCTAGAAACCCTGAAATTAAATTTTCTTTAAATGAAAGATTTGAACATCCATTAAGATACTTAATTTCTGAAGATGAAGAAATAAAAACTTTCAAAGAAGTATTAGATATTATTTATAGTAATAATTTTGATGAAGTAGAAGGATTTAATAAGTTCAAACTCACAGAACTTATTAATGATAAAAAATCTTTTTATAATAAATTTTGGAAAATTGATACTAATATTCAAAAATACACAAAGAGACTTGGAGAATAATTATGGCAATTACAAACGTTTTTGAAATCTTAATTTACCCTGGTTTGCATTCCAGGCCGGGCAAAGAATTTGTGAACATTTGCATGGAACATGAAAGTTCAGTAACAATTAAAATGAATGATAATGAATTTGATGGTAAAAGTTTTCTTTCACTTCTAAAAAACAAACCATCACAGTCAGAAATTATCCATTTAATAATTGATGGTAAAGATGAAAATGAATTAATGGAAAAAATAATAAACTTGGAAACTTTGTCACATAAAAGTAAAGAAGACTTTGACAGTGAAAATGAAGAATTATTGCAAGTTTTTAGATTGGTAGGAAATGAATAGCGAATTGTATGATTTATTAATTAAATCTGAGAAAACTCAACAATCAGATGAATGGGACCTTCTATACAACAACCTTCCTGTAGTTATTGCAGAAGACGCAAACTCTCTGCAAGCTGCTTTAGAAAGGTTAGATGATGTTGGTGGGTATGGTTACGTTGCTACTTGGAAAAAGAATTTATTTGCTTTTAACACTAAGTTGCTATCAAAACGTTGTGGATTGATCGATGAAAATGGGGGTTTGCTAAAAGCAGCAAGGGTTCCTAAGAATTAGGTATTGTTTTTAAAGTTATAAATCTGCAATCTAATGATTTGAATTGTGTACATAGCGACTATTGTTATTCCAATTTTTATTATTTCTCTCATCCACCACAGGTTTTGAGGAATATCCATGTTGTTTCCAATAGACCCACCTACTAGACCCCCAACTAATCCAGATGAAATTAACAGTAAGTAATCTCTGCTACTTGCTCTTTTTAAAAATAAGGAAGCAATTAATCCGTAAACTAGCCATCCACCAAGAAGCGGGACTAAGGCATAAATTACTTGCATTATTTCTTTGCTATTTTCTTTACTATAAAAGATTCTATTCTTCTGTTATCCAACTCGGTTACGGTAACCTCTAAGCCGTCTATTGTGATCTTTTCACCTTCTGCTGGGAGCTGCTCAGAATGACTAAGGAATAATCCACCGACTGTTGCAATATCTTTTTCATTTGGCTCTAAACCAAAAAACTCCTCAAAATCATCAATATCAGTTTTCCCATCAACCCTCCACTGACCAGGACCTAATCTTCTTATACCAAGGAACCTTTGATCGTGTTCATCAGGTAAGTCGCCAACAAATTCCGATAGAACATCTTTTATTGTTATTACACCTTCTATTCCGCCATTTTCGTCAATTACACATGCAAAACTTGCTTTATTTTCTCTCAAAATATTTAAAGCTGAAAGAACAGTTGTGTATTCAGGTAAGTAAATTACATCCTTTACTAAATTTTCTACTTCGATTGAATCAGAAGTAGATTTTAAATTAAAGAGATCTTTTACATAAACAATTCCAAAAGTATCATCTAGAGATTCAGATTTTGATACAGGCATTCTTGATATTCTTTTTTCATCAACAATTTTCTTTATATCACTCATCTCAATAGGAAGAGATAAAAACAAAACATCAACCCTAGGGGTCATAATTTCCTTAATAGGACGATCTGAAAAATCTAGCAATGAGTCGATAATCTCTCTTTCAGCAGGGAGTATTTGCCCCTCCATTTCACCTAGAGCAGTTAACGCTTGTATATCAGCCTCAGTAATTTCCCCATCTCCATCCATATCACCATCTCGAGAGGTTCTATCAATGGACTTAGTTATTAGGCTTGTAAAAGGTGCAAAGACTCTTGATAAAAAATCAATAATAAAAGCTGTCCTTGAAAGAAATCCTATAGGGTTTCTAGATGCAATAGTCTTTGGAGTTATTTCTCCCGCAATCAATACAAGTAGTGTAATCACAATTGTTGATAAAGCAGATCCAGCTGTTTCATCTCCATCAAGAAAATTAACAAATAGAATTGTTGAAAGAGAAGCCATTAAAATATTTACAAAATTATTTGCAACAAGAATTCCACCTATTGTTTGTTCCAGATCATCTTTAGCTTTTTTTATTTTGTTATTTCTTTTTGATTCGGAAAGTTGATGAATCTTTTCTCTAGGTACATAGGTTATTGCAGTTTCTGAGCCTGAAAGCAAAGCAGAGAAAAACAAGCAGATTGCTATAAGTGCGATAATAAAATTAGTACTCAATATGTATTATTGATTCTAGAATATTTTCTGTTTAAGTAAAAAGGTTTTTTAATTTAGTTTTTTCCAATGGTTTAAGTAAATAGCTGTCTGCACCTACTCTTTTAGCTTGAAAACTGTCAGCTTCTCTATCAATTAAAAGAACTATTGAAGAATCAATTACTTTCTCACTTCTTTTTAGCTCCCTTACTATGGAGGGTCCTCCATTATTGTTTACTTGCATATCTACAAATATAAAATCAAAAGATATGTTGACATCTTTGGCATTATCCAAGTGAGTAAAGTTACATTCAAAGTCAATTAACTTAACTAGAGAATCCTTAACCCAAGAGTTATCAGTTATTAAGCAAATTTTCACAGTTTTAAAAGACTACTATCCTATATATTTAAGTATATAAAATGATAAAACTATTACCCATATTATTCTCAGTTGTCATAAATATTGCAAATGTCAATATTTTTGAAATAGAAGGTATTTTCTCTAGTGGGCACATCAATGCACTCAATCGATATGCTGAGGAAATTAAAGGTGATCAACAAGATCTTTTCATAGTGCAATACAATGCATCTGATATTAATTCTTCTTCTGTAAAAGACTTACAAGTTGTTTTAAAAAATATAAATACTCCAAAAGCTATTTGGGTTGGTCCAAACAAAAGGGAAGTCAAGATGAGTATTCTAAAAAATTTTGATTTTATTGGACTATCTCCAGGAACTGTAATTACAACTGATGAAGGAGTAAATGCCTTTGGAAATATCTGTCAATTTAATACTTGTACAGGGTCAGACGTACTAATTGATGCTGAAGAAGGCGTTTATCAAGACTATTTAGTAGTTGGTTCTATAGGAGCGTTTGTAGAAAAACTTGGCAGTCAAGATATACCCTCAAGATTAAGACCTATGTCATTGAGTTTTAATTTAAGTTCTGAAGAGATTGATCAAATTAGATTTATAAAGCCATCACTTTTTGAAAGATTTTATATAGCAATATCAAATCCAGTTTTTACTTATTTATTTTTTACTCTTGGCTTTGCGTTGATTGGATTAGAACTTTTTGCAATTGGGCCAGGGTTAATGGCATTTATTGGAGCACTATTGATAAGCTTTTCATCTATGACGTTTTACGAATACAATTTAAATTATTCAGGCTTAATTATATTTTTATTTTCTTTTTTGATTTTTATAAAAGTTCTATCAAGAGGATATTTTGGTTTACTAGGTATAACAGCACTAATTGTCCTTCATAGTTCATCTTTAATTATGTTTTCAAATTACTTACTTCAAGTTAACCATTTTCTTTTAGCGGGATCTTCACTGGTAATAGCTTTTTTCTACTATATAGCGATTCCTACAGTCATTCGATCTCGTTTAACTACAGATACAAGTGCTATGTCTTCATTGGTTAATTCAGAAGTAATTTTGCTTGAATTAATCAACAATAACCAAGCTTTGGTTAAGTTAAATGGAAAAAAGTTAGTTGTTGAAACAAGTAAAAACAATTCCTATATTTTAAAAAATGAGTATGAACTTCTTGAAGAAGATGGAAAACTGATTATCTAAAGCAATACTTCGCGAAAAAAATCTTTTTACAGACGATTTGAGACGTTTAATGTTTAAATATGCTTCAAATTAAAGTTTCAACATGGCAGTATGATGCTCTTTGTAGACAACACAGTAGCAACTTGTTCTTTCCTCCTGCAACTTTTGAAAAAAAAGAAGATCGTGAAAAAAGAGAAGCAAAAGCAAAAGCTGTATGTAGTGGTTGCCCAGTCAAAATTGAATGTCTCGATGAGGCAAATGAAATATCTGAACCTTTTGGTGTTTGGGGTGGCATGAACGAGGTTGAGAGAAAAAGAGAAATAGTATACTTTTAATCAATTCTTCTTCTTAGACCTTCACTATTTATTTTCTTTGTAATCAATTGTCTATCTAAAAACTCTAAAAATGGAATTGTATATTTTCTTGATAAATTAGACACTTCTTTAAATTCTTTTACTGAAAAATCCTGAGGCAGGTTTTCAATAATTTTAATTAAGTCACTTCTTTGCTTTTTAGAAATGATTAATTTTTCTGATACTCTAAATAGATAGCCATTCATAAAAAGCGACTTAATTGCTTCAGAATCATATTTTTCTAATTCAATAATCTCAACATTCAAGCTATTACCCAATAAATTATTTATTTCGTTAAAAATATTTATATCAATATTTTTTACTAAATTTTTTGAAACTTGATCTTTATTAATTTTTAAAGATGAAAAGTGTTTACTTAAATCATCAATTTCTTTTTCATCTACAAAAAAGTTTTCAAATAGATATTTTTTTAGTCCAAATTTATTTACTATTTCAATATTTGATTTTAAATTTTCTTCAACAGCAGCTAACTTCTCGTTAGCAATATATAACTCTCCGATTTTTTTATAAGCAATTTCATCTTTTGTAAAATATTCTGGAATCATTGTGAAGAATATTTCAGAGTCTACATTTTTTTGTTTTCTAAAATTTTTAACTATCTTTGATATTAGAAAAGTGTTGTTTGTAGAAAATATTACACTTCCGCCATTAAATGTATTTTTCGATAGGTTGTGTAGTAAAACTTTTTGGTAGTCAGGAGTGCATAAACTTTCTGATAGGTGAATTATCCCAATTGTTTTTTTGTTTATGTTTATAGTTGTATATTTTTTGATAATTTGATTGTGAGTTCCGATAAAAAGTCTTAACGTACCTTTCCTAAACAAATTTTTTTCATCAGTTTCAGTGTTTATAAAAATAAAATTTTTAGATTTCACTTTTTTATTTGTTAACAAGTTTCCTTTTTTTATTTCATATGCATTATTTTTCTTGATAGATATGGCCAGTCTTGATGATGAAGAGCTTGATGAAATTATTTTTTTTCCGATAGTTTGAATTTCTCGAATATCTAATACAGACTCTTGATTGCCAACAAATATGTTTTCGAATTCCATGTCTTTACTAGCTGTTCCTGTTACAACTTTCCCAATTCCCTCAATAGTAAAAACTCTATCAACCCACATTGAAGGAGGGTTACTAATGTTCTCAACTTTATTGAAAAATTCAAAAATACTTTTTTTTACTGTTAATTTATCACTATTTATCGAACTGAACTCTATCACACCATATTGAAGATCTTTAAAGTTCCTCAATTTACTTTCTAAATCACTTACATTAAATGTAGATTCTTCTTTGTCTGTTTTTGTTAGGAAAAAAAGTAAGTTATTAATACCAAGTTTATACAATGATAAAAAATGCTCTTCTGACTGTTGAGACCAACCTTGTGTAGTGTCTATACAGAATAAAACACCATCTACATTGGAAAAGCCATTTATTGTATTCTTAAAATAATCGGAATGTCCAGGTACATCTACAATAGAAAATATTTTGCTTTTATATTCGAAGTAGGTGTACCCAAGATTTATAGTTAGCCCACGCTGTTTTTCCTCTTTTAAACGATCTGTTTCTTGCCCAGTTAAAAAGTTTACAAGTGTAGATTTACCATGATCAACATGGCCAGCTGTTGCCAGAACGGTCATATTAGATTAAGAAATTCAGCAATTTCATTATCTTGATTCTCAAAAACACTTCTAATGTCGAGGTTGATACTTCCATCAGTCATTCTTGGAATAATTGGAGTTTTATTGTTTAGGAGTTTAGATAGAATTTCTACATTATTGTTTGTATCCAAAACTAAAACAGGAGACTCCATTGTTATATTTGGAAGTGTACCCCCGCCTATTAAACTTTTGCCCTTTATAATCCTGTATTTAAAAGAAGCATCTTTAATAATTTTATGAATTCTAAGTTCTAATTCATCATATGTTTTCGTTAATAAATTCCAAAAAGGAATTTTTTCCTCTGATTTTTTAATATAGAAATCTGTAGTTTCTTGAAGCTCGTATAAGACAACTGGTGAACACCTATAGGTTCTAAAAATACTGAAACTTTTAATAGCCTGAACTATTTTTGTTTTCCCAGCAATGATTCCAGACTGCAATGATCCAAACAACTTATCACCTGAAAACATAACAATGTCTGAGCCATCTTTTAATGATTGCTGCACTCTAGGCTCTTTTTGAAACATTGTTAAATTGTTTTTTGAAAGAAACGCATTGTCAGCTACCAATCCGCTTCCTAGATCGTGAATAAGAAGGCTTCCATATTCGTTTTTTAAAATATTTAGTTGTTTAATATCTACTTCTTCAGTAAATCCACTTATCGAAAAATTGCTTCTATGAACTTTTAACAATATCGCATTAGGGTTAATTTTCAATGCGTCTTTATAGTCATCTATCCTAGTTTTATTTGTAGTTCCAACTTCAATTAGTTTCATTCCCGTTTCAAAAATTATGTCAGGAAGTCGGTAAGATCCGCCAATTTCAATTATTTCTCCTCTAGAAACTATGACGCTATCTTTACTATATTTTTTTGATAGAGAAAGCAAAGTTAGGTAAAGAGAAGATGCATTATTATTTACAAATGTGACATCTTCAGCATTTAGCAAAGTTTTCATAGATTCTGTTAAATAACTATTGCGATCGCCTCTTGAAGATGTTGTTAAATCGTATTCAACATTTGAATACGATCCAGAATAAGAAATGTTTGTGGGAGATCTTCCAAGATTTGTATGTAAAACTGTTCCAGTTGCATTGATAACATTTTGTTGCTTTTTCATATTGAGTTTTTTGATTAATTCACCAAACTCTTTTTTTGCTTCAGCCGGTTCTTTTTTTGTTGATAAAATATTTTTTGCAAATGTAAGTTTTAATTCTCTAGGGAGGTCAGAGCTGGATGATTCTACAAGTTCATTTACTGAAATATTTTCCATCATTTAGATAGTTCTTCAAATACTTTTGCCAACCGCCCTGTGCAGGTTTCATCTACTATTGGAGGCAGTTTTTCTGCGATTACAGTAATTAGTTTTTCAATTGCAGACTTTGTTGGCGTGTCGTTATCTTGATTTATAAGAGGTGTGCCATCATCTGCAATATCATTTGTACCTTCACTAATTGGTATCTTACCAAGTAATGGTATTGAGAATTGATCTGCTAAAGCATCTCCACCACCTTTGCCAAATATATCAAATTTATCTCCAGTATTTGACTCAAAGTGAGACATATTTTCTATTACGCCTAAAAGAGGTATAAAACTTCTCTTAGCCATATCAGCAACTCTAGTAGCAACTTTTTGAGCCATTAGTTGAGGTGTTGTTACAACTATTAATTCTGCCTGCGGAAGGAGCCTACTAAGTGCCATTTGAATGTCTCCAGTTCCTGGCGGAAGGTCAATTATGAGGTAATCAAGATCTCCCCAATCTACATTTGTTAAAAATTGCTCTAAGGCTTTACTTAACATTAAACCACGCCACATAAGGGCAGTGTCTTCATCACTGGTTATTAAGCCAGTAGAAATGACTTTTAAGTTATCATAATCATAAGGAATCATCAATTTTTCTTCGTTTGCTTCTATTCTTCCGCTAATGCCTAATAGCCTTGGTATAGAAAAACCCCAGATATCTGCATCTAAGAGACCAGTTTTAAATCCTTTTTTTGATAAACCAAGAGCGATATTTGTAGATAATGTTGACTTACCTACACCTCCTTTACCACTTCCTATTGCTATAACTCTTGTTCTTGGGTCAATTTTTGTAGGCTGAGCATTTTCTCTAGCTTTTTTTCTAGCCTTCTCCATTACAGTAGATCTGTCTTTTTGATCCATCGCAACAACATTAATTTCTACATTTTCTACATTTTCAAGTAAAGTGAGCTTTCTTTGTATTTCTTTTTCAATCTGGTTTCTCATCGGACAATCAGCGATAGTTAATGCAAGTTTAATAAACACACTAGAGCCTTTATGCTCTACTTCTTTTACCATTCCAAGCTCAACGATATTAGCCCCTAGTTCAGGATCGAATACTGTTGATAGATGTTTAAGTAAAATATCACTTTGTACCATATGAATATTCTAAGTTGATTTAAGAAAGATGTAATTATTAATTTATTGAATATCTATTTTCTTGTTATAATTGCACTATGGATATACAAATTAAATCATCAAGAGCTATATTAGCTACTGATGGTGCTGTAAAAAAACTTGTAGAACTTAAATCTGAGGAAACTGCGGAAGATAGCTTTCTTAGGATGGGAGTAAAACCGGGAGGTTGTTCAGGTTACTCTTATGAAATGTTCTTTGATACTGACAAATTTGATGGTGACATAATAGAAGAGTATGCCGGCGTAAATATTGTTGTAGACGGACAAAGCTTAGAACATATTAAAGGGGCTACTCTTGATTACAAAGAAGGATTAATGGAAACAGGATTCTCCATCGACAATCCTAATGTATCCAGAACTTGTGGCTGCGGAAATAGCTTTAGTTAAATTTATAACCCACTGAATGAACTGTCTTAATCCAGTCGTTTCTATTTTCACCTAGTTTTGCTCGAAGCCTTCTTACATGAACGTCGACAGTTCTAGCTCCACCAAAATAATCATATCCCCATACTTTTTCTAAAAGCTGCTCTCTTGACCAAACATTATCTTGATTTACGATAAAAAATTTCAATAATTCATATTCCATAAATGTAAGATCAAGTAATACTTCACCAGCTTTTGCTTCATAAGTTTTCAAGTTAATAGTAAGATCTTTAAATTCAAGCATCTCTGACTCACTATCTCCAACTAGGGCATGCACTCTTGCGCTAACCTCTTCTAAGTTACTATTGCTAGAGACTAATTCAATTTGAGGGTTCTGAATTAATTCAACAGTTTGTTCAAAGTCAACACTGTCAACAATAATTAACGTAGGAAAAGGTTTATTTGAAGACTCGAGATCGGACAAGTTTTTTTTTGTTTCACCGTATTTTGATAAAGAACTTACAACAAGATGAATTTGTTTAGGATTTTCAATTTTTTTTATTGAGAGCTTTTTAACCCCAGAAGACTTTAATAATTCTTCAAAGCCTTTGTGCTCTTTGTCTATGTTTATATATGTATCTATCATCTCGAAACAATTATTTAATAATTCTGTAACAACATTGTCTGAGTTATATATTACATTATTTTCATGAAGATAAAAGCAGAATATATATGGATTGACGGTCTAACTCCTACCGCAAAATTAAGGAGTAAAACAAAAATAATGGAACAAGGAACGGAGCCACCAATTTGGGGCTTTGATGGTTCAAGTACACAACAAGCAACAGGGGACCAATCTGATTGCGTATTAAAACCAGTTGCTCAATTTCCAGACCCAATTAGAGGTGGAGATAACATATTGGTAATGTGTGAAGTTTTGAATGTAGACATGACACCTCACGCATCAAATACAAGAGCAGCACTAGTAGAATCAGCTTCAAATTTTAGTGAGTTTGAACCATGGTTTGGTATGGAACAAGAATATACATTTTATGAGCAATCTTACGACTCTCTTAAATATGGACAACCTCTTGGTTTTCCCCCATCAGGATACCCAGCACCACAAGGAGGCTATTACTGTGGAGTGGGTGCAGACGAAGTGTATGGACGAGAAATCTCTGAGGCACATGCAACTGCGTGTATGGAAGCAGGTTTAGGAATATCTGGTACAAACGCAGAAGTTATGCCAGGTCAGTGGGAATTTCAAATTGGTCCAGTAGGAGCACCAGATATTGGTGACCACGTATGGGTTGCAAGATGGTTGCTTTATAGAATTGCTGAAGACTGGAACATTTCTGCAACCTTAGATCCAAAACCTGTAAAAGGAGATTGGAACGGTGCAGGCATGCATACAAACTTCTCAACAAAACAAATGCGAGAAGATGGAGGCTATGAAGCAATTGTTGCTGGGTGTGAAGCTCTAGGCAAGAATGCAGATTTGCATGTTAAAAATTATGGTGCAAACATTGAAGACAGGTTAACAGGAGACCATGAAACTCAAAGTTTCGACACATTTTCCTATGGAGTTAGTGACAGAGGAGCTTCTATCAGAATTCCATGGCAGGTTGAAGTTGACAAAAAAGGATATTTAGAAGACAGGCGACCTAATGCAAATGGTGATCCTTATGTGATTGCTATGTTGATGATTGATACTGTTTGTTCTGGAGCTTCTAGTTAGAAGTTGCTGAAGCAACTATTTCTTCAATCTTTTTAATAAATTGGTCTAGATCATTATTAAAAGAATCTAGGGCAGCAGCTCTTTGTTCACCTGTGTCAGATGATTCAAGACCTGCTAGAAGTTCAACTGTATCTAGGTAAATTAGATTAACTAAAGTTTTGAGCTCTTCATGACTAGTAACTAAATTTGCATATTCATTTGGAGGGCCTGGGTCAGAAACTGTTGATACAAATTGTTCAGCAGTTGCAATAAAGGCTCTAAATTCATCTTTTGCTTCTTGATAGGTTACTGTTTTATCATCCCAATTTTCATTTGCTTCTAAAACTTCTTTACCTAGTTCAGTTGCTTGTATTTTTTCAGCCGTAATTTCTTCGAGATATGCTACATAGTTGCCAGGCAAAGTTGTTGAAGTAGTAGTTGTAGATGTGTCCTCGACAACTACTTCAGCAATAGTTTCAACTGGAGTTTCTTCAGCAACAATGTTTATATCATTATTTGTTGCAACTCTGTTAATAAAAGTATACGTTGTTGCAATCATACCTATTAAGACAAGGGGTAAAACAATTCTTCCTGGCTTTGGATCTGGATTAAAGGTTTCCATAGCTATATTGTATCAAATTTATTTAATATATCTTTATTAATGCTGCCCCAGTCAGCAGCTTCTTCTTTTGTAACTGTTAAAAAATTCGGACCCGTAAATATTGATACAACTCCATCAACTTCAATCAAATCTTTAGCCATGCCTTCAATGTCACCGTTACCCTTTTCAATGTTTATTGCAATTTCATAATCGTGGTTAACTATCACTTTTTTTGCATTGGGATTTGGGGTATCTATTAATTCCATATTTAAATAATATTTTAATATAAAAACAGTTATTATGTCTGTATGCAATACGAAGTTAGCAAGCTTAGTAAAGAAAGTTTCTCCTTAAATAAAAGTCTTGTTTTATCTGTGGTCGGACTCTACTGTTTTGTCTTAGGAACATCACTACTAGGCTTTTCTGTATATTTATTTCTCGAGTCTTCTGGTTTTGTTAATCAAGAATTCATAAGTTGGAGCGGACAAGGATTATTTTGGTCTTTAATTACTTTTTTTATTTCCTTATTTGTTTTATTTGTACCTGTAGAATTTTTTAATGAGTATTTTATTGAAAATAGATCTTTCAAAAATTTATTAACTAATATAATTTCTGTAATATTTGTATCTTTGTTTTTTCTTGTCGTTTTTCAACTTCTTCTTAGAAATCAAAATATTTTCATAAATGAGTACCTTGCAATCGCTAGGGCGGTATCATTTTCTGGATTTATTGCAATTCCTTTAATCTTATTTTTACTTCATAACTTTGGTAAAAATCTTCACCTTGTAAGTAAATATTCTTACAGTGTGATTTTAATTATTTGGATTGCATCAACTCAAATATTTTTATAATTACATCTGTTCTACAGGTGCTATTCCCAAGCAGTGCATAACGTTATGACTGGTAGTCAAAAATAAATTTATCAAAAATATTTTTGATGATAAATGATCCAAGTCAGTTATTTCACTAATCTTTTCACTTTCATAAAATTGATTAAATAAATTTGAAATATCATAAAGATAATTAGCAAGGTGATGAGGCTCATTCAAAGAAAACGCCTGTTCAAGAAAATATCCAAACATATATAGTTTTGAAAGTAGCTTTTTATCTACTTCAGATAAAATCAATTCAGAAGGCTGATTTTTTTTCTGATTTAAAGTTTGAAGCAATTTCTTGGCTCGAACTTGAGCATACTGAACATAAATACCTGTCTTGCCATTAACGTTAGTAAATTTTTCTAAATCAAACTTATAATCTGTTTTTCTATTTGTAATTAAATCACTGAATGTTAAAACAGAATTTGTTAATTGTTGAATTGTAGATTCTTTCAAAGAGACATTTATGTTTTTTATATATATATACGTTTCTTCAAACAGCTCACTTAATGGTTTAGTTCCGCCATCCCTTGTTTTGAATGGATTGCCATCACTATCATTCAGTGTTCCATAAGAAATGTGTTCATGATAAAGAGTACTGAGTCCAAAGAAATTTATTGAATCAAATAATTGTTTAAAATGAAGGGATTGTCGATTGTCAACAATATAGAACGCCTTATCATAACTAAAATTATTTTGTCTATATAGAATTGTTGCAAGATCAGTCGTTATATAGAGATATGAACCATCAGATTTTGTAATTAATATTTTTGGCTCTGTATCTTGAGCACTTATTAAAGCACCTGAATCATTAATAATTTTTTTGTTATTAATAAGATCATTTATCATTTCTGGAATTAAATCGTTCACATCACTTTCGCCTAGCCATTGATCAAAAGAATGATTTAACAACTTAAAATTTTCTTGCAGGCTTTTAATTGATATATCTTTAATAGACTTCCAAATAGTTAAAAGATCTTTATCGTTATTATTTAGTTTTTTGTTAATCTCTTGAGCTCGAATTTTAAATTCATCATTTTGTTTATATTCTTCGCTTGCTTTTGGATATATTATTTCTAATTGATTTGAATCTATTTTTGCTAAATCAATACTTTTTTTCTCTAAGTAGGTAATAATTTGCGCAATAGGCATACCCCAGTCTCCTAAATGAATATCA
>CACDUI010000007.1 GCA_902555985.1 uncultured Candidatus Actinomarina sp.
AACGCTGACCCAATAACTAGTGTCATGACAAATGTAAAAATGTATTTACTATTCATTTTTACCTTTAACCTTTATGAATAGACCGATAATGAGAATAGAAATCATATAACCTACTAGCATCAAAGCAAAAGTTAATGAAAATGACCCCATACTTAATAAGTCTTGTTGAAGATTTGCAAATTCACTATCAGGAGAAACAATTAAAATTCTAATAAACAACCATAATCCAAGTAAGAAAGAAAGAAGAGGAAAAATTTTGTAAACCCCGGTTGAATCATTTAATGATTCAAGTAACTCATTACCTCCGCCTGGAAGTGCTTTCAGTAAAACTCCTTCTATACACATTAAATAGCTAATAGCAGCAATAGCTGTAAAGACAGTGGATTCAAGAATAAAAGGCAACGATGTTAAGTAGAAAAAGCCATAGCCTATGGCACTAAGACTAATTGATGAGTAAAATTTTGGAGATAATTTAGCGTTTGGCCTGCTGTTCAAAATATAACTCGAAGCAATAAATCCAAATATAAACCCAATAGGCATATTTAAATATACAAACGCAAGGGTCGAAATTAGTGCAAAAAATATTGCTTGAGGAGCCCATCTAAATCTAACTTTTTGTTTAAATATAAATTTTTCAATTAAACCTTCTATACCCTCATAAAAGAAAGTTACTGATATTAAGCCTGTAAAAGCAGCTAAAAATACTGCCAAATTTTCTAAATCAAGAACAAGTGAAGCTCCTTCTTCTACATAGCCTATTAAAAATGCAGTCATAGTGAGAGCAAAGAGAATCTTAAGGAAGTTTGTAAATCTAGAATTACTAATAATTTCATTTTCCTTTCTAAGAAATCTAACTTTATATTCAGAAAGAATTTTATTGAACCACTCTTGAAGAAGAAGCACTAGATAAAATAAGACGATAATCACAGTTGTCATTATGAACGCAATACTATTTTTTTCTTGATCAGTTAAATCAATATCATCAAATAGTGGGATAGAGGTTATCAATTCATTTGTAATTTCTATATTGAGGAAATCCGTACTTTCAGGAATAGGTGGTGGAATGGTTGTAGTAGTTGTTGTAGTAGTTGTAGTCGTTGTTGTAGTCGTCGTTGGTATTGCAGATATGATTGTCTGATTTTGAAATTTCTCACGTTCAAAACTTATACAACTTTCTGCCGAACACTCTTCATCTGAAAGCTGTACTACCTTTGTAACAACTACATTTATTGTTGCAGTAACTTCATTTTCATAACAACATACTTCAAATGAACTTTCTTTCAATGGAATATCAAAAGTTTCTACTTTTCCATCATGAAGTATTTCTAACGTAATAGAATCAAACTCTGGATATAAGATGTTCCAACTAATCACAATTGTTGCATCATCTTTTCTATCTAATGTAATATTTATATTCTCAGAATCTGCAGATGCATTAATGAATAAAGTAAAAAATAGTATTAATAAATATTTCTTCATCAACTACTTTTGTAATAAAAGTGCCTTATCAACAATTTTACTCATTTCAGATACGAGCCATTCGTCATTAAATTTTGACCAAATTTCAAATTCAGGATTATATCTCATCCATAAATAGATATTGCCATTCCAAAATACAAATATATCGTCAGTAAGAGCCTTGGCATCAACATCTTTATACTTTTCTGCGTAATCATTACAAATTCCTAATAAAAAAGTATACGGTTCTCCTTTTATCCATTTGTCGCTTATTAAAATCTCTCTAAATTGGTAAAACGCCTCCCTAACAGCATTTCCAACCTCAATACAAACAGACGTTTGGATTTCTATATATGCTTTTAACTGATCATGTGGATCGGAATTAGCATTATTAAACTCTGTTACGGATTCAACTATTTTTTCAAAAGCGATATTAAAAATAGATCCAAAAACATCAATTAAGTTATCTGGAAAATGATTATAAGCAGTTGCTACTGATGTCCCTGCTTCTTTTGCTATTAAAGATATATTTATTTTGTCATTTGGAATATCAGGATTATTAAAGAGCTCTATAGCGCTATCAACTAGATTTTTGTGAGCTTCATCATAAATATTTTTCGCTCTAGCTGATCTACCATCTTGTGACATAGCTCTCATTTCCATAGTTTAACTAATTTAATTTACCGATTCTATTTTGGTAAGAATTCCTGTGACAACAAGCCTTTGTTTAGCTGAGTATCTCGGATGACATGTTGTTAGTGTTAACCTGTCGTCTCCACGATTGTAGAGAACGTATTCTCCACCGATAGCTTCAACAACTGTTACTTCATCCACTGCATAATGGAATTTATTTGAATCAACTGTAAGAATTAATTCATCCCCGATTTGTACTTGATCTAAATTGGCAAATGGTGCACCGTAAGTAGTTCTATGACCCGCAATTCCAACATTGCCACCTGTGCCAGGTAAAGCTGTGTTTGCATAGTGGCCAGGGCCAAGCTCTAATATTCTTTCACTTGTTCCTGCTACAACATATTGTTTAAGACTAATTGAGGATATTTCAAGATATCCAAAAACATCTGGTTTAAAACCATCTTCAATTTCTAAATCTGATGAAGATAATATATCTTGTACACTTTCAAATACAGGAATGTCATTGAAGATATTTTCTAAATTTATAATATTACTTTCTTCTTTAAATATTATTTCACTATTTTCTTTATTACTTTGATCTGAATACATTGAAGCAAGTTTTATCTGTGAAGATTCTTGTTTTGAGTTAGATAAGTACGCTTCGTTATATATATATCCGATAGAAAATACGGCTGATAATAATAATAATGCAGATAGAGCAGTCACAGCTTTTATTGAAAATTTGTTAATTTTTTTATTTTTAGTTTTATCTTTTGGAAGATCAAATGTAAAAGATTTTTCATTTAAAGATCGGTCATCAAGCTCTTCATTAGTGAACTTAAATTCAATTTTATTTGAAGATATGAGATCTAAAATTTTACTAACATCATCTTTTGTAATATTTTCTTTTTTAGTAAATTTATTTTCTATGTTGCTAACTGAAGAAATTAAGTTTAGAAGTTCATGATTTAAATTATCAATAATTTCATTTTGACTTTCTGTATAAAGTCCTTTGTAAATATATGGATTTAATTTATTGAAATTTATTAATATTTCAACCTTTTCATTAATAAGCGATTCAATTTTAGATTTAAGTATAAAAATATTTTTATAAATATTATCAAGTGATCTTTTAGATGGCTCATTTAATATAAGTCTTTTTTTTCTGTTTTTTGTAAATAAGAACAATCCAGAAAATAATAAAAGAATGCTGGAAATCACCATATTGCTTAAGTTGATACCAGTAGCAGCAAGCTTCATGCTATCTTCTGTGTAAAAATACTGTACTGTATAGTTTCCATCAGTCAAGTACACGTCTTCATCGTATTCATCCCATTCAAAAAAGTCATTACCCTCATCATCTGTTAAAGGGCCCTCACAAATATCTCCCTCTTCAAGAATCAAACCTTCACAGAAATCATCTTCCTCAAATGTGGTTGGTATTCCTGTTGGATCTGATGGGTCAGGATCTGATGGGTCAGGATCTGATGGGTCAGGATCTGATGGGTCAGGCTTATTATTATCTATACAGTCAAGAAGATTATCTAAATTAAAAATTCTTACAAGTGTTAAAAGACATTCGTCAGGATCTGCTTGGTCTATTGGAACAGTAGTTGTAGTAGTAGATACTGGACCAATTGTTGTTGTAGTAGCAGGACCTGTTGTTGTAGTAGTAGTAGATACTGGACCAATTGTTGTAGTAGTAGCAGGACCTGTTGTTGTAGTAGTAGATACTGGAATAGTGGTTGTGGTAGTAGTAACTGGGTCATCAATACAGTCAACTACTTTTTTAAATCCACCCTTAGATTTTTGACCACTTAGGCTGTCCTTAACTATAAATCTAATCCTATAGGTTGAGCCTTCAGGCACGTTAGAAAGAGTAGTAATATACAAATTCTGTCCACCAGCAAGATTATATGTGTTGTCTACAACTTTACTTCTGTTGATGAAGATTTTTAGACGTAAAGACATTCCAATATTTGACTGACTATTAATTGCTGACAGTCCAAAAGAAGCACTTCCATCATTACTGCATTGACCATTATTAAAAATTTGAGGTTTAAATATTGGTTCAAATATTGTAGTGGTTGTTGTTGGTATCGTAGTTGTAGTTGTAGTTGTAGTTGTTGTTGTTGTTGTGGTCGTAGTTGTAGTTGTAGTAGTTGTTACAGTACAACTAGCAGTGTATGACAGGGTTGGGTCCACGCCAGGGATGTCTAATCCATCTGTAACCCAGGAACTGTTATCATGCGAACCTCCAGATTTTCTAGAGCTATATCTCCATTGAATGCTGTCTCCATTAGCAAGTGCAGGTGCAGAATAAGTCTCTGAAGAATTAGATGTTACTTCTTCATCGCTCTTAAGTTGTGTCCAGCTTGACCCACCATCAGTAGAGTATTCCACTCTGTAAAATACTGAAACAGTTGAGTCAGCACCACTGTTAAGAGTAATGGACGGTGTTTGTGTCTGTGAATCTGAACATGATCCTAATGAAGTTGAAACACTAGCACAAGAAATTGTTAACTTAGATCCAATCTCTGTCCATGTTGAACCACCGTCTGTTGAATATCTGTGTTCACGACCGGTACCATTTGCGATTCCCGTATTTACAGCAAATTCTTGTGAAGCTCCAGCATTTATTGACTTACCACTCTCTTCACCTGTAACACTGCCTCCAAAGTACATCCAATCGCCAACAGCTCCACTTACAGCATTGGTTGCTCTTTTTTGTACTAAAAATGTAATAGCGACATTACTTCCACTGTTATCAACAGTTATTTTAATTTTACCCATTGTGCCGCCCTGGCCAGTTCCATTATTTTTACAACCATTCGTAGCATGAGAAACAGCAGGAGCTATAACTGGACAATTGATAGTTATTGTTGAAAGCGTTGCCTCTGATTGGCTTAATCCCTCTGAAGTGTTAGCAACAGAATATTTAATTATTACAGCTGTTCCATGACCTTGTGATGGTACAGAAAGCGAAGAGTTGTCTGTCGAGCCTGCTGCTACTGTCGCAGTGCTTAGTGTTGTATAACTCGAACCTCCATCAGTTGAGTACCTAACAGTAAATGTTCCCGCAGCAGTCGAACTTGAGTTATTGAGAGTTACTGGAATTGCTGCACTTCCACTTGAACAACTGGCTGCAGCTGCTGTAGCACTAGCATTAAGCACAGGACAATCTATTTCAATACTGCTTAAAGTTGTTGTAGAAGCAGAAGAAAAATCTGTACTTGATGAAGTCTGATAACGTATATAAACCGTAGTGTCATTCGTGAAAGAAGAGCCTTTTAAACTAACTGTAGAGGTTGAATCCGAGTTAACTGCAACATGAGAACCGCCAATACCATCAGTCCAGTTTGAATTGTCTGTAGAGTACTGAACTTTAAAATAATTAGTTGCACCTTGTCCAGTGTTATCAAGTAGTACATTTATGGGAGCACCTCCACCTGAACATGTTCCGTGAGATGCGGTAACTGCAGGTGTTGGACAGTCGACTGTGGCGCTATTTAAAGCATTACCTGTGACATAGTTTTCTGAAAATGATCCAGAAATTGTGGATGTTTTATATCTCCACTGAATTGCAGTCCCGTTGTTGACTGCTTGTGTCACTGTATCTGAACCACCGATTGTTACAGCTTTACTTGCTTCTTTTTGCTCCCAACTTGACCCACCATCTACTGAGTACTCAATTAAAAAGTATGCAGTAGCTTGTGACGAGCCGCTATTTGAAATTGCTAATGTTGATGTCTTTGAAGCTCCGCTACAACTATTTGCTAAAGTCTGGGAAGCAGAAGTCGTAATATTACAACTAACCGGTGAACTTGCACTTCCAGTAGCAGTAGGAGTTCCTGTAAATGTTGCACTTGATGTTGATGTTTCATATCTCCAGGTGATAGTTTTTCCTACAAGGACGCTTTGTGTTAATGTTTCTGTGCTATCAATGCCTACTGACTGATTAGCGGCCTTGGTTACCCAAGAACCGCTATCAATCTTGTACTCAACCTTTACGTATGCTGTTGTTGTAGCAGAAGCTGAGTTAGTAATTGCAAAACTTGATGTTGCAGCACCACTGGAACATCCTCCTAAAGAAGGAGAAACGCTTACGTCAATAACAGGACAGTTAACAGTTGAGCTATTCATATCACTACTTGTGACATAACTTCCTGAAAAAGATCCAGAAGAAGTAGAAGACTTATATCTCCATTGAATAGCTGAACCATGAGAGACAGATTGGGTCAGTGTTGCTGAGCCATTAGCATTAATGCTCTGATTGGCTGCTTTCTGTGTCCAGCTTGATCCACCATCTAAAGAGTACTCAACAAGGACATAAGCTATATCATTTGCTGAATCAGAGTTAGTGATTGTTAATGTAGAGGTTTTTGCTCCACTTGAACAACTCCCAAGTTCTTGCTGGGCACTGACATCTATAATTGGACAATCAACAGTTGAACTTGCAGATAAGGTAGCGTATAAAATACCACCAAATGAACCTGAGGTTGATGAGGCTTTATATCTCCATGTAATTGCTGAATCATGTGGTACAGAGTGTGTTAGTGTTGCAGATGCATTTTTTGCAACAGACTGGTTCGCTGCTTTCTGTGACCAGCTTGATCCACCATCTAAAGAATACTCAACTAAGAAATATGCTGTTGTATTGGCTGAGTTAGAGTTTGATAACGTAAGAGTAGAGGTTTTAGCCCCACTAGAACAACTACCAAGCGCTTGCGAAGCACTTACATCTATTACTGGACAATCAACAGTTGAACTTGCAGATAAGGTAGTGGGTGTTAAACCTGTAAAGTTGTTAGATGTGTCTGAAGAGGTAAATCTCCATGTAATTGCTGAACCATGTGGTACAGACTGCTGAAAAATTGAACCTGAGTTATTGGTTGAAGTATAATTGCTACTTTTAGTTTCCCAAGAGCCGTTATCAATCTTGTACTCAACTTTGAGATAAGCTGTTGAGCCTGAATTATTCGTAACTGTAAGATCGGAGGTTTTAGCCCCACCAGAACAACTACCAAGTTGTTGTGCTCCTGATACTGTTACAGGATTAGGACAGTCAACAGTTGAGCTATTCATATCACTAGCTGTGATATAACTTAGCCCTGTCCAGTTCCCTGATGTATCAGAGCTTTTATATCTCCACTGGATTGATGAACCATCAGGCACGCTAACTGTTAAAGAGGTGTTCGTTTGACCATTGGTAATTGTTAAGTTGTCTGCTTCCTGTGCGTCTGTATGCACAGTCCAGCTTGAACCTCCGTTAAGAGAGTACTCAACAGTAACATATGCTGTTGATCCAGAGCTATTTTGCAGAGAAAGTGTAGAGATCTTTGCCCCACCAGAACAACTACCGAGTGATTGAGAATCTGTCAGTGTTTTAGCTATAGCACAGTTAACAGTTGCACTATTCATATCACTAGCTGTGATATAACTTAACCCTGTCCAGTTCCCTGATGTGTTAGAGCTTTTATATCTCCACTGGATTGCTGAGCCATCAGCCACACTTACTGTTAAAGATGTGTTCGTTTGACCATTGGAAATTGTTAAGTTGTCTGCTTCCTGTGCATCATTATGTACAGTCCAAGAACCACTATCAATCTTGTACTCAGCAGTAACGTATGCTGTTGATCCAGAGCTATTTTGGAGAGAAAGTGTAGAGGTAGCAGAACCAGCCGAACAACTACCGAGCGATTGTGAATCTGTTAGCGTTATGGCTGAAACGCAGTTAACAATTAACCCTGTGCCTGCAGACGTGTAACTTCCAGATGACGGGTTCGAGGTTCCAGCTCGCACTTGCCAAGAAACCTGATAATTCTGATCTTTGGCTGTTATTGAATATGTTGCTGAGGAGCTTGCACTTATCGAAATGCCATCTTTTAATGTAGTCCAACTCGTTATATCACTTCCATTTAATGTGAGTTTGTATTGAACATCAAAGTAACCAGTGACATTACCAGTATTTGTTACTTCTATAGAAGGGACTTGTTGGCCACCAGAGCATGAGCCCATGGATTGAGAAAGTGTAAATGTTAGTATTTCACAACTAACAGTTCTAGATGTCGCTGAGGTGTAAGATCCAGAAGATGGATTACCACTAGAACTAGCTCTATATTGCCAATAAATTGTCGTTCCATGACTTTGAGCACTTGAAATAGTGTAGGTTTCTGTTGCACCAGACGAGATAGCATTTCCATCTTGTAAAGTTGTCCACGTTGAGTTATCAGTCGACCATTGTACGTCAACATACATTGTTGTACCACTTGCAGTAACTGCTATTGAAGAAGTAGCCGAACCACTAGAACAACTATTTAAGGAGGTTACAGCACTTACTGATCCTGTAACACAACCAGAAGCGTCAATTGTTACAGTAACTGAGGTCGTTCCTGTGCTTGGAGTTCGAGTTCCATAAGAAGTATTTTCTGCATACCACGATAATGTCACTGTTGATCCATTTGAAAATGAGTCTGCTGTAGATAACAAGGTATTACTATCACCACCAGAAACAGTTGTACCTCCGTTAGCTGTTATGGTTCCTGAATGTCCATCTCCACTATATGTGACAACATATGTTGCATCGATACCGCCACTTGAATTATTTAGTGTTATGTCAATAACTCTTTCAGTGCCGCTACAAGAACTGCTCTGCGCTGCGCTGAAACTAACATCCCAATCAATTGTTGGACTTCCTTCGTGACAAGCCGCACCGTCATTGTTTGTTGTAGCGTTTGCATAGAGATTATTACTACTAAACTGGGCTTGATTAACAGAGAATTGGCTGCTGCCGTCATAGTCAATTGTATATAGTTGTCCAGTGTTATTATTTATTGCATAAATTGAATCATTTCCAAAACCAAATACAGCACCAGCAGCATTGCCTGACCCAGACCAATTTGTAGGAGTTGATACAGAATCGTAATAAGTTGTGACAGTTATGGTTTCATCTCCTCCTACATCGCCCTGGTTTGTGTGTGTAACATAACCATATACAACTCTTCCATTTTTCCTGTCATAACCAATAAGGTCTGGACTTGTACCATTAGATAAACCGCTAAAGTTTGCATTTGGTAGCCAAGTAAAGTCTTTAGCTTTGTTTGTTTTACCATCTCCAATTGCATTGATTGCGATTTCGCTAGCTTGTGTATCATTAGCATTAAGCCTGATGGCAATAGGGTTACCTTTCATAAAACCATTTGATGAGATCAGATATCTGTACCCATTTTTTTCATAATATGTACCAGCATTATTATCACCATCAGTCAATGAGTTTATGTAGGTTGTAGTTCCTTCTCCACCTTCAGTAGATGGCGCATTTAATTTAAATGCAAATAAATCACCATCAGTTTGTTTTAAGAGTACGAATGCCGTACCATCTCTATCCATCATTAATGAGTTGACTTCGCTAATATTGTTTGGGCTACCACTTAGATATCCAAAATTATTGTTGTTATCAGCTTCATAAGTTGCAACAAGAGTAGTGTTTCCACTGGAACCTTGGCTTTGACCTGTGCCCGCTTCCCATCTATAAATCTCTAACTGATCTGAACCACCATTCCAGACGCTTTGATAAGCGTATGCTTTACCACCTGAAGTAAAACAAGCAAAATCATTTGTCGCAAGGGCAGGTTCTGGATCAATTGTCTCAATAGTGACAAATGCAAGAGTAAAAATCATTAAAAAAGACAATGAGACATTAAAGACTTTTGTTAAAAAAGGGCGCATATCTTTAAAACGCAGATAGCGCATGCGAGAATAAGCATTGCTAAACAATTTATACATTATATATTTCTACAACAACATGCTTATTTTAAATTAGAAATGTTTCTAAGACAACGGATTCTTTAAATAAATGCTTTAATTGCCTCAGTAATTTCAGTGTTTTCAGTGCTTAAGGTTAAATATTGCTCTTTTTGATCTATTTTTGACTCAGTAAAGCCATTTATAAGTGGAGATATAACATTTCCAAACTTTTCTGGAGATGCTGTAGCTACTGCAACTGTTGGAAGAGAGGAGTTCTTCTCTAACGCCATTTGTACAGAGGTAACAGAGTGTGGGTCAAAAATAATATCAAAATCATCATGTAATGATGTAATAAGTGTTTTAATCATGTCATCTGAAAATGTAACTGAAGAGAAAATATGTTTTAAAACTCCAAAACTCTTCTCATCTAGATGTGCTTTTGAACTATTTTGTAGCTGAGAATAAAAATCTTTAGCTTCACTGGTGAGGTCAAAAATTAATCTCTCTAAACTTGATGGAATTTGAATATCCATGCTGGGAGCAACGCTTGGCTGAGTAACTAAAGGCTCAAGCACTCCCCCATCAATAAAACGTCTAAGTACATCATTGACATTTGTACTACAAAAAATTTCACTTACTGGCAATCCATTAGATCTTCCAAACCATGCAGAGTAAGCATTACCAAAATTGCCAGATGGGATTGCAACATTTATTGGAGAAGTAAATTGTTTTGTGAGCCAGACATAATAAGAAACCTGTCCCATAACTCGAAGCCAGTTAATAGAGTTGAGTGAGATGATTCTTCTATTGAATGGGTTCTCAGAAAGTAAGTCTTTTGCAATTCTCTGACAATCATCATATGATCCCTCTACTGCAATGTTTAATACATTGTCTTGAATAACACTTGTCATTTGCTTTCTCTGATACTCGCTTACTTTATTTGCTGGGTGTAAAACAACAATGTCTATATTGTCTGAATTTTTAACTGCCTGAATAGCGGCGCTTCCTGTATCGCCACTAGTAGCAACGATAACAAGTCCTCGTTCACCCAATTCATCAAGTCTTCTATTAGCAATTGCACCAAGTGGTTGTAAGGCATAGTCTTTAAATGATTTTGTTGGACCATGAAATAATTCCATAACAACCGTTGAATCATTTAAATCTTTTAAGACTGGCTCAGGCGAGTACTCAAATCCTGAATAAATAGATAAATCCTCAACATATTTTGCAGATGATTGATCAAGTGCGATAAATATTGTTTTTACAAAGTCTTCATAGCTTAAATCTTCTTGTGTGAGGTAAGTTAAGTTTTCAAGTGTGACAGAGTCTGGCACGTATAATCCTCCGTCAGGAGCTACACCAGATAAAATCACATCTTCAAAAGATATAGTCTCTTTGTGACCCCTAGTTGAGTGATAATTTATCACTTATATGTAAACGCGTAAGACAGATGTTACTGTTGTAACTGCACTTAAAGATGTAATCTGTTCAATTGAATTATTTAAATCTTTCTCAGGTGCTTCGTGAGTAACGAGTACAAGTTCTGCTTGATCTCCTCTTCCTTCTTGGATAACGCTTTCAATACTGACATTGTGTTCACCAAAAGTTCCAGCAATAGAAGCTAATACTCCAGGCTCGTCATTGACTGAAAGCCTAATAAACCAACTGGATTCAACATCTTCGAAATTACGATTGTTACCCTTGTTTTCTCTAAGTGGATACCAGTTAGATTGGTTGCTGCCTAATTGATGGCATGCACTCAAAACATCACCAACAATTGCACTTGCTGTTGGGTCTGCTCCAGCACCTGGTCCTGAAAATACTAACTGATCAATATTTTCACCTTCAACAACTACAGCATTTAATGCACCTCTAATAGATGCAAGTGGATGCTTTTGATCAATGAGAACTGGATATACTCTTGCATTAAATCCATCAAGATTGTTATCAATTTGAGCAACAAGTTTTATAGTTTTATCAAGTCTTGAAGCCCAGTCAAAATCATCTTTTGTAATCTTTGAAATACCCTCAGTAAAGACCTCTCCTATGTCAGGAGATACGCCAAAACATAACAACGATAAAATCATTGCCTTATATTTTGCATCTATTCCCTCGACGTCATTTGTTGGATCGGGTTCAGCATATCCTAACTCTTGAGCAGTTGAAAGGGCGTCTTCATAACTACTTCCTTCCTCCATGGAAGTTAACATGTAATTACTTGTTCCATTAATGATTCCAGATACTCTTGTAAGTTCTTCTCCTCTAAGGCTTTCAATAAGAGGTTTTAATACAGGAATTCCAGCAGCAACCGCAGCTTCAAAATATAAGCAGGAATTGTTTTCTATAGCTAGAGATACTAATTCTTCACCGCAGTCAGCAACAATGTCTTTGTTGGCTGTAATGACAGATTTTCCATTACTTAACAAAGCTTTGATATACTCTCTTCCTGGGTCGATACCTCCGAGAACCTCTATTACTAAATCTATGGAATCGTCATTCAAAATTTCCTCAAAATTATCAGTAAGTATCGCAGTATCTATTTCTCTATCTTTGGAGAGGTCTGAGACTAAAACTTTTTTTATGACAAGTTGAACAATATCATTATCTAAATTCTGCAAACGAGAAATAACGGCAGAACCAATATTTCCTGCGCCCAAAACTGCGACTGAATAACTGTTATTTTCCATATTTAGTAAGGATAAATGTTATTTAATTTGATACAACAAGAATTTTAAGAGAGCTTATCTTTTACTAATTTGCTAACAACAGAGCCGTCAATACCATCTCCCTTAGCCATAACTGCGCCGATTATTCTTCCCATTTGAGACATATCAACATCACCTAGATCAGCTAAAACCTCATCAACAAGTTTTGCTACATCTTCCTCACTTAATTGTTCCGGCAGCCAATCACTTAGAAAATCTATCTCGAATTGAATCTTCTCGGCCATCTCTATGCCTCTCTCTCCCAGTGACTTATACTCTTCAACAGCTTTTGTCATTTTTTTAACATAAGAAGAAATGACTCCAAGAACTAATTCATCAGTAGCTTCCTCGCCTTTTTCAGATTTCTTTTTTGCAATCTCAGTTTGGACTTGTCTAATAGCATCTAATTTAGGCTTATCTTTAGCCTTCATCGCCTCTTTTAAAGCAGCACTTAAATCATCAATTAAAGCCATAATCTCACTTTCTATATAACTGCATTGTATCAGGAATGTCCGTCACAATTCCGTATATTCCCATTTCCATATATCGTTGAAAGTCAATTTCATCATTTACCGTCCAGAGAACTGTTTTATTTTTTGGTAAATCAAAGTTTCTACTATCAATTAAATTGTGATGTGTCATAAAAAATAAGTTTTCATCATGGAGAGAGAGTGACCTAGCTTCAAATAGTTCCTCTTCTTTATCAAAAATTACGCCGTAATGACAATTAAATAAATCTTTAAAAGATTGTATAGCTTTCCAATTAAATGATGAAACAATATCTTGTTCGTTTAATATAGATAGCATTTTTTGAAAAAGTATATCAACTTCTGCATCTTCTAAAGTATCAGTTTTAATTTCAAAATTGACCTTTCCATTAATCTGATCCCTAGAAGTTAAAACTCTATCTTCCAATGAATCATCACCTATAACTAAATCAAGTTCTGATAGGGTTAAATCTTTAATCAAATCATCACCTATATTTGGATCATGGAAGAGAATAAGCTGATTGTCTTTTGTAATGCGAATATCAGTTTCAACAAAATCACAATATTCAAAAGCTTTGTTAATACTTGATAAAGTATTTTCCGGGTAAATACGAGGTAAACCTCTATGGCCAAAAATTTTTCTCAAAATACCTCCATATAAATTCGAGTTTAGTACTATTAAGTAACTAGCTTGTGAAATATTTCACAAAGTAAGGAAGTATGTGCAAATGTTAAATATTGATTTTGAACAAGAAGATTGGATGCTCGAAGGAAGCTGTCTCTACTCTGACACAGATTTATTCTTTCCGGTTGGATCTTCTATGAAAGCCATGAAACAAGCAAATGAGGCAAAAGCTATTTGTATGGAATGCCCAGTAGTGAATGAATGTTTAGATTATGCAATCAGAACCAATCAAGATTCTGGTATTTGGGGCGGTACAGATGAAGAGCAAAGAAAATCAATTAGACGACAATTCCGAAAAACTGGTCTAGTAGTTAATTACTAGAGAAACCTGCTCCCCTTTTTCCATCTGTCTCATCACTAAATTCTATAGCCTGAATTAATGAAGTGTTTATAGCTATTTCTCCATCTTCATCAGTGTGCATATAGAAATCATTTTCTGATGATAATTTTTTTAGTTCTTCTAAAAACTTAGCTTTGTCTTTTATATCAACCTCAACTCCAGCGGTTGAACCTACCATGTAAATTTTTGCTTTTATTTTATTTGCCATTTTTTCTCCTATAAAACGTTTTCGCCCATAAATAATGCTGAGACAGAATCATCTGTAAATATTGATGTTAGTGCATTTGCAATTATTGTAGAAACACTTAAGGTCTCTACGTTACCAATTTCTTTTGAATTACCGTTTTGGGTAAGTGTGTCTGTAACGATTATGTTATCAATTGGTGCATCTTTCAATTCGTCTATAGAACCATCTGAAAAAATTCCGTGAGTAGCAGCAACGCTTAAGGACTTAACGCCTTTTTCTTTTATTATTCTTGATGCTGCAGCAATTGTTCTACCTGTATCTATGATGTCATCTAAGATGATCACATGTCTATCTTCAACCTCTCCGATTACTGTAAAAGATTTAACTTCATTATGAATTTTTGGATCTCTTTTCTTGTGAACAAAACCAACATAGGCCTCTAAATGTTTAGCAAAAGTTGTAGCTCTACCTACACCACCAGCATCAGGAGATATTATAGATATTGGACCATCATATTTTTCTTTAAAATAATCTACGAATAATGGCATAGCCGTTAAGTGGTCAAATGGTTGGTCAACAAATCCCTGAATTTGCTGAGTGTGCAAATCAATTGAGACTAACCTATCTACCCCTGCAGCTATAAACATATCTCCAATTAGTCTCGCTGTAATTGGCTCTCTTGGTAATGCCTTTTTGTCTTGTCTTGAATAAGGATAGAAAGGCAGTACTGCAGTAATTCTTTTTGCGGAAGCTCTTTTTAGTGCATCCACTAAGACCAACTGTTCCATAATTGTTTTATTTACATCACCAGAGTGGCTTTGCAAAACAAAACAATCAGCCCCTCTTACACTTTCATTAAGCCTTATGTAGATTTCACCGCTGGCAAACTCCTTAGATTCCACAGTTGAAAGCTCTGTGCCAAGATTAGATGCGACTTTAGAAGCAAGTTCAACATTAGATGAACCTGAAAAAAGCAGCATCTTCTTTTTTCCAGCTTGTTCAATCATTTTTTGTTTTTCCTATCTACATATCCTTCAACATTTTTTTGATTATTTCTCTCAATTCCCAGAGCTTTTGAAGGGACATCTTTCGTTATCACGGACCCTGCTCCTATCATTGACTCTTCCCCAATAGTGACCGGTGCTACCAACATAACATCGGAACCTATAAAGGCTCCATCTTTAATATCAGTTTTGTGTTTTTCTTTTCCGTCATAATTAACAGTAATTGCGCCAGCTGAAAAATTCACATTCTCACCTAACTCAGCGTCACCTACATATGCAAGATGAGGTACCTTACTGCCTTTTCCTATCTTAGATTTTTTAGTCTCAGCAAAAGAACCTACTTTGACTCCCTCCCCAAGTTCAGAGCCAGGTCGAATATGGGCAAAAGGACCAATATTACCGTTTTCATGTATTGTTGATTGATCTACAACTGAATTTACAACCTTAGAATTTTTCCCAACACTTGAATTGTTTATTTGAGCATTAGGTCCAATTGTACAATTTTCATCAATACTTGTACTTCCAGTTAAGTGTGTATTTGCTAAAACTTTTGTGCCTGAAGATATAGTTACATCAGCATCTATATAGGTTGAGGTAGGATCTTGAAAGTAGACACCTTGTTCCATGAAACCTTCAATTAACTTTTTCTGCATTATGTCTTCAACTTCGTTTAGTTGACTCATAGAATTTATTCCCTTAATTGAATCTTCATCTACTTGTACTATAACGATATCTTGTTTTTGATTATTTGCAATACCTATTAAATCAGTTAAATAAAATTCTCCTTGGGCATTTTCAGTATTGAGACTGTCGATATTTTCAATTAGAAATTCTGTCTTAAAGCAATAAATACCAGAATTTATTTCATTAATTGCTTTTTCATCCTCACTACAATCTTTTTCTTCAACAATTTTTATTTCTTCGTTAATCTTAACTACCCTTCCATAACCAAATGGGTCTTCAACAAGAGCAGTTAAAAATCCGACAGGCGAAGATGTTGTTTTAACTTTATTTATAAGTAGTTCAATATCTCCATCGTTTATTCCTGGAACATCCCCGGGAACAACAAGTGTAAAATCTGATTTACTCTCTTTAAAAACTTCAGAGTTAATTACAGTAGATACTGCATGACCAGTACCTAATTGATCTTTTTGTAATATATTTTTGATTAGAGGAGGAAGCGAATCTATGACCAAATCTGCTTCGTGACCCACTACTACAAGTGTGTTATCACTAAAAGAAAGAGTGTCCAAAGCATGGGAGAGTAGAGACTTGCCTAGAACTTTATGCAAAACTTTAGGCAACTCAGAATTCATCCTGGTGCCTTTACCTGCTGCTAAAACTATAACTGAAACGCTCATTTAAAAAATACTGGCTGGGGGAGAAGGACTCGAACCCTCAACGTTGGGACCAAAACCCAATGTGTTGCCAATTACACCATCCCCCATTTGTTATAAACATATATTAATCATCATTTTGGTACAAACTACAATCAATTTTTTTACTAATCTGAATGAAATTAAATAAATCTTCGTCTATTTTTATTTCTTGAATTTGGTCAATTATTGAAAAAAATGATGAACCACTTCCAGACATAAAGAATCTATTTTGATATTTTTCTTCTAGCGAATCTTTTATAGTCTTTATCTCTGGATAAACATTTACAGATGCTGGCCAGAGATCATTAAAAATTTCTAATTCATTCCAGATATATGCGCCGTTTGTAGTTGAACTTAACTTGTCATAAGCGTTAAATACATCTTTTGTACTTAAACCAACTTTTGGCACAGCAACAAGCAAGCTTAAATCCTTATCTATTTCTAAAGGATTTACAATCTCTCCGATGCCTTCAACTTTTGATGCAACTCCATGAACAAAAAAAGGAACATCGCTTCCAACCTCTTTAACTATGTCAATATTCAATGGTAAGTTCAATTGGTAACTGTCACAAAGATAACGAATTACAGCTCCAGCATCAGAACTACCACCACCTAGTCCACTGTTATGAGGAATCTTTTTATCAACATTAATATAAAAATTCTTATCAAATTGAGGATTAGTTTTCCTTAAAAGTTTTAAGGCTTTATGAACGGTGCTTTCAATACTATTTAGACTTTCATCACTATATGTTATTAAATCCTCCGCAGATTCGTTTATCTCCAATTCATCAAAAATATCTATTGGTATCATAACTGTTGATAATTTATGAAAATTATATTTTTTTTCAGGGAAAACTTTTAAATTTAAATTAATTTTTGCTGATGTAAGAAGCTTCATTGTAACTCCTTAGCAATTTCATAATACATCTTGGGACTTAGGTCAGAGGCTCGAAGATTTGGATCAATATTAATTTTTAAAAGATGATCTTCATTAATAAATGAAGTTAAAGAAGTTCTAATTTTTTTTCTTTTTTGTTGAAATGCAATTTTTGAAATTTCAAAAGCTAGAAGTCTAATTTCTTGATCAAACAAACTCTCCCTCTGGACTGTCACAACTGATGAAGTCACTTTTGGCTGAGGTGAAAAACAATTTTTTGAAACATCAAATTGAATCTTTGTTTCAGTAAATAGTTGAAATAAGACAGAGAGTGAGCCGTAGTCTTTAGTACTTGGTTTTGCTACCATTCTCTCGGCTACCTCTTTTTGTACCATTACTACATATCTATGGATTACAGGAACTTCAACAATTAACTTAACCAATAATCTTGTTCCTATATTGTATGGTAAATTTGACACAAATATCCACCATGGACCAGTGAGTGTTTCATAGTCAAACTCCATAGCGTCTTCATTGAATATTTCAATATTAGGAATGCCTGTAAACCTCTCACTTAATACTTCAGACGCAGCCTTGTCAATCTCTACAGCCTTGATTCTATAATTATCTTTTAGAAGCTCACTTGTTAAAGAACCAGTCCCTGGACCAACTTCAATTATCGGGTCAGCTAACTGCCCTTGAACTAATTTTGTAATTTTTCTTGATATATTCGTATCTATTAAAAAATTTTGACCTAGTTTGTATTTTGGTTTTTCATTTAATTTTTCTATCCAAAAATATTCACTCATTGTTTTCTCTATTCATAACTTTATTGGTATTCGTAATTGTAATTTTTGAGAGTTCATTTGGCGTAAGGTCTATTAATTCTGCAACCTTTGCACCAGTATATTTGATATAAGTTGGATTATTTCTCTTACCTTTAAAAGGTTGCGGAGCTAAATAAGGAACGTCTGTTTCTAAAAGTAATTTATCTGTTGGAATTTTTGTAACTGCAGCTTGCAAGTCATGGGCTGTATCATAAGTGATAATTCCCGAAATAGAAAAATATACTCCGAGTTCAACAAACTTTTTAGTCCATTTATTACCTCCCGTCCAAGAATGAAGAATGATTGGATTATTTAAATTTTTATTGCTCAATATATCAAATACATCTGAAAAACTATCTCTACAGTGAATAATTAGTGGTTTATTTAAATCTTCTGCAATATTTATATGAAATTCAAAGTTTTTGATCTGGTTTTCTTTTGATGAGAGATTTCTATAATAATCAAGTCCTGTCTCGCCAATCAGGTCTGCATCTTGCATGAGGGATAGCAATTCTTGCTTTACATCATCTAATCGGTCTGCTTCATGCGGATGGAGTCCAGCTGACCAATAAGATTTACTTGGATAAGCAAGTGAAAAATCTCTTGCCTTTATTGAAGACTTTATATCTATTCCAGGAATTATAAAATATTCTAAATTTGATATATCATTTTCATTTATCTCATCACCCATTAATTGTAAATGACAATGGGTATCGACCCATTTTATATCCTCTAAAGTTTCCATTTTATTCACTACTATATAAGAATAGGATTAAATAAATTTATGAGTAAAGGCAACTTAAGTAAAATTGACAATTTGGGTCGTGTTGTAATTCCAAAATCTATAAGAAAAGCATTAGATATTGAACATAATGATGAAATATCAATGCATGTGGAAGGTGAAACTCTAATAATTTCTAAAGGTTACAGGGTATGCGCTTTTTGTGGAACAAAAGAAATAAGACATCAAATTGGAACCAAGTTTCTTTGTGATAAATGCCTTACAAATATTAAAGATTTTTAACTCTCTCATACAATTCATTTACCGACAAATTTGTTAATAAAGATAAAGATTTGGCTAATTCCCTTTTGGGCACTTTTTGTTCAAGTAATATCTTGATTGCTTCGTCTAAGTCTATATCAATTTCTTCATCACTTTGTGAGGGGCCAACAACTATTGTAATTTCACCTTTAAGATTTTCTGGAAGCTTATTTTTTACACTTTTAGCTGTGCCTCTATAAATAGTTTCAAACTTTTTTGTTAGTTCTCGGCAAATAACCAACTCTGAATCTAATCCCTCTTTTTCAAAATAATCTAAATCTTTAACAAGTCTTTTTGGTGAAGTAAAACAAACAGAAACTGAATTTGAATTAATTAACTTGACTACAAATTCATACTTTTCTTTTCCTCCTTTTGGAATAAATCCTAAAAATTGAAATTCATTAATTTCAAATCCTGAAACAGTTAATGCCGTAAGTACACTTGATGGTCCTGGAATTGAGACAATATTAAAATTTTTTGAAATTAAATGTTGTATCAATTCATTACCCGGATCAGAAATAAGCGGTGTTCCAGCATCAGAGATTAAGGCAATGTCTTTTCCTTCACTTAAAGCTGCTTCTATTTCATTGATTTTATTGAATTCGTTTCCAACAAAATATGATTTAAGAGGTGTTGAAATTGAAAAATAATCAGTAAGCTTTTTTGCTCTTCTTGTGTCTTCACAATATATAATATCTACTGAATCTAAAGTATTTAAAATTCGTTCAGAAATATCTTTTAAATTTCCAATTGGTGTTGGACAAATATAAAAAGTGCTCATTTTTATAAATCGTTTAGTTTATTACTAATCGTGTTTAGTAAGTCAATATCTTGAGATAATACAATTCTTATAAAACTTTTATCAAGTGAAATCCAAAAATTTGTATCGCCTAAATAAAGACTTCCTCCTACCAAAGTTTCTTTATTATTAAATCTTGGCTGTGCATCCGCCCATAATATAAATGCATCATGAATTTCTTGGAGTTCAACTTGATCATCACCAGTAAGCTTTAATGTCATTAATAAGTTTTCTGAAGCATCTACATAGTCTTTCCAGTAACCTCCTCCAATGCCTATTGCAGCATTTACAGCATTTTTTTGTCCTATCTTGTCTTGCATTAAATAAACTAAATCTAATGCACCAATACTGCCTTCATCAATTAAGGTGTAGCCATCAACATCGATTGATTCGACTGAAAATTCTTCATATCTTTCATCTATAAAAAATTTATCCGGTTCATATATTTGTTCAGAAGTAGGGAGGGTGTTTAAACCATTTTTTACATACCCAAATAGTGCTGTATTAAGTGCGTCCATTTTCCCATTTTTAATAATTTGTTTAGCTAACAGTGGTCCAAAATTGTAATACAGCTCCGCGGGAATGTAAAAATAAGATGGCAAACTCACTCTACAAGTAATGTTTGGAATCTGAGAATTAAATGACTGCCTATCATATTCATCAAAAGAACTAGTCCACTTACCCTCTACATAATCTGCTTGAGCCTCCATTAGTGATACAAAACCTGGATAGTAAGTAAAGTCATCTAAATCATCCATTTCCTGATACCAATTATCAGTCTCAAAATGCTGTCCTTGAAGGGAGTGGACAAGCTCGTGAATTACAACACTTTGTTCGTATAGATTAAGTTTTTTCTGATTCTTTTTAATTGGTACCCTTAGAATTTTATCAAGCAAGTTATAGGAACCAGCTGAAAAACATCTCTGAAATTCTACTTGCAGATTTAGCAATTCATCAGGAGTTAAGTTGTTTAAGCCCCACATATTTTCTGAGAGAACCGCCCTATTCCACTCATCCTCTTCATAGTCCTCTTCAAAATTATCTAAAAAAGAAAGTGCGTTATATTCTTGATAATTATTAAGTGAATAAAAATGATATTCAGGATTTTCTTTAAATTCAAGACCTACCCACTTTTCGACAAATTGCATTAATTCTGTAATTTGCTCTTCTATCTCAAAAGGTGGTTCAACAAGTTCCAATCCAAACTCATCTAAAGCAAAGGGCTCGTCTGCAACTGTTGTGGTAGTAGTTGAGGTTGTAGTTGTATCCTCTATTTGAACTTCTTCAGAAGATTCCTCAACAATATTATTGGCTGCTGGTTCTGCAGAAGAGCAAGAGACTAAAACTAAAACAAGAAAAGATAATAAAAATTTTTTCATAGGTCCTCAGATTACATGTATTCTATTATTTATAAAAACAATAGGAGGAAAATTGATAAAAGAATTTAGAAACTTTATCAATAGAGGGAATGTTGTTGAGCTTGGTGTAGCATTTGTAATGGGTGCTTCCTTCAAATCTCTCGTTGATGTATTTACTAAAAAATTGATTGAACCGTTAATTGGATTAGTAATAAATTTACCAAATCTTGATAATTTAGGATTATTTGGTGATGTAGATCCTGTGTCAGGTTTGCAATCAGGTAGCTTTGGTGCTTTTTTAGGTGAAATAATAAATTACACCATTATTGCATTTGTTATGTTTTTAGTAATAAAAGCTTATAATCATTTCGAAGAGATGGTTGATGACGAAGAAGATGAAACGGTTGTTGCGTCGGAATCAAAAGAAGTTCAATTACTTAAAGAAATTAGAGACGGAATTAATAAAATAAGTAAATAAATAAACATTTATGAAAGAAAACAATTTAAAAGATTTATTCAACTACGCGCTTGAACAGGGCACTAAAGTACGCCGAGGAATAATTTATTCAATACTTAATAAATTATTTGATTTAGCTCCCCCTGTATTAATAGGTGTCGCTATAGATATTGTTGTAGAAGGGTCCGATTCATTTATTGGAAACCTTGGATATCCTGATAGACGCCAGCAATTAATAATACTTTCAATTATAACTTTTATAATTTGGGGTCTCGAATCATCTTTCGATTACATTGCTGCAGTCACATGGAGGAATATTTCTCAAGATATAGAACACTCTTTAAGGACTGATACTTTTAACAATGTTCTTGGACTTGATTTAGCATTTTTTGAAAATAAATCTTCTGGAAGGTTGATGGCAATTTTAAATGACGATGTTAACCAACTAGAGACTTTCTTAGACAATGGTGCAAATAGGCTTGTTCAAACTGCAACTACTGTTCTTGTAATTGGTAGTACATTTTTATATATCTCACCATTAGTAGCTGTTTTTGCGTTTATTCCTATTCCAATAATTATTTTTGGATCACTCAAATTTACAAGCAGGATTGCAGAGCGATACAGTAAAATTCGAAATGACATTGAAAATCTAAATGCAAATCTTTCAAACTCCATCACAGGAATACTTACCGTCAAAAGTTTTAATAGAGAAAAAAAAGAAAGTGAAAGAATAACAACGTCCTCAAGAGAAGTTAAAAGTGCAAACTACCATGCAATAAAACTTTCAGCAGCATTTATTCCAATAATACGAATAGCAATATTATTTGGATTTACTGCAACACTTTTAATTGGTGGTTTTTTAGCGTTAGACGGAGAAATTAAAGTAGCAACATACTCCGTAATGTTATTTATTACCCAAAGATTATTATGGCCCTTGACTGAACTTGGTATCATATTTGATGCATATCAAAAAGCAATGGCGTCATTCAGGCGTATAGTAAATTTAAAAAATACTAAAGCAACAATTGAAAATGGATCAAATAAATTAATAAATTTTAATGACAGAATCCAAATTTCTAATTTAAATTTTGAGTATGTTGAAAATTTTCCAGTTTTAAATGATATTTCTATAGATATTAAAAAGGGTGAAACTTCAGCAATTGTTGGAAGTACTGGTTCTGGTAAATCTACATTAATAAAATTACTTTTGAGATTATATGATTCTACATCTGGAGAAATAAAATTTGATAGTGATGATATTAGAGAATTAGAAATTGATAGTTTAAGAAATAAAATTGGTTTAGTAAGTCAAGATATTTTCTTATTTGAAGGTACGGTATTTGAAAATATTGCTTATGGAAATCTTAATGCATCAGAAGAAGAAGTTTGGGAAGCTGCGAGACTTTCCGAATCAGATAAGTTTATAAATTTATTACCAAAAAAAGAAAAAACAATTGTGGGAGAAAGAGGTCAAAAACTATCAGGAGGCCAACGACAAAGAATTTCGATAGCTAGGGCTATTTTAAAAAATCCAGAGATATTAATTTTAGATGAAGCAACGTCTGCAGTTGATAATGAAACTGAAGCAGCAATACAAAGATCAATCAATACTCTCAAAAAAGGGAGAACTGTAATTGCAATAGCTCATCGTTTATCGACTATTAGAAATGCAGAGATTATTTATGTTCTAGAAGACGGCAGAATTGTAGAATCTGGAAATCACGAAAGTCTTTTGGATATTAAAGGTGTTTACTCAAAATTGTGGTCTGTTCAAACAGGCGAAAAAATTAGCTAACCTTTTCTGCAATAAACTCACCAATAGCTAAAGATGCAGTTGCTGCAGGACTAGGTGCATTTAAGACATGGAGTGAATTATTACCATCTTCAAACACAAAATCATCAATTAATTCCCCGTTAGAACTTACAGCTTGCGCCCTAACGCCGGCTAATCTTGGTTTCAAATCACTAAGATCAACATCAGGAATATAATTTAATATTTCTTTTAAAAATACTTTTTTATTTAAAGATCTATACATTTCTGAAATTCCAATACCAAAGTATTCCTTACCTAGCTTCCACATTCCTTTATACGAAATTGTTTTGCTGAATTCAGAAAAATTGATGTTACTCCACTTATATCCCTCTTTTGCAAAGGCTAAGACAGCATTTGGTCCAGCTTCAATTTGACCATCTACATTTTTAGTGAGATGTATACCTAGAAAAGGAAGATTAGGATCACTAATTGGATAAATCATATTATTTACCAAGTGTGATTTTTGTTTACTCAGTACATAATATTCGCCTCTAAAGGGTATGATTCTTAAATTTGGATTGATATTGTCAAGCATTGCAACAGTGTCAGAAAATAAACCTGCACAGTTAACAAGAAAATCAGATCTAAAAGTTTCCTTATCGCTTGTTAGAACTTTTATGTTATTTTTTGTATTTATTGTTTTGATTTTTTGAAAATATTTAATTGTTCCCCCAAGGGATCCAAATTTTTTTGCAATAGTTTCCGTAACTACTTTATAATCAACAACTCCCGCCTGCGGAACATACAGAGCTGAGTTAAATTTACAATTTGGTTCAAAATTTAAAATTTCATGTTTTTCTAAAATTTTCACACCATCCATATTCAACTCTTCAGCTCTTTTATTTAAAGTAATAACTTTCTCTATATCATTATCAACAACTATTTTTCCTTCAATTCTGTTTGGAATATTTTCTTTATTCATTAAATCAATTAATAATTCTCGACCCCTTATGCAAAGATTAGATTTAAATGATTGCGGTTTGTAATATATACCCGAATGGATTACTCCTGAATTTCTACCTGACTGATGTGTACCTGGAGATTTTTCTTTATCTAGGACAAGAACTTTTTTACCTTTTTCTTGTAATTTGAGTGCAGTAGACAAGCCAACTATTCCAGCACCAATAATGGCAACGTCGTATATTTTATTCATTGGTGGAGGTGCGGGGAGTCGAACCCCGGTCCTTCCAAGCTATCAAACAGCTTCTCCGAGTGCATCCGATAAAGTACGATCAGGCTAGTCATCGGAACCTATGGCCTGAAAGGTTTACCTAAATCTTAGTAGTTAGTCGGTATCCTAACTAAGCATCCCACATTTCGACGCCATTACTACCCGAGGTGGGAGCCCCGATAGGTGACGAGCAGCTTATGCTGCTAAAGCCAACTTAGGTTTGGCAATTATATTGTTTTCCTACGTTTTTAACGAGGCCCTAGGACCCTCGACTCGCTACTGAGAGACTCGCTTCAAAGTCGAAGCCAGTTCACCCCCATATTTTTTTTTAGCCCTAAAATTATACTTTAGAATTACAATATTAGAAATATGAAAATTAATAACAATAGTTTTGAATTAAACGAAAAATTGTCAGTTTTTATTGATTCTTCGGATAATGATGGGTTAATATTTATTCCAAAAAATATACAGGTTAAGGCTGAAATTGAGAATTATTACGGAAAAATAACTATTAACAGTATTAGCATTTCACCATTAGAAAGTGAATTTCAAATTAATAAACTCAGCATAGAAAATAACATCCCAAATCTTGATATTAAATTATTAGATAGATATATCTATAAAGTTTTATCAGATAAAGCAGGCCTTGCCTACTCCCCCTACACATACTTTCCTCAATATGATTTTACTGTTTTTGAAAAAGGAAGAAGACCATCTAATTTAGACTGGGCAATGTTCGCCTCGCTCTATGTATTCAGCTGTAATGTTCTACCTAATTCAGTAAAAGTAGAACTTTCTTTAGCAAAATTTTTAAGAATTTCTGAAGAGAATTTTAAAAGGTTTATGAAGAAAATACCTCAAGAATTATTTAGAAAGTCAGGGCACATTGATTCCAGAGGAGGAGATATATCTTTAAATGCTGAAAATTTAATTAAAGAATATCTTGGAGTCGATCAAAATATATTTGAAAGTAATCCATTTTTAAAGTTCTACTCAGAAGTAGATTTTGCCTGAGGTCTAAGCATAGAAATTATTTTATTTGGTTTTATTTTCCAAAGTTCTCTACTTTTAATTTTTTCATAATTCCATTCCTCACCGAGTTCCCTCCTGTAAGGTTTACCAGTGTATCTTTGAGAAAGTTTATCTATGTGAGAATCAGCTGAGTGATCTGATAAAATTTCTGCAACAACTCCCCGTATCTCCCAACTTGAATACATTGCTGTTGGATGAAATACGACTAAAGATATATTTGGATTATTCCTGATGTTTTCTGTTTTTTTTCTTTCTTTTTCTGTATTAATTATTAAGTAATCACCTTCATAATCAACCCACATAAGATGAGTCTGTATTTCATTATCATTTAAATGTGTTGAAATTGCACAGAAAGCATTGTTATCAATTGCTTCTTTAAGTTCATTTGAAAGTTGCATACATTTTTATTTTAAGCAAAAATTAACAATATGGCTTTTATTAAATTATTTGATATTAAAAATTCAAGCGGTCTTTTGAAAAAAGAATATGAAAAAGGCTTACGTAGAGCTGGACGAATTTGGAATGTCCTTACAATTCAATCACAAACTCCAGAAATACTCAGGGATTCTATGAGGCTTTATAACTCAACCATGTTTGGTAATTCAAAAGTACCTCGATTTGATCGTGAACTACTTGCAGTAGTCACATCTATATCAAATGAATGTGAATACTGAATAAGAGCTCATTTATATGATCTTCGGTCGGAGACAGAGAATCAAACATTAGTAGACGAAGTTGCTGACAACTGGAAAGAGAGTAGCCTTTCAGAAAAGCAAAAAGCTATTTGTTATTTAGCTGAAAAATTAACATTGAGTCCTGGAAAAATTAATGTGGATGATATAAATCATGTAAAAAAGTTTGGTTACACTGATAAAGAAATATCAGAGATCGTACAAATTATTTCATATTTCAATTACATTAATAGAGTCGCTGACGGACTTGGTTTAGAACCTGAAAATTTTATTAATCCTAAAGGCTACAAAAAATAATTTACTTTATTAGGAGTTAATATCCTTTTAACATAAGTTGTATGAATCAAAATTTGAAATCTTCTTTATTACTAATAAGCTTGCTAGGAATAAGCTTTTTTGCTTTTAGGTTTCTCACTAATTCATTAAATCAACAGAGCGAAATTCCACAAGTTGAAACTTCTTCAACAACTACAACTACTCAGCAATTGGTAAGTACTGAGGATTTCATACCTTTAGAAATAACCTTAGATGATTTCATAGATGATGAACTAGATTTAATAACAGATAGTTGTGTAAAGTTTGGGTCTTGGTATAGCCTCTCAGAAGAATGTCTAAATGAATGGTTTTTAGTTTTAAATAATATTGATGAAAGAAGTACATTGTATGCATCTCATTATGATTATGCATTAAATTACTTTATATCAAACTATCAAAGTCTTAATAAAAATGATGTGGATAACATTCTTGAATCTTTAAAAATAGAAACAAAATTAACAATATGGAATGAAAAATTGATTGAAGTCACTAATGTACTAAACGTCAAAAGTGTTCAGGAAGAAACATCGACAGCTATCTTTCTTAACAATGACATAGTTAATGAATCAAAAAATATTGGTACAAGTGATTTAAAGACTGGTTGTATTGAACCAAGTTTGATTAATGAAAATTCAGAAGAAGAATGGATAGAACCTGAGAATGTAAATCCTAAGGATGAAACAAAGTTTAACTATGGAATCAGAATTGAACCCTCGTTAGGTCTTGATCCATTATGCATTAAAAATCTTTTGTTTCTTATACTAAACAATGATTTGGGATGGACAAATGTAGCTGAAAAATCATTTCAATTAACAAGTGCTGAAGAATCTGACTATGTTTATATTTTTGCTTCCCCAAATAAAACTGACGAGCTTTGCGCACCTATTGAAACAAATAGTATATATTCTTGTCGAAATGAAAATAATATTGTACTCAACTTTTTTAGATGGCAGGAAGGTGCAGTAGATTTTAAAAACGATATGGAAACCTACAGAATTTATCTGATAAACCATGAAACAGGCCATATTTTAGGTTGGGGTCATGTTGGCTGTCCTAAAGAAGGAGCTGTTGCTCCAGTCATGATGCAGCAAAGTAAAGGTACAGATGGATGTATTCCTTATGGATGGCCAGTTTATGAAACTGTTAAAAGTAAATATAATCGATAAGAAAAAGTTATTGGTGCCAGCCTAAACAACTAATTCGTATTTTCATTATTATATTTTTTTTAAACTAATACAACAGATTTTTAAAAAAATTAAATAGCTACAGTTGTATCTCCAGCCAATATTTTTTTAATATTATCGACTGTGTCTAAACCAGCCTTCAATTGTGCTTCGCTTGTTGATGCTCCAATATGTGGCGTAGAAATTAAATTAAGATCAATGAAAGTATCTATATTTTTTGGTGGTTCTTCGGAGTAGACATCTAACCCCGCTCCAAATATTTTTTTAGATTTTAGAAGTTCTATAAGATAATTCTCATCCAAAATGCCTCCTCTTGATGTATTGATTAATATTGAGTTTTCTTTTAGTAAATCAAGTTTTTCCTTTGAAATAAGGTTTTCAGTTTCTTTAGTTTTAATAACATGAATTGAGACTACATCTGATGTATTAAGTAGTTCATCAAGCTCTAATTTTTTTTCAGGTCCATTCCAATCATTTACAAAAGGATCATAAAAAGCTATCGACATTCCAAAACTTTTCATTCTGTCAGAAACTAATTTTCCAGCTTTACCAAATCCTACAATTCCCAGTTGTTTACCGTACAACTCTATACCTACAAATTCTTTTCGATTCCACTTTCCTTCCTTCAAGTGCTTGTCAGAAAGATTAATTTTTCTTGCAGCACTTATTATTAAAGCTACTGTAAGTTCAACAACTGATATTAAGTTTGCTGATGGAGAGTTGGTGACAAAAATATTTTGTGATTTAGCATAATCAACATCAATGTTGTCAACACCTACACCACAGCGTGCAATTATTTTCAAGGATTTTCCTTTTTCTATGATTGCTTTATCTAAAGTAGTTCCACTTCTAATAACAACAATTTCAGCATCTTCAATGTTTTCATCTAAATCTTCATTCTTTGTAGGGGAAGAAGAAATATCAATACAATCGCCTATAGCTTGAAGTTCTTTTAAAACTTTCTCATTTAAAGAATCACAAATCAGTATTTTCATTCTGTGTCTTGTAGTTTTTTCAGAGCCAATTCATGAATATCACTTGAAGCAGATGCTAAAACGTAAACATTATTTTGGTTAAAATCTAACTTTTTACCCTCCCAGTCTGTCATGATACCACCAGCTCCTTCAACAATTTTGATAAGTGGTAAATAATCATGAGGAGCAGTCAAACGCTCTGCAACTATATCAATATATCCACTTGCTAGTAAGCCATAGTTATAGCAATCACTACCTGTTGTGGTTACTTTTACAGACTGTTCTAGTGATTGATAAGCTCTCCATTTTTTCATTCCAAACTCATGACTAGATGTGGTTGCCATCACAGCATTACTAAGATCTTTAACGGCTTTACATTGTGTTATTACTTGATTTACCTTAGTTTGTTTAGGATGAAAAGAAGTCCATCTTTCTCCTAAAGCAGGGCAGTCTACAACTCCCCCAATTATTTCTTCATCCATGACTACGGCTAAAAGTGTTCCAAAATCATGTTTTCCTGCTACAAAACTCCTTGTACCATCTATTGGGTCAATATACCAAGTAATATTTTCTGTACCATCAACATAATCTAATTCCTCACCAATAATTTTATGATTAGGATAATTTTCTAAAATTTTTGTTCTAATATATTGCTCAATTTTTATATCAGTTTTAGTGACTGGGCTAGAGTCTCCTTTAAGACTCATTTCTCTAATCTCTCGAAAATTTTTTAAAGCAATTTTGCCAGAGACATCTAGCATTTCATTGATAAATTCTTCTAGTTCTTTTAATAGACCTTTTTTCATTACAACCACTCTTTGAATTAAAAGTAATTCTATATTGTTAAAAAAGTCTTAGGACTAGTTAACAAAGATTTAACAAAGGATTTTAAATATATTTTAATTCTTTAAGCTTATTTTCCAATTCAACATCAGATGGCTCAACTAAAAAGGAACCATCTTCAAAAACAATTGTAGGAATTCTTCTCTGATTTATTTGTAGTGTCTTAATATACTCATTTGCATTTTCATCTAAGTCAACATTTATCTCTTTAAAATCTAAATCAAATTTTTTTAATAAGGCTTTTGATCTAACACAATCACCACACCAGTCAGTAGTATAAAAATCTATCTTCATTTCAAGAATTACCCTGTAATGGATCTAACAATAAAGTTAAGATATCATTTATGCCTGATAAGCTCTGAAAAGCTACTTCAAGTGAAATTACTGTGTCTATTGCAACCTCTAATTTAGGCAATAAGCTTTGAATATCATTAATTACTAACAAAGCATTGTCTACTTCAGTTGAAAGTGTTTGCAATTCAGAATAAAGAAAGTAACCAGCACCTAGAAAAAGTGTTAGTAAAACTATCTGGAAAAAAAGTATTAACTTTAACAAATTAAATTAATGCTGAAACTTTTTCTTTTATAACTTCTTTTGGCTGAACACCAACAAAACGTTCTTTAACTTCCCCGCCTTTGAGCATAACAACAGTTGGCACTCCCATTACGCCATTTGCTCCAGCTATTTCAGGATGTTGATCAACATCAAGCTTTACAAACTCAACGCCAGCAACTTCATCTGACAACTCTTCTAAAATAGGACTCAAAACTTTACAGGGACCACACCATGTAGCATGAAAATCTATTACAACAGGTGCATCAGAATTTAATAATTGGTTATATTCTTCCGCATTTATATCTTTCATTTATCTCCTTGATTGTAAATTTATTGTATAGGTGTTGAATTTATACAAGTAACTTTATGGGATAAATAAATTTTATTTTATCTTTATAATTAAAGGAATGAACAATGTTGTCGTTTCACCACATTATCTTTCAACTGAACTTGGATCAACTGTTTTTAAAAAAGGAGGTAATGCTGTAGATGCTGCGATAACAACTAATCTTGTTCAAGGTATAGTTGCTCCGGAGACATGTGGTATTGGTGGTGATCTATTTGCACTTATCTGGATACCTGGAAAAAATAAGCCAGAATTTTTAGATGCATCAGGTTATGCTGGTTCATTAGTAAGCCTTGAAAGCCTTGCTGATTACAAAAATATTCCTTTGAACCATCCAATGTCAGTAACTGTTCCTGGAGCTGTTGCAGGTTGGGTTGAATTAAGTAATAAGTATGGCAATCTTCCTATTAAAGACATTTTAGATATTGGAATAAATCTCTGTCATGAAGGTTTTGAATTAAGTGATGAACTTTATGGCTCACTAGCAAAATATGCTGAAGAATTAAATGGACAAAAATCTGGATATGCTTTTTATAGAAATGGTAAACCATTTAGTCCTGAAACGTTGATTAGAAGACCTCAGCTAGGTAAAACACTTGAATTATTGAAAGATAATGGACTTGAGTATTTTTACAACGGAGAAATTGCTAAAGAAATTTCAAAGTCAGTAAATGGGTTTATTACTGAAGATGATTTATCAAGCTACAAACCCTCATGGAGAGAGCCATTACACCTCAATATATATGGATATGATGGTTGGACAAGTCCGCCAAGTACTCAAGGTTACTTAACTCTGAGTGCTTTAAAAGGTTTCGAAATCATAGATGACCAAGATGACTACCTTCACACATTGATTGAATCTTATCGAATTTTTGCTGCTGACAGAGACAACATTACTTATGACTACATGGGAAAAGACCATAAATTTAATGGAACTGACAACATTTATATAAACGAAAAAATAAAGCAATTTAATAGCAACTCCTCCGGAAAATTTAATTCTCCACAACCTCATGGTGGGGGAACAGCATATATGAATGCTGTAGACGAAAGTGGATTAGGAATATCATTAATTCAGTCAAACTTTCATGGAATTGGAAGCAGAATTGGTGTAGGTAGTTATGGATTTTTTCTTCACAATAGAGGATGTGGATTTAATTTAATTGAAAATCATCCAAACATGATATTTCCAGGCAAAAAACCACTACACACTCTTTCACCTACAATTTGGTCAAAAAATAATGAACTAGAATTTATAGTTGGAACAAGAGGCGGCAGATACCAACCACAATTACTAGCTCAACATATTCTTCCATACATTCTTAAAAAGAATAGTTTTGAAGAAATAGTAAAAAAACCAAGATGGTCAATAGAATATTTCGGTGCAAATACTAATTCAGATATCAAGTTTGAATTTATAGATGAATCAGATAGAAACTCTTTAATTAGTAAAGGGCACAGTGTTACCGTTCAAGATAAATTTGTTTCGGGCTACGGGCCTATTTCTACCATTTATAAAGACCCTTCAGGAAATTTTATTGGTGTACCTGATATAAGAGTTGGAACTGAAAAAGCTTTTAATAATTCTTAATTTCTTTTGAATGTTCTTTATTAATGATTTTTTTTCTCTTGTCATAATCTTTACGACCCTTTGCCAATGCAAATTCAATTTTAATAAAGCCATTCTTTTCAAAAACTTTTGTAGCAACTAATGTAAACCCTTTTTGTGATAGAAGGCCTATGAGTTTCTTTATCTCTCCTTTATGTAAAAGAAGCTTTCTTTGTGACTTAGGGTCGTAATCAGTGATATTTGAATACTTATATGGTTCAATATTCATTTCCATAATGTAAGCCTCTTCATCATTAATGATTGCAAATGCGTCAATGATTGATACAGCACCATTTCTTACACTTTTTGTTTCTGATCCTGTAAGCACAACTCCAGCTTCATAGAACTCATGAAAATCATAAGATTTTTTAGCCTTGCGGTTCTCAGCAAATACTTTCATCAATCCAAGAAACAGTAAGGGTTTACACGTCCGCGAGAAGTTGGATCTAAATATGGAAGACTACAATTAGCAGAACTTGGATTTTTTAACCTTGTTTCAAAATGCAAGTGTGGCCCTGTAGAACGACCAGTGTTTCCTACAGTCCCAATCTGATCTCCAGTAACAACAGTCTGGCCAACGTTAACTAAAATTTTATCCATATGAAAATATAAGGTTGTCATTCCGCCACCATGGTCTATAAACACAGTTCTTCCAGCAAGGCCATAATATCTGGCAAGTATAACAACCCCACCAGCAGCAGCTTTTATTGGAGTGCCCCTAGAAGCAGCAATATCTATTGCGCCGTGAAAACTAGTTGTGCCACCAAGCCTTCTCCATTTGTAGCCACTTGAAACATAGCCGGTAGTTACTGGCCAGGAAAGTTGACTTGGTGCTACACCACCAGAACTACTTAGCCTATCAATATCAGCTTGTATTGCATCCTCAAGTTTTTCTAAGTCAGCGTGCTCTTTATCTAATTTTTCTAATTCTTTATTAGCTTGATTCAATAAATTTTGTGCGTTTTGCCTTGCTCTAACAACTTGAGCCTTTTTAGTCTCTACTAACCTTTTCTCTCGCTCAACTGCATCTTTTTTTTCCTCAATCTCATCCGCAAATTCCTCAGCTTCAATAGATATTTCGTTTTTTCTTTCTTCTTCATTTTGGAGATTAGATACAATCTCAACTCTTTCATCTTCACGCTGAGTTAAAAATTCTGTTTGATTAGATGCAAGAGATTCTAATGCGTTTAACTGCTCAACAATTACATAAGCAGAGTCAACGATAGTTGAAGCATATCCTAAAGCAACTAAAAAATTTGAAAGTTCATCTAGTTCTATAAACAGAGCTGTTGTAGGGCTCATAACTCCATTGATATAAAGATTGACAGCTTGTTCTTGCAAACTGTCATCAGCAACTAATAGATTCTTCTGTGTTTCAAGCAACTCACTTGAAACATCAGCAATCTCATTTTTTATCTTTCCAAGTTTTATTTGTTCATTGATTATATTTTCCTGTACTGCCACAAGATCATTTAGAGAGAAATCATAATTTTCTAAGGCTTTTTCTAACTCTCTTTCTACAACGGCCAACCTACTCTGAACTTCCGCTAATTCACTATTTACCTGAGCTAAGTCTTTATCATTTGCAATTATTGCTTTCTCTAAGTCAGTCCTATCACCTTCATATTTACTTATTTGTTGAGCTATAGCTTGTAATTGCCTTTCAACTTCAATTAATCGATCTTCAGCGGTGATAGCATTTAGTTCTGCCGGAAACATAAATGAGGTGAAAAAAAATATAGGTATAAAGAGGATTGTTATTTTTTTAATCATTTAGAGCTTTTCTTATTCCAACAAATGAAGCAAATAATCCAAAAACAAGGGAGAACATTAAGAGGGACAGAGTTAAAAATATTAAATAATCATCAGAGATAGTTATATCAAAAATGCTCTCCGCAACTACTGAATTCTTAGAATACTCAATTACTGCCCAACCAAAACCTACAGCAATACTAGTTCCTATAAGAGATTCAATTACTGCTTCAAATATAAATGGCAATCTAATATATGTAGAGGATGCACCAACAAGCCTCATAATTTTAATTTCTTTCTTTTTTGAAAATGCAGCAATTCTCAACGTATTTATTATCAATATAAATGCTGCAAAACCTATCAGCAATGCAAAGGCAGAAGCTGAAATAACTAAAGTATCAGTCAGGCTCAGGAGTCTTTCAATCGCTTCTCCTGAAGATCGAATCTCTTTGACTGCTGGATTTCCCTCAAGTCTCTCAATAATGAGGGTATAGTCTGAAGGATCATTTAAATTAATTCTTAATGAAGAAGGTAAGATTTCATAATCTACTTCTGCAAGTAGCTCCGGTTGATCTTTAAACAAAACTTTAAATTCTTCTTCAGCTTCTAGTTTTGAAAAATAATCTACAGTTCTTACTTCTGGGTAACTCTCCAAAGATTCTTCCAACTGTTTGTGTGCTGTTGTGGTTACTCTATCATCAAGAAAAACAACGACATGTACTCCATTTTGCCATCGTATAGTATTGTTCTCTACTATTGACCTGGCTGACAAAGTCGTAAAAACAAGAAAACTTGATACCAGAACAGCAATAATAGTGGCAAACACCAGAAGTGGTGTTCTTCTCATATTCAATAATGTATTTTTTAAGACATATGAAAATTTACCCATATTTACCTAACTATATAACTTCCGTCTTGTTCATCACGTGTGACTTTTCCATCTTTTAGCTCTATAACTCGTTTTTTTCTTCTATTAACAATTGTCGAATCGTGAGTTGCCATTATTACCGTCGTGCCGGCTCTGTTAATTTTTTCTAATAACGAAACTATTTGAATGCTTAAATCAGGGTCCAAGTTCCCAGTTGGTTCATCACATAATAAAACTACTGGATTATTGGCTAGTGCTCTAGCAATGCTAACTCTTGTTTGCTGACCCCCAGATAGTTGTCCTGGATACTTATAAGCACTTTCATTGAGTTCGACTAAATCTAAAAGAGTGTTGGTTTTAGCTTCAATTTCTTCTGGAAGTGCTCCCATAACCTCTAAAGCAAAAGCTATATTTTCAAATGTATTTCTATTTTCCAATAATTGTGGTTCTTGAGTTACAATCCCGATTTTTCTTCTTAGTAAAGGTATTTTCCATTTTGGAAGTTTAGACACGTCAATATTTGCTACTTCAATTTCTCCTTTTGTTGCAAAATATTCTTTGTATAGAAGCTTTAAAAATGATGACTTACCGCTTCCAGAATGGCCAACCAAATAAACAAATTCACCCTCCTGAACTATGGTTGTTAAGTTAGAAATAGCAACGCTGCCCCCTTGAAATACTAAAGAAACATTTTTTAATTTAATCATTTATTCCCTGTCTTCGCCATTTTAGATAATCTTTAACAAATAAGGAAATATCGCCATCAAGAACGCTATCAACATTACCAACTTCAGTGTTACTTCTTGAATCTTTAACTTGTTGATAGGGCTGTAAAACATACGATCTAATCTGTCTACCCCATCCTGCCTCATGTTGATCCCCTCTTATATTATTAATCTTAAGAAGTTCTTCTTCTTTTTGCTTAAGAATCAATTTTGTTTTCAAAAGCTCAAGTGCTCTAGTTTTATTTTGTAATTGTGATCTTTCGGCTTGACATGCAACTACAATTCCAGATTCTAGATGAGTTATTCGAACAGCTGAGTCTGTTGTATTTACATGTTGTCCTCCTGCACCTGATGATCTATAAACATCAATTCTTATCTCATCATCTTGAATGAGAATTTCTTCATTATGTTCAATAAGAGGGACAACATCTACACCTGCAAAACTTGTATGTCTTCTTTTATTACTATCAAAAGGGCTAATTCTAACTAACCTATGAACTCCTCTTTCACTTTCTAATGTTGCGTAAGCACGATACGCATCGACTCTTATTGATGCTGACTTTATTCCAGCTTCTTCTCCTTGAGAAATTTCTTCAATTTGGAATTTCATATCTTGATTAGATAAAAACCTTGTATACATTCTTAGTAACATTTCTGCCCAATCATGAGCATCAACTCCACCTGCGCCAGCATTAATAGTAACTACAGCATTTAAATGATCATACTCGCCAAAATAAAGAGCTTCATTCTCTATTTCTTCAATACTATTTTCAATTCTTTTTATTTCACCAGTGTATTCATCTTCATCAATATCTTCTTCTTCAGTAAGCTCCACCAGCTCATTAAATTCTATTAAATCTTTTTCTAAATTATTCAGAGATGCAATTAGTTTTTCTATTGTAGAAGCCTCTATTGAAATTTTTTGAGCCTGCTGTGGGTTATCCCAAAAATTTTTATCATTAATTTTAGAATTGAGTTCCTCTAGCTTTTGGACTTTATTTTCAAAGTCAAAGATACTCCTTGGCAGAAGTTAGTCTTTCGCTAAACAAGGTTAATTTGTTTCTGATATCTTTTTGCATTTTTTATCTATTCCACATTTTTTATATTTAATTCCACATCCAAGAGGGCAAGGGTCATTTCTTCCTATTTTATCCTTGATAATTGTCTTATCTTTTACCTTATCATCGATATTATTTTCTTTTTTGACTATTAAATTTTTATCAAAATTTAACAATATTCTTATTACAGAGAATTTTACATTATCAATTAACTCCTCAAAAAGATCATACCCTTCATTCTGGTACTCTACTAAAGGGTCTCTTTGACCCATTGCTCTCAAACCTATACCCGAACGTAAGTAATCCATTTCTGCAAGATGGTCTTTCCAGGACTGATCAATAAATGAAAGAGCCGAACCCCTTGCTAAATTCCAGAAATTATTTTCATCTTGTTTTTCATTATTATAAAAAAGGTCTTTTAAACTTTTTTCAATATCTAAATTGTCATTAATTTCTAAATTTTGAAATAATTTGTTTTTTGCAGCGTCGCTTAATAATTCACTTAGTTCATTTTCTACCAAATCTTTAAATTGATCTAAACTTTCATAGCTCTTTTTATAATTTTCAATATTTTTTGAAATTAGACCAACAACGTCCTCTAACCATCCCTCAATCAAATCATGGATACTTTCAGACCTTAATAATTCTCTTCGCCATTTATATATTACGTCGCGCTGCTGATTTAAAACTTGATCAAACTTAAGAACATTTTTTCTAATTTCAAAGTTTAATGACTCTACCTGCGCTTGAGCTCTTTCTATGCTCTTTGTAACCATTGATTGCTCGATTCTCTCTTCATCAGGTAGATTTAATTTGTTCATAATAGATTCAATTCTTTCACCTTGAAATCTCCGCATTAAATCATCTTGTAAGGATATATAAAATCTGGACTCACCTGGATCACCCTGTCGTCCAGACCTACCTCTTAACTGATTGTCAATTCTTCTTGATTCATGCCTTTCTGTTCCTAGAACATATAATCCGCCGAGTTCTAAAACATCTTGTTTTTCTTTTTCAACTTTTGATTCAAATTCAACAATTTTGGTTTTTAAAAAATTAGGATTATCTTGTTGATTTTCTTTTATTTGTAATTGAATTGCCATGTCCTCAGGGTTTCCACCAAGTTTTATGTCAACTCCCCTACCCGCCATATTTGTTGCTACAGTGACCGCACCCAACCTTCCAGCTTGTGCGACTATGTTTGCCTCCTCTTCATGATTCTTAGCATTCAAAACATTGTGAACTATACCCTTTGAAGTTAATAATTTAGAAATTTCTTCTGAAGCTTCTACAGAAACTGTACCCAGGAGAATTGGCTGTCCTTTAGTATTTCTTAATTTAATATCTTCAATCACTGCATCTAACTTGGCCCTATTAGTTTTGTACACTGCATCCTGCTGATCAGATCTCTGAATAGGTAAGTTGGTAGGTATCTCAACAACCTCTAAATTATAAATCTGTACAAACTCTTCTTCCTCAGTTTTAGCTGTTCCTGTCATTCCAGCCAAATTTTCATACATCCTGAAATAATTTTGATATGTTATTGAAGCAAGAGTTTGATTTTCATCTTGAATTTTTACATTTTCTTTAGCTTCTAATGCCTGATGTAGCCCATCGGAATATCTTCTTCCTTCTAAAACTCTTCCTGTAAACTCATCAACAATCTTGATTTGACCATCTGCAATTATGTAGTCCACATCTTTTGTAAAAATAGTTTTAGCTCTTAAAGTTGCTGTTAAGTAATGTATAAAGTTTGTTTGCGTATTTTCATAAAGATTTTTTATTCCAAGCTTTGATTCTACATACTCAACTCCAACTTCAGTTGTATGGACCTGTTTCTTTGCTTCATCAATTTCGTAATGAACGTCTCTTTTCATTCCTTTAACAATTCTTGTAAAATCAGAGTACCATTTTGTTGAATCACTAACTTTTCCAGAAATAATTAAAGGGGTTCTTGCTTCGTCAACTAATATCGAATCAACTTCATCAATCACACTGTAAAATAATTCGCCTTGTACAAGCTGCTCACTTGACACTGCCATGTTGTCTCTTAAATAGTCAAAACCGAATTCATTATTAGTTCCATAAGTAATGTTTTTTTTGTAAGCTGCAGCCTTGTCTAGTGGTGCTTGGTTTGAATGTATTAAACCTACTTCCAAACCCAAAAAATTATAGATTGGACTCATCCATTCTGCGTCTCTTTTTGCTAGGTATTCATTTACAGTCACAACATGAACACCCTTTTTAAACAAGGCCATTAATGAAATAGGCAAGGTTGAAACAAGAGTCTTGCCTTCTCCAGTTTTCATTTCTGTAATTTTGTTTCTTAGTAAAACAAGTCCACCAAAAATTTGTACATCGTAATGTCTTTGGCCTATTGTTCTTTTCGCTGCTTCTCTAGTGTATGCAAATGCTTCAACTTCAATACTTAAGGGGCTATCTGTTAGTTGATTTGATAAGTTTTGAAAATTTGTTTTTATTTCTTCGTCAGAAAGTTTTTCAAACTCTCGCTCTTTATCATTTATCTCATCAACAATATTGTTAAGTTCCGAAGCAAGTTTCCCACTTCCAACAGATAAGACTTTTTTAAATATACTCAAATTTAGCTAGTGCCATGCTCCCATGAGTCAAGATATTCAATTTGTTCCTCAGTAAGGATCTCTAACTCTCCACCCATGAGTCCCAATTTAGTCGCAGCTATTTTCAAATCTACTTCTTTAGGTAGTGTGTAAACTTTTGACTCTAAATTTTTGTAATTATCTTTTATCCATTCAGCTGCTAGAGCTTGGTTTGCAAAAGACATATCCATAACAGATGCTGGATGTCCTGTTGCTGCAGCTAAATTTACTAATCTTCCCTCTGCAAGTATAAGAATTTCTTTGCCATTGTATTTATAGCTATCAACATGTTCTCTTACTCTATCAATACTAGAGCTGTGTTCTTTAAGTGCTCCAAGATTTATTTCTACATCAAAATGACCTGCGTTTGCCAAGGCTACTCCGTCTTTCATGACATCAAAATGTTGTTTATCTAGAGCATGCATATTTCCAGTTACCGAGATAATGACATCTGCAATCTTCGCAGCATTGATGCTAGATTTTACTTCATAACCATGCATTAAAGCCTCTAAAGCTCTTACTGAATTTGGTTCAACAACTGTTACTTTAGCTCCCATTCCATAAGCTCTCTCGGCAACTCCTTTTCCACAATCACCGAATCCAATGACTACAACATTTAAACCTGCGATAAGTAAATCTGTAGCTCTAACAACTCCGTCCATAGCACTTTGGCCAGTACCAAATCTGTTATCAAAAAGGTGCTTAGTGTCCGAATCATTTACAGCAACAACCGGAAACCTTAGCTTGTTATTTTTTTCCATTGATTTAAGTCTTATTACTCCTGTTGTAGTTTCCTCCATAGAGCCCATAACAGGTAGATCTGCTCTATCTGTATGTAGTAGGGAAACTAAATCTGCTCCATCATCCATTGTTATATCTGGTTTAGTGTCTAATACAGAATTAAGATGCTTAAAGAAATCATCATTACTTACACCATGAATTGCATGAACCTGAATATCACTTTCTGCAAGATAAGCTGCGACAGAATCTTTTGTTGAAAGAGGATTAGAGGCACATAAAGCAACATTTGCCCCTGCTGATTGTAAAGTAAGCATTAAATTTGCAGTTTCTTTAGTGACATGCATGCATGCACCGATGTTCAATCCTTCTAAAGGTTTTCTTTTTTCAAAATCAAGCTTTATATCTTCTAATACTTGCATTTGCCTTTGTGCCCAATTTACCTCATCTTTACCAACAATAGATAATTTAGAATCTTTAATAGTAGACATAATTGATTTACTCCTTCAGTAATTTTTTTAATTCTTCAATTGCAGTTATATCATAGGGATCAATATTTAAATTTTCAGCCATATAAACACTTACTAAATCACCTATTAATGTTAGATGAAATAAATTACTAATAATATTATCTGAAGATATATTCTCTATTTCAGAAATTTCGACCTTATCGCCAATTATTTTTTTTGTTAATTCAAATCTCTTGCTAATTTGAGAATTTTCATTTGGTGATCTCAAGAATAATAAATGGTAATTATTTTTTGAGTCTTGTTTATTTGCTTCCCAAGAAAGTATCTCATTATGATGAATCTCAGGCATATAACCAACAAAAGCTTTAGATTTTGCATTCTCATTAATTTGTGTTTTCCACCGTTGGGCAACTAAATAAGTTAATGGAGTTCCTCCATAAATTACAGACGTCTTAGTACTGATTTCTTCAGAAATTTTTAAAGCATGTGATAATAATTCATTTTCTGTTTGATTTCCTAAGGCCTCATTTAAATAATCACCTGCTTGATTACATAGTTTTAAATATTTACCATCTGTATCCAAAGAAACAAAATGCATTACAGCTTTTGTCATTATTCCGAATGCAGCTCTGGGTTGGAGTCCTGTTGGAACTTTAACATACTGTTTTTTATTCTCTGATGCTAGTTCTAGCAATTGCCCTCCACTTGAGATTACTGACCAATCTAAATCGTATTTAATTGCATCATTTACTGCCTTGAGCGTCTCTTCTGTGTTTCCTGAATAAGAAATAAATAGACACTTCGGTCTTCTTTCTGCAATAGTCCTTGGAATCCCATAAGTTTTTCTAACTTCAACATTTATCTGTGTAGTTTCATTCAAAACAAGCTTTAAAACATCCCCTGCTACTCCTGAGCCACCCATGCCAATAATTAATAAATCTTTGTAAGAGTCAACCACAAAATCATTTGAAGTTTCTAAATCTTTTTTTAATTGATTGCCTAAATCAAGTACATGTTCAATCATTATTACCTATATATTAGTTGATATTTTCTCTAAAACTTCGTCTAGTATTTTTTGAGAAGATGCTTCTATATTTACTCTTAATTTAGGTTCGGTATTTGAGCCTCGCACATTGAACCAAAAGTTTTCATCGAAATAAGATAATCCATCTAGTTCATCAAAATTTCCATTAAATATTGTTTTAATTTTCTCCAAAGAATTGTCCACATCATCTACTGTGAAATTAATTTCTCCAGAGGAAGGAGGAAAATTATATTTATCAATCATACTACTTACTTTTTCGTCACGCTCAGAAACAATACTCATCAACATCAGAAGAGTTAGTATTGCCGAATCTGCAAAATAATTATCTTTATAGTAAAAATGTGCGCTATGCTCACCGCCAAAATCTGCATCAAGTTCTTTCATCATCGCTTTTATATTTGAATGGCCAACTTTACACCTGAAAAGCGATATCTCTTTTGACTCGAGTATAGACAAAGCATGAGGTGAAACATTTACGTTATATACAACTTTTAGGTTATCATTTGTTTCAGATAAATAATCGGCAATAAGAGCTGTCATCATACTTCCCGAAACTACTTTACCGACATCATCAATAAATACCGCTCTATCGGCGTCACCATCAAAAGCTACGCCAAAATCTAAATTATTATCTTTAACGAGTTTTATAATCTCTTGTAAATTTTCCTTATTTGAAGGGTCAGCTGGATGATTTGGGAAGTTTCCATCGACATCCATATAAAGTTCGTCACAATTAAAATTATAAATTTTTGCAAGTTCATCAAATATTGATCCTATTGCTCCATTGCCACCATCAACTCCGAATTTGATTTTGTCATTAATTTTTGCAGGGCTTACAAGGTTTTGAATATGTTCAAAATATAAATCTAATTCATTATTTTTTTCTATTTGAAAACTAATTATCTCACCAAAGTCAATATTTTTTATATTATTTTTTATATCTAATAGGCCTGACTGCTCTCCAATCGGAACAGCACCAGAATTACAAAGCTTTAGTCCATTATATTCTTTGGGATTGTGTGATGCTGTAATAATGACTCCAGGCAAATTAAGTAGTCCTGATAAAGAATAAACAACGTCAGTTGGGACAAGGCCTACATACAGTATTGACTTACCATTGTTTTTTATGCCAGATGAAACTGCATCTAACATTTTCATATTAGAAATGCGTCCATCATGGCCAATTAATACTGTTTCAGATTCTACAAATTGTGAAAAAGAATAACCGATTTTATAAGCATCCTCTAAAGTCAATGAGTCCCCAAAGACTCCTCTAATATCATAGGATTTAAAAATTATATCTAGATTATTAGTCATTACCCAATTATTGTACTCTTGATGGAATCAAACTTTAACTATAAGAATTTTTCAATTGTAATTCCTATTTATAACGAAGAAGAAATAATTGAAGAATCTACCAACGCAATTTATGCAATGTGTGAAAGAACAGGTCTAAATTTTGAGATTATATTTTCTGAAAATGGATCTACTGATAGCACAAAAACAATTGCTCAAGAATTGATTAAAAAATATCCAGAAATAAAAATTATCTCAAATTCAAAACCAAATTACGGAAATGCATTAAAGGCAGGATTTGAATTAGCAAAAAATGATTTAGTCATATCATTCGATATTGATTATTACTCTGAATCTTTTTTACATGAAGCTTTAGTGCTTGATGATCAATATTCTTCAATAACTGCATCAAAAAGACTAGGGTCTTCTGAGGATGGGCGAAGATTTGTTAGGAAGTTAGCTACAAATTTTTTTGTTAATCTTCTTAAAATATTATTTGGAACAAAACTAAGCGATACTCACGGAATGAAAGCAGTCAAAAAAACAGAGATTGAAAAGTTTTTACCACAAGTTATTTCAACACAGGATATTTTTGATACTGAATTATTGATCAGAATAGAAAAAAATGATGGAAAAATAAAAGAGATACCTGCAAAAGTAAATGAGATAAGACCTAGTGTTTCCTTAATTTATAAAAGAATACCAAGAACAATAAAAAGCTTGATTAAATTAAGAATTATTTTTTATAGAGAATCTTTAAAAACAAAAAATTTATAAATCAAATACTTTATGGGCAGTATTGCTCCATTGATTAAAACTGTAATTACAAGAAACCAAACCTCATCTTTTTGTAAAGCATCATCTATAAAATTAATTATGAACCAAATTATATTTGGAGCAAATAGACTAATTAAGTTGGTGTAAGAAAAATTCAAAAACTCTTTAAGTTTTCCTCCAAAAAAAACTAATTTTAAAAATTATTCTTCTAGATAGAAAATATGATATTACTACACCGATTAGAAAACCAGATACATTAGTTACGTATGTTCTAAGAGGAAATGCAATAAAAGTAAGGATCCAAAATTGAAATATATATGTCAGAGTTAAACCAATTATAAGATTTATAGCACCTACAATATAAGTTCTCAAAAGCTGCATAAATGAAGTATCACTTTGAAATATTTTTAAGGATTTAAATTTATTTAACATCACTAAATCTTTTTTTATATGCATATGCTATTAGTAAACCCCCACAAAGTGAAAAAAACGATAAGAAATTTAAAGCTTTTTCAATGTTTGTCGATTCAAATTTTATTTCAACAAAATTATCATTTGGAACAACTGCCATAAAGGATGGAGAGATTCTATAAGGACCATGGCCGTTAGTAATTTTCCAATTTGGAAAATATGAAACTTTAATTAAATGAAGTTGATTTGGTTTATTCGTTTTAAAGGTTATTAAGTTATTTCCTATATTTAATTCGCTAATTGAAAGTTCAGAATTTTTATCACTTGAATCTGTAAAACTTTTGTCGTAATTTTCAATTATTTTATAATTTGATTCATTTTTAAAACTTTCGTAAGCAGCATCAAAAAAATTCTGTTCACTGCTTTCCCTAAAAATTGCACTTTTAAGGCGTTCGTAAAAACCTGGACTCTCAAATAAATACAAGTCATCATTAACTAGCTCTACTTTTTTTGTGTTTATTGAGTAAACATTAAAAACTTCATTCGAAAATAAGAAATTAAAATTTTCATTCATGTTGGCTTTATCTTTAATTGACGAGGTATATGCAATAAAATAATCCACTCCCAATTCCTCCATTAATCTAAAGCCTTTATCAAATTCACCATTAATATAAGTTAATCCTCCAACCGGATTAGAAGGTCTTTCAGCGAGTCCTGAAACTGTTAAAAAATGAAATGGTGTTGTGATACTTGAATCAAAATATAAACCTTCGACACTTTGGTGATCAGTAAACATTGGGATCGTCATTAAGACCATAGGTGTACCATATTTGTTTAAATCAGAATTTGGTTCCCACATAATTCTACCTGGATCAAGTTCTTCTAAGCCCTCATAAAGAGTTGTGATGTCTGACCAGTTGTCTTTACTTTCATAACCTGTAAAATTCCAATTTAACCAGTGAGGCAAGTAGCTTAAAGTTGCAAAGGTAAGAGATACTAGAGATGTATATATTAAAAAATTGTCAGAATTTATTGAAATAAAGGTCATAATTAAAATAATCAAAATAATACTGATAGTTGTTGTTCTATATGTGTTTCCCCATTTGGAATAATATAGATACATAAAGTAACCATTAATAAATAAAACAAATAGAAGCAAAGGATATTTACCCTGTATTTTTTTTGTTAAATTTTTAATGTTAATTTGTAGCAAAGTAAAAAATAAAATTATGATGCCGAGATTAAAAAAAGGAACAACTCTTCCATTCCAAAGAGCACTTTCAGGTCCATAAAAAAATAAATATATTGAGATAGAAAGTAGATATAATTCAAAACCAGAGATAACTTTTAATGAAGCTTTGCTACCACTAAAAATAATATAAATAATTGCACCAATAGCAAATGGAAGTATATCAGATTTTACTAAATCAGAAACCTGAGTGTAAGGAGTATAGGTCATGTTTGTAGTGAATTCTAGATTTAGAAACAATGAAATAGTAAACCTTATAGAAATAAACAAAAATAACAAAAATGAAGAAATCTTTTTATAAACTTTTACATTGCTTTTTAGAAAACAAAAAGCAAAAATCGGTAAATAAATCATGAAGGGAATTAGATGAGTAAGGACAGATAAACCTATAAATAAGGAAGCAATTTCCGTTTTATATTTATATTCTGACTTTAACAAATAAAAAATTGATAAATTTGCAAAAGCAATTGAGTAGGTAAAAGAATACTGCCCTGCAAGTGACGAAGCTAAATTACCACCAAAAATTGTAAAAGATTCAGTAAGTAAATAGATTAACCCAACTCCAAATCCATAAAAAGAAAATTGTTTTATATTTTTTCGCATAAGCATTTCAATAGAAATGACCAGTAAAACTTGTGAAATCAAAACCATAATTTTGAAAGAAATTGAAAATGGAAATACAAAATTTAATAAGCTGGTAATAATTGGAGGGAGTGGAAAGTAAAAGTAATAAATTGGATAACCAGCAAACCAATCCTGTGACCATCCACTCAATTTAAAGTTGTTAAATAATTCACTAACGAAAAACTTGGTTGGTACAATATGTGCTCCCATATCGCCGCCAGTTGGAAGTAAATCAGAAAAGACTAGCTCTACTCGCAAAAAAATTATAAGCAAGGTACCTAAAGCAACTTTAATAAAAAGATCGATTTTATTCTTACTAAGCATCTGTTAAATTTTTCCCTAAATACTTTGTTTTTCTTTTTCCATCCTCAGTCCACTCTGCATACCAATATGGACCATGAGGACAGGAATTACACGACTCTTTCCCACACTTTATTGATTTTGTCCTATATGAAACTTTTACTTCAGATTGTATATTTAGCTTATTATCTACCAATAACTTAATTCTCTTTAAATCTGCTTCATCAAGTTCAGATAATCCCTCTAGAATATCTTTGTCTATCATTACTAAAATGTTAGTTGAAAGGTCAATAATTTAAGGTTCATAAAAATGAAAAAAATTGTTTATTTAAGTGGAGGTGTTGGAGGTGCTAAATTTGCAAAAGGATTACACAAAATTAAAAATATTGACTTATCAATAATTGTTAACACAGGTGATGATGAATATATACATGGGGTAGCTCTTTCACCTGATATTGATTCTGTAATCTATGGACTGGCCAATGTTGAAGGAAAATATGGTTGGGGTGTTTCAAATGATAAATTCTCCGTACATAATGAGTTAAAAAAATTTTATGATTTGAATTTTATGTTAGGTGACAAAGATTTAGCTCTTAATTTGTTCAGAAATCAAATGATAAGCGAAGGTTTAAAACTCTCAGAAATTACAGATATAATAAAAAATAAATTTAATATTAAATGCAAGATACTTCCAATGTCTGACGATAAAGTAAGTACGAAACTTATCACAAAAAAAGGAGAAAAATTAAATTTTCAAGATTATTTTGTTGAAAAAAAAGCAAAACCAAGATTAATGAATATTTCTTATGAAGGCTCTAAAAAAGCACGGGTTTCAAGTGAATTGATAAACATAATAAATCAAAGTGATATTTTAATTATTGGCCCCTCAAATCCAATTCTATCTATTGGCCCCATTCTCTCCTTAAATAAAATTAATCAAGCAATCCAACATCATAAAAATGTTATTGCTATCAGTCCTTTTGTAGGTAAGAAGGCCCTTAAAGGTCCTTCTGTTCAAAACTTTTTGGATATGGGATATAGACCAGATATTCAAGGATTAAAAAAATATTATAAAAATCGAGTAAACAAATTTATTGTTCACCATGGAGATTCTGACACCTCTTCGAATGTCTATGAAGAACAAATTATTTTTAAAAATTTAAATGATTCAAAAAGTCTAGCTAATAGGATATTGGATAATGAATGAAGTAAGAATTATACCTGTTCAAGGAATTCCAGAAATCAAAGATGATGATAATTTAGCTGAAATCACATATGATGTAATCAAACAAAGTGAAATAGGTATTGAAAAAAATGATATTTTTGTTGTTACTCAAAAAATTGTCTCTAAAAGTGAAGGAATGGAAAGAGATCTTTCAAATTTTAATTTTGAAGAACTATTACAAAGTGAGTCTAAAAAAATCATAAGAAAAAGAGGAGATTTAGTTATTGCAAAGACAAATCATGGATTCATCTGCGCTAATGCAGGAATTGATAAGTCAAATGTGAGAAAAAATACAGCTTTATTGCTACCAAAAGATCCTAATAAATCAGCAGATAAATTCAGAAAAAGATTCGAATCTCTGTCAAATTTACCTATAGCAGTGATAATTTCTGATACATTTGGCCGAGCATGGAGAAAAGGTCAAGTTAATTTTGCTATCGGCTCATCAGGTATTAATCCTTTTGAAAGTTATATTGGAAAATTGGATAGTTTTGATAATGAACTTAATGCAACAGAAATTGCAGTAATTGATGAACTAGCAAGTTCTGCAGAACTAGTCATGAAGAAAACTATTGATGTACCAATAGCAATTATCAGAGGTTTTGTTTATGAAAACTCTAATCTAAATGCAAAAGAGTTGATAAGAGATGACAATGAAGATTTCTTTCTTTAAGTTCTAAGCCAGTTAAAAACTTCTTTCATACCAGTATCTAAGCTATATTCTGGTTTCCAATTTAAATCTTCTTTTGCTTTTGTATTATTCAGTACACTTCGCTTTAATTCGCCTTCCCTTGCAGGATTATAAATGGGATTTATTTGAGAATTAAACTGCATTTTCATAGAATTTGCGAGATCATTTACCGATGTTTCTACACCTGTTCCTATATTCAAAAAATGATTTTCGTCAATTAATGATGCTTTAATTAGTGCGGTGACAACATCTTTTACATATATATAGTCCCTAGTCTGCGCACCATCACCATATATTATTGGTTCTTCATTATTTAAATATTTATTAGCAAATATCGAGACTACACCTGCCTCCCCGTGAGGATCTTGTCTTGGACCGTAAACATTAGACAAATTTAAAATTGAATATTTTAAATTTGAATCTTTAGTCATGATCTTTATTAGCTCATTTAATCTTTTTTTAGCAACTCCATACGGTGATTCAGGCTCATCTGCATAATCCTCCTCCGCTGTAGGAATCGTAGTGGGTTCACCAAAAATAGTTCCTCCAGATGAAGTAAAAACAAGTTTTTTACAATTAGATTTTAAAAGTATTTGAATTAATTTAATCGGTTGTAAAATATTATGTTCAAAGTCAAGTGCTGGATTTTGAACAGATACAACAACTGAAGACTGTGCAGCTAAATGGAAACAAATATTAGGATTAAATCTCTCGATTTCTTCTAAGGAATTTGTAGAACCAAAGTCATCATTTATAAATTTAAAATTACCCTTAATATCTAAATTTTCTTTTTTTCCAGTTAAACAATTATCAAAGATTAAAATTTCATTCTCATCACTTAAAAGTTCCTCAACAAGATGAGATCCAATAAAACCGGCTCCTCCTGTTACTAAAATTTTCATTTTAATTTATCCTTATTATTTCTTTATTAATGATAGAACCATTCTTAATAATTGAATGACTACTAATTATTGAATCTTTAATCGTTACATTATCTTCAATAAAACAGTTATCCAAAATAACACTATTCTTTATTATCGCATTTTCGCTAATTTGTACATTATTTGGAGAGATCCAATTTTCTTCTCCTTTATCTAAATGAGCAGTAATGAATGATTCCAATGTTCCAATATCCAGCATATCTCCACTCACTGTATATGAACTTAAAAGACCCTCTTTAGAGAGTTCTGGAAAAACCTGTCTTTCAAATGAACAGGGAATATTAAGATTTTTATTTATCTCTAAAATATCTTTTTTATAAAAATGGTATAAACCCAAACTTATTTTATTTCCATAACTGCTGTCTTTAGGTTTTTCTATAAACTGCTCTACTTCATTATCAGCATTTATTTTCAGGACACCAAATCTTGTTGGATCTTCCACCCTGAATGACCCAATCAAAGAATTAGAGCAATTTATAGAAGCACTTATGAAATTATGTAAATCTACATCTAACAACAGGTCGCCATTCATACAGTAAAATGAATCTGGCATTGATTCCAAATTTTCGACAATGTAGCCCGCTGTATCTAGCTTAGTTTTTTCAAAATGTAGTTTTACATTGTTATTGTGATTATTTTTATAATCTCTCCAAGAATCCTCGTGTTTGATTGAGCAAATTAAATTAAAGTTAAAATTTTCTAAATTAGAAAATTGTTTAATAATTTTATCGATTATCTTTTCGCCCTTAACGGTCAATAAAGCCTTAGGGATTCCAGATGAAAGTGGTTGAAGTCTAGTTGCCTCACCTCCAACTAATAAAAATATTTCATTCATCATCATTAAGAATATTAAAAAACATATTTAAATCATCATCTTTTTCTAAATTTATTATTTTATTCCACACTTCTAATGCTTTTTCTTCTTCAAATACAGATGTGGCATTTCTAAGAAATTTATCTTTCAATAAAGGAACAGCTTCCTTTCTTCTTGAAGGATGGCCTATAGGATTTTCTATAGTTACTTTTTCTGAAAACGAGTTATCGTTGTATACAATTTCTATTGAATTAGAAATATGTCTCTTTGTGAATTCGTAATAATCTTTGGTAAATTGAGGTTCTTCAGAAACAAATATTTTTTTTCTTAAATCATTAATTTTTTTAAATCCTTTAAAATTCTCTTCATACATTTCGTATTTTAATTCGCCATAAAGAAGCGCAGCAGCAACCATGTACTCAAGGCTGTGGTCTCTGTCAGAAGCATTTTTTAAAATCTTTTTATTTGATATTATTCTTATTGCAGGTTCATGGGTGTAAACATTTATATTTTTTACCTTATTTAGATTTTTATTAAATTCCTCACTTAGTTCAATTGCCGCTTCGACTGCTGACTGACCGTGGAACTCTGCAGGAAATAGGACTTTAAATAATACATTTTGAATAACCCAATTATTAAGCTCTTTTCCAAATTCTAATTTTGAATTATCCAAATAACTATTCTCAAATCCCCACTTATCTTCATTTTGGACAGATTCATAAATTTCATCTTTATAACTGCTTATATGTGCAAGCTCAATACCTCGTTTAGCAGCATCAGCTGCTGCCCAACTCTTTCTCTTTCCAACATTTGGAAAATGCCTATAAGCTCTCAGGCTTGGGCCGTCTAGAAGAATATTATTGACTGTTCTTCTAATAGTATCTTTATCACCATTGTTAACTAAATTAGAGAAAATGGAACCTGAAGCAAGTTTTACATAAAATACATGATCATAACCTAACTTATTTAATGAGGTTCCTAAACACAATGAACCTTGTATCTCATATGCTTTTGTAAGGGAGTTAACAAAATCATAAAATTTATAATTATTGTTTTTGTAAAAATAGCTGTAAATTGTTCCAAAATTATCTGATGGATGTGCCCACTCTTTTGCTAAAAAAGTGTCGTTATAATCAAACCACCTAGTTAAAACGGTAAGGTACCAGGAGATATTCTCATAACTTTCATTAACCTTCAAATTTTTAAATGGATTCTTAAAATTTGTACTTAAATTATTTTTTGAAGCAAACTCTGCAACGACTTTATGACTACTAGCTTCGATTATGCATCCGATAGTATCTAATATTGCTAGTTTTGAAGAAAAAAAGTGGTTATCGTCTAGTTCTATATCCTTAGAAATATATTCAGTAATTACAAGATCTAAGTTGTTAGAATTCAAAAATTATCTTTCAGGAGGTCCAATATACTTTGCAGCTGGTCTAATCAAAATATCTTGCTCTCTTTGTTCAAAATAATGTGCAGCCCATCCTACAGATCTGCCAGCAACAAATATTGGTGTGAATAAATCAATCTCAAAACCAAGTTCTGACAACAGCAAGCCTCCATAAAAATCAACATTTGGGAAAAGATTTTTTTCAGCGTCCATTATTTCATCAATCTTTTTTGCTATTTCAAATCTATTTTTAGAAAAATCATTATCTACTAACTGTTCTACCCAGTTTTTCACAACTGGACTTCTTGGATCCTGAACTTTGTATACTCCGTGTCCAAATCCCATAATTTTTTTCTTTTCATCAAGAAGTGAGTAAATTCCTTTTTCAGCCTCATCTACTGTATTAAAACTGTTGATTAACTCAACTGCTCTTTCATTAGCTCCACCGTGTAATTCTCCTTTTAAAGCTGCTATACCGGAAACAATTGAGCCAGTTAAATCTGCTCTAGTTGATGCGGTAACTCGTGTTGCGAAAGTTGATGCATTAAAACCGTGTTCGGCATAAAGGATAAGCATATCGTCTAAAGCTTCAAGCATTTCATCATTAGCATCATTTGGTAAAAGTGAACTTGCAACTAAATACTTGTCTGAAAGAATGTTGGTATCAGCTTTATGATAAGAGGCAATTGCGAAACAGACAGTTGCACTAATTCTTGCTATTGATTCAATTTCCGTATCAGATTCTATTTCTTGTCCGCCAGAAACTATAGTTCTTAGCAATGCCATTGGGTGCATTTCACTTTGTGGATGCAGGGATTTTAAATTTTCTATATATTTTGAAACTGTTTCATCTTCGAAAGCTTTGTTATTGTAGTGTCTTGAAAATGCTTCTTTGAACTCATCACCATCTAAAGAGTCTTTAATAATAAGTGATGCTACATCTTCATATGTGTTGTTTTTAGTAAGTTCAATTGCGTCGTAACCTCTGTATCTAAGTGATGTACCTTCCTTACCCACAGTAGAAATTGCTGTTTCTCCTGCTACGACTCCTCTTAAACCAGGTGAATATTCCATCGCTACAATTGTACAGTATTAATATGTATAAGACCAGAAATTTACTTACACAAAGTAATTGTTTGTAATTAATGAGGTTATCATTTTGATATGGCACAAATACATAATTTAGAATCTAAAACTAGATATGGATCAAGATATGTAGCAGGTTTTATAATTCTTATCTCGAGCATACTGCTTGCAGGATGGGTAGGTTTTTTTACATTTTTGCCTATAAAGTCAAGCATGGAGGTTGTAACTTCTCTCGAAGAGAAATTTTTACCAAGAGCTGAAGGAATGGTTTTAAATTTCGTCTCACTTTCTGAACCATCTACAATTATTACCTCTGATAACAAAATTTTAGACGAACTTCATGATGGATTGAATAGAGACCCTATTCCTTTATCTGAAATACCTTCTTTTGTAGTAAATACACTTCTTGCAGCTGAGGATAGTAATTACTACCTCCATGAAGGAGTAGACTTTGTGGCTATTTTAAGTGCAGTTTTAGACAACCTTAGAGGAGTCACTAGAGGCGGGTCAACAATTACTTCTCAAGTTGCAAAACAATCCTTTGTTGGTGATGAAATTTCAGTAAGGAGAAAGGTTGCTGAAGCAGTTGTAGCAGCAGAACTAGAAAGAAGGTACACCAAGGATCAAATCTTGGAATACTATATTAATTCTATATATTGGGGTTCTGGTGCTTACGGTATTCAATCAGCTGCATTCGAATATTTCAATAAAGATATCAGAGACGTGACACTTGACGAAGCCGCAACGCTTGTAGTAATTATTAGAAGTCCTGCTTACTACAATCCAAGAAAGTATCCAGAGAGAGTTATCGAAAGAAGAAATGATGTATTAAATATCATGCTTAAAGAAGGATTTATTGTTGATATACAAGCTAGGTCTGCAAAACTTGCTCCACTTAATATTGCTGAATCTATTCAGGTTGAATCACAGGCAGAACATGTTGTTGCAGAGGTAAAAAGACAACTACTTAATGATCCTGAGTTTGCAGTTTTAGGAAATACTAAAGAAGAAAGGAAAAAGAACATTTTCGGCTGTCCATCAGATGATACTTCTTGTACCGGAGGTGGTGGTTTAAATGTATATATTACTCTAAATCTTGAATATCAACAGCATGCCAACCAAATTTTAAATAAATGGGTACCATCAAAAAATATTGAAGATGAAAATGAAGATCCAAATCCAACAGGAGTTATTACTTTAATAAATAATTATACAGGAGGTATCGAAGTCATGGCTTCAGGAATACCTTTTGAAGAGGAGCAGTATAACTTAGCAACTCAAGGAAAGCGAAATCCTGGCTCCGCATTTAAACCAATTACCTTGTTAGCTGCCTTAGAATCAGGATTAAAACTTTATAGTAATAGAGACTCCAGAAGTCCAGTAGAGATAGATTGTGGTTACCCATGTGCCCCAGATGGAGTTGGTACTAAATGGGTTGTAAGAAATTATGGTACATCAATTACAGCTGATCGTTATTTAAATAAAATATCTGCACAAGATAGAGCAATTGAGCTACAGTGCGTTGGTTATCATATAGAAGATTTAAAAAATTCTGATTTTATGAAACAATTTCCATTAGTTTCAGATTTAGATGAAATTGAAGATGAAATTGAAAAACTAACAGAAATTGGGAAAGCATTAAATCAACTAGATGAAGAGGGAAATCCAATTATTTATCAGGAAGACATAGAGGGAGTTGAGTTTCCAGAAGGCACTACAGTCGTCCAAGATCCTGAATTAATTGAAGATCAGGCGAATACCACTCAAATAGATATTGAAAGCGAAACTCAATACATATTTAAACCTTGTAATGATAAGAGTGAATACAACAGGTCAATTAGACTTCTTGATACTTCTGGGATGATTTCACTTGAAGAAGCTACTAGAAGATCTATTAATACAGTTTTTGCTCAAATGGCTTCTGAACTTGGAGGTGAAAAGCTTGCATCTACTGCAAATCGAATAGGTATTGATTCAAATATTGATCCAGTAATTTCTCTTACTTTGGGTGCTGGTGCGGTAACCCCTATTGAGATTGCTTCTGCTTACTCCTCTTTTGCTACAAATGGTGTTTTGGCACCACCTTATCTTATTGAAAGAATAGAGGATGTAAATGGCGAAGTACTTTATCAAAATATTGTTTCACAAAGAATTTCAATACCTGATCCAGGTGCTGCTGCAGCAGTAAGAAAGACCTTAGAAGTAGCAGCTCAATATGGTACTGGCACTAGAGCAGTTCTTGATGATAGACCTATTGCGGGAAAAACTGGTACCCACCAAGGATTTAGAGAAGCATGGTTTATAGGTTTTATTCCTCAATATACTTCTTCAGTTTGGATTGGATTCGCTGAAGAACAACTTCCATTGACTGACGTAGAAATTAATGGAGAAGTAATAAAAAATGTTTCTGGTGGAAGAGTGCCTGCACCAATGTGGAAAGAATTTATGACAAAAGTTGTTGAAGAATTACCAGTAGAGGATTGGCCTTCTGATTCAAGCGATATTGATAAATATTATGAGATTCCAACTGTTACTATTCCAGAACTTACAGGTCTCAACGTTTTGGTAGCAGAGGAAATAGCTTTTTCTAGTTACCTTCTCCCTAATATTAATTTAGTGGATTCAGATGAAACTCCGGGACTTGTTTTGAGTCAAAGCATAGAATTAGATGAAGAAGTTCCTGAAGGAACAGTAATTGATCTTGAAGTTTCAGGTCAAAAGTTTTCTGCTCCTATTCCAAATATTCCCCCATGTCAATATACAGTTGAAGAAGCAGAAGAAATTATTAAAACTTACATGCGTGAAAGTAATGTTATTTTATTTTTGAAAAAAAATTATGAATCAAGTGATGTTCAGGGCTGTGAAGGAAAAGTAATTGGAACGAATGTTGCGCAAGGAGCCACTATGGCTACTGGTGACACTTTAATATTTATTATTAAAAATTCTTCTGAAGAATCTTAGTTTTTAGACTGATCGTCTAAAAAATTATAAAAACCTACAACTCCAAATCCTGTTCCACCCTCAGAATAAATTGCATTATTGCTTCTAGATCTACCTGGTCCAGCAATATCTAAGTGTACCCAATCAATATCATTCACAAACTCCTCTAATAACAGTGCTGCTGTGATTGCTCCACCAAATCTTCCCCCAGTATTTTTCATATCTGCAATGTTAGATTTAATAAGCGACTTGTAACTTTGCTCAAGAGGTAATGAGTGATAATTTTCAAAACACTCTGAGTTTGAATTCAAAAAATTATCTAATGTTCGGTTATTATTTGAAAACACAGCTCCAATTTCAACTCCTAAAGCTACATAAGCTGCACCAGTAAGAGTTGCAACGTCACAAATTATATCAGGAGAGCTTTCACTAGCATAAGCTAATGCATCAGCCATAATAAGTCTGCCCTCCGCGTCAGTATTCATAACCTCAATTGTTTTTCCGTTTCTCATCTTTAACACATCCCCTGGTCTTATTGCAGAACCGCTAGGCATATTTTCTACAATTGGGGTATAAACCTTTAATCCAATATCAATTTCCTGTTTTGCAGCTAAAGCAATAATCCCCCATGCAGTTGCAGCTCCTGCCATATCAGATTTCATTGTTTCCATGCCAGATGGAGACTTTAGTGAAAGACCTCCTGAATCAAATAAGACACCCTTACCAATAAGAGCAACTTGTTTTTTTGCATTTGGATTGTATTCACCCACAAGAAACTTTGGAGATCTATCAGATCCCTGAGCAACACCAGCTACTCCACCCATATT
>CACDUI010000008.1 GCA_902555985.1 uncultured Candidatus Actinomarina sp.
TATTTAAGAATTATAACCCATTTGAAATACATGAAAGTCACACATATTCTGCTGATAGTGAATATGTAGTGTATGCAGGCTCTCTAGTTGAGCAAAAAGGGGTAAAAGATTTATTAGAATCATGGCAGGAATCAAAAATCAATCTCAAATTACTGATTATTGGAAACGGTCAGTTAGAAAACGAAATCATAAAGAAATACTCATCAAAAAATATTGAGTTTCTTGGTTTTCTAGAAAATAAAAAAACTATAGATTTAATTAAAAAGGCGAGAGCTGTAATCACCGCAACAAAAATGTTTGAAGGTCAACCAAGATTAATATCAGAAGCATCAGCTTATGGTATACCGTCAATCTATCCATCCTTTGGTGGGTTGGATGAGTATTTTCCTGATGATTATAAGCTTTCATTTAAACAGTTTGATTATCTTGATTTAATTAAAAAAATCTTATTACTGCAACATAAACAACTTCTTAATGAAGAAAGTAAAAAAATTCATAATTATATTGTTGAAAATATGAGTTTGAATAAATTAAGTAAGAACTTGGAATATATTTTTAAATCAAATGAATAAAGTTATCAAAACCCCTTTAATTTCAGTTTTACTTTCTGTTTATAATGATGATGAAAATATAAAAAAATCAATTGATAGTATTCTTTCACAAAGTTATAAAAATATTGAAGTATTAGTTATTGATGATGGGTCAACAGATAAAACTTATAAAATTTTAAATGGTATAAAAGATATTAGATTAAAAATCTTCAGAAATAAAGAAAATCTTGGTTTAACAAAATGTTTAAATATTTTAATAAAAAAATCACAAGGACAAATTTTAGCTAGGCAAGATAGTGATGACATTAGCCTTCCAACAAGGCTTGAACTTCAATACAATTTTTTACATAAATCACAATTAGATGCTTGTACTACAAGAGCTTTTATAAAAAATACAAAAAAATCAATACCCAGATTCTCTCATTTATTACCTTTAAATTTTGTAATAAAATATAAAAACCCTTTTATTCATGGAACATTAATGGTCAAGAAAAGTGCAGTTTTAAATATTGGAATGTACGATGAAAATATAAAGTATGCGCAAGACTATAAGTTATTTAAAGAACTATTGAAAGAAAATTATAAAATAAAAATTTTAAAAACAAGACTATATGTTTTAAATATGGAAAATAATATCTCATCACTAAAAAAGGAAGATCAGCAGAATTTTTTCAGAAAGATTCAAAAGGAAAATTTATGAAAATAAGTATTGGTTCAAAAATAATTGACGGACCTTTTGGAGGAGGTATGGAGTTTTTAAAAAATCTAATCAGTTTTTTAGAAAATAATGGTCATACAGTTATTAATCACTTAAATGATAAAGATATAGATATAATTTTATTAACTAATCCACTAATTTCTTCTGAAACTTCAACTTTTGACAGTTATGATATTGAATTTTATTTAAAATTTTCTAACAGCCAAGCAATAGTATTTCAAAGATTTAATGAATGTGATGAAAGAAAAGGAACTAATAATATTAATTTTAAGTTAAATAAATTTAATCAAGTTGTAGATGTAAACATATTTGTAAGTGATTGGCTAAAAAATAATTTTAATCAGTTTGATTTAAGCAAGAAAAAATCTTACGTAGTCAAGGGAGGGCCAAATAAAGATATATTTAATAATAAAAATAAAATATATTGGAATAAAAAATCAAAGTTAAAACTTGTTACGCATCATTGGAGTGACAACTTAATGAAAGGATATTTAGAATATAAAAAATTAGATAACTTCTTAAACTCTGAGAAATATAGAGATTTGTTTGAATTTACTTTCATAGGGAATAAACCTAAAGATATGAAGTTCAACAACATTAAAGTTTTGGAGCCCTTGGGGGGAAAAGATTTAGCAAGCGAATTAAAACTTCATGATATTTATATTACAGCTTCAGAGAATGAGCCTTCAGGTAACCACCATATGGAAGGAGCATTGTGTGGATTACCAATTCTATATAAAAATAGTGGTGCAACCTCTGAATATTGTAAAGATTATGGTGTTAGTTATGAAATTGATAGCTTTTTCGATTCTTTAGATTTAATAAAAGAAAATTATGATAATTTAGTATGCAAATTAAACGAATACCCTTATGATTTTATAAATGCTGCTAACAGTTTTGATCACATTTTTAGTGAAATTTATGATAAAAAATTAGAAATTATAGAAGAGAAAAATTTAAAATCTAACATAAATATTTTGTTCAAATATATGTCAAACAAATTTTTAAGGTATTTATATAATAAATATTTTTCTTTAAAAAAATTACTAGGAAGGACAAAGTATACTATCAAGAATGTCACATAATTTAATTAATAAATATAAATCTTTTATATTAAATAGTCTGTTTGTTTTCATTTTTGTGATTTTGGTAAATGGCCGTTCATTACTTGGTTTGTATATATTTGGATTCCGATTGGCTGAACTATTAACTGGTTTCGCTCTTCTTTTATTATTTTTTTTAATTTACAAATATAAATTTTTCAGAGAGAATTTAGGTTCTAGATTCCTTAACAGTTATTTAGTATTGGTTTTATATTTCATTATTTCTAACATTATTAATTCAGCAAATTTTTTAGATTTGTATCTTTATAAGTCAAGTGTATATATTTGGTATATTTCATTTATTTTTTTTGGATATATAGTTTTTAAAAATATAGAAATAACAAAAAACTTTTTTTATCTAGGATACTTAGGTTTATTTATACAATTTATGTTCAATGTTATGTATTATCCAGATTTTTTAACTCAATTTTTTAACGAATTTTCTGATAAGACTCAATTTTTAAAAGGAGCAGAGATAGCTATCTTTTTTATAGTTGTTACATACTTTGCAAATAAATATATTGAAAAAGGACCTTTAGTTGACTTATTTGTACTCACTTCATCTATATACATACCTCTAATCTTTTTTAAGAGTAGGTCTGCTGCGATTGCTTTGTTTATATATATTGCTGTTATGGTTTATAGAAAAAAAAGCTATTTTTTTGAGAACAAAAAAAAGTCATTTATAGTATTTTTAATTTCAATAATCTTATTTTTAACTACTGCTCATTTTTTATTGGATTTTAGTTTTAAATTTCAAGAAACACCAGAAGCTGTTGCACAGGTATTCAAACATAAATATATAGTTTCAAACACTTATGATGGCGAAGTTCCCTTTGTATATATATTTGAAGGTAGGCTTTTTTCTGCTGATGGTAACTTAAATTGGCGATTACAGCTTTGGCAAGAAATTATCATGTTTGCAGAACAAAATAATGAAATTTTATTTGGACAAGGATTTCACAGTAAGCCTCTTGTATTTGACAATTTTATTTATTCTGGTTTAGATGGTCTAAATGAAAATTCTCATAATTATTTCCTAAATATTTTTATAAGAGGTGGTATTTTTGGTTTATTACTGGTTTTATATTTTTTCTACAATATGATGAAAATTCCAAAAATAAATTACACCAACTTTGAATTTTTAATCTTTTTTTTACCTATTTTATTTATATCTATGTTCGATGGGTCAATGGAAAATCCTTATTTTGCAATAGTGTTTTACTTTTTCGTAAGTAGTTTTTTTATAGGTGTAAGATTTAAAAAAAGATAAGAATATGAAAGCACTTATAACAGGAATAACAGGGCAAGACGGATACTATCTATCTAAGCAACTATTAGAAAAAGGTTACGAAGTACATGGCTTGGTTAGAAGAGCATCTAATATAAATACAAATAGAATTGATCCATTAATTTCTGAGTTCAGAGATGAAGGTAAGATACAGCTTTATTATTCAGATTTGATAGATTCATCATCACTTACTAATTTAATTAATAAAATATTACCTGATGAAATATATAATTTAGCGGCTCAGTCGCACGTAGCGGTCTCCTTCAAAAACCCAATGTATTCAACTTTTACTTCTACAGTTGGTCCAATTACGATTTTAGAGTCTATAAGAAATCTTGAAAAAGATATTAAGTTTTATCAAGCGTCTTCGTCTGAAATGTTTGGCGGTGCAGAAAAAGTGGTCTTAAATGAAGAATCTTTATTCGAACCAAAAAGTCCATATGCAGCCGGTAAAGTTTTTGCCCACAATATAACTAAAGTTTATAGAGAGTCTTACGGTATATTTGCTGTAAATGGAATCCTCTTTAATCATGAGTCTCCTCATAGAGGTGAAACTTTTGTAACACGAAAAATCACTAGAGCGGTTGGCAGGATTTATCATAATTTACAAACAAATCTTACATTAGGAAACCTCGATGCTTCAAGAGATTGGGGCTTTGCTGGTGATTATACAGAGGGGATGTATGCAATGATGCAAAACGAAACTGCTGATGATTGGGTTTTAGCTACAGGTGAAACACATTCAGTAAAAGAATTTGCTGAAAAAGCGTTCAATCATGTTGGTCTTAATTGGAAAGATTTTATTTTGACATCAGAAAAGTACTCAAGACCCAATGAAGTGCATCATTTATTGGGGGATGCTTCTAAAGCTAAGAATATATTAGGTTGGGAACCAAAGACTAGTTTTGATAAATTAGTTAAAAAAATGGTTGATAGCGATTTAGATTTAGCAAATAGAGAGAAAGTTCTAATTGATAAAAATTTAATGACCCCTACATGGGAATATGCAACCTAATTTTTATTATTTAAAAACCACTGATATGTTATTTTTAAGCCTTTTTGTAAGCTAATTGAAGGTTTCCATCCAAGATTATTAATTTTAGTTGAGTCAAGGAGTTTTCTAGGATTTCCATCAGGTTTTGTATCATCAAAAATAATTTCACCTGAAAAATCAATTACGTTTTTAATTTTTTCAACCAAAGCTTTTATAGCAATTTCTTCATTACTACCTACGTTATAAAGACCTGGTTTAACATTTTCTAAAATCATGAACTCAATTGCCTTAGCTAAATCATCTACGAACAAAAATTCTCTTAGCGGAGTACCGGTGCCCCATACTTTAAATTTTTCTTTATTTTCTATTTTGGCTCGATGCATTCTTGATATTAAACCTGGTATTACATGGCTTTCATTTTCTGAAAAATTATCATTTGGACCGTAAAGGTTTGTCGGCATTAAATCTATAACTTCGTGACCATATTGTTTTGAAATTGCATCACCCATTTCTATCGCTGTTAATTTTGCCATTGCGTATGGAGAGTTAGTTGGCTCGAGCTTTCCAGTTAATAAACTAGATTCTGCAATTGGAACTTCAGCTCCAAGAGGATATATACAACTACTACCTAAATTAATTAACTTTATTTCAGGAAATTTTATAAGGCTTTCAATAATATTTATATTTATCTTTAGATTGTTTAATATAAATTCTGTTCTTTGAAGATCGTTTGCAAGAATACCACCAACTTTAGCAGCTGAATTTACGATAATATCTGGTTTAAAGTCATTGAGTAATTTTTTTGTTTCAGTCAAAGAAAATAGGTTTGTATCATCTCTTGTTGATTCAAATAAATTTATATTATTGTTTTTCTTAAGTATTGCAGAAACAGATGACCCTACCATCCCTCTACTACCTAATACTAAGACTTTCAAGAATACTCCTTAAGTAAATAATCAATGTTTTTATTATAAGTCTCTTAATTTTTATTATTTATAAAAGATCCTACAAACTCAAAAATAAATAGAAAAGGTTTATTTATCCTAAAAATTCTTAGAGTCAATATAGCTATAAAAAAATCAATCATGGACCTTACTCTCCATTTATGTTCTATGTGAAAATTTTTTTTTGCAATTTTTCTAAAATTTTTATGGTAATAATTTGAATCTTTTTGAAAAATACCACTAGTTAACCACGGTTTATGGCTACCCATATAATGTATGAATAATATTTTACTCTTGTAAGCTTTATCGACTTTTGTAGCAGCTTTAAAGTTAAGTACTTCATCAAGTTCTAAATATCTTCCATTCAGCATTGAATTGATTACATCTTGATCCCATTCGACTATATCTTTTTTTAAGTCTTCTAATTTTATAATTAATTTTTCGTGATAATTATTATGATTCCATTTAGCAAAATCAATTACCATTACACCAGCATTGAAGTAGTTCCCAGACACATTTATTCTTTCTACACCAAAATCATGCTCTGTCTTTGCTGATATAGTGAAATCTGTATCATTCATATTTTTAATCGTATTTTCTATTTCTGGTATCGGGTTCTGAATACAAATAACATCTGGATCTAAGAAAACAAAAAATTTCTCTTTTTCAGGTAGGTAATTCTTTATAAAAAGTCGAAAATAAGTGGCAACACTTATATGAACATTTTTTATATTCGGAAAGTCATATTGGTAGTCTTTAAACTTATAAGACTCAAATAAGACTAAATTTTTATGTTTAAGAATTTGAATAGGAACTTTAGATTTAAAATTATCTTCATTATGAATTACATAAATATTTATTTTTCTTGAAGTATTGTTAAGCAAAGAAATCATAGAGGTAAATGCTTGGGTATTGTAATTTGTATCAAAACAATACAGAAAATTAATATTTTCTTTCATATTGTTAATTTAACAACAATAATATTTTTTCCTGTGAATATAATTAAAGAATGTGTGGATTCACAGGTTCTGTTTCAGTACAACCCATTGACAATTCTTTAATTGACGAAGCTAATAAGTTTATCGAATGTAGAGGTCCAGATGCAAAACGTTTTATTGAACAAAAATATGATAGTTATCATCTAAATTTTTGGTTTAATAGGCTCTCTATTCTTGACCTATCAGCAGAAGCAAATCAGCCAATGTATTCAAAAGAATTTAATACTATGGTTATGTTTAACGGTGAAATTTATAATCATGCAGAATTAAGATACGATTTACAAAACTTAGGTCTGAAATTCCATACATCACATTCAGATACGGAAACACTCTTGGTTGGTTTGTCTTATTATGGAATTAACTTTATAGATAAACTCAGAGGTCAATTTGCTATTGCATTTTTTGATGAAGGAAAATCTGAACTCTCTCTTATAAGAGATAGGCTAGGGCAAAAGCCTCTGTATTATTATCTTGATAATGAAAATATTCATTTTGGCTCAAGTTTATTATCATTGTTAAAAATTATAAAAGAATATAAAATTGATGAAAATCAATTATATAGCTACCTAGATTATGGAATAATCACTTCACCTTTCACATTGTTTAAAAATATTTATAAACTGATGCCATCGGAAATACTAAAAGTTAATTTACAAAAAAATAATTTTACTACAACAAAATCAAAATATTGGAATGTAGAAAATTTTTTGGACAACAAACCTTTTAGTAGTGAAGAATTTTTTGATATTTTTTCAGAATCAGTTAAATTAAGAACAGCTGCTGACGTTCCTGTAGCTAATTTTTTATCTGGAGGAATTGATTCTACTTCAATAGTTAAAAACTTGGTTGATAATGAAAAAAAAGTTAACTCTTTTTCAATTTATCTTAAAGAAAATAAATATGACGAAAGTATTTATATTAAAGAGGTTGTAAAAAAATATAATCTAGAACATAAATCTATTACGATTTCGGCGGATATTTCAATTGATGAAATTAATCAAGCATTAAACTCTCTCGACGAACCCTATAGTGACCCCTCTGTTGTTCCTGCATATATTTTAAGTAAAGAAATATCACAATATTATAAAGTTGCGATATCTGGCGATGGAGGAGATGAATTGCTAGGTGGTTATGAAAGAACGATGAGAAGTTTACAAAAATCGGGTTCCTTTAGAAATTTAATTTCAAAAGCATACAATTGGTATCCTTCGATTTTAGGAACAGGAAATAAGCTTCTTTCAAACTCAGGTAATCTAGAAATCAAGTACAGGTCTTTTTTAGAGGATAAAAAGTTAACAAAATTATTAAATGTAAGTTCACCAAGCAATAGCTTTGCAGAGGGATTAGATTATAAAGATATTAATTTTTACAAGAACTTACTCATTGCAGATTACAAACTTTTTTTACCAGAAATGATGATGTTTAAAATTGACAGGACATCGATGGCAAACTCTCTAGAAGTAAGATCTCCATTTGTAGATCATAAATTGATAGAATTTGTAATGGCAAATAATAGCACATATCTTAACCCTAGGAATTCTAAAGAAATTTTGAAAAAATACTTATTAAGTGACTTTAGTGAAGAATTTATATTCAGAAAAAAACAAGGTTTCGTATTTGATGTTGAAGGGTGGGTTTTTAGTAATTTAGACTTTGTAACTGATAAAATTTTGAATGGTCATATAGTTAATGGATTAAATGATAAAATTATAAATTTACTGAGTATTAATAAATCTAGAATTAATGGCCAAAGAATTTGGAAATTATTCGTATTAGAACACTATCTAGAAAGAGTTCTGTCAAAGTCACTGTAAAACAAATCTACAGATTTATCTAAAGAAAAAACGTCATTAATAAATTTATAAGCGTCTTTACTAATTTTTGATAAAATTTCATCATTTTTTGAAATTAGCTCAAATTTTTTTAATAAATGATTTTCCTTAATTTCAAAAAGAATACCGTTTACATTATCTGTAATTATTTCACTGTGATTGTTTATGTTTGTTCCAAAAACTACACAACCAGACCCCATAGCTTCTAACAAAGATTTAGGATTTCCTTCAAATAAAGACGTTGAAATAAAAAATTTATAATCCTGGTAAAGCTGGAGTAGTTCGTCGTTATTTAAATTGCCTAAAAAATTTATATTAACATTATGTTTTTTTGCTTGAGCAAGCAATTTTTCTTTTTCAGGACCGCTGCCAACAATATCTATTTCTAAATTGTTTTTAGATTTTTTAAATTCTGAAATTAAAAAATTAAAATTTTTTTGATTAACAAGTCTTCCAACAGCTAGAACTTTATTAGAATTTCGGTTAGTAAAGTCGCTTAATGGACCTACCTTAACCCAGTTTGGTCTTAATAAGAATTTTTGTTTGTATTTTGGATAGTTAATTTTAAATCTATTTAAATCGTTCATACTTGTGACTGTAAAGTAATCACAATTTTTAACAGCGAAGTTTGTTAAGATTTTGTACAAAAATATAATCAAAAATGATTTTTTGTCTTTTTTTGCAAAATCTAACATGTCATAACCGGTCCTAATAATTAGTGGTTTTTTGTATATTTTTTTAATTAAAATAGGTATCCAACAACCTAATAATTGATTTTGAAAAACTATATCGGCATTCTTAATTTTGTTCCTAATCTTAAAAGGTATAAAAAATGATGAAAGAATTCTAAATAGTTTGTTTTTAAAATACTTAGTAGCGCTGTAAACAGGATGTACTTCGTATAAATTATGTTCACTCGCTAATTTAATGTCCGAACTATCTCCATAAGTGAAGAAGGAAAAAGATACATCTTTGTCTTTTACTATATTTTTAAAAAATTTTAATTCTCTAGTTATAGTTCCAGATTCATGCCATGTTGTAAGTGAATAATCCCAAGTTAAAAAAACAGCTACTTTCAATTAAATCAACACTAGTAATCTTCGTATGATTTTACTTCAACATATTCAGAGTTAAAAAGTTTATTTATTTCATTTTTAACTTCAAATCTTTTATCATTTGTTATATAAACTGATCTTGCTAATTCAACAAATTGTTTGCCAAAATCTTCATTTTTTTCAAGTATTCTTATTGAATCTTCAATTTCCCATAAAGTTAAATTTATTTTGAAAAGATCTTTGTATAAGTCATCTATTTCGGATAAATTAATATTTAATTCTTCTAAAACATTTCTCAACCCAATTAATTCTTTCTTAATATTTTTTAATTTAGACTCGTTTAGTATCTTTTCATTTTTTATTTCAAGAATTGATATTTTATCAAGCAACTCACCAAGTGAAACCGGTATATTAACTTTCATAGATAAATTCCTCGATAAATATTTTTCAATACTTTATTGATACTAATAATGACATAAATCTAATTGAAGTAATTTACAATTCGCCAATTTTTAACCAAACGAACCTCTGCTCCTTTTTGTCCAACTTTTTTTATATTATGAAAAAAAAGATCAGCATTTGTTTTTACTCTTTCAACTAGATGTAAGAAGCTACTATCTAAACAATGTATTTCTGCTGCATTTTCAATTACTTTTAAATACAAAAAAATGTTTTTATACAAATCGGTCTCTTTTTCTATATATATTTTTGGTAAATTTTTATTACTCTGAAGATCAACTGTTCCATAGGAACTTTGATTGTGAACAACTTGATAAGGGCCTTTGACTTTGTATATTTTTTTTAAATGTTCATATAAACTTGCTTCTTTTTCTTCATCTCTTGAAATTTTAAATTTATTGAATGAATAATTATATGGTAAATTAAATTGTTCATAAAATGATACGTTAAAAGGTGGTTTTCTTTTTTTAAAACCTACTTTTAAAATATTTAAATTATTCTTCTTAGCAAAATTGTTAATATCTTTAACTTCAGTTTCATGTTCAATTTTAAAAACTTTTATTTTATCATTATCTTTGTACAAATAATTGACATTTTTTAAGTCTCTAGATTTAACAGGTAGGTATATTTTACTAAAAGATTCTGAGAAGTGATTTAGTAAACCATTACAAACAATATGATCACCCAAACCTAAGTGTGTATAAGCTAAGAATTTATTACCTTTGATTTTATTAATATTATATGTATTTTTTAAAACCCTCATTTCTACAAGATTAAATAAATTAAATAAAAAAACTGTAAAAATAATAAATTTATTTTTTGTTTAAAGACTCTTATCGTAAGTTAATTAAAATAAATTATATTAGATGAAAAATATTACTTATATATTCAGCACAAATCGAAAAAAAAATTATAACAACAAAGAAAGTTATGCAAAAGAGTTTTATTATGGCCTGCATAATTTTGATAATAAAACTAATAATATTGAAGTCATTGAATTTAGTGAAGATAAATCATTAATTTACCCACTACTGATAATTTTTGATAAAGCTATAAATAAATTTTTAAGCTTACCTTTTTACACATCTAAATTAACGAATTTTGAAAATTTAAAAAAAATTACAAAAACAGATCATTTGTTTTTAGTAAATGAGGGAGTTGGATTTTCTTCACTTTTTTTAATTACAATTGGAAGGTTTTTTAAACGAATTAAAGTTTCTATGTTCGTAATGGGCCTTTACAGTAAAAAGATGAAATTTAAAAAATTAAAGTTTTTACATTTGTTTTTTATTAGATTATTAGTTTTGAACACAAATCATATTTTTTTTCTAGGTAATGCAGAACTCGAAAAAGCAAGAAATACTCACAAAAGATATTCTGAAAAGTTTAAGTTTTTACCTTTCTGTATAGATACAGAATTTTGGACTGACAAAAGTAATAAAGATATTACAAAAAATAAAAATATAATATTTGTTGGGAATGACGGAAATAGAGATTTTGAATTGTTACTTAAACTTGCAGAAAATTTAAAACAATATAATTTTATAGTTGTATCTTCTAATGAAATATTTAAAAAAATAGACTTATCTAATGTAAAAATACATAATGGTTTTTGGGGGAATGAAGAAATTTCCGACTCAGATTTAAGAGACCTTTACTTAAAGTCAAAGCTTTCAATTATTCCGTTAAAAGAAAGCTTTCAACCATCTGGCCAAAGTGTAGCACTTCAATCTATGTCTTTAGGAATCCCTGTAATGATTACTAAAACCCAGGGTTTTTGGCAAAAAGATATATTTTCAGATAATGAAAATATAATTTTCATTAATGATTTTGAATACAAGACTTGGGAATTAAAAATTAATGAAATATTTAATGATGATTCTAAAGTTAAAAAAATATCAAAAAATGCAAAAAATACTATATTTGAAAATTATAAATTGGAAGTACTTTATGATTTTCTTAACCAGTTAACTAAAAAAACATAGCTTCTCAAAGCAGATTATTCCCCGTTACAACACTTCCCTTCCGTGTATAATAAAAATGATTCAAAAAATTTTATGCTTAAATTATCAAGGGAACAATTTTATAAAAATCACTTTAGTGAAATTAATAAATATATTCAGCCATATAACTCAGTACTTCATATAACTTCTAATTTAAGTGAGAATAAACACAACCAAGGTAATTATGATACTTTTTATATTGACTCAACTGAAAATCTAGAAGACCAGATAAAAAATCGAGATAAAAAAAAGTATGACTTCATTGTAGTTACTGACATATTTGAAGTTTCTTCTGATATATACCAATTTGTAAAACTTTTTAAAAATTTACTTGTAGATGAAGGAAAAATATTGTTAACTTCTATCAACCCTAAGTGGAATATTTTATTTAAAACTTTGGAAAGCGTTGGGCTTAAAAGAAAATCACAAATTAATTCCTACATAAAACCAAGCAAAATTTCAAATATTTTCTACTCTTTAAACTTTGAAAAACTTAAAAGTTACAATAGACAAATTTTTCCATTTAGCTTGTTTGGTTTTGGACGGATGCTGAATATTTTTTTAGAAATTTTTTTGGGATATTTTAATTTAGGTATTAAAACTTATTTTCTATATCAACTTAAAAATGAAGTTGTTAAGGATTATACAAAGTCAATTATTGTTCCTGCAAAAAATGAATCAGGAAATCTTAGAGAATTAGTTAAAAGAATTCCTACATTTTCTAATAAATACGAAATAATTATTGCTTGTGGTCCTTCAAAAGATAATACTCTTGAAGTTGCAAAATCTATAAAGGATGAGAATAACAATTTAGAAATTTTAGTTTTTGAACAAACTAAGAATGGCAAGGCTAATGCTGTCTGGGAGGCAATAAAACAATCAAAGTATGATGCAATAGCAATTCTAGATGCTGATATTAGTGTTGATCCTGAAGAATTAATAAATTTTTTCGAAGTATTAGAAAATACAAATTGTGATTTTGTAAACGGTACAAGACTCATGTACCCGATGGAAGATAGTGCAATGAGGTATATAAATAAACTAGGAAATAGAAGTTTTCAGTATTTGATTTCAAAATTAATTGGAATAAATCTTTCAGATACACTTTGTGGTACAAAATTATTTAAAAAATCAAGAATAGAATCTCTACACACATGGCAGAAGAAGCTTATCATTGCAGATCCTTTTTGCGACTTTGATTTAATATTTTCCAGCGCATACTCCGGAGCAAAAATACTCGAATATCCAGTCCACTATAGAAGTCGTAAATATGGAAAAACTAATATTTCAAGATTTAGAGATGGTTGGAAATTGATTTTATATTTATTTAATTCATTGCTACTTTTTAAATCAAGTAAATATTGAAATTATAAATGATTAAGTTAAAAACATGGGTTAAGGTCTCAGTAGCGTTTTTTAAAAGAGTAATACGTTTTTCATTGGATTTATTTATAATTCTTATATACTTAATTTACAATTTATTAATTTATAAAAAACCTTTTGATAACAATATAATTTTTGTTACAGCAGCTGAAAAAAATTACTTTAATCAACTAGAAAGTTTATTAAAAAGTTATATCAAACATTTAAGCAATAAATTAATAGTTTATGATATTGGTCTTGATGAAAACCAAATACAATATCTAAAAGATAATTTTGAAAACTTAGAGATAGTAAAATTTCAATTTAAACAATATCCAAAATTTATTGGAGAGTATTTTGATGACAAATTAGGAAATTATGCTTGGAAACCAATTATTGTCGATCAAGTGATGCAGCAGCATAAATCTAAAGTAGTTTGGTTAGATGCTGGTAATTTGATAACTAAAAAGATAATATTTCTAAAGATTGCTTTAACTGCATCTGGAATAGTTGTTCCAACAAGTAGTAACACAATTAAAGACTGGACACACCCAAAGACTATTGAATATATTGGCATAAACAAGAAATATTTAAATAACAATAATTATGCTAGCGGACTTATTGGTTTTGATTACAACTCAAAAAAAGCAAAAAATATTTCAGAATTGTGGAGTAAATTTGCAAAAATTCAAGAATGCATATCTCCTAAAGACTCAAGTAGGGCAAACCACAGACAGGATCAGGCGGTCTTAACTCTATTGCTTTATAAGTATTTTTTTACTAATAACTTTAAAAAGTTCATTTACCCTCAAACAAACTTCATCTATGGAATTCTATTTCATAAAAGAAAAATTTATAATTTTTAGAACTGATGCTAAGAAAATGAAAAAAACTTTGGTAAATCCACACATAAAAATATTAATTCTTGTTTTAAGTTCAAATACTTATCCATCCAGCAGAAATAAAGAAGCAATTAAAAAAACATGGGGCTCTAATCTTTCAGATAACTTCAGAATTATTTTCTATGAAAGCGGTGAAGATGAAAAAATAGTTGAAGACACCTTATTTGTTCAGACCGATACCTCAAGTAAAAATTTAGGGCTTAAACTTTTGCTGGCATTAGATTGGTGTAATAAAAATATTGATTACGACTTTATCTTCAGAACAAATACAAGCTCTTTTGTTAATAAAGTTCAATTAGAAAATTACATCTCTAGTAATTTAATTCAAAAAGAATATGTTTATTGTGGAATCCCTTTGATTAGGGACTATAAAGAATCTCAGAAAAAAATAAATTTTTTAAGTGGAGCTGGAATTATTTTAAATAAAAAAACGATTCAACTTATTTTAAAAAATAGAGAATATTGGGATCATAATGAATGGGAAGATGTAGCACTTGGAAAATTATTAGAAGAAAATAATATAACATTTTTAACTGGTAGAAGACAAGATATCAAAAATAATTTTTATAATAATCTTATTGATAATACAAATTATCACTTTAGATGTAGGCTCGATAATCATTATGGGTATCCAAGATTTTTGGAAAGCTTTGTTTTAGCTGATATGCACAAAATTCTTAATTTGAAAGAATTAAATAACAAAGAAAAATTTATTAAAAAGTATATTTTTTATTTTCTAAAAATATTTAGAGTTGACTCTCCAAGGTTTAAAATTTACAGGGTAATTAAATATTTCTTAAAAAAAGTTCTCCCAAAACAAATTTTTAATCACCTAAAAAAAATAAAACCTCACACCCTTAAAAAATTTCTAGGGGAAAGACTTTAATTTCTGAAAAACCCTTGTGGGCGCTACAGGATTTGAACCTGTGACTTCTTCCTTGTAAGGGAAGCGCTCTGCCGGACTGAGCTAAGCGCCCTTATAATCTGTTAATTCATACTAGTTTATGAAATAAATTAATGATTGAAAATCTAGCTACGCTTATTTTATAAAGTTTTAATCTAACACGATGGAATTAAACATATCTATATATTCTTTAAATCCATACGGTATAGCATATGAACTTGCCTTTTTAAATGCGTATTCAGTATCTGGTACTGCATTTTGAAAATTGTCCATGTTGAATAATGAGTTACTGTGTAAAAATTCTGATGCAACCCCAACATCTGTAGATATAATAGGGGTCTTTGATAGTGCACATTCAATAATTGCCTGTGGACCCCCTTCTTTTCTGGATGAAACAATATAAAGATCTAAACAGTTGTATAGTTCATTTAATTGCTCAGTGTTAATCATTTCAAAGTATTTATATTTAATATTTAAGCTTTCTAATTCTTTAATTAAATATTGACGCCTTTTCCCAGTAAGTAAAACAAGTAGGTTGTCTATGCCTTTGCTTTTAGCTTCGATAATTTTTACCAACCTATCTGGACCTTTTATCAATTTTGGACTTCTTAGATCACTCCCTTCAGTGTCTCTCTGAAAAGAACCAATAATATAGCTATTAAGCGGCAGGCTGTATTTTCTTTTTAATCTATCTTTATCATTAATTTCGTACCAAATCTTTGAATCACTCCAAAATGGAATATAAATAATATTTTTATCAGTTAATTTTGATAATTCTTCTTTAGTTTTTAATGAAATTACATGGTAAGCGTCAATAAATTTATCACGTTTATGAAAATCTTTAACTTGTTTAGGTTCAAAATCACTATCTTCTAAGTGGTAAATTGAGCAAACAACTCGTTTATTCTTTAGATTCCTTTTTTTAATATTTTTCCAAAGCCATGGGGCAACAATCCAAATAACATCAGAATTTTTAATTAATTCTGTAGAAATAGAACTATTGTTTTTATACCATTCTTCTCTTAATCTATCTACTATCCATGATTCATTTAGATTAGTTAAATAAACTTTCATACAACTGTAGAATAGCCAATATTGTTGAATAAAATAACATAATGAGCTCTCAAAATATTTTAATCACTGGAATTAGTGGACAAGATGGTATTTTTTTAGCAAATCAATTTTTAAAAGATGATTCAAAAAATTTTAAAATTTATGGAATTTCAAGACAAGACCCTTTAATTACAATAAATAAAATTAATAGTATTGGTGTAGACAGCCAAGATTTAAAAATTATAGATATTGACTTAACTGATTCATTGAAAGTAAAAAATCTTATAAGCGACCTTAAGCCAGCACAAATATTTAATCTTTCTGGACCAAGTTCAGTTTATGAATCAATTAATAATTCAAAATATTTTCAAAACACTATTAATTCAATATTTGATAATCTAACTAATTCATGTCTGGAATTAAAACAATTTCCAAATTTCTTTCAAGCTTGTTCGTCCGAAATGTTTTCAAATAAAAATAAAATGCCGCTTAATGAAAATTCTGTCTTTGATCCACGAAGTCCATATGCAAAAGCAAAATTTCAAGTTTTTAATAAATTAAATAAATTAAAAGAATTGTATGACTGGAATATTAAAGCTGGAATCATGTTTAATCATGAATCTGAATTTCGAGATCAGGAATATTTATTTATGAAAATATTTAATTCTGCCAAATTAATAAAATCTAAGAAGCTGGAATATTTAGAAATAGGCTCTTTAGATATTTGCCGTGATTGGTCGTTTGCTGGTGATGTGTCAAATGCTATGTTTTTAATGAATCAGTCTGACAATAGAAATAATTTTGTAATAGGTTCTGGAAAAGCAATTTCTGTTAAAGAAGTTATTGAACAAATATTTTCTTTGTTTGAAATTAATTTAGAAAACAATATAATTGTAAATCCGAAATTGCTTAGATTTGGGGACCCTCAAACTATAATTTCTGATCCTTCAATGATAAAGGAGTCATTAAACTGGAATCAAAAGCTTACTTTTGAAGATTTAATAGAAAGAATCTTCAAAAGAGTATAAACTAGCTGCAGCCTAAAGAGTTTCCACAGTTTAAACATTTGTAACAAGAACCATTTCTTATAGTTATGTGTCCACATTCATTACAAGCAGGAGCATCACCCATCATATCGCCTAGTACTTCTTGGACAGTAGTAACAGAGTTTGAAACTGCATCGGCTGGTTCTACATCATCAACTTCTTCAATTTTTGTTACAAATTGAGTTTCTTGTACAATCGCAGTTGAATCATTATTTTGAACATTGCTAGGTGATTCAATTTCCTGAACAGGTTCTACTGTTTCAGTTTTTTGTATAAGCTCAACAGGCTCTGATTCCTGAACAGGTTCTACTGTTTCAGTTTTTTTTTGAGCAGGCTCTGATTCCTGAACAGGTTCTACTGTTTCAGTTTTATCACCAACTTTTTCTTTTGGTGGAACTTGTACAATATCTGTTCTATTTAGATATTCAAGGCCTAGTGCTCTAAAGACATAATCAACAATTGAATTACTCATTTTAATGTTTTCATGTCCTTCAACCATACCTCTAGGCTCAAAAGTTTGGAATGTAAACGTGTCTACGAACTCCTCTAGGGGGACCCCATACTGAAGTCCTTTCGAAACAGCAATTGCAAAACAACCTAAAACTCCTTTTAATGTGGCTCCTTCTTTTGCAATATCAATGAAGATTTCACCCAAAGTTCCATCAGGGTATTCGCCTGTTCTCAGATAAACTTTATGCCCAGCAACCCTTGCTTCTTGGGTCCAACCCTGTCTTCTTTCAGGGAGTAAAAATCTAGGCCTATTTACTCCAGCGTAGGCTTTTGTTGGGCTTGTTCCAGGTGCGAAGTTACCTTGGAGAAGCATTGATTCTTCTTCAATTATCTTAGTTACCTCAGGATCGCTTTCGTCTGAATCACCTTCATCTGAAGATGCGGAGAGTGGTTGAGAAGCTTTTGATCCATCTCTATAAATAGCAATAGCTTTAACCCCTATCTTTGCTGCCTCAAAATAGCAATCCTCAATATCTTCTATGCTGGCTTCATTAGGCATATTCACAGTTTTTGATATTGCTCCAGATATAAATGGTTGCGCTGCAGCCATCATTCTTACATGACCCATATAATGAATAAATCGTTCTCCGTCTTTTCCACATTTGTTTGCGCAATCAAAGACATCTAGATGTTCTTCTTTTAAATAAGGTGCGCCCTCAATTTTTTGAGTTCCGCATATGTAAAGGTTTGCCTGTGTAACTTCGCTTCGAGAAAATCCAAGGGTTTCAAGCAAGTTGAAATCAAAAGAGGTGTAAGTTTCTTCATCAATACCTAAGCCTTTTAAGGTTTCCTCACCTAATACAAAAACATTAAAAGCATGTTGAATTTCGAAAGCTCCAGGAAGTGCTGACTCTATTTTGGCAACATCTTCTTCGCTCAAACCCTTGTCCATCAATGATTCTTTGTTAATATAAGGTGAACCATTTAGCGACATAGACCCAATTACATAATTGATTATTTCATTGACTTCATTTGGTTCGTATCCAAGCGCATCCAACGCAGGACCAATAGACTGGTTAGCTATTTTCATATAACCACCACCAGCAAGTTTTTTAAATTTCATTAATGCAAAGTCAGGCTCTACACCAGTTGTATCACAATCCATTAGAAGCCCAATAGTTCCTGTTGGAGCCAAGACTGTAGCTTGTGCATTTCTGTAACCATTTTTAGTTCCAAGCTCAACAGCATCATTCCAGGAAGCTTGAGCAGCTTCTAACAGGTATTCAGGGCATAGTTCCTGATCGATTGCTATAAGATCATGGCTTAAACCTTCATAATCATTTGAATCATAGGATGCTTTTCTGTGGTTGTTCATAACTCTTAACATATTTTCAGAGTTTTCTTTATATTTAGGGAAGGGGCCAACAATGCCTGCCATTTCAGCAGATGCTTTGTATGCTTCGCCAGTAAGCATTGCAGTTAACGCGCCAGCAATAGCTCGTCCAAGGTTTGAATCATACGCAATACCTTTTCTCATTAAAAGAGATCCTAAATTTGCATAGCCAAGACCTAATGTTCTGTAGTCATAAGAACCCTGGGCAATTTCTTTTGAAGGAAATTGTGCCATTTCAACAGAAATTTCAAGAACTATAGTCCATATTCTAAGAGCATGTTTATATGAAACAACATCGAAAATCTGTGTCTCATCATCATAAAATTTAACAAGATTAAGACTGGCTAGATTACATGCTGTGTTGTCTAAGAATAAATACTCAGAACATGGATTAGAAGCTCTTATTCTTCCACCCATAGGTGAGGTATGCCATTCATTTATAGTTGTATCATACTGAACACCTGGATCCGCACATCTCCATGCAGCATCAGCAATTTTATTCCATAGATCTCTTGCTTTAACAGTTTTCATTACTGATCCATCTGTTCTTGCAATAAGATCCCAATCGCCATCTTCTTCAATTGCTTTTAAGAAGTCTGTTGGTACTTTTACTGAGTTATTTGAATTTTGACCAGAGACAGTTGCATAAGCTTCACCATTAAAGTCAGAAGGATATCCTGCAGCAATTAATGCTCTTGCTTTATCTTCCTCAATAGCTTTCCATTCAATAAAGTCTTCAATGTCTGGATGATCTAGGTCCAGTATGACCATTTTTGCTGCTCTTCTTGTTGTACCACCTGATTTAATAGCTCCTGCAGCTCTATCCCCAATTTTTAGAAATGACATAACTCCTGAGGAAACACCACCACCTGAAAGCTGTTCGCCAGCACCTCTCAAATTAGAAAAGTTTGTACCAGTTCCCGAACCAAACTTAAATAGGCGTGCCTCTTTGACCCAAAGGTCCATAATTCCACCTTCATTCACTAGATCATCATCAATAGACTGTATGAAGCAGGCATGTGGCTGTGGCCTTGAATATGAATCCTCACCAGGGGTTAAATTGCCAGTCTTTGGATCTACATACCAAAAACCTTGTTTTGGGCCAGTTAAGTCATATTTGTAATTTAATCCAGTATTAAACCATTGAGGGCTATTTGGAGCAGCCATTTGTGTTGCGAGCATGTATTTAAGTTCATCTTCAAATGCCTGTGCGTCGTCCGAAGATGCAAAATATCCTGTTTTTTCTCCCCAGTGCCTCCATGTTTCAGATAAACGATCAAAAACTTGACGAGATGATGTTTCAGGACCAAGAATACGATCACCATTTTCATCTTTTAATTCATTTCCATCAGCATCAACTTGCGGTACACCTGCTTTTCTGAAATATTTTGAAACCATAATGTCTGTTGCAACTTGAGACCAAGAAGAAGGAATCTCAACGTCATTCATTTCAAAAACAACTGATCCATCCGGGTTGGCTATTTTTGAACTTCTTTTTTCCCAATCAATATTGTTGTATGGGTTACCCGGTGTTGTATATTTTCTTGTTATTTTAAGCCCTGATTTACTTGCCACTTCTTCTCCTTTTATAACTAAATGTTGTATAGCCGATATAAAACAACACTAAATGTAGTGTGTAACAACTATATAATAAACTTCTTTAATTTTCAAGCTTATCCAAGTAAAATTTTCGCGAGGATGTTTCAAATTCAATTACGTTATTTTCAATATATTTTATCTCTGGCTATATTTGTTGGTGTTTTAATTTCTAGTAAGCCTTTAATAACAGCTTGCTTTGTGGGACTTACGTTAATTTGGCTTACGGAAATGTTGATTGGCCAGTTTGATTTGAAGTCTGAACAGTACATCATAATTCTTACAGTTTTATTGTTATCATTTTCTTCTGTTGCGATTCAAAGTATTTTTTCTGACATTAACCAGTCATCTCTGCTTATCGTCTGCTTATTAGTCTCTTTTGTTTACTTTTTGTTTCAGCGTGATGTAAATATTTATAAGCTAGGAAATGTCTTTATGCTCTTGGTCCTCACTTTTTTGATAAATGGATTTATTGTTCGAAACAGTTTCCAAGAAAATATTTTTTATCTTTCTTATATGTATTTACTTTTACTTTTCTTAAAAACATTTGCAACTTATCTCAATATTCAATTCAGTAACTTTCAATTCTTTTTCAATTTTTTTATAGTTTCTATAGTATTTATCGGGATTAGTAGTTTTTATTCTTTTAGCACTATTGATATATTTCTTGCAGGACTAACAACAGCATTATTTACTACTTTTTTTAATTTTATGTTTGTTAAGATTCGTTTTGAATATGAATTAACAAACCAGCTTTCAAATCAGATATATATTTTTGATTTTCTATTTGCCTTTTTAATTTCTCTATATTTTGTAGATACACTAAATGTTGTAAATGGTTTATTCTAGGTTTTGTGGAAAAACAAGTTCTAGAATCACCATTTACTAAAAAAGATTTTTTAGAGTTAGCATATCAAGTTAGTGATTCACTAGATATGAGACATGATTACTTTGGTATAAACAATTCATCAATTGTAAATATTGGCAGCAGGGACTTCATAGACTACAGGCCCAGCATTATTTTTAGAGATAACTTTTTACAAGACAACAACATAACAAATATTAATTTTGATTCATTACATTTTTTTCAAATACAAGAATTAGTAACTAATGTAAATTTTGATTCTATAAAAATAAAAAAAGGAGATATCTCTGTCAATTTAATTTTGCCAGATACGTATGAAGAGTATTTACAAAACTTAACTAAAAAGAAAAGGCACGAATTAAATAGGAAAAAAAGAAAGTTCGAAGAACAAATTAATTCCTTTAAATTAAGCGAATCGAAAGATCAAAGCATCTTTAATATTTTTATTTCTCAACATAGAGATTCTAAAGGTGAAAAAGGTAAGTTTATGACTGATGACGTCGAATCTTATTTTAAAAATCTTTTAAATATGGATGGTTGGAAGATTTATTATACAGATACTAATAAAGGAGTATTGTCTACTGCATTCTGTTATGAAAATGAACATGGTTGTTATCTTTACAATTCAAGTAGAAATAATGAATTTAACTCAATAAATCCGGGCATTGTTATCAATGACTTAATTATTCAAAAACTAATCAGCAAAAAAATGTCTTTCTTTGACTTTTTAAAGGGTACAGAAAGATATAAATATGATTTAGGTGGGAACTCGGTTCAGCTTTATGACCTGATGATGTCTATATGAATATTTTACAAATAAGTTACCACACGGCTCCTTTTGGTAATGTTGGTCAATTTGACTCAGGGGGGTTGAATGTTTATGTTCAACAAATTTCAAAACATCTTTCTCAAGATCATAATGTAACTGTTGTAACTGCCGAAAAAGCTGAAAGTTTTAAAAATCAAAATCTAGAATTTCGATCACTAAATTTATTTGATGCCGATATACCAACTGACGATAAGGAAGTCTATTTAATTGAATTTAATAAAAGATTGGAGGAAGTTTTTGATCTTAAAAAGTTTGACATAATACATTCTCATTATTGGATGTCAGGTTTAATTGCTAAAGATATTTCAAAAAAATATAATATCCCTTATATTTTTACTTCCCATAGCCTTGGAGTCTTTCTTGATGGCTACAACAAAGAGCGTGCGGATTGTGAAAAATTAGTTATGTCTGGTTCCCAATTCGTAACAGCTTCAACTAATTATGAAAACAATTTGATTTCGGACAGTTACCAAATTGATAAAAAAAAGATAAAACTAATTAATCCAGGTATTGATAGTGAATTGTTTTCTCCAGATCCGAGTATAAAAAGGGAAAATATATTTATGTCAATTGGAAGAATTCAGGAACAAAAGGGACAGTTAGAGACTTTATTGTTTTTAAATTATTTTAAAAAAATTGAGAATAACTTTAAATGCTATATTGTTGGAGGTCCAAGCGGAAGCTCGGGTAAAGATTATCTGTTAGAACTTAAAGAAAGTGTACAAGAATTAGACCTAGAATCGCATGTTGAGTTTTTGGGTAATCTACCCCAAATTAATATCAGAGATTTACTAAATAGGTCAAAGTTATTAATACATACCTCAAGATATGAAACTTTTGGTCTTGTTGCAATTGAAGCAAATGCTATGGGTGTACCCGTCTTTACTACCAACAATGGTTCTATGAAAGAGATTATCACCAATAAAGAAAACGGTTATTTAGCAGAAGATATAAAAGATAAAAATGCAAATACTTTGATTAAAAATTTAACTAATAACAATCAATACTTTGAAGAAGTCATGACAATTTGTATGCAAAAATCAAAAGATTATAGCTGGGAAAAAACAGTGAACAGTTTATTAAAGCTTTATCAAGAAGCTAAATTTTCATTAAAAAATTGAACTATAAGTCTTTCAAATTCATCAGTGTAAGCCCATAGGCTTCCAACATGTCCAACATCGTCATATCTATATAGTTCAGTCTCAATTCCTAAGCTATTAGCAAGATCAACTAAATCTAAACTATGATGTGGGAGTATTCTTTCATCCAACATTCCATTAAATATTAGAATTGGTTGCTTTGCACTTCTTGCTAATGAGGTTTCAGGCGTTATAAGGGTTAAACTAATTCCTTCGAATATGTTTGCATAATGGCTCGTTGGTTCAAAAAGGAAACCCGGGAAACCCTGATACACCATCTCTTCTCTTACCAAAGTTTCAAAGTTTACTGGTGGATCATGAACTGCAATTGCAGAAAAGTCATTTGTGTGCTGTGATGTTGTTAAGGCAGTAAGAGCACCGAGAGATTGTCCATATATTCCAAGAGATTCAGGAGGTATTCCTTTAGTGTTCACTAACCAATCAACTGCAGATGCAGAATCATAAGATTCCTTTTGACCTGCAGAATAATAACCATCTTCACACGTACTATCTCCGTGGTCTCGTAAATCAAAAGCTAAAACATTAAATCCGTTTCTATATAAAATTCCTGAAGCTAGCAATATACCACTGGAATATTTACTACTTGTTAATCCGTGAGTGATAATTACTGTTGGACCTCCAGGATTTTGTTCCATCCACCAAGCACTGATAGTTATATTGTCAGTTGAGGGAAAGGTAACATCTTCATAATTATCTATGAAATATTCTGATGCATTTATTGTTTCTTCGTATTCTTCCCAAATTACAAAGCTAGACGGGCTGTTATTTTCTTCAAATTCATATACATCACAAGGGACAGAAGCTGCTTGATCATAGACATAATACCCAATTCCAAAGTATCCGATAATAGATAAAATTAGAATGCCAAAAATAAATTTTTTCATGTTCCCCCTATAATCAATAAATATAGCTGTATTTATAGCTTTTTGCTTATTCTCTTCAATTTCTATTTTATATATACTTGTATTTATGAAACAAATAATATCCTTTGCTTCTGACTTTGGCCTTAATGATGGTTCTGTTGGGGTTGTAAAGGGTGTGATTAGCAGAATAGATGAATCAATTAAAGTAAACGATATTTCTCATGGAATTCCACCTCAGGACATAAAATATGGAAGTCTTTTATTAATGAGAGCAATTCAATATATACCACAAGGTGTATTACTTGCTGTTGTAGATCCAGGCGTGGGGACTGAGAGAAAAGCAATTGCCATAACAACTGACTGGGGAGTTATGATAGGACCAGATAACGGCTTATTAAATTTAGCTTGTGCAACTGTTGGTGGAGCAAAGCAAGCTTTTGAATTAGAAAATAAAAATTGGATTATCCCGCACGAAGGAAATACTTTTCATGCCAGAGATATATTTGCACCATTTGCAGCCGGATATGCTTCTGGACAATTAAAACTTGAAGACTTTGGAACAGAATTAAACCTTGAAGACTTAAATCAGTACTTAATTCCACTTACAGATACTTCTGAGACAGAAATAAAAGGCGAGGTCTTATATATTGATGAGTTTGGAAATTGCCAAACTAATATTTCACCACAAGAACTTAATGATAAAAAATATAAAATAGGTGATTCAATATCTTTAAAGATTGATAATCAGGAGTTAACAGCTAAATGGTGTGATAACTATAAAAATGAAACAATTGGCGCAATTGGAATTGTTGTAGACTCTTGGGGGATGGTTTCTTTATTTTTAAGTAATGGAAATGCGCAAAAGCTACTTAATTGCAAAGACAATTCAAAAGTTATTATTAAAGTCTGAAATTAGAAATGGCTATTGAACCAGATACAAAGATAATTAGCACTAGCAAAATTATGAATACTAAAGTCCATGGCCTCATGAGTACATAATACATGTCCGAATTAATTTTTGTTACAACCGAGAATTGTGAGCTTTGTTATAAAGCCGAAAAAAAAATTGGTATTTTAAAGCTATTTTTTTCAGTAAAAACAGTTGATGTTCAAAGTGAGTATAAAGAATATTTATTGAGAGTTCCTGTATTAATCAAAAATGAGAAAATTCTAGATGAAGGTGTATTTTCTAGATTGTCTATTTTAAAAAATTTATTTTTTTAAATATCGATTGGTTTTGATTTATCTCTCTTAGAATGTTGATCTTCCAAATATTCTATAATTTTGCCAGCCACATCTATACCACTAGCTTTTTCTATTCCTTCAAGACCTGGTGATGAATTTACTTCTAACACTAATGGTCCTCTATTAGATTGAATTAAATCAACTCCAGCTACTGACAATCCAAGAACCTTTGCTGCCCTAATGGCACTTTCATTTTCTTGTTCTGTAAGGTTGTACTTTTCTACACTTCCACCTAGATGAACATTAGATCTAAATTCACCGGGTTTTGCTTTTCGCTTCATTGAAGCTACCACTTCATCCCCGACAACAATAGCTCTTATATCTTCACCTCTTGACTCACTAATAAATTCTTGAATTAATATGTTGGCATCAATTTTTTTCATGGTTTCAATTGCACTTATTGCGGCATCCATAGTTTCTGTTAAAACAACACCTCTACCTTGTGTACCTTCAAGCAGTTTTATTACATATGGAGGTTGGCCTACAGTTTTTAATACTGACTCAATATCTCTTGATAAGTGAACATAGCCAGTTACGGGCATTTCTACACCACTATTACCAATTAGCTGTAGAGCTCTTAATTTATCACGAGATCTACTTATTGAAGCAGAAGAATTGGCTGATAGTGAGCCCATTAATTCAAACTGTCTAACAACTGCACCTCCATAAAAAGTCCAAGTTGCAGCTATGCGAGGTATTACAACATCAAAATTAACCTCTCTACCTTGAAAAAATATTCTAGGTTTAGCTTTAGCAATATTCATGTAGCATCTTAGGTAGCTAATGACTTCCGTATCATGCCCTCGATTTTTTGCTGATTCAAAAAGGCGGCTGGTAGAGTACAGTCTTATATCTTGTGAAAGAATTCCAAGTTTCATTTTAATTTTTCTTTAGATTTTGTAAGAAAACTTATTGAAGGGTTAACAACCCACCTTTTTCCTAATGCTTTTCTACCTATTAACATTGTGTAGTCCATCGGACCTCTATCAGTTAAGGTCAATTCTATTTTTTTACTAATACCATCCATCAATAGCGTAGTTTTTATATATGGCCTTTTTTCAACATCTCCGTTGGAGCTTTTAATTCTTTTATAGCCTTCTAAAGGTGCAGAAGTTTTTCTAACTGTATTGTTTCTTTTCATGACTTTAAATTTTACGTACTTGATTTTATCTCTAGTTACAATTTTTATATCAGAAGCATCAATAGAAGCTAGATTTGCACCAGTATCAATCTTGGCAATAACATTTTTAACACTTAGGTCAGGTAGTGCTGCGTTTTCTTTCCATCCAACGACTCTTTTTTCACGCTTTTTTTTAACCATCTTTAAAGTACAACGTAAAACAAAAATGCGCTAACTGCAACAAGTGCTATATGAAAGTAGATAACTGGTAGCATAAAAAAATAATAATTCAGATTTAGAAAGAAACAAACAGGTTTTTATTAGAAATTAAATTGAGTTGATCTCTTCGGAATTATTCTTATCTTCTTTTCTGAAGAATAAAACAAAAGTTGCAGTAACAACAAATACGTGGTGGATGATAATTAGATTTAGAAGAGACCTAATTATTACAGCATCACCCCACATAAAAAAATAACTAACTGTTGTGAAAACCCTAAGGCAGTTAGATAGCAATATTCCCGGTCTATTTTTTGTTAATGCAAAAAACATTAGAAGAATATTTATTGCTACTCCAGGAAGCAATACAAATTTTAACCAAACTAGATTATCTCCTTGAAAGTTGGCGCCAAAAATATCAGAAAATAATTTTGGAAAGAAAAAACCAAATAATGAACTACTTGCTACTGATAATCCATCTAGAAAAACAAAGATATAAAGTAAGGAAAATTTTTTCATTAAGGGTTTGAGCTTATGGCTTCTGTGGTAACTTCTTCTTCGTCCGTTTCAAGCAGTCCACAATCCCTCAAGACTTCTTCCGTGTTGCCTCCACCAAAAACAACTCTTTCAAAAACTACAACTGCATATAATTCATCTTCTGTTAATTTACCTTGGAATCCTGGCATGCCTCCAATGGATACAGTTTCTTCTGCACCATATGTTGGTCCGACTTCTGCTTGCCATCCGGCAGAGCCTAGTTGAATCCATTTTGTATGATCTGCACATGTAGGAAATGTTGTATATAATGCCCCTCCAATAAAAGCAGGACCAACTCCACCGCCACCGCCACCACCATGACAACCAGCACAAGCAGCGGCACCGGCATACACTTCTTGACCAATTGCAATATAATTTACTGTATTTGTGGCAGCAACACCTCTACCTTCATAAGGTGAACCATCACAATTTACAGCCTCTTGGGATTTCCTATCAACATTTAACATTCCTCTTTCGCCACAATCTTGTGTGTTTGAAGAGCTAATAAGGCCTACAAGTATGAATAGAGGAATAATTATAAAACTAAAATTAAGCCATTTTGGAAGAAGGTTTTCAGAATTTAACTTTATGCCCATAGTTTTGTTAGCAAATGATAAAGATTTGGTAACTTGTCTGGTAATTGGGGATGAAACAGAAATCTCATTTACTTCTTCTACAGGAGCTTCCTCATTTACTTCTTCTACAGGAGCTTCCTCATTTACTTCTTCTGTTGTAATTTCTTCAACTACTGGCGCTTCTTCTTTGGGTGCTGATGCAGCTACACTTTCTCCTCCAGCCCAAGAACTTAATACATCATCAACTGAAACTCCAGAAGCTGCAGCCCGAGCTTCTGCTGAACGCTGAACGAGATCAACAGGTGCATTTAAAATTTCTGCTACTTTATTTACTAAATCACTCATTTTGTTCTCCTAATGATAGTAAATAAGTTATGAGGTATTCCAAATCTTCCTCATCTAGAAAGTCATAATTTGGATGTGGAATATCTCTATTTACTGAAGTAGAGTCAGAAAGATACCGTTCAAGCCATTGACTATTGTTAGTTGGCTCGCGAGTTGCATTCGTTGATAAATCTGGACCAAGTCTTATATTGCCAACATTATTAATTAGTGTTGCATTTGCATATTTGTTTTGCAGCACTTTTCCATTTTGAGTATCTGGAATTAATGTTCTTACATTTTGTGTATGACAAGATTGACAGTTTAAGGAACTGTATATTTCAGCTCCTTTAATAACTTCACTTGTAACATTTACAGAGTTATTTAGTGACTCACTAACGAGGGCTGTTGCTTGATTTTTTGGAATTGCAAAAGCAAAGAGATATGTGAAAATACTTACCAGAAGGACTCCTGAAATAAAGCTCAAAGAACTTTCATTTTTCATTTCAACAATTTCTTCAATGACTTCCTCAACTACTTCTTCTGTTGTAATTTCTTCAATGACTTCCTCAACTACTTCTTCTGTTGTA
>CACDUI010000009.1 GCA_902555985.1 uncultured Candidatus Actinomarina sp.
ACAGAGATAGTATCCATTGCTGAATTAGCTACAAAAACCATAGTTCAAGTTCAGGTTGGAAATATCTCAGATGAAGGTGAGTTTTTAACAACAGGTGGAGGTTCTGGTGTCGTAATTTCTGGAGATGGTTTAATTATGACTAATCACCATGTTATAGATAATTCAACCGAAGTAAGAGTTGTGTTTGAAGATGGAAGAATGTATGAAGGTGAGATTATTGGATCAGATAGACTCACAGATATTGGTTTATTAAAAATCACAGCATCAAATTTAATACCTATTTCACTTGGAAATAGTGAGGAACTTTCTGTAGGAGATTTGGCAGTAGCAATAGGCCATCCTTTAACCTTAGGTGCTGCGCCAACAGTTACAACTGGAGTTGTCTCAGCCCTAGAAAGAAGGCTAGATGTTGGCGGTGAATCTATGAATTCAGGTGTTACTTTATTTGGCTTGATTCAAACTGACGCACCTATTACTAGAGGATCTAGCGGTGGGGCGCTTTTAAACAATAATGGTGAATTGATTGGTATAACAACTGCTATTGCTACAGCAGATGTAGGAGCAGAAGGATTAGGTTTTGCAGTTCCAGTAAATCTTGCACTAGGTATTGTGGATGATCTACTTAAAGATGGTCAAATCTTACATGCATTTCTTGGCATTCTAGGTGCGCAACATTTTGATACTGCAGATGACGGAGCAAGAGTATTCTCTGGCGTCTTTATACAAGAACTATATGGACCTGGGGATGATGAATTTGCAATCGGAAAAGCTGGTGCAATTCCTGGTGACATTATAAAAAAAATAAATGGAATAAATGTTAAAACATTAGACGGATTAATTACAGTACTTAGGCAGAAAAGGGCTGGTGATTCTGTTGAAATAGAAATATTAAGAAATTCACAATTAATTACTCTAGTTTTTGATTTAGATCTTCGACCTTCAGATGTCTGACGATATATTTTCACAACTATTTAATTTATTTAATAATGATGATGGTGATGTCAATTGGAATTTAGCTTCTCAAATAAATAGTCATATTAATAAAGATGCTGAGGAAAATTTTCTTTTTTCAAATAGCGAAATGAATTATGAAGAAATATTTAGAGCAATTCAACTTAATAATCAATCATTAGATAATCCTTATGAAGAACTTAATCAATTAGAGATACTGAATACTAAAGAGTATGGTAATTGGTTTTTAGAAGCTATTAAGCATTTTGACTTTGGTGATTTAAATATTGCCAACAGTGGTCCTTTTAATATGGCTGGTGCGCAGTCTTCACTGATAGGAATGCAGCTTGGAAATATTGCTGGCTTCCTAAGTAAAAATACTTGGGGGCTTAGTCATTTTGGAATTATTCTTCCTAAAAGTCATAATCTAGGTATTAACAAATTAAATTTTGAATCTCGAATCAGCAAATTTGAAATTGAAGATAAAGAATCAACAATGGCTTTAATGGCACTTGAATTCGTTGCTTTGTCTTTAGGAAAATATAACGCGCCTTTTTCATTTATTCTTGAGCAAATGAAGAAAGGTAACCAAAATTTAATTGAAAATTTAGGTGAAATAAATCCTGATATTGACCCTTCTGGTTTTTCAAATCCTGAAGAAATATTTTCTAATATGCCTGAACTGAATAATCTTAATTTTGATTCAATATTTGATTCAATATTTGCACCATTAAGTTTTTACAGACAAATAATTAAAGAAAGGACTAAAGAATTTTTAAATTATTTAGATCCCAGTGTTATTGATTTGGTCATGGATCTAAGTCTTGTTGGTACTAATGAAGGAATTAATGATTTTGAAATTAAAATTTTTAATTATGATGATAAATCTCAAAATTTTATTAATTATCTAAATGAGAGCGAAAGTGAATTTACAACTCTAGATATTTTGTCAGATATAGATCTTATTCCAACTGCATCTGAGATTGAAGATCCAATTTCTTGGGCAGCAAGAACCTCCCTTCCACCAATTTAATTTAAACTTCGCTATTATTATTTACTAAGAAAGGACTTAATTATGTCATTAAATATTGGAGATAAAATACCGGAGTTTGAGTTGTACAACCACGACAAGTCAAAGCACAGTGATAAAGATTTTTTGGGTCAGAAAACAATGTTTGTTTTTATGCCGTTTCCTTTTAGTAGTGTTTGCGACAAAGAAATATGTGAATTAAGGGATTACCAAGAATCTTTTATGAAAGAAAATACTAATACCGTATTAATAACAGTTGGCGCAAGCCCTACAAACCGAGCTTGGTCTGAACAATACAACATTGAATTTCCAATACTATCTGACTTTTGGCCTCATGGCGAGGTTGCTAAACAGTTTGGATGTTTTCATGATGGGGCTGGAATATCTTTGAGATACACATACATTACAGATGAAGAGAATATTATAACTGAGATCATTAAAAGTGATGAAATAGGTGTTGAGAGAAATTTCAGCGAATATTCTGAAAGTTTTGGTATTTAACCAACATCTCTGACATCAAACTCAGCAGCTCTTTGTCTTTTAATGCGTCTTCTTTCTCTTTCCGAAAGACCGCCCCAGATACCAAATTTTTCAGATTGTTCTACTGCGTACTCAAGGCATTCGTCCTGAACTGTGCAAGCTCTGCATATTGCTTTTGCTTTTCTTGTGGAGGCTCCTCTTTCGGGGAAAAATAAATCTGCATCGGCGCCTTTGCAGTTTGCTTCTTCAGTCCAGGAAGGCATTCCGCCTAATAGTTCGTCAATTATTTTTAACTCCACCCTTGCTCCTTTAATAAACTACATAGGTGTAATTTATTACGTCAATAGTTAAATGTCAAGGGGTGAATTGTCTAAATAATTATTAGTTAATCTACAAATATAGGATAATTAATTATGGCTTATCAAAATATTGTCTCTACTGGTTCCGTATATAAAGGAAGAACTGGGATGTGGTTATACCTTTTTCATAGAATCACTGGAGTTGCATTATTTGGATATCTTCTGCTTCATATTATTTCAACTGCTCTAATTCTTGCTGGACCAGAAGTCTATGAAGGTGCCGAAGCTATTTATAAAAACTTTTACTTTAGATTAGGAGAAGTTGGACTAATGGCAGCTGTGTTAGCACATGCAATTAATGGTTTAAGAATTATTGCTGTAGATCTCTGGAGTAAAGGATCCGATTATCAAAGAGGATTGAACATTACTGCATTAGTTATTTTTATTGCAATATTTGTACCTACAACCTACAAAATGATTGACTCATATTTTGAATTATGTTTAGAAAAGAGCTCTTCTGGAACAACAATTGTTGACTGTATGGTTAGACCCCTACCCGATTGGAAAACCAAATGAAGTCTGTAAAAAGAACTGACTGGGGAAGAAGAACACCTCCAATCGGTGGATCAAATTTTGAACTATATGCTTGGTTTTTTATGAGAGTTAGTGGTCTATTTTTAGTTCTTCTAGCAGCCGGTCATATGTTTATAATGCATGTATTTAATGACACCCTCAATTTAGATTATGAATTTGTAGCAGCAAGGTGGGACACGCCATATTGGAGGACATTTGATTGGTTGTTATTAACATTAAGTATCTTACATGGTACAAATGGGCTTAGAATTGTCATGCATGATAACATTGCAAATAAAACATCTAGACAATTAGCCCTTTATGGACTTTATTTCACATCTACAGCATTTTTTATTTTAGGAACTTATGTATTAGTAGCGTTTGTGAGGGAAGTATGAAAGTTATAAGACACTCATTTGATGGAGTAATAGTGGGCGCAGGTGGAGCAGGCTTAAGGGCAGCAATTGAAGCTGCACCACATATGAAACTAGCTGTTATTACAAAACTCTATCCTACAAGATCACATACTGGCGCTGCGCAGGGTGGAATGAGTGCTGCTTTGGCGAATGTTGAAGAAGATAATTGGAATTGGCATGCTTTTGATACAGTAAAAGGTTCAGACTATTTAGCTGATCAACCAGCTGTGGATATTCTTTGCAAAGAAGCTATTGACTCCGTTGTTGAGCTAGAGCACTGGGGCTTGCCATTTAGTAGGCTAGAGAACGGAAAAATTGCCCAAAGAAGATTCGGTGGTCATACTGTAAAAGAAGGTGAGGCTCCTGCGTTCAGAGCTTGTTATGCAGCTGACAGAACTGGTCATATGATCTTGCAAACTCTTTACCAAAAATGTGTCTCTATGGGTGTTACATTTTTTGATGAATTTCAAGTTTTAGATATAAAAATTGATGACGGTGTATGTAAAGGGGTCATAGCTTACGAGGTCGCAACTGGTGATATTCATATTTTTGAGGCAAGAGCAGTTACTTTTGCAACTGGAGGTTTTGGGAAAATTTATAAAGTTAGTTCTAATGCTCATTCTCTTACTGGAGATGGTCCTGGAATTTTATATCAAAAAGGTATTCCATTAGAAGATATGGAATTCTACCAATTTCATCCAACTGGAATATATAGGCTTGGTATTTTATTGTCAGAAGCAGCAAGGGGTGAAGGCGGCATTTTGAGAAATAAAGATGGTGAAAGGTTTATGGAAAGATATGCTCCTTCCATAAAAGATCTTGCTCCAAGAGATATGGTATCACGAGCTATCGCTACAGAAATAAGTCAGGGAAATGGTGCAGGTCCTAATAATGACTTTGTGTATCTTGACTTAACTCACCTTGGTGCTGAAACTATAAAACAAAAATTACCTGATATAACTGATTTTGTAAGAACCTATGTAAAAATCGAACCTATTGATGAGCCTATCCCTGTTCAGCCGACTGCCCATTATGCTATGGGTGGTATTCCTACAGATGTAGATGCAAGAGTTTTAAGTGATGCAAATGGAACCGTACTACCTGGAGTCTATTCTGCTGGTGAATCAGCATGCGTCAGCGTACATGGCGCTAACAGGCTTGGTACTAACTCTCTTTTAGACATAGTAGTTTTTGGAAAACGTGCTGGGCAGAGTATGGTAGATTATGTTTCTTCCACTAAGCCAATGACTCTATCTGATAATGCTGCGGAAGATCTTTCAAATAAAATTGATAAATTAATGAATAAAGATCACAGTTTAGAATATTCCGTACCTCGAATAAGAGAAGAATTACAAAATAGTATGGAGGAAAATGCAAAAATATTTAGAACAGAGGATAGCTTAGAAAAGCAAACTGAAATATTGGCTGACCTTCGTGACAGATATCAAAATGTTACTATTTCTGATAAAGGCAAAGTTTTTAATACTGAACTTTTAGAAGCTATTGAACTTGAATACTTATTGGATATGTCAGATACTACTGTAGCAAGTGCTCTTCATAGAAAAGAGAGCAGAGGTGCTCACTCAAGAGTTGATCATGTAGAGAGAGATGATGTAAATTGGCTCAAACATTCATTTGCTTTTAAAAATGGTGACTCAGTTAAGCTGGATTATAAAGATGTTGAACTAGGCAACTATGAACCTAAAGAAAGAAAATATTAATGGATGTAAAAGTAAATATATTACGGTATAACCCTGAAACTGATAGGAAAGGCCACTGGGAAGAATATATTCTTGAAGCTGATCCTGATGAAAGAATTCTGGATTTACTTCATAAAGTTAAATGGTTTGATGATGGTAGTTTAGCTTTTAGAAGATCTTGTGCTCATGGTGTGTGTGGTTCTGATGCAATGCTTGTTAATGGTGAAAATATGCTTGCCTGCCAAGTACTAGTAAAAGAAGTAAGTACTCCAATCAAAATTGAACCAATTAGAGGTTTGCCAGTTATAAAAGATCTAGTCGTAAATATGGACTCTTTTTTTGATTCATATAAAAAAGTCATGCCATTTCTTGTTAATGACGATGAACCAGGCGAAAGAGAAAGGCTTCAATCTCCTGAAGATAGAGACAGGTTTGAAGATACAACAAAGTGTATATTATGTGCAGCATGTACAACTAGCTGTCCTGTTTTTTGGACTGCTGACACATATGTTGGTCCAGCAGCTATAGTTAATGCTCATCGATTTGTATTTGACTCACGAGATAATGCTTCCAAGCAAAGACTTGAAATTTTAAAAGGTGTAGATGGTGCTTTCAGATGTAGAACAGCATTTAACTGTACAACAGCATGTCCCAGAGGAATTCAAGTAACAAAAGCCATAGAAGATGTTAAACGAGAAACTTTAACTATCAATTGATTCAAAATATACTTAAAAATTTTAAAAATAAATTATCAGACAAAAATATTGATATGAAATTAATTTATTTCGAAATATCAGATGATAATAAAATCTACAATCTTGAAACATGTGAACCTATAAATTATGAAATTAGTGAAGAAAGATATTTAAAATTTAAAATATCAACTGATAGTTTATTAGAAATTGTAGAAGGAAAGAAGCATCCAGAAGATCTTCTTTTTAATGAAAAGGTCAAGATTTCTGGAGATATAAGCATCCTAGCTTAAAAAGAAAAGACGACTTTCGCCGTCTTTTCAAATTTGATAAAAAATGCTTTTAATTTAAAGCGTCTTTTAACCCTTTTGCAGCTTTAAAAGCTGGAGCATTCTTCGCAGCAATTTGGATTGTTTCTCCTGTTGCTGGGTTCCTGCCTTGTCTTGCAGCCCTGTATCTTGACTCAAAGTTACCAAAACCAGCAATACTTACTTTATCGCCATTTTTCATACCATTTGTTATGCCATCGAACACGGCTTCTACAGCTTTTTTAGCATCAGATTGTGACAATCCAACTTCTGCTGCTACAACACTTGCTAATTGATCTTTATTCATAGCTGTTTAGCCTTTCTTTATTGAGTTTTTTAAAAACTCTCTTATGTTTATTATAGTTTTTTTTGATGATTTGTCTTAAAATACTAAAATTATTGACTTTTTTTTAAAAAAGACTGAATTTATTGACTTAATATGCTATTGAGCTCTTCTACCTTCAATTTGACTGCATTTGAAGCACTTTTTAATGCATCTAACTCGTCTTCTTTGAGGTCTAATTCAACAACTTTAGTAACTCCGCTAGATCCCAGCATTGTTGGAACTCCTAAAAATACATCATTGATACCATACTCACCGTCAACCCATGAACAAGCAGGCATAACATCATTAGAATCGGAAATAATAGATTTAACCATGATTGCTGCAGCAGATGAAGGAGCAAAATATGCACTCCCTGTTTTAAGTAATCCAACAATCTCAGCCCCACCATCTGAAGTTTTTTGAACTAATTCAGAAATCTCATCTTCACTAATTAAATCGCCTAGTGGTTCACCAGAAACTTTACATTGTGAAGGCACTGGAACCATTGTCTCACCATGGCTACCTAAGGTAAGTGCCTCTATTTTTTTCATATCAACACCCAATTTTTCTGATATAAAATATGCAAAACGAGAAGAATCTAGAACACCAGCTTGGCCAATTACTTTATTTTTTGGTAATCCTGATACTTTAGAAACTAATGAGGTCATTTGGTCTAAGGGGTTAGTAACAACAATAATTATTGGAGATTCAGAATATTTAAGAATATTTTTTGTTACATCACTAACAATATTTGCATTAACTTCTAGAAGGTCCATCCTTGTCATACCAGGCTTTCTTGGAAGCCCAGCAGTTATTACTACAACATCACTTTCAGAAGTATCTTCATAATTATTTGTTCCAACTATTTTGCTAGAAAAACTTTCTACATATCTAGACTGATTCATATCTAGAGCAAGTCCCTGTGGAAGTCCTTCAACAATATCTGTCATTACGACATGATCAACTATGTCATATTCTGCAACCCTTAAAGCTGTCATAGATCCATATTTACCAGAACCAACAATTGTTACTTTTTTCATATATTAAAAACTTTCAATATTATTAACTAAGTTAGATGCAAATTCAGAAGAGGAAAGGGTCTTAGCATCTGTTCTTCCTCTTGCTAAATCATAAGTTACATTTCCCTCGCTAATTGATTTTTCCATTGCTTTAATTATCAAATCAGCTGCTTCATTCCACCCCATATATCTGAACATCATTTCTCCTGATAAAATTAACGACCCCGGATTTGCTTTGTCTTTACCAGCATGTTTTGGAGCAGTTCCATGTGTAGCTTCAAAAACAGATTTACCATTTTCGTAATTAATATTTCCACCAGGGCTAATACCAATTCCGCCAATTTGCGCAGCCAATGCATCAGATGCATAATCACCATTTAAATTAGTTGTTGCTATAACATCGAATTCATGTGGTTTGATTAATATTTGCTGTAAGAAAGCATCTGCAATTACATCTTGTACTAATATTTTATCTCCAGGATTGCCGTTGCAGTCATCCCAAGATACAGCAACGTCAGAAAATTCATTTTTTACTAGTTCATATCCCCATGCCCTAAAAGCTCCTTCAGTAAATTTCATAATGTTTCCTTTATGAACAATTGCTAGATTTTTCTTATTATTTTCTACTGCATAATTTAAAGATGATCTAATTAATCTTTCAGATGCAGTTTTTGATATTGGTTTTATTCCAATTCCACTGTCAGGTCTAATTTCCCAATCAAATTCATCTTTAAGAAATTTATTCAACCTAATAACTTCTTTAGAATTCATTTCTAATTCTTTTCCAGAATAAACATCTTCTGTGTTCTCACGAAATAAGGCAATATCAACATTTCCTGGATTCTTAGTGGGTGTTTCGATCCCTTTAAACCATTTAAGTGGCCTTAAGCATACATATAAATCTAATTTTTGCCTAATTGCAACATTGATAGATCTAATTCCACCACCTACTGGTGTAGTCAGAGGGCCTTTAATTCCTATGCCGTATTCATCAAACATTTCAATAGTTTTATCAGGCAACCATTCCTTAACACTATCAAATGCTTTTTGACCAGCAAGAACTTCTTGCCATTCAATTTTTCTGGCATTTGAGTAAGCTTTATCTACAGCCGCATCAAAAACTTTTTGAGAAGCGGGCCATATATCTATACCAATGCCATCCCCTTCAATAAATGGCACTACAGGATTGTCAGTATCAAAAGAGTCTCTTGTTTTTTGTATGGCGGATTCTAAGTCTTCTCGTTTTAAATTTTCATTCATATTACGTCCTTAATTGCTTGGCCAATTCTTGTAGGGTTTTTAACAACATTTGCACCAGCATCAGTAAGTGCTTCAATTTTAGCACTCGCAGTACCCTTATTTCCAGAAACTATTGCACCTGCATGTCCCATTTTTTTACCAGGAGGAGCTGTAAGTCCTGCAATATATGAAACAACTGGTTTAGTAACATTATCTTTAATAAACTCAGCAGCTTCCTCTTCAGCGCTTCCACCTATTTCTCCAATCATTACAATTGCTTCAGTTTGAATATCATTCTGAAAAGCATCTAAAACATCTATAAATGAGGTACCAGGAACAGGGTCACCCCCTATGCCTATACAAGTTGATTGGCCGATATTGAGATTTGTCAATTCAAGAACTGCTTGATAAGTTAAAGTTCCAGATCTTGACACTACACCAACTTTGCCTTCCATTGTAATTTCGTGAGGCATAATTCCTACATTTGATTTGCCTGGAGAAATTAAACCCGGACAATTAGGACCTAATAATCTTGAAGATGTTTTTTGTTTCAAAAGATCATACATTTCTGCCTCATCTTTTGCTGGAATACCTTCAGTAATACAAACAATTAACTCACAACCAGCATATGCTGCTTCTAAGACTGCATCTTTGGCAAATGGTGGTGGTACGAAAGTCATTGCTGTATTTGCACCAGTCTCTTCAATAGCATCCTCAACAGTATTAAAAATTGGAATACCCTCTACTGTTTCTCCCCCTTTGCCTGGCCTAGTACCTGCAACAACTTTTGTGCCATATGCTTTATTTCTTAATGCGTGAAATTTTCCTTGTTCACCTGTGAGGCCTTGAACAACTACTTTGGTTTCATTATCAATGAATATTGACATTAGTTTGCTCCTTTAACGGCTAACTTAGCCGCATCATCCATAGAACTAGATATTGTAATTTTTTCATTTGAGTTTTCTTGTAATATAGCTAAACCTTCTTTTGAGTTTGTTCCATCTAAACGAACAATGATTGGCCACTTTAAATCTTTACCCTTTGTTGCTTCAACAATCCCCTCTGCAACAAGATCGCACCTTGTAATTCCACCAAAGATATTTATGAGAACACTTTTGACATTATCCTCTGATTCTAAAACTTCTAATGCTGCAGTTACAGTTTCAGCTTTTGCTCCACCACCAATATCCAAGAAATTTGCAGCCTTTCCACCATACTCAGAAACAACATCAAGTGTAGACATTACTAATCCAGCACCATTACCTATGATCCCGACAGTCCCATCAAGCTTTATGAAGTTTAGATTTTTTTCTTTAGCAAATTGTTCTGAAACTGGAATAGGTATTTCTTTTTCAATATCTATAAAATTATCATGCCTATAAACAGCATTCATATCTAATGAAACCTTTGAATCTAATGCTGAGACGCCCTTGTTAGTAATTGCAAGAGGATTGACTTCAACAAGGTCACAATCACTTTCAACAAAAAGGTTATATAATTTGGAAATTACATCATTTAGTTCATCATTGTAATCTTGATTAAGTTTTGAATCTTTTATTGCTTTATTTACTACCTCAGTATTAAGACCTTCTGAAGGTGAAATATAAATTTTTATCAAATCATCAGGATTATTTTGAGCAACTTCTTCAATGTCCATGCCGCCTTTTGAGCTGAGCATCATAAGATACTTTTTTGCTGATCTATCAAGCGTAAACGAAATGTAATATTCTTCTTGGATTGTTGAAGCCTCTTCAATTAATAAACTCTCAACTATGTGGCCTTTGATATCCATTCCTAAAATTTCATTTGAATATTCAATTAATTCCTTAAAATTGTTTGCAACCTTAATACCACCTGCTTTACCCCTTCCACCTACTTGAACTTGTGCTTTAACAACTAAAGGATAATTTAAATCATGATTGTCAGAAATACTAGAAATACTAGATACAAATATTGATTTGGGTGTTGGTATAGAGAAGTCTTTATATAGTCGCTTACCTTGATATTCAAAAAGATTCATAATATTACAACAAGAGTATAGGTTACAAAAAAATAAAAATTATGCTTTCTATTTATTGAAATTTTATTGGAGCCCATTCTATATCCAAATATTTAGTTCCTATATCTTCATGAAATTCAACAGTAATTTCACTCCCCTGTACTTCTTTTATAAGTCCTTCGCCATATTTTTCATGTATAATTTTTTGACCAATTACAGCAGAACCATTTTGATTATCAGACTCCTGAAACTCTTGAGAGAAATCTTTTGTTTCAAAATGATTAGAACCCTCATCTAAAAATCTACTGGGTAAATTATAAGTTGTTCCTCCCCATAAAGTTCTTGACCAAGCATGAGACAAATATAGTTTTTTTTCGGCCCTTGTTACACCTACGTAACAGAGTCTTCTTTCTTCTTCAATTTCAGACTGGTCCCCTTGTGAACTTCTTTCATGTGGAAAAAGATTTTCTTCCATTCCTGTCATAAAGACATATGGAAACTCCAAGCCCTTTGCGTTGTGGAGTGTCATAAGCAAAACTTTATCTGAATCTTTAAGTTCATCAGTTTCAGAAAACAAGGCTATTGATTCAAGATAATCTCGAAGCTTACTATAAGGTTCGTCTATTTCTTCATCATAAACATTTTCAAAATTATAAGCAGAATTTAGAAGTTCTTCTATATTCTCAATTCTCATCTGAGATTCCATTGTTCCGTCTTTTATCAAGTTCATTTTATAACCAGTCAGTTCAATAATTTTTTCAATAGATTTTGAAGGACCCTCTAATGAAAAGGTTTTTAAATCAATTATCAAATCCTTAAATTCGGTTAATTTATTTTTTATTCTTGGGGAAATGTTGTCAATTTGTTCAAGATTTTGCAATAATTCAAAAATTGATACTTCTTGTTGATTTATATAATCACGAAGTTTTTTCACACTTGATTCTCCAATGCCTCTTTTTGGTACATTTACTATTCTTTCAAATGAAACTAGATCATTTTCATTGACAAGAAACTTTAAGTAAGAAATTATATCTTTAATCTCTCTCCTGTCGTAAAACCTTACGCTTCCAATTAATTTATGATTTATATTTAGTTTTCTCAATTCCTCTTCAAACAATCTAGATTGGCTATTTGTTCTGTAAAATATTGCAATTTCCGCATCTTTGTCTCTTTCAATAATTTGATTAACTTCTTCAGCAACCCATCTAGATTCATCTTTTTCAGACCTAAACCTAAATGAGCTAATTTCAAGACCATCTTCATTGTCAGTCCAGAGATTCTTTTTAATTTTTCTTGGATTGTTTGAAATTATTGTATTTGCTAAGTCAAGAATTTTTTTAGTAGATCTATAATTTTTATCTAATTGAATTAACTTTGCATTTTTAAAATCTTTTTCAAACTCAATTATATTTCTTATATCTGCACCCCTAAATGCATAAATACTCTGGTCTGAATCACCAACAACACATACGTTTTGATTATTAGAACTCAATAACTCAACAAGTTTATATTGAACAAAGTTTGTATCCTGATATTCATCTACCATTACGAATTGAAACTTATTGGACCAGTAATGAAGTATTTTTTCATTTGTTTGTAGTAGCTCTACAGTTTTAATTAATAAATCATCAAAATCCATAGAATTTGACATAATTAATTTTTTTTCATAGCTTGAGTATATTTCAGCAACTTTTACTTCAAAAAATGATTCAGCATTTTGTAATGCCTCACCCGGAGAAATCATATTATTTTTTAAATTTGAAATATGAGCTTGAAATCGTTTTGGTGAATACTGCTTTAGGTCAACATTATTTTCTGACATACAGTTTCGAACAACCTTGTTAGAATCTGATTGATCATAAATTGAAAAATTGTTTCTATACCCAATTTTGTCTCCATGAATTCTTAATATTTTTACACATAGGCTATGGAATGTAGATATCCACTTTGGTGATATTTTTAGATTTAATAAACTACCAATACGTGTCTTCATCTCTTCAGCAGCTTTATTTGTAAAAGTAATAGCTAATATTTGTTCAATATCAACATTGTGATGCTGTACTAAATGAGCATATCTATGTGTCAGAACTCTTGTTTTACCAGAACCAGCACCAGCCATAATTAAAACAGGACCATTGATAGTAGTTACAGCTTCAATCTGACTTTCATTTAGTATTTTTTTCCAGTCTTCTGGAACTTTATATTCTGATGACATTAAAGAAACTTCAGTACTATTTTTGAAAATTTCATAATTAATTAATACCTAAAGCCTCTTCTACTTCCATAATTGTTTCTGCAGCAGACTCATGTGCTAAATTTAAATTTTTTTCAACTATATCTTTAATATCGTTTGTTGTTAACTCATTATATTTCTTTTTGATAGGTTCTAGGTAATCAACAACTGTTTCAGCAACTGCAATTTTAAACTCTCCATATTGTAAGTTTTGAAATTCTTTCTCCAAATCCTTTATTTCTTTATCATTTATAGCTGCATAGATTTCTATTAAATTACTGATGCCAGGTTTAAGTTCTGGATCATATTTTATAGTATTTTCAGAATCAGTAACTGAAGATTTAAATTTTTTGAGAATACTTTCTTTTGAGTCATTAAAATATATTGTTCCATTTATATCATCTGAGCTTTTAGACATTTTATTTTCTGGATGTCGTAAAGACATTAATCTAGCCCCAGATTTTCCAATAGATTTTTCAGGGATAGGAAATATTTCTCCATAATTCGAATTGAATCTTTCTGCTATGTTTCTTGTAAGTTCTAGATGCTGTGTTTGATCATCTCCAACTGGTACTTCATTTGCTTTATGAATCAAAATATCTGACGCCATCAGAATTGGATAAGTTAATAATCCAGAGTGAGTCCCAAAAGATGATGATTTTTCTTTAAATTGTGTCATCCTCTGCAATTCTCCAACTTGGCAAAAATTTGATAATATCCATGAAAGATAAGCGTGTTCCTGAAGCTTACTTTGTATGTAAATGACGGAATTATCAAGATTAATTCCCGAAGCAATAAGAACTTTAAGCGTATCACTAATACTCTTATTTAGATCATCTTTATTGGGTAGTCCCGTCAGAGAATGTAAATCTACAATACAAAAATAGTTCTTACTATTTTCCTCAGATAACTTTACCCAGTTATTTATTGCACCAAGCAAATTTCCAAGATGAACCAGGCCACTTGGCTGAATACCGGAAAAAACTGTTTTCATATCTGCTATTCTAATAAGCTAAATCAAATTGGAGAGTTTTTATAAAATCCAAATATAAATTATCAGCTTATACAGGATTGGTAAACATAATATTAATTGGGATTTTGTTTGGATTTCATGGGCTTCTAAACAGAAGTTTATTAATTGACAATGTAAATGAAATATTTATTGTTACTGCACGAATAACACTTGTTACTTTTCTTTTATCTCTATATTGCTTCAAGGAATTTATTACTGAAGTAAATAGAGATTATTTTCTAAAAGGTGCCTTAACAGGCTTCTTAGCAATCACTGTTCCAGGATGGACTTTTATATATGCATTAAAAAGCATCTCTTCTGGTCTTCAAAGTATATTTATTTCTACGATTCCTATGTTCACAGTATTTTGGGTATTTCTCATTTACAAAGATGAAAAAATAACTCGTCTAAAATTAGTGTCTGTCTTAATCGGACTGTTTGGACTTATCATACTATTTGCTTCAGGTGCTACTGGTCTATCAGATGATGGAGACATAATTAAAGGTGGAATATTAGCAATTATTGGCGTTCAAGGTCTTGCCTTGAGTAATATTACAAATAAAAAAGATTCCCAATATATTCCTGCTAGAACGTATCTTTTAGTACAGTGGTTTTCTAGTACAGCATTCTCAATCTTATTATTTTTTATTCTTGGTGGAGAGCTTGAAATGTTAAATCGTTCTCAATCCTTAAAATTATCCGGTTTAGTGTTTATAGATATATTTAATTACTCTTTATTTTTTTATACAATAAAAAGGCTATCTGCGACATTTACAACGTTAGTAGATTACGTTGTTCCAATAGTTGGAATATATGTTGGATACATTTTCCTTGACGAAATTATTAACAATATCTTCTTTATTACTTTGATATTAATTTTTATCTCACTTTACTTAGCAGTTAAGGATGAGGCTCGTAATCTGGATTAGAATCTAGAGTAATATTCAATATCTTTCTGACCATTTTTGCTGTTGCACCCCACAAAATTTCATTATCAATTTCAAATATCCAATCATTAGAATAAAACCCTCTGTAATGCCAGTTTGTTTCGTTCATAAGATTATCAATTTTTGCATATAGAACTTTTTGCACCTCGTCTTGATTAAACTTTTCTGGCTTACTTTTAAGAAAACACAAAATAGGAAACACTTCAAATTTGTACTCGACTGTATCAACAGAATCAATATAGCCAAATGGGGTAATCGAATTTTCTTGTATTAAAAGTTCTTCAGTGGCTTCGCGAATTGCAGTGCTTACAACACTCTTATCCGTTTCTTCCTTCTTTCCACCCGGAAATGCTATATGGCCCTTATGCGTTGGCATATTTTCAGAACGTTTAATGAACAATATTTCATTATTATCAATGAAAAGAACAGCTACGGAAGCATAATTAGTTTTTTTTGATTTTAATGAATCATCAATTTTTTTATAATTTAATAAATTTTCTAACAATTTATTTTTGCTTTGCAACCAAATCAACAGTAATACCAATAGGGTTTAATACCTCCCAGGCATTAAATTTAGTTGGCGCATCAAAACCAAACCAGGTTGTATCAATTTCTGTAAAGCCTGAGATTCTTATAGTGTCATTAACTAAAGATGCCGTGATAGAAAATGGGGTATCAAGTTCTATTTCTCTAATCGATAATTTTCCTACTATTGTATCTTCAACTTTTGAATCAAAATTTTTATTAGGAATAACTAATTCATCTAATTTAAATACTGCTTCAGGAAACAATTTTGATTCTAGCCATTGGGATTTAATTGCAGAGTCTCTAATTGAGCTCTTACTCTTTAATGTAGAAATATCAACACGTATCAATAGATTAGTGATGTATAAACAAGAGTCCGACTGATCACATTCAGCTAATTCTACAGTGAATTCTCCAATTATCTCACTCGTAACACCCTTAACGTTTTCAAGCCCTGCATTTAAAAATTGTTTTGGAGCTAAATATCCAACTTCGCTCTCATCTTTTTGAACAACATAAACTGTACCTTTAAAAGAATCTAGTTGAACAATTTCTGTTGTAGAAGTTGATGTCTCTTCGGTTTCAATTAAAACATCATCTGAAGTTGACGTAGGGGGTTGATAATCATCTATTACCTCACTACTTTCACCGCAAAAGACAAATAATAATAAGAATATTGTTGAATATTTTTTCATAAATTCAATGTTAATGATATTTATTAAATTTATATGATAACAATCCAAATCTTTTCTTAAAATAAATGTATGAAAAATAAAGTTACTCTTAAAATATTTTTAAAAACTTTATTTCTTTTTCCAGTTTTTATGGTGTTTGTTTTTTCACCAATTATGCTTTCAATAATTTTCGTTTCATTTCTGCCATATGGAAAAGTAATGGCTACAAAAATATATGAATTTTTTGGATGGATTGGCTTGAAGTTTGTTGGAATAAAACTCAAAGTTGAGGGGGCTGAAAAAATCGATTTAGATAAAAGTTATGTGGTAGTTTCAAATCACCCTTCTACATTAGATATTTTTACACATATCACTGCACTACCGGTGTCAATTAGATTTCTCACAAAAACTGAGCTTTTTAGAATTCCAATCTTTGGACGTGTACTAAAAGTTTTAGGACTTCCTCGTATAGACAGAGAGAATGCAAGTGCTAATTTTGAAAAAATTAACGATTCAATATTGAAAGTTATTGAAAATAAAAATTCAATAATGATTTTCCCTGAAGGAAAGCGCAGCAATCAAAAAGAGCTTTTACCCTTTAAAAAAGGATCAGCCTATATTGCAAAAGATTTTGACCTACCAATCATTCCAGTAGTTACACATAATGCACATAATTTAATGACCAAAGGTGAAGTTTGGCTTAGAAGTGGAGAAATAATCATAGAGATAATGGATCCAATATATAATACAACGGATTACACCGTCGAAGAATTGACTTCAAATATTTACAAATTAATTGAAGATAAATTAAAAATCTAAAAATTTAAATACAAATTTTTTTATATCTTCAAAGATCTTTTCATTTTCTTCAATTGCAATTTCATCTTGATGATCTTTTTTAGTTATTAAATGAAACTCATTGAATACGTTAAGACCATAGTTTAACAACTGAGAACTTAAAATATTAAAAGCTTTCTCAGCATTTCCACCAGCACCTTTAACTGAAGTAACAACCCCGACTGTCTTTTCTTTAAATAGAAAATTATATCGATTATCTCCGTATGCAAGTGAAAGCCAGTCTAAAGTATTCTTCAAGTGAGCTAGAAATCCTCCATTGTAAACTGGGCTAAAAATAAGTATCTTATTTGAATTTTCTAATGATTTTCTCATATCTATTATTTTTTCTGGTACTTCATCTTGATTGTCTAGTAAAAATGGAATGTTTTCATAAAGATTTTCATGAATCTCACAAGAAATTTTTTGCTCATTAAGAAAATCATTTAATTTTTTTGCTAATTTAGTATTGTTTGATTCTTTACTAACTCCAGCACTGAGAATTAATAATTTTGACATGAAATAATTATGTAATTATGTTTGTTATATGGAAAGTGATAAATCAACTAATTTTTTTGAACTCGACATCAGAGTGGGGAAAATATTAACAGCTGAAAAGTTTGAAGAAGCAATTAAGCCTGCTTACAAGTTGAAAATAGATTTTGGAAATGATATAGGTATTAAAAAAACTAGTGCTCAAATAACAAACTATGAAATTAAAGATTTATTCAATCAGTTGTGTGTTGCTGTAGTAAATCTTGGAGATAAACAAATTGGACCATTTATCAGTGAGTGCCTGGTGTTAGGCTCAATATCAGAAAATGGTGATGTGTTATTGCTGAAACCCTCTGATGAGGCAGAACTAGGTGACAAGATATCCTAGCTTATTTTTTCCTCAAAATATTTGGGGTAGAATGTTCCAACTCGTCTTCCAATCTTTTCTCCAGTGTGGTTTATCAAAACATAAGTTGGAGTGTTGTTTAATTTATATTTCTTAATAAACTCATGATCTTTTTGCTTGCTTGCATTAATTGAAACAAAGTAAATATCTGGATTGTTCTTTTTGAATTCATCAACTATGAATTTTGAAGCTGTACAACCTAGTCAATAATCAGAATAAAACTCAATAATTGAAAATGGATAATCTGAAATATTATATGAATCATCGACCATCTTTCTATTAGATGTGTAAAGAATAAGAAATCCAAACAATCCCAATACAACAACACTAAGGAAATAAAGAACTGTTATAGGCTCATAAGCAATAAATATTATTGCTAAGCCGACAACCCAACCAATTGGAAGATAAAGAAGGCTGTAGAGATTAAGTATTCTAAGAAACTTTTTTTTCATAATTTAGCCATTCAGACATATAATATACTTGAATATGGATTTCGTTAATGAATTACGAAAAAGAGGAAATAGAATCACTAATGCAAGAGAAGTTGTTTGCAAAATTCTTGAAACCTCTGGCCATAAACACTTTACTGTTGATGAACTGCACAAACTATCTTTAAAAAAAGATAAGAACATAGACCTTGCAACTGTTTATAGAACTCTTGAGCTTTTGGAAAATATAAATTTAATTGAACACTCTCATCAGGTTCACGGTTCCGGGCTATATTTTGTAAAAGATGTCTATTCAAACATACATATAGTCTGTGAAGCATGTGGAAAAATTTCTGACTTAGATCAACAAACTTCTGAAAAAATAAACAAACTTATAGTTAATAAATCAAATTTCCGAGAGTTAACAAATCATTTTGTATATTCTGGGTTCTGCAAAAATTGCAAATAAATCTTTTATTGCAAATAATTTGCATTAACATATTTAAATATGGAAACTTCCCATTCACATCATTTAGAAATACACAGTAACTCTTATTTAGTAAAAATAAAACCTGAAATTAAACTTATTTCATTTTTTTTTATAATTCTTTCAATTGCTTTCTTAAGCTTAGAAAATAATCTTACAACCATAATACAAGCAGTTATTGTCCTCAGTCTTTTAAAGGTTTCAAAATTAAAATTTAATACTTATTTAAAAAGACTTTCTATAGATATTCCATTTATATTATTTGCTCTATTTTTACCATTTGTGAGCAAAGGGAATGGAGAAATTTTAACCAGCTTATTTAATATTTCAATTTATAAAACAGGCGTTAATGAAATGACCTCAATTCTAATAAAGATAACTCTATGTGTTACATTGGCAATAATCCTTACAGCAACAACCTCGAATATCGAAATAATTTATGGACTTCAAAAACTCAAAGTTTCACCTTTATTAGTTTCTATATTTTCATTTGCTATCAGATACATTGATGTTTTTATTGATGAGGTCAAACGTGTAAGAGTATCAATGCGATCTAGAGGATACTCTGAAAAAGGCTTTCGAACATTAAAGCCGCTCGCTTTCGCATCTGGCGCATTGTTGATAAGAGGATATGAAAGAGGCGAAAGAGTTTACAATTCAATGATATCAAGAGGTTTTAAGGGAACCTTAGAGTTAAAAGAACGAGAATTTAAATCTTCTAAGTTAATTTTATTGGTGTCTATTTTTTCTATAGCTGTTAGTACATTAGATTGGTTTATTACATGAGCGATAATTATCTTAATATAAATAATTTAAGTTTTGAGTACCCCGATGGACACGAGGCTCTTAAAAATATAAATTTAAATCTATCCAATGGGGAAAGATTGGGTGTTCTTGGTCCAAATGGTGCTGGAAAAACTACACTAATTCTTCATTTAAACGGAATCCTTGGTGAATTAAAAGGCAATATACAATTAAACCAAGTTTCATATACAGAAGACAATATATCCAAGATTAGAAAATCTGTAGGCTTGGTTTTTCAAGATCCAGATGATCAACTTTTTATGCCAACAGTTTTGGAAGATGTAATGTTTGGTCCTAAAAATTTTGGATTCAGTGAAGAACAAGTAGAAGCAAATTCAATGAAAGCTCTAGAGCAGGTAAGAATGCTCGAGTTTATTGATAAACCACCACATCACCTAAGCTTTGGTCAAAAAAGAAAAATTGCAATAGCAAGCGTTTTAGCCTCTGAACCTGAATTGCTTGTTTTAGATGAACCAAGTTCAAACTTAGATCCTGCTTCTAGAAGAGAGTTAATTGACATTCTAAAAAATCTCAAAGTATCAATTATCCTAGTTACACACGATTTACCAATGGCATTAGAGATTTGTAATAGAAGCATCATTTTAAATAATGGGCAAATCACAGCAGACGCCGATACATACAAAATTCTAAAAGATAGTAAGGTTATGGAAGAAAATAGACTTGAATTACCTTTTGGTTTTGCTCTTCATCATTTAGAGGAATGAAATTCTGAAGACTTGATATAATCTACTATATTATCAATAGCTTCAAATGCTTCTTTGATTGGGAAAAAATGCCAAGCATGCCAGACTTTATCCCATGTCTGTAGTTGAGTATTTGTATTTTTATCTCTTAACTTTTTAACGAATTCAACTGCGTCATTGTACAGTAATTCATTTGTACATACTTGAATTAGTGTGTCTGGAAAGTTATTAATATCTGCATAAACAGGAGACAATATTGGATTAGTAGTGCCATATTCACCAGCATAAAACTCTCCGACTTCATACATTCCATCAATGATTATTGTTATATCTTTATTCTTCAAAAACTTTTTGTCTTCAAAACCGTCAGATAAATCAAGCCAAGGTGAAAGTAAAATAAGATTGTCAGGCTTAAGTGAGAATCCATCATCTACTGTAACGCCTGCAGCTAATCCCCCACCAGCTGACTCACCTATCCAAATTGATTGGTCTCCCTCATGAAGATTGTCTATATACTCAATAGCTATCTTTGCATCGTCATGTGCTGATGGAAAGTTATATTCTGGACTGAGCCTATATTCAAAGAAGTAAACAACTAAATTAGATTTCGCAGATAATATTGATATAAAATTTTTATGTGAATTAATACTTCCAGCAAAATAACCGCCCCCATGAAAATAAATTCCATATTTACCCTTATCTGGATTTTTTGGCGTAAATTTATAAATGCTTATAGGAGCATTTTGAATTTCTTCTACTTTTACGCTTTCATCAAGCGGCAATATTCTTTCTCCTGAATTATTTAAATTTGCTCTTGAGTCAATTGCATAGTTCAGACGCTCTTGAAATGTAGGATTTTTGCTTGTTGCGTCAAACCTAAGCCTGTCCCGAACTTTCCTTAATTTTAAAATATTTAAATACAATTGGGTTCTGATAGAGATTGGAAGCTTAGGTATAATTTCAATCGTAAATTTTTCAAGAATTAATGCAAGAAAAGTGGCCATACATAAATTATACACCTTTAGATGTATAGAAATAAAATATATAATAGATTCATGAAAAACGCTTTAGGATCAATAGCAATTTTAGGATCTGGTGAAACAAGTCCGAACTTAGTAAGCGTTCATAGAGAACTGCTTGAGATTCTAGATAATTCTTCTGATGCATACATGATTGATACTCCATTTGGATTTCAAGAAAATGCTAATCAGTTAGTTGAAAAAATAATAGAGTTTTACAAAGTAAGTTTAAATATTGAGATGAAACTAGCTAGTTATAGAAAAATTGAAGAATTAAATACAAAATCATTCTTCAAATCAATTCAGTTACTAGAAAATGCATCATTTATTTTTGCTGGACCAGGAAGTCCCAGTTATGCTAGCAAGTTATGGCATGGTAATGAATTTGAGCAAACTTTAAAAAATCATCTGGTAAAGGGTGGTAATAGCCTATTTGCAAGTGCAGCGGCCTCTACCCTTGGAGAGCATACCTTGCCTGTTTACGAAATTTATAAAGTAGGTCAAGACCCTTATTGGGAAAAGGGGTTGAATATTTTAGATGTTTATGGTCTGTCTTGTACCGTAGTTCCTCACTTTAATAACGCAGAAGGTGGAAATCACGATACAAGCTTTAGTTATGTTGGTGAAAATAGAATGAAAACTCTTTTAAATAAATCTTATTCAAACATTCTTGGTATCGACGAACATACTGCACTAATAATTTCTGGAAAAAATGAAACATTTAAAGTTGTTGGATTAGGCAATGTAACTGTTTTGAACAAAGAAGGAACTCATATCTTTGAAAAAGATTCTGAAGAAAAGTTGAATACATTACAAAAGCTATTGATTTCTGACAAAAAGGGTTCTGTCAAAAAAATAGATAGTACTGAAACTGAGTTAAATTCATCAGATAAATCCACTTTAAAAGAAATTGCTAATTTAGAAATTCAAATAGAGTCTATTATGAAAAATAATGAGCGTTTTGAAATGTTAGTTGAAAAACTAATATTATTAAGATCAAAGTTGAGAAATGAAAAAAATTATGAACTTTCTGATGAAGTTAGAGATATATTAGAATCTTCTGGTTTGCAAATAGAAGATTCTGAACAAGGTATTCAGTGGAAAGTTACTGAATAGCTTTTGGATAATGTCCTAATAACTTAAATTCTTTAGAAACTTTGCTTATTTTTTCCTCAAGCTCAGATTGTTTTTCCAAGTTTTCTAATTCATAATCAATATAAAATTTATACTCCCAAGGTCTACCCAGTATTGGTCGTGATTCAAGTTTTGTAAGGTTTATACCCAAATCACTAAAAATATTCAAAGACTGTAATAGCGAACCTGGCTTGTCATCAGATATGAGCACTGATGAAACCTTATTTTTAACTTGTTTCTGATCTAAATCTATATTTCCAATAAGAAGAAATCTTGTATAATTTTCTTCATGATTTGATATATTTTTTTCTAAAATTAAGAATCTTTCATCGCTTTCAAAATGTTCTCCAGCAATCGCAGCAGTAGACAATTCATTTTTTTCTAAAATTTCAAATACACTTCCCGCAGTATCAAATACTGGAGTAATTCTAAACTTATGCTTCTGTATAAACTTACTACATTGCTGTAATGCCTGTGGGTGGGAAATAACATTTGTAATATTTGATATATTTGAACCTACTAAGCCTATTAAACTGTGATTAATTCTATGCACATATTCTGCAAATATTTTCAGACCACTGTCAATAAGCTCTTCATATGCTTCATTCACAGTACCTGCGATTGAATTTTCAACAGGAAGCAATCCAATGCCAGAATCAGATTTTACATAAGATATTAACTCAGTAAATGTCTCAGTCGGATGATATTGATAATCCGAATATTCCTTTTTTAAAAGTTCCTCTGAATATGAGCCAGACGAACCTTGATAAGCAATTGTTTGTTTATTGTTCATTAATGTATCCCAGTGCTTCAATATATCCCTGCACACCTTTTCCAATAATTGACTTATTACTAATATCAGAAATTAAATTTGTTTTTCTAAATTGTTCTCTTTGATTTATATCTGAAATATGAACTTCAACTATGTCGTTGTTTTGTGAATAAGTCTGTAAAGCGTCCCTTATTGCAATACTTGTATGTGTGTATGCTCCAGGGTTAATCACAACCGATGAATTTTCATTATTAATTAGGTTTTGTATATAATCAACAATTTCGCCTTCAATATTTGATTGAAAAAAAACAGTTTTGATTTTTAACTTCTTTGCTTCAGAATTGATTAAATTTTTTAACTCATCATAGCTTGTTGAACCATATTCAGTAATTTCTCTTATGCCTAAAAAATTAAGATTTGGACCATTGATAATGTATATATCTTTAATTTTGAATCACCTCAATCAATTCATCAAAGCTTATGCTAATTAAATTAGGCTGTGATATATCAGATAGTAAAACAATATCTACAGAGTCAGATTTACTTTTTTTATCATCCTTTAAAATTCCTAATAAGTAGTCAATGTCGTTTACAAATTCATATGATTTTTTGTAATCAAGTTTTTCAAGATATGAAACATACAAATCAATTACTTCTTGTGGCAAACCAAAATGTTTCTTCGATAGTTCAAGTTCATAAATCATTCCTATAGCTACAGCTTCACCGTGTGATAAAGTGAACTTTGAATCTTGCTCAATTAAGTGGCCTACTGTATGCCCAAAATTTAAATATTTTCTTTTTCCAGTTTCTAAATAATCTTCTTCTACAATATCTTCTTTAATTTGTATTCCTTTTTTGATTATCTCATTATCTATTTTGAAATTTTCTGTAGAAACCAATTTATCAAATATTTCTTTACTACCAATTAGTCCATGTTTTACAAGCTCAATTAAGCCATCTTTATAATCTTTATCTTTCAAAGTATTGAGAAGTCCAAAACAAACTACAACACCCTTGGGTAAATTAAAAGTGCCAATTTGGTTTTTTCCATAATTATTATTAAAACCATTCTTACCTCCATGAGATGCATCAACCATAGCTAATAAAGTAGACGGAACTAATGTAAAGGCAACACCCCTTTTATATGTGCTTGCAGCAAAAGAGCAGAGATCAAGCATAACCCCACCTCCAATAATTACTATTGCGTCTGATCTATTTAAATTTGATGAAAACATTATTTCCCAAATTTTTTCAACTGTTTCTAAATTTTTTGTTTCTTCAGAAACTTTTAAGTAAACATGACTTGCATTAAAGTTGCTATGTAATTTAAATTGCTCAAGAGCAGAATCGAGAATAATTAAGCTCTCATTTGGTAAATCTTCATTAATATATTTAATTAATTCTTCACTGCTGCTTAGATAAATATTTTTAGGCATTTTGATTTTCCATTATTTCTAGTACTTTGCTTATAGTATCTTTTACATTCTCATTGGAAATTTTATATTCCATCATCTCGTACCTTTTTATTCTATTTTTGTATCTACTTTCAAGAATTTCTCTTCCTGTACTAACTAGTGGTCTGTCAGAATTTTTAATTCTTTCCCAAAGACTTTCAAAGTTAAGACTTAAATAAATAGTTTGATTACTTTTAAGTAAATTTTCAAAAATATTGTCATTTTCTATTGCACCACCACCTAAAGAAATTAAATTAAATTTGTTTTGATTTACAAAAAATTCTTTTTCTTCAATTTCTCTGAAAAAAGTCTCTCCTTTTTCTTCGAAAATATTATCTATTTGACCATACTTATTCTCTATATTTTCATCCAAATCAATACACGTATATTTAGTTTGTTGTTTAATATTATTTAAAATCGTAGTTTTGCCAACACCCATAAACCCACATAAATAAAATGAATTATTCATTTTCATATTTCATAGACCAAGTTTTATTTGCCAAATTAAAGCTATCAAGAGTTATATCTTTTATTTCATCAACTCTTTTTATAATTAGTTCTTTATTATCTCCTCCTGTATTTTCAATCAGGGAATTTAAAAGGTCTATAGATATTACACTTTCAAAAATAGGAACTGCTCTAGGCACTGCACAGGTGTCAGACCTTTCATAGTTAGTTTCCGTTTCTTTCTGTGATGCCAAGTCAACACTTTTTATAGGAGTCAAAGTTGTACTTATGGGTTTTAAATAAGAAGTTATCATAATTGGCTCCCCTGTTGACATACCTCCCTCAAATCCACCTAAATTATTTGTGATTCGTTCAATATTTTGTTCATTTAAAACTATTTGATCTTGTACGGCAGTGCCAAAATCTTTAGATGCTTCTATACCACTGCCAACCTCAACTGCTTTAACGCTCTGCACAGACATCATAGATGAAGTAAGTTTTGCGTCTAGCTTTCTATCAAAATGAACATAGCTACCGCAGCCTGCAGGAAAATTTTTTGCAACTAATGTTATAGAGCCACCTAAAGTATCTTTTTTCTTTCTTGCCGTTAATATTTCATTTATCATTAACTCACTTACTTCTTTATCCGGACAGGACACTTCAGATTCATCAACAAGTTTTTTAATTAGACCTATATCTTCTAAATCAATATTTTCTAGCTTTTGTTGACCAATAGATGAAACATAACCTACAACTTCAACTCCAAGTTGACTTAGGATTTGATGACAGATAGCTCCTATTGCGCATCTAATTGCAGTTTCACGTGCACTTGCTCTTTCAAGTGAAAGCCTTATGTCCTCATGTTTATACTTAAATGTTCCGACCAAGTCTGCATGTCCTGGACGAGGAACTACGAAAGGTTCTATTTCTTTATCCTTCCAATTTTTCCAGTCTTTATTGATAATCTTTATTGCTATAGGACCACCCGTTGATAAATTATTAATTACTCCAGAAGTAATAAAAATCTCATCTTTTTCAATATTCATTCTTCCGCCAGAACCTAAAGATTTTTGTCGTCTTGATAAAAACTCATCAATGTAATTTTTACTCACTTCAAAATTTGATGGGATACCTTCTATAATTGCTGTTAATTCTGGTCCATGACTTTCACCAGCTGTCAGATATTTAATTTTCATAATCTATCCTTTCTACAATTTCCTTGTAAGCTTCGTTAAATTTTATACTTTGTCCTGTCCATATGTTAAACGAAGATATTGCTTGAGCAATTAACATTATCGTTCCATCAATTGATGTTACATTTTTAGGAATTTCACTTGTTAGTTTCTTTGATACACCATATCCAAAGTTAAAGAACAATTCTAATTTTGAAAAATTAAGATGACTTATAGGAAGTTTTTCATTTTCATATGGTGGCATTCCCAATGGCGTAGTATTTATAATAACCTCAACATCACCAGCTATTTGATTAACCTCTGTATAAGTGAAGTCTCCATCTTTTTTATTTCTAGAAACTGTATACACCTTATTATTTTGCGATAATGTATACTTCGCAGTTTGTGCACTTCCTCCGCTACCAAGAATAAGTACAATTTTGTCATTAATATCAAAATTGATAAATTCAAAAGTTTGATTAATACCATCGACATCTGTGTTTGATAATAAAACATTGTTTTCATCTACTTTTACCGTATTTACAGCTTTAATTTTGTCAACTACTGTTGATCTCGAGACATTCTTTAAATCTTTAGATAAATT
>CACDUI010000010.1 GCA_902555985.1 uncultured Candidatus Actinomarina sp.
CGATTATTGTGATCAAGCATCTAGATGTGGGCAATTTCCATTAATTAATGCTGAAAAAATAACTAATCGTATTAGAGAAGTAAAAATATCAAAAACAAATTTGGTAAAACTTTCTAATTGCGAAAGAAGAACTGCATGGAATGTTCAGTATGGTCTACCAAGAGAGGACTTCATTGAGTATGAATCAGAATCAGTGGCTACTAAGTTTCATCAATTTTCACAGGAAATTTTAGTAAATAATGAAAAATTTTCTGAAAAGCAAAATATTGAGAGTTTCAACCAATTAACAAATGAAGAGGACGAAGTTACTCGAGAACAGCTTTATTTAAAATACCAACAGCTAGTTTCACAATTAAATAATTATGATGACTTAAAAATAAAAGAATCAGAATATATTTTAGGTTTTACCTGTATCACCGAAGGAAAAGGCTTGAGAGATGGAAAAGTTGTTGACCAGAAAGTAGCAACAATATTTACTGGAAAGTCTGACTTAGCTGGAAGACTTGGTGATATACCAATAATAATTGAGCTAAAAACACGCCCAGAAATACCCGAAGACTCTTTAGAAGCGCAGCTTTATGCTTTAGGAGCTTCACAGCTAATGAAATCTGAAAAAGAAATAATAGTATTGCATATTTACGTATCTGACAATAATGCATCTGTAAAAGAAAGAAAGTTTGGTATTAGTGAACTCGAGTCCGCTAAAGCAAAATTTGAAGATATTGCAAAAAAGCCAGCATCTTGGATTCCTTTTGATGCGTTAAGCCCAAGTCACAAAGTTGGTGAATGGTGTGATTATTGTGAGTTTAAGAATACTTGTACAGAATTTAGATAAGTTCATCTTTAGACTCAAGTAAATATATAATTATTTTGATGGATCTTTCAAAAACACATATTCAATTGGTAGAGAGAGTTTATAAAACTCTTGAGTCAAATATTGCTGAATTCAAAGCCAGAAAAGGCAATTCACTGACTTTAGCTGAGAAAGTTTTATATGGCCATGCTAAAGACGTATCTGATATCTCACTAAATAGAGGTGAAGACTTTGGTGACTTTTTGCCTGACAGGGTGGCAATGCAAGATGCAACAGCTCAAATGGCACTATTACAATTTATGCAAGCTCAACTTCCTGAAACAGCTGTACCTACAACTGTTCATTGTGATCATTTAATTCAGGCATATGAAGGTGCAAACAGTGATTTACAAGTTGCAAATAAAACTCATAAAGAGGTATTTGATTTTTTAAGAACTGCTTCTGAAAAATATAATATTGGCTTTTGGGGCCCAGGTGCTGGAATTATTCATCAAGTAGTTCTTGAGCAATATGCATTTCCAGGCGGAATGATGATTGGTACTGATAGCCACACACCAAATGCTGGTGGTTTAGGTATGATTGCAATTGGTGTAGGTGGAGCAGATGCTGTAGATGTAATGGCTGGCATGCCCTTTAATACAAAAATACCAAAGCTTATTGGAGTAAAACTAACAGGAACATTAAGTGGGTGGACAGCTCCTAAAGACATAATTTTGAAAGTTGCAGAAATTTTAACTGTAAAAGGTGGTACAAATGCAATTGTTGAATATTTTGGTGAAGGAACAGAATCTGTTTCAACTACAGGTAAAGCAACAATTACAAATATGGGTGCTGAGATAGGGGCTACATGTTCTATATTTCCTTTTGACAAAAAGGGTGAAGAATATCTGAAATCTACCGGTAGAGGAGATATAGCTTCCCTAGCAAAAGAAAATATGCATTTATTGACTGCTGATGAAGATGTAGTAAATAATCCAAATGATTACTTCGATCAAGTAATAGAAATTAATTTAGACAATCTTGAACCTCACATTGTAGGACCTCACACACCAGATCTAGCTCGTCCCGTATCAAAATTAAAGAACGATGCATTAGATAATAGTTATCCTCTTAAAATCTCAAATGCGCTTATTGGATCTTGTACAAATTCATCATATGAAGATATTGGTAGAGCAGCTTTTATAGCTAGGGAGGCAGCCAAAAAAGGACTTAAGTCAAAAGTGCCGTTGATGGTTACACCTGGATCAGAAATTACTAGAGCAACCATTGAAAGGGATGGATATTTAAAAGATCTTGAAGCAATAGGAGCCACTGTTCTAGCAAATGCTTGTGGTCCATGTATTGGGCAATGGAAGCGAGATGATATTGAAGATGGTGAAAGCAACACAATTGTATCGTCATATAATCGTAATTTTCCAGCGAGGAATGATGGAAATAAAGAAACGTTGTCTTTTATTGGATCTCCCGAGACTGTAATTGGATTAGCTTTAGGCGGTACTTTGGAGTTTGATTTTTTAAATGATTCTTTAGTAAATGATGAAGGGGAAGAGGTAAAGCTGTCACCTCCAACTGCAGAAGAGCTACCTCCAGAGGGCTTTGCAAGTACTTTAGAAGGATTTGTTCAACCTAAAGAAGATAGTGAGATTGAAGTAGTAATTAGCCCCGATTCTGAAAGGTTGCAAGTGTTGACGCCTTTTGACCAATTTAATTCGAACAATTATCTTGAGATGACAGTCATTATGAAAGCAGTTGGTAAATGTACAACAGACCATATTTCACCTGCTGGAAAATGGCTAAGATTTAGAGGACATTTAGAAAATATTTCTCAAAACTTATTTATTGGTGTTAACAATGCCTTTTCAGAAGAATCAGGAATGGGTGTTAACACCCTTAATAATGAAATTATGACGTTACCTGATTTAGCTAAAACTTATCATGAAAATAATATAAATTGGATAGCAATTGGTGATGAAAACTATGGTGAGGGATCATCAAGAGAACATGCTGCCATGGAACCAAGGTTTAGAGGCTGCAGAGTGGTTTTAGTGAAAAGTTTTGCAAGAATACATGAAGCTAATTTGAAAAAGCAGGGAATACTTCCATTGACTTTTGAAGACAAGGCAGATTATGACAAGATAGACCAGAATGATAAATTAACTATTAAAGATTTAGAGAATTTGAGTCCAGGAAGTAAAGTCAAAGTTTCTTTACATAAAGAGGATGGTTCAATAGTAGATATAGACACAAATCATTCTTTATCTGATGAACAAATAAGTTGGTTTGAAAGTGGATCAGCTTTAAATTTTATTAAATCAAATTAATGGAAAATTTTTCAGAAAAGATTCAATCTTTAAGAAATGAATATAGCGATTTAGATTTAAAAGTTGATGACTTAAATTCAAACCCAATAACACAATTTACAAGATGGCTTGATGAAGCGATTGAAACAAAAATTTATGAACCTAACGCAATGGTTTTAGCAACTGTAAATGAAAATACTCCAAGATCAAGATTTGTATTATTTAAAAACATTGTCAATGATAATTTAATCTTCCATACACACTATGAAAGTCCAAAAGCAATGGAGATATTTGCTAACCCCAGTGTTTCAGGTATTTTTTATTGGGCTGAGATTCATAGACAAGTGAGGTTCCAAGGTAAAGCAATAAAAGCAGATGCAAAAATATCTGATGAGTATTTTAAATCTAGGCCAAGAGGTGGACAATTAAGTGCGTGGGCTTCTGCACAAAGTAATATTATTTCTTCCAGAGAAGATGTCACTAATAGAATTGAAGAGCTTGATAAAGAATATGAAGACAAAGAGATACCAAGACCAGATTTTTGGGGCGGGTTTTCTATTGAGGTAAATTATTGGGAGTTTTGGCAGGGAAGAAGAAACAGAACACATGATAGGTTTAGTTACAAACAAGAAGATACTTCTTGGAAAATTGAAAGGATGTCCCCTTAATGAGACCAATTAAAGTCACAAAAAATTTTATTAATTCTGCTGAGAACTCAGTGCTATACGAATCAGGTAATACAAAAGTTTTAGTTACAGTATCTATATCTACTCGACTTCCAGATTGGCTACTAAATTCCGACAAAGGGTGGGTCACTGCAGAGTACAATATGTTGCCAGGATCTTCTGGTAATAGAATTTCAAGAAAATCATTTGAATCTGGAAGGTCTAAAGAAATTTCCAGATTAATTGGAAGATCTTTAAGAGCAGTCTGCAATTTAGGAATTATAAATGGATATTCATTTACTGTAGATTGCGATGTTTTAGAAGCCGATGGCGGAACAAGAACAGCTTCCATTAATGGTGCTTGGATAGCGCTTAATGATACATTTGAAAAAATGATTCAAGAAAATAAATTACATCAGAATCCTTTTACAAGTAAAGTTGGTGCAATCTCTGTTGGGATTGTTGGAGGTGAATTAATAGCAGATCTTGATTATCAAAAAGATTCAAATGCTGAAGTAGACCTCAATATAGTTTTAGATGAACAATTTGAAATATTAGAAATACAGGGAACAGCAGAAGGTAAACCTTTTCCTAAAGACCATCTTGATCAACTTTTTGAACTTGGAAAAGATTGTATAAAAGAAGTGTTTGAAATACAAAATTAGGTAAATGGAAATACTCTTAGCTTCAAATAATAAAAATAAGCACAAAGAATTATTAAACATTTTTAATGAACACGGAAGTAAACACACTCTATTAGCAAATAAAGATATTCCTGAAGTTATAGAAGATAAAAATACAATTGAAGAGAATGCAAAAAAGAAAGCTCAAGAATGTTACGAAATTTTCAATTCACCTGTACTCTCAGACGACTCTGGACTATTTGTAGAAGTATTGGATGGTAAGCCAGGTGTTTATTCAAAGAGATATGCAGGAGATAATGCTACTGACACTGAAAATAATCAAAAGTTAATTAATGAACTCAAGACCGCTAATAATTTAAGTGCATTTTTTAAAACAGTTCTTTGTTTTTTTGATGGCTCAAATTTTATTACATCAGAAGGTCTGCTTAATGGAAATATTATACATGAACCAAGAGGAGATAACGGTTTTGGTTATGATCCAATATTTGAGGTAGATGGAAAAACACTAGCTGAAATGACTTTAGAAGAAAAATCAAATATAAGCCATAGGAAAATAGCCGCAGTAAAGTTAGTTGAGAAATTAAATGAAATATAAAAATAAAATTTATTTGCTTGTTGCTTTCCTAATATTTTCAGCATGTGAAATTAAATGGGATATGAACATTGAGTTTAACGAAGATTTGTCTGGTAAGTACTCAATTAAATTATTAATAAATGAAGAATTACAGTTGTATGCACTTGATATAGGTCAAGAGTCATCTATTGGAAGTCTTAACGACATTATTACTGATTTACCAGATGGATTTGGCTCTAGTATATTTCAAGAGGATGCATATCTTGGAATACTTGTTCGTAATGATTTTGATGATATCACTGAACTAGAAGAACAATTTGAACTTCTAAAATCGAACGAAAATACAGCTCTATTATTATTACCAATCGAAGATATAGAATTTCAAAACAATGATGAAGAGTTCAGGATTTATGGATCTTTTGGTGAGCTCTTTGATACTGAAAACGAAATAATTAATCAATCAGGCTATGAGAATGTTTTTGATGGAAATCTTGGTTTTAAAGTTCCTGGGGATATTACTAAACCTAATGTTGAAGACATTATTGAGAATACGATAATTTTTGAAGCCGATGGAGTAACTAGTAAAACTTTTGAACTTATATCAGAGAATAATAAACCACTAAATCCTCAAAGTATTGCTGTAGCTTTTGTAGTTTTAACAGCCGTATATTTTTTTGTTAGACAATTAAGAAAAACAAAGTAATATTGTCACAATGAAAAAAATTATAATTATTATTTAGGAGCAACGTTTAAAACGTTGTTGCCCTTGCATTGCAAGGGTTTTTTTTTGGATTATGAAAATAGATATATTTGATACAACATTAAGAGATGGCTTCCAGCAGGAAGGGATTTCCCCATCTGTGAAAGACAAGATTGCAATTGCAAAATTAATTGATGATTTAGGGGTAGCTTATATTGAAGGTGGTTGGCCAGGTGCATCACCAAAAGAGGAAGAGTTCTTTGAAACCGCAAAAAGCGAACTAAATTTAAAAAATGCAAAACTTGTAAGTTTTGGTTCAACTAGAAAACTTGATTTGCCTGTAGAAGATGATCCCCAAGTTAAGGCTCTAGTTGATTCAGGTACGGATTATGTCTGTATTGTTGGAAAGTCTTCAAAATTACATATAACCAAGGCTTTACAAACAGATGTAGAAAGTGCAATTGATATGGCTGTAGATACAATTTTATATCTAAAATCTAAAGGCAAAAAAGTATTTTTCGATGCTGAACATTTTTTTGATGGATATAAAGAAGATTCAGTAACAAGTTTAAAGATACTTGAAGCTGTTATTTCAGCTGGTACAGATTGTTTTATATTTTGTGATACCAATGGAGGAACTTTACCAGAGGAAGTTAGAAAAGTTCTTACTGAAATTATAGACAAATATCCAAAAACAAATTTTGGTGTTCATTTTCAGAATGATAATGGCTGTGCTGTTGTGAATTCAATGGTAGCAGTAGACCTTGGAGTTGATCATGTTCAAGGAACTATTAATGGATATGGTGAAAGAACTGGCAATGCTGATCTATGTACTCTTATCCCAAATTTATCTTTAAAACAAGATTATGAAACTATACCTGTAAATTCACTTAAAAAATTAACACAAACTGCAAATCATATTGCAGAACTTGTAAATGTTTCTATAGATTCAAGACATCCATATGTTGGCTCATCAGCTTTTACACATAAAGCAGGACTTCATGCATCAGGAATGGCTAAAGACAGTTCACTTTACGAGCATATTGATTCTGAAAAGGTTGGTAATTTTACAAGGACTACAGTTTCAGAATTAGCTGGAAGAGCAAGTGTTATTACTAAGTCAGAAGAATTTGGATTAAATTTTAATAATGAAGAGGCTAAGGAGCTTATTCAGCAAGTTCAAAATCTTGAGCATTTAGGTTTCCAATTTGAAGCAGCAGATGCTTCTTTATTTATTTTAATGAATTCAATTCAAGGTATTAAACCAGAGTTTTTTGAATTTGAAAGTTTCAGGGTTTTCTCAGAGAGACGAAACTCAGAGAATGTTGTTTCTGAAGCAGTATGCAAAATAATGGTTAATGACAACCGATATGTCAAGACTGGAGAAGGCGTAGGTCCTGTCGACGCACTTTCTAAAGCACTAAAAACAGCACTTGAAAATGATTACGAGAATATAAACAACGTAAAGCTAATTGATTACAAAGTTAGAATAATCGATTCTTCCGATGGAACTGAAGCTAAAACCAGGGTATTGATTGAGTTTACAGATTCAAATAGACAGTGGAGCACAATTGGAGTTCATGAAAATATTATAAATGCTTCTTGGAATGCTTTATGTGATGGATTCAATTACTATTTTATGACTACTTAGGTAGATTTTTCTCTTTGTTGATATATATACTATTTTAATGGAGGAAAAAATCATGAATGAAAAAATTGAAAACCTATTAAAAGAAGAAAGAAAATTTCCACCAACACAAGATCTAATAGAAAATGCTAATGCAACAGATTCTTGGTATACAGACGCTGAAAAGAATCGCTTAGAATTTTGGCAAAAACAAGCTTTAACAAGAATTTCTTGGTTTAAAGAACCTACAGAGATACTTGATGATTCAAACCCTCCTTTTTTCAAATGGTTTAAGGATGGTGAACTTAATTTATCTTATAACTGTTTAGACAGACACCTTGAATCTGACGGAGAAAGAGTCGCTTTTTACTGGGAAGGTGAGCCTGGTGATACCCAAAAAATTACTTATCAAGACTTATATGAAAGAGTGTGTAAGTTATCAAACGCACTAAAAAAACTTGGAGTAGAAAAGGGTGATAGAGTAGCTATTTATTTAGGGATGACTCCTGAAATAGTTGTTTCAATGCTGGCTTGTGCCAGAATTGGAGCGGTTCACTCAGTTGTATTTGGAGGATTCTCCTCAGAAGCTCTTGCTGACAGAATAAATGATGCAAAAGCAAAGACTGTTATTACTGCTGATGGTGCATGGAGACGAGGTGATATAGTACCTCTAAAAAATAATGTTGACGGATCTCTAGACCTCACTGATTATGTTGAAAATGTGATTGTTGTTAAACGCACAGAGCAGGAAATTAATATGACGGATGGAAGAGACTTTTGGTATCACGATATAACTGAAAACGAATCTACGGTTTGCGAACCTGAAGTTATGAATGCTGAAGATTTGCTATACATACTATATACTTCTGGCACAACTGCAAAACCTAAAGGAATTGTTCACACTCAAGCGGGGTATTTAACTGGAGTTACAACTACTCATCACGAAGTTTTTGATATAAAAGAAGACGATATTTATTGGTGTGCTGCAGACTGTGGCTGGGTTACAGGTCACAGCTACATTGTTTATGGCCCATTGGCTAATAAGACTACAAGTGTTATGTACGAAGGTGCACCAAATGCACCTGATGAAAAAAGACTATGGAGTATTATTGAAAAATATAAAGTCAATATTTTCTATACTGCCCCAACTGCAATTCGTGCATTTATGAAATGGGGGGTAGAACACCCTCAAGCTCATGACCTAAGCTCATTGAGGCTTCTAGGCACTGTAGGAGAACCAATTAATCCAGAAGCATGGATGTGGTATCACGAAAATATTGGTGCGGAGAATTGCGCAATTGTGGATACATGGTGGCAGACAGAAACTGGATCGATAATGATTTCTCCTTTACCAGGTGTTACAAGTACAAAGCCAGGCTCTGCTTGTGGTCCTCTACCAGGCATAGAATCAATAATTATTGATAATGATGGAAAACAAGTCGGTATGGGTGAAGGTGGATTTTTAGCAATTAAGTCACCTTGGCCGTCAATGCTTCGAACCGTTTACGGTGATGATGAAAGATATTTAGATACATATTGGTCACAATACGAAGGAATCTATTTTGCAGGTGATGGTGCAAAATATGATGATGAAGGCTATATATGGTTACTAGGTCGTGTAGATGATGTGATGAATATATCTGGTCATAGAATTTCAACTGCTGAAGTCGAAAGTGCGTTAGTTTCTCATCCTTCAGTTGCTGAAGCAGCAGTCATTGGTAGAAGTGATGAAATTTCTGGAGAGGCAATAGCTGCATTTGTTTCATTGATAGGTACTGATGAAGGAAATGAAGATCTTATTGCAGATCTTAGACAACACGTAAGTGATAAAATTGGCCCAATAGCTAAACCAAAAAGTATTGTTATAACTGCTGATTTGCCTAAGACTAGAAGTGGAAAAATTATGAGAAGGCTTCTTAAAGATATTTCAGAAGAGAGAAAACTTGGAGATGTTACAACTTTAGCAAATGCAGACATTGTCTCTGAACTTCAAACAAGAGCATCTGATTCAGACGATGAATGAAAGAACTTTTAAATGGGAGTTAACCCAAGGTCTAGTTCTTGAATTAGTAAGTTTAGATAAGGAAGCTAGAAGAGATTTTTTTAAAAATTTACCTATTGAAAACGTCCCAATGGGTTCTTTAATGGACACTTCAAAAGTTGAAGTTGACGACTTAGGACAAGTTACCTTCACTGTTACGCCACAGGAGTTTCATTACAATCCCTTAGGCACTGTACATGGAGGGTTGGCAGCGACAATGTTAGATTCCTGTAATAGTATCTCGGCTAATTGCCAGTTGGATAAAGGCTTATTAACTATGACAACAGATATAAGGGTAAATTACCTTAGACCTATGACAGTTACTACTGGGGAAGTTACTGCATCAGCTGAGATTGAAAAAATAGGCAAAAGAGTAATATTTGTTACTGGAACTTTAAGAGATAAAGATGGAAAAGTTTATGCAACCGCAAACTCAACAGAAATAATTGTCGAATTCCCACCAAAATAAATAATTCTAATTTGTGCGGATGAGAGGACTCGAACCTCCACGAGCAAAGCTCACTAGATCCTAAATCTAGCGCGTCTACCAGTTCCGCCACATCCGCTAAAATGTCGCGTGGGTCGCCGGGGACTTGAACCCCGAACCTGCGGATTAAGAGTCCGTTGCTCTGCCAAATTGAGCTAGCGACCCCTTTTAAAGATTAACTTAGATTATGATAGTTAAGTATTAATTTTTTCTATTTATTCTTTTAATAGAACAGTTATTATAGAAAAATAATTAAGTTGCGGGCTGTGGCTCAGCTTGGCTAGAGCGCCTGCTTTGGGAGCAGGAGGTCGTGAGTTCGAATCTCACCAGCCCGACAAACCTGCGGGTGTAGCTTAATGGCAAAGCTCCAGCCTTCCAAGCTGGCTATGAGGGTTCGATTCCCTTCACCCGCTCAAGTAGAGCTCTCGTAGCTCAAATGGATAGAGCAACAGACTTCTAATCTGTAGGTTATAGGTTCGAGTCCTATCGAGAGCGCTGTGGTGATCGTAGCTCAGTTCGGTTAGAGCGCCTGGTTGTGGTCCAGGAGGTCGCGGGTTCGAATCCCGTCGGTCACCCTTACATTTAATAGGAGATAAATGAAATATAAAGTAAAAAAAGTAGCCGATTTTGAAAATAATATTGAAATTGATATTGATTTTGAAGATCTTGAGTCAAAAAAAGATGAGGCAATAAACAAAATTAGTAAGTCTTTAAAAGTTAAAGGCTTTAGGCCAGGAAAAATTCCGAAGAATATAGTTGAAAGAGAAGTTGGCGAAGACTATATATTAGAAGAATCTATAGATTTATATTTACCTGAACAGATATTCGAAATCTTGCAAAAAGAAGAAATTAATCCTGCAGTAAGACCTGTTGTTAAAGATTTAAAAAAAGAAAAGAAATCATACAAAGTCGATGTTTTAATAACACTTTGGCCAAAATTATCAAAATTACCAAAATTGAATCAATCTGTAACGGTAGACTCTATTGCTCCAACAGAAGAAGAGATTGATGATCAGACGGAGCGTATAAAATTACAATTTGCTGATGTTGCAAAAGTTGAGAGACCTTCAAAAACATCTGATTATCTACTTGTAAATATTAGTAGTAAGGAGAACGGAAAAGAGTTAGAAGATTTTTCCTATCAAGATTACCTTTACGAGCTTGGAAGTAATTCTCTAACTCCCTCTATGGATTCAAAACTAGAAGGTGTCTCTACAGGAGCAATTATAAAATTTAATGATGATATACCTGCCATAGGTAAAAGTAATATTGAGATTACAGTTCTAGTTAAAGAAATCAAAGAAAAAGTTATGCCTGAATTAACTGATGATTGGGTTTCTTCAATGACTGAATTTGAAAGCATAAAAGAAATGAATGAAGAGCTTTATAAAAATATTGAAATGGTTAAAAAGAGACAGGTTGCTAATCAGTACCAGGGGCTTTTAACATCTAAATTAATTGAGGAATCAAAATTAGAACTTCCAGAACAACTTGTAATTGCTGAGATGGACAGTATTTTAAGAAATTTTATGGGTGAATTGAATCAAAACAATATAAAAATTGAGGACTATTTACAGATGACAGGATTGACTGAAGAGGCTCTTCAGGAAGATCTTAAAAATCAAGCTACTAGAAATCTTTCTATGGTTGTAATTTTAGATAAAGTTGTTGAGGATAAAGAGATTCAATTAGATGAAAAAGAAATCAAATTTATCGATGAACATATGGAATCTCATGATGAGGAGGCTACAGGTATTGAAAGTGTTAGCCATCGTTTAAATTTGGAATCAGAATCTTTGAGAAATAAGGCAATGCTTCATATTTTACAAGAAGGTGTGTCTGTTGACGAGAATGGTGAAAAAGTATACCTACAGGATGTGTACAATCAAGATGAAGAAATAAGAGAGGAAGAATAATATGAATGAATTACCTTCAAATTATGTAATCCCTACTGTTATAGAAAATACAAACAGGGGAGAAAGAGCCTTTGATATTTACTCAAGGCTATTAAAAGATAGAATTATATTTTTAGGAACTCCAATTGATGATGGTGTAGCTAATTCAATTATGGCTCAGCTTTTGCATTTAGAATCAGAAGATCCTGACAAAGATATATTTATGTACATTAACTCACCAGGTGGGTCGATTACTTCGCTTTTTACTATCTACGATACAATGAAGTACATAAAGCCAGATATTTCCACTGTGTGCATGGGTCTAGCAGCGTCTGCGGCTTCTGTTATATTGGCTGGAGGAACTCCTGGTAAAAGATACAGTTTGCCAAATGCAAGAATTATGTTGCATCAACCATCAGGTGGCATGGAGGGGACTGTTGCGGACATGGAAAGAAATTTTGATCTGATCGTTTCAATGAGAACACAGCTAAATACCCTATTGGCAGATTTTACCAAGCAGGATATAGAAAAAGTTGCACAAGATACTGATAGAGATTTTTGGATGACCGCGCAAGAAGCAAAAGAATACGGTATAGTAGATGAAGTGCTAGTTCAAAGGGAGTTAGCAGAAAAAAAATAGCTAAAAAAACAACAGGGTAGTTAAAAATGGCAAATAAAGATTCATCTCAGGCACTCAAGTGCAGTTTTTGTGGCAAGTCGCAAAAACAGGTAATTAAGTTAATCGCAGGTCCAGGTGTTTACATATGCGACGAGTGTATTGAACTATGCGTAGAAATAATTGAAGAAGAAAAAGTTGAAAAAATAGACACAAGCCCTAAAGAGTATCTTCCATTACCAAAAGAAATTAATCAGTCATTAAATGAATATATTATTGGACAAGAGGATGCAAAGAAAACATTATCAGTTGCTGTTTATAATCATTACAAAAGAATTTACAAGGGTGATTTAGTAGACAATGATCTTGAAATTCAAAAGTCAAATGTTTTACTTTTAGGTCCTACAGGAAGTGGTAAAACTTTACTTGCTCAGACATTAGCAAAAACTCTTAATGTTCCATTTGCTATTGCAGATGCAACAACATTAACTGAGGCTGGTTATGTAGGGGAAGATGTAGAGAATATTTTACTTACACTAATTCAAGCAGCTGATTATGAAATTCAGAGGGCTGAAAAAGGTATTATCTACATTGATGAAATAGATAAAATCACAAGAAAGTCTGACAATCCATCTATAACCAGAGATGTTTCTGGTGAAGGTGTTCAACAAGCGTTGTTAAAAATACTTGAGGGCACAACTGCTCAAGTACCTCCACAAGGTGGAAGAAAACATCCACAACAAGAATATTTACAAATAGACACTACAAATATTTTGTTTATCGTTGGTGGAGCTTTTGATGGTCTTGATCAAATAATTAATAAAAGGCTTGGTGAAAATACTATTGGCTTCAACACTAACATTTCAGATGCTAAAGAATTTAATAAAGAAGAGTTATTTGCGTTTGTTGAACCAAAAGATTTAATAAAATTTGGTTTAATTCCCGAATTTATCGGTAGATTGCCTGTTACAACAAATGTAAATGAACTAAGTAAAGATGCTTTAATTGAAATATTGACAAAGCCTAAAAATGCAATAACTAAACAATTCCAAAAAATGTTTGAGCTTGATAAAATTGACCTAGTTTTTACAGATGGTGCTCTTGAAGCTATGGCAGATTTAGCCTTGGAAAGAAAAACCGGTGCTCGAGGTTTGAGGTCAATATTAGAAAAAATCTTATTAGATGAAATGTATGAATCACCATCGAGAAAAGATATTACAAAAATAATAGTCGATAAAGAAAATGTTTTAGATGATATTGCACCAAAAATGGTCTTGAAAGAGTCAAAAGATAATAAAACTGCATAAAATATAATATATGCAAGATGAAAACTACGATCCATTATCCATAGAGAAGAAATGGCAAAAAAACTGGGAACAGGGAAAAAAATTTCAACCTAGTAGTGCGGGAGACAACTTCTCTATTGTCATACCACCACCAAATGTAACTGGTTCGCTTCATATGGGTCATGCATTAGAGCACTCAATAATAGATGTTATAACAAGGATAAAACGATTACAGGGCTTTCAAACTTTATGGCTTCCAGGAACTGACCATGCAGGAATTATTACACAACTTCTTGTCGAAAAAGAGTTAGAGGAAAAAGGAATTTCGAAACATGATCTTGGAAGAGAAAATTTTCTCAAAAAAGTTTGGGAATGGAAAGACGAGTCAGGAGATAACATAACTAACCAGATGAAAACTCTTGGAATGAGTTGTGACTGGTCACGAGAAAGATTCACTATGGACGAAGGACTTTCAGAGGCAGTAATAAATGTATTTATTTCACTTTATGAAAATAATTTAATCTATAAAGGCACAAGAATGGTTAACTGGGATACAAAACTAAAGTCTGCAGTATCTGATTTAGAAGTCACATCTTCAAATGAATTAGGTAAGTTATGGACAATCAAATATAAAGCTGGTGATACGTTCATAGAAATTGCAACAACTAGACCAGAGACTTTGCTTGGAGATACTGCAGTAGCTGTTAATCCTTTTGATGAAAGATATAAAGAACTCATTGGACAAACAGTAACAATTCCAATTGTTAACCGAGATGTAGAAATTATTGCTGACGAATATGTTGATATAGATTTTGGTTCTGGTTGCGTAAAAATAACACCCGCACACGATTTTAATGATTATGAGATTGGTAAAAGACATAATTTAGACTTAATCACATGTCTTGATTTTGATGGAAATATTGAAAAGAAAGATTTTATACCCGCAGAATTAAGAGGTCTTGATAGATTTAAAGCACGAGAAAGAATAGTTGAGATGCTTGAAGAAAATGGTATTTTAGTAAGTGTCGAAGATCATCAAATTCAGATTCCAAAAGGGGATAGGTCAAAAACAATTCTTGAGCCAATGGTTTCAGAACAATGGTTTGTTAAAACTGATGAAATCGCTAAAAAAGCAATAAAAGTTGTTGAAGAAGACGATATTAAATTTATTCCTAAAAATTGGGAAAAAACCTATTTTGAATGGATGTACAATATCCAAGATTGGTGCATTTCAAGACAACAATGGTGGGGCCATAGGATACCGGCATGGTACGATGAAGCTCAAAACCATTATGTAGGTAAAAGTGAGGCTGACGTTAGAGAGAAACACGACCTTGCTGATGATGTTAAGTTAATTCAAGATGAAGATGTTTTAGATACTTGGTTTTCTTCAGCATTGTGGCCATTTAGTACTCTTGGGTGGCCTGAGGAAACAGATGACCTTAAAAACTATTATCCAACTTCATTGCTTGTAACGGGATTCGATATTATCTTTTTCTGGGTTGCAAGAATGATAATGATGGGTTTATATTCTATGGAAAACATTCCTTTTAAAGAAATTCTTATACATGGCCTTGTTCGTGACTCTCAAGGCAGAAAAATGTCTAAAAGTCTCGGGAACACTATGGACCCTCTAGAGTTATCAGAAAAACATGGGGCTGATGCATTGAGATTTTCACTAATTGAAAAAGCAAATCCAGGCCAAGATGTTCCGTTTGATGAAGAATGGACAGTTTCAGCAAAGAAATTTGGCAATAAAGTTTGGAATGCCGCAAAGTTTGTACATTTATATACTGATGAATTGTCTTCTTTGGAGATTAAAGATATTTCTTGTGCAGAAAATAAGTGGATTATTTCAAAATTTAATGATACTTTGTCAGAATTTAACGATCTTTTTGAAAAATA
>CACDUI010000011.1 GCA_902555985.1 uncultured Candidatus Actinomarina sp.
CAAATTTACAAACAAACTTTGGGTATTTCTTGGATAAAAAATTGTTGGATAGTCTCCAGTACCAAAATTTTGTGCTTGATATCTATTGTTTAAATATTTTGGTAACACTCTATTTGTTAAATACATTTCTTTATTTATGTCTTCAGTTATGTAGTTTTGAAAATTTTTTGAAATTGAACTAAATCCTTGACCTATAAAATTAATATTCCCACTTGTTAGATAGCTTAGAGTGTTACTTCTATCAATATCCACTTCAGTAACATCGTCAATACCTTCAAAAGAAATGACTCTAACATCTGATACAACATTTAAATCTTGACATTCTTGATTGCTGGGGTTTATAGCGCACTCTTTAATAGAAATAAGCGAGAACAATAGTATAAGTACTAATGGTAAAGCTTTCCTTATTTCAAAATATTTTTTATATATACCAACAATAAAATATAAAACTAATCCTATGAAAACATAAATTCTTATAAGATCACTTCTAGACAAACCCAGTGCCAGCGAAATTGTAAATATTGTGAAGAGATTTATTTTATTCTTTTCAAAAAACAAAATAAGTGACAATGGAACCATATATGAAATAAACAATACTGGCTCTCGAAATGTACTCATTGCCCTGTGCGGTTCATATGGCCAGAAAGTTGTTTGCGTTGTGAAAGAACCTCTAAAAGAGGTGTTTGAACGATTCCTTATAGGTTCATAGAGGTCATAAATTTGTGAAAAGAATATATATATTGCTAAAAGTGAGATTAAAACTAAATATTTTTCCAAGTAATTAATAAAAATTTCATTATTAATATTTTGAAAAATACTCAATGAAGCATAAAAAGCAATTAGAAAAGTTACAAAGTTAAATATTCTAAGTTGATAAGCAAGGTTGCTTAAGAGAGAGTTATCAGAGATAATTTCAAATAAAATTGGTAAAAATAATATTGCAACAAATATATAAAAAATACTGTTCAGCCTAGTTTCTATAAATTTCAGATTTGTTATTAAAAACAAAGATAAGAAAGCTAAACCTACCCATTGAAGTGGAATGTTGTAAAGATTATATGCATCTAAAGAAATTAAAAAAAGAATGAAAATTAAGGCTTGAATTTTAAAATTTATTTGTTTATTCATCCTAATTAAATGATAACTACAGGAATATTAAATATGCTATTTATTTGTTTGTTTAGTAAATTTATTAAAAATATAAAATTCATATACTTTTTGCAATATCATGCTTATTGAAAGGGCAATAGCTAACCCACTTGCACCATACTGGTTTACAAAAAAATATGAGAATACTAAAAAAGACACGGTTGAAATTACCTTGCTAACTACATGGTGTTGTAACAAATCATTAAACAACAGTAATTGACGTATCCAAAAAGTTGCTAAATAAGTACAGTATCCCATCAAAAGAATCAACATTGGATAGTAAGCTTCAATAAATTCTTTACCTGATAAAAATTCAATAAAATTTTTACCAAATGACAAATAACTAATTGTTAGAACGAATATAAGAGGAATTAAAAAGTTTTTTATCAAGTCTTTAAAATTAATATCATTATCCTCTCTTGAAAGCTGATTTTGGACATATGGGTTAAGAATTGTGATTGCATAATTGATAGGTTCAACTAATCTCTTCGCAATTCTAAATATACCAACTGTTGAAAAATCAGTGAAGTATCCAAGTATTATTAAATCTAAATGCTGTGGAATAATTCCTACTAACTGATCCGCTCTCTGTTTATAAAAATCTAATTTAAAAACTTGAAGGTATTCTTTTACATTTTTAAATGAAATATCAGAAATTTTTAAATAATCTCTGCACACAAACACACCAAAAAGGCCATAAGTAATTGAAAAAATTGACTGGCCTATTAAGTAGTTTTCAATACTTTTTTCAAAATAAAACAAAAATATGATAGCTACAAATCTAAATATATTAGAAACTGAATCAACTAGTGCAAATTTTTTAAACTTACCATAAAAAGTTAAGACGGCTTTTGAGCTTTCAGATAATGTTTGGATAACTCGTGAAAGTAAGAGAATTAAGAGGATAGTATTAAATTGGTAATCCCCAAATAAAGTGTTGATAGAAGATTGAAACAGTATGACACAAAGTAACATTGATATTATTCCAATGAATATATCAAACAATAAAGATACTGAGTAAATATTTTTTCCATGTTTTTTTAGCATTAAAAGAGTTACTTCACTATTCCTTGAATGAAAAGTTCGAAATATCAATGCTACAAGAGCTAAAACTAATGCAGCACGACCATAATTTGATGTACCTAAACCTCTGGTTACAACACTTATTTGTATAAACAGTAAAACTATTATCAATACTTGTGAAAATGCAAGCTCTTTAGTTTCTTCTAAAATTGTTTTAAAATAATTAAAATTCATTTAACTTGTGGAGCTGAGGGGATTTGAACCCCTGACCCCCTGCATGCCATGCAGGTGCTCTGCCAGCTGAGCTACAGCCCCTAAAATCTTTTTATCCATATTGGTAAAGAGTCTCACTATCAAAATATATATCTTCAATATTGTAATACTCTCGCGATTCTTCAGTAAAGATTTGAATTAATACACCTTTCAAACTAATTAATAACCAGTTTGAGTTTTCACCCTCATAAGTAAACTTATGAATACGTAAATTTTTTCTTATATTTTTAATAATTGCATTCATTTGAACTTTAGAATTTGCAGTACAGATAATTACATTGTCATGAAATTGATCAGAGTCTAATTTTAAGACTTTTATATTTGTTATTTTTTGAGTTAACAAAAGATCAACTACAGAATCAATAAAAAATGTATTTTCTTCTGGTAGTGTACTAATTTGATTCACTTATAAATATGTTAACATGAAAAAATAAACACACTATTCTTAAATATAAGGGTTAATTTAAATAGAATGAAAAACTTTTTTAATTTAATAGAGCGAGTTTTTAACAGTCGAAGACTCAGAACAATAATTGGTGTTTTAGCACTTTCTATAATTGTTTTTGGGTATATTTTTTACGTCACCGAACCTCAAGTTAAAACTTTTGAAGATGGAATCTGGTGGGCATTAGTTACTGTAACTACTGTAGGTTACGGTGACATTACACCAGCAACAACATTAGGAAGAATCGTAGCAGGTACTTTAATGTTTTTTGGACTTGGATTGATTGCAACTGTAACAGCTATTGTTTCCGCAAAATTCGTTCAAAATTATGTAGATCATCATACCAACGATGATGTTTTAGAAAAACTTGAGGAATTAGAATCTGAAATTGAAAAACTTAAATTATTAGAGGAAGATGAACTTGAAAAACTCGATGACTTAGATACCGAAATTCAAAATATAAAGGATAAATTTCAATAAAGACTGTTTTCTTTTGTATAAGTTAATATTCCAGAAGGTAAATCACTAACCTCAATACTCTTTTCTTTTAATTTATTTCGAAAAGTTGAAGAACTTAAATCTAATTTTTCGCCTGTAATTATTTCATATTTAAAAGGAAAATTTTTGTCGAGTATATCTATATTGTCCTGACTTCTTAATGCAATCAAAAAAATAGCTAAGTTTGGTAGTAGTTCATAATTTTTCCAAGTTTTTATATTGATTGCAGCATCTGAGCCAAGAATAAAATATAACTTTTCTTTGGGGTGATTCAATTTATTTAAAGTCTCAAAAGTATAAGAGGGGTTATCCTCTGAATTTTCTAAATCACTTATTTCAAAATAATTAAAGTCTTTAATAAGAATTTTTGTCATTTCATATCTGTGCTTATATGAAGTTGCATTTGTCTTTTGCCAAGGATTTCCTGACGGAATAAATATTACTTTATCTAAGCTAAATTGCTTGATAGATCTATTGGCAATTTCAAGGTGAGCCTGATGAGGAGGGTCAAAAGTTCCACCAAGAATTCCTATCTTCATTATTTAATTACCTTTTTAAAGTTAATACTATTTATAAAAGTTTTTAATTGTTCAAAATTTCTTACTTCCGAATATTTCTTAGAAATTGATTGATAATGATGGAACTGGCTATCACCTGTATTCCAATATTGGCTTCTTTCAGGATTCATCCAATATATATTTTGAAATTTTTTAGATAGTTTATGAACAGTTTCAATGTTTATTGGCCTGTAATTATTTCTTGCATCTCCAATAACGATTAAAGTGTTAAAGCTAGAGTTATTTATTATTTTTTCTTCTAATAAATCATTAAAAGACTTTTCATAATCAGAATGCCCATCAACTTGAACATAGTCATTCCAATTTGTAAGTATTTTATTTATATTATTGAATTTTAAATTTTTTAACTCTTTTGATATTTCTGTAATTCCATCAATAAATACATAAGTATGTACAGATCTAAATCTTTGGACAACACCAAACAACAAAGTTAGGCCAAACAAAGAATACAGAGCCATTGAACCACTAATATCACATAAAAGAATAAGCCGAGGCTTCTTTTTTACTTTTGGTCTCAAAACTATATCAAAAAGACTTCCTCCATTTTTTAGTGACTTACGAATTGTTTTTCTAAATAATAACTTACCCTTAGATGCTGATTTCGTGTATTTTACAAACTTATTTGCCAAGATTAAACCCAGATTTCTAGTCTCCTTTAATAACTTTCTTCTTTCTTCAGCGTCCGTAAATAGAAAATCTTTTTCTTCTAAATTCTCCTTTGGATTAAGTTCTGATGGAATATACGCATCTTTAAATTGATTTCGCAATTCAGTTATCTTTTCCAGTAAGGATTGATTTAATTTACTTATAAAATAATTTCTATTTTCTCCATTGATTATTTCATCTAATTCATTGTTAAAATCAATATCAAAAAAACTTACTGAATCAAGAAATGCTAGAGAATTCTGTAGTTGATTTAACCAATAATTATTAGATACTGGTCTGCTAAAATCTATTTCACCAAATTGATTTATAATTTCATCAGCAAGTTTTTGAAATTTTGATTCAGAATTAGCATTAAAATAATTTTCGATATTTTCACTTTTATAATCAGGCAAAAAACTATATTCATCTCTAGAGTCATTAAAAGATAAATTAAAGTATGCTTTTATAAGCTCACGTAACTTTTCTTTTTCTTCTTTATTGGTGGGTAGCAATGAATAAATGAAACTGATATCTCTTTCAATACTTTCATGCTCAGTAGATTGTAAGTATATGATTAAATTACTTATTCTCTCGGATGGAAATTTTAATGAATTTTCAGAGCAAAAATGAGAAAATTCAATTAACTCATTGGTTTTTATTTGCATTATCTTCTTTAATTTTTTCTAGATAAACTTTTTGATCCTCAATATCTTTTATAAGAATTCCTATATTTGAATCTAAAGAATCTTCATTCTTTAAATGATTATATTTTACCCATTCAACCGATTCAATTAAAGAAGGGGGCTTATTAAGGCCGAGTGACCTAACAAAATTACTAAACATAGAAAACTTTCTTGCCTTTTCTTCATCTATGCTTTCTACATTATTTAGTATTACTTTTGTTTCTATATCAACAGATGGATAATCAAGATAAAAATATAAACACCTTCTTCTTAGAGCCTCCGAAAGCTCTCTTGTAGCATTGGAAGTCAATACTGTAAGATTTTCATTTTTTGATGTAATAGTTCCAAGCTCAGGTATGCTTACTTGATTTTCAGCAAGAACTTCCAATAACAATGCTTCGAACTCTTCATCTGATCTATCAATTTCGTCTACAAGGAAAATAGATTTATTTTCAGATTTAAGAGCTTGTAAAATAGGCCTTTCAATTAAAAACTCTTCTGTGAAAAGGTTTTTAGAATCTTTTTCAGTTTGAATTGATATCAACTGTTTCTTATAATTCCACTCGTAAAGAGCCTTATCCTCATCAATGCCTTCATGGCATTGAAGTCTAATTAATTGTGTTTCAAATATTTTGGCTAGAGTTTTCGCAAGGTAAGTTTTACCAGTACCAGCAGGGCCTTCTATAAGTATTGGTTTTTTCAAAAACAGAGAAGCATTGACAACATCAACTAATTCTTGGTCAGCGAAATAACCATTATCTTCAAAATCTTTAACTGTTAAATTATTATTTTTCATCCTCTAACTGTACCCTCACCTGTTACTACATATCTTTCATTTGTTAATGCCTCCAAGCCCATTGGGCCTCTAACATGTAGTTTTTGAGTGCTAATTCCAATTTCAGAACCAAATCCAAACATTTCACCATCAGTAAATCTAGTGGAAGAATTAATGAATATAACTGATGAATCAATAGATTTCGCAAAAGTTTCTGATACTTCATTTGACTCTGTCAAAATGGCTTCTGTATGACCAGAGGAATATTTTTTGATGTGGTCTATTGCTTCATCAACATTATCTACTAGTTTAATTGCTAATTTCAAATCTAAAAATTCAGTCTCATAATGTAATTCGTTAGCAAGATTTAAATTAGGAAAGTCCTCTATGATTTTTTCATCTACATATAGTTCTACACCATTTTCTAAAAGTGCTTCGATAACCTCATTACCCATGTCTTGATATATCTCATTATTCATGAGAAGAGTTTCAAGAGCATTACATACTCCAGGCCTCTGCACTTTAGAATTTATAACTATATCAATTATATTTTCTTTTTTTGCATCTCCATGTATATATAGATGAACATTTCCGTCCCCATCTAAAATAAATGGGACTTTTGAATTGTCTACCAGTGTTTGGATTAACCCTTTCCCTCCTCTTGGAACAATCAAATCAACATATTCTGTTAAATTCATGAATTCAAGTGTATCTTGACGATCTTTACTTTCTATAATTTGGAATATATTTTTATTGCAGTTATTTGAAATTAGAGCATTTTGCAGAACTTCAAGAATTGCAATGTTTGAATCAAGACAATAACTAGATCCTCTTAATATAACAGCATTGCCTGACTTGAGACATAACCCTGATACATCACTCGTTACATTAGGTCTAGCTTCATATATAACGCCTATAACTCCAAAAGGTGATCTAATTTTTTTAATATCTAATCCTTCATCGGTAGTCCAACTATTCGTAATATTGCCTACAGGATCATCCAATGGAATTATCTTAAGTAAACCATTAGCCATACCATTTATACGTTCTTCGTTTAAAGTTAGCCTGTCAATTAAAGCTGGAGTTAGATCAAGCTCTTTAGAATTATTAAGATCAACTTTATTAGCATCTAGTATTTTTTTTGAATTTTTGACTAATTCATCAGCCATGCTCTGAAGAATTTGATTTTTCTTATCAGTGCTTAAGACTGCTATTTCAGCTGCAGCTACTTTCGCTTCTATTCCTATTTGATTGAGCATATTAAAAGATTAATTAAGTATTTCTATTAGTAAAATTATTTATAGAATAATTAAGTCATCTTTATGAATAACTAGACTGCTTTCTTCAAAAGTATTACTATCAATTTTTGCAATACCTTTAGCTATTACTTTTTTATTAAAAACAATTGATAGCCCATCTCCTATTTTGAAAGAGTTGTTAAATTTAATTACTCCTTTTGATAATAGTGAAGCATTTTTTTGTAATGCATTTGCCGCACCCTCATCAATAAATACATTGGCTACTGAGGCCATCCCATATGCAATCCAAAGCTTTCTAAGTCTAATTTTTTTGTTTGAAGCAGTAATAAATGTACCGACCTTTTCATTTAAAATTGCTTTTAATAAATTCGATTTTGACCAAGAAATAATTTGAGTAGGAATACCAGAAAATCCAGAGATTTGAGATGCCATAATCTTTGTAGAAAACCCTCCCATGCCTTCACCTTTTTTTGATAGAGGTATTAGGTCGTTTAGTTGATTGGAGTCGTATTCAATGTAATCAATTTTTTTTGCTTCTTTGTTTTTATCAGGATTGAAATTATATAATCCTTCTTTATTTGTGATAATTATAAGCTTTACAGCATTAACAATTATAGAAACTATTGCAGAAAGTCTATCATTATCTCCAAACTTTAATTCTTCAGTAGCTACAACATCATTTTCATTTATTACCGGAATTATGCCTTGCAACAACAACTCATTTAGTGCTTGAGTAGTATTAATAAACTGCTCTCTGTCATCAATTAAATTTTTTGTAATTAAAACCTGAGCAACATTTAAATTTTGATCATTAAAAATTTTCTCATATTGATTAATTAGTTCGATTTGACCTACAGCAGATGCTACTTGAAGTCTTTTTAAGGATTTAGGTCTAGTTTTATAATTTAATTTTGAAGCTCCTAATCCTACAGCACCGGAGGTTACAATTACAAAATTGTATTGATTTTTAAATTTCTTAATAAGCCCGACCATACTTTCCAATAAAGTAGGATCAACTTTTCCATTTTTAATAATTGATGTAGTTCCAATTTTAATAACTATATTTTTTTTATTGCTTGTATTCAAATTCTAAATTTCCTAAGACAATTGTATCACCATCATTAGCGCCCATCGCCTTAATTTCATCAGAGAGTATAGAATTTTCAAATCTAATAAAAATTTCATTTAGAACACTATCCTCATTGCCGGAAATGTTAATCATATTTGTTACCATTTCACCTGTACAAATAAACTGATCATCTAATTTTTCAATATTGTAATCATCTTTTTTAAGCATTATTTTATGAAACTCTGTATAAATTAATGGCAAGTCACTTTTTAAATCATATAAGATTTTGTTAACTAGTTCTTGTATTCCATCATCAGTTATGCATGAAATATTTAAATAATCATCATTTGGTGCTTTCAATTTATCAGATTTATTAATGACTATTGTCTTATCAATTGATTGATAATTTTCATCGTATTTAATAAGTTCACTTTCAAGCATAGAAATTTGTAAATTAATATCATATTTTTCATTAGTAGGGTCAATCAAGTAGATAATATATTTTGTATTCCTTAAGTGTTTTAAAACTTTTCTTCCCATGCCAACTCCCGTTGAAGCACCTTCTATTAATCCTGGTAAATCGCAAATTGTTATCGAAGAATCCGTATTGTTAAGTACACCAAGATTAGGACTTGTAGTAGTAAATTCGTAATCTCCAATTTTTGCTTTAGAGTTAGTTAATTTTTGTATTAATGTACTTTTACCAGCATTTGGTAAACCAATAATTGAAATATCGGAATAAATACTTTGAATTAGTTTTATTTCTAAGGTGCTTCTTTTAACTCCCTGTTCGCAGATTTGTGGATTAGGGTTTCTTTTTGAAATCAAATCATAATTTCCCCTACCACCTTTTGATCCTTCAATTAATTGATAAGTAGAATTATTGTCGTGCAGATCTGCATATAATTCGTCATCAACAAAAACCTGAGTTCCTTTTGGAACTTCTATAATTAAATCTTCACCTAAAGTACCATTTTGAAAGTTCTTGTTACCAGGTCCTCCATTATTTGCCTTTAATGAGCTGTTTGACATTATATGTGATAAGTCATTCAGTTCTTTATTTACAAGTAGGACAACGCTACCTCCATCACCCCCTGAACCACCTGATGGTTTGGTTTTAGAGTTTAAATTACTGAAACTGACAGAGCCTGGTCCACCAGCTCCAGATGATACTGAAAGCTTGATTTCATCAACGAACATTGGCTCATTTTGGAATTATATTCACTAATTTTCTACCATTTCTTGTAGAAAATTTTACAACACCATCTATTTTTGCAAAGAGAGTGTCGTCGCCACCCTTTGATACATTTTCACCAGGATGAATTTTTGTACCTCTTTGTCTAACAACAATTGAACCCGCAGAAATATTTTCACCGTCATATAATTTAGTTCCAAGGCGTTTGGACTCTGAATCTCTACCATTCCTGGTTGAACCACCAGCTTTTGTTTTAGACATTATTCCTCCTCAACACTTTCAAGCCCTTGAATGCTTTTTACCTTTACTATTTTTGTGTTTTCTCTATATCCAACTCTTCTTCTGTTTCCAGTTTTGTTTTTGTATTGAAAAATATTCATTTTTTTAGATTTAGTTGTTGAGATAAACTCTAACTCAACCTTGTAATTTTTTAATTCTTTATTGTCAATGACAATTTGACCTTTTCTTGGACTTACCAAGACAGGTACTAATGTACTTTCATCAAATGATGAGGAAACAGATAATTCATCACCAACACTTACTCTCTCTTGAGAAGACCCAACTTTGATAACTGCATATTTACTCATAACTCAACTACTCTACTACAGCCTCGGACTCAATCAAGCCTTCTTCTATACTTTTGTTTGAAAAAATATCATTAATGATAAGGCCCCTTCCGTTACAAACTTCACATTCTTCTGAAAAGCTTTCTACTAGTCCTGCTGCAACATTTTTCCTAGTCATCTCTACTAAGCCAAGTCTTGATATTTCAAACACTTGTGTTCTTGTCTTATCTTTTGCTAATTCCTGTTTAAATTTATTTAAAAGACTTTGTTGTTTCTTTACTAATTCCATATCTATAAAATCAATAACAATTATTCCACCAATGTCACGCAGCCTTAATTGTCTTGCTATTTCCTCAGCAGCTTCTAGGTTGTTTTCGTATACTGTTTCTTCTAAGCTGTTTTTTCCAACAAATTTTCCTGTATTTACATCAATAACGGTTAATGCTTCCGTTCTATCTATAATTAAATGACCGCCGGATGGAAGCCAAACTTTCCTGTCCAAAGCTTTTTTAATTTGATCTTCAATGTGGTATCTGTCAAACAAAGTTAGCTCATCTTCATAAAAATCTACAATATCACTTATTTCTGGTGAAGTAGATTTTACGTATTCGTTAATTTCTTCAAACTGATCTTTTCTATCAATTAAAAGTTTTTTAAAGCTTGTATTTAAATGCTCTCTTATAACTTTAATTGAGACATCTGGTTCTTGATGAATAAGTTTAGGTGCATCCCCAGTTTTGTAATTACTTACAACTTCCCACTCCTCGACAAGTTTTTGAATATCTACCTTTATAGCTTGCTCACTCACTCCTTCAGCAGCCGTTCTAACTATCACTCCAAAATTTTCGGGTTTAAGCTTTCTTATAATTTTATCTAGTCTGCTTCTTTCATTATCAGAAAGCCTTCGGGATATTCCTTTTGTTCTTGAATTTGGAATTAAAACCAAATACCTTCCCGGAAGAGATATTTGACCTGTCAGCCTTGCTCCCTTTTCACCCATGGCATCTTTAACTACTTGAACTAATATTTCCTGATCTGGTTTTAGTAAATTTTCAATCTTTGAATTCTTATGAGAACCTGCAATATCGGCTACATATAGCACACCATTTTTCTCTTCACCAAAAGCTACAAATGCTGCTTCCATTCCTGGTAAAACATTTTTAACTTTTCCAAGATAAACATTTCCAACTTTAGATTTAGCATTATTTTCTGAAGTATAATATTGAACTAGTGTTGGCCCTTCTAATATAGCTACTTTGGACACGCCATCTTTTGAACTGATTAACATTTGTTTTTTTTCTACCTCAGGAACTGGTAACGGCTGCTCTCTAAACCATGTTGGGTTTTTATCTTTAAAATTTTTATTTTTTTGTGAACTAGAACGTGAAGTTCCAGACTTTATCTTTACTTTTTGGCCATTAAACCATTTAGTTTTTGTATCGTCTAAATTGTCACTTTTGCGAACAATCTTTGACTTTTTGAATACACCAAACATTAAAACCTCCGAGATGACGATTATTTAAATTAAACATGACCTAACAATAGTAGATTTTTAAATTAAACAACTATGTTGTTTTCAATGAAAACCCTATTAATTATTCCAAAGATTATTGCAGTTGAAAATATTGAAGAACCACCCAAACTCAATAATGGAAATGGAATACCTGTAAGTGGAATAATGCCAAGAATAGTTAATAAATTGATGAATATCTGGACACCCAAAAGTACCAACAAACCAGAAAGTAAGTGTTTTTCAAAATTAATATTGGTTCTATAAATAATCCTATTTACTCTAATAAAAAATAAAATCCATAAAGAAATTAGTAGTAATCCTCCAAAAAAACCAAAATTTCTTGAAAATAAAGAAAATATAAAATCAGTTGTTTGAACTGGAACAAAAACTTCTGTTAATTGAGAATTTGTAAAATACGTACCTAGTAAACCTCCTGAAGAAATTGAAAGCCTACTCTGTTGCTGTGAGAAATCCTCTCCAGAAAAAAATTCAGTAATTCTTGATACCTGATATTCACCTAAAAGATTCAGCTCTAAAAATACAAAAAAAGCGAAAAATATTATTAATAAACCTAATATTGCAATTCTTAGTTTTATATCTGAAAGAAATAACATAATTGCTGAAACAATCAAAAGTAACAATGTTGTTCCTAAATCTGGTTGTATAAAAATTAAAAATAAATTTAATAAAATAGCAACGGCTGCAATAATTTTACTTGTACCTGAACTTAAAATCTTTGCTAAAA
>CACDUI010000012.1 GCA_902555985.1 uncultured Candidatus Actinomarina sp.
CCTGTAGGTACTGAGTTTAATTTAAATGGACACAAAAAATATGTAATGTTTGGTGATGTTTCAGATTATTTAGCCGTTTTAGCCAAATTTGAAAGTAGCTTTAAGATTGTGCTGTTGCCTACAGATACAGATGGTGTTGAAGTTAAACAAACAACATCACTTGATCAAACTCGACCAATGTGTGACGTTACTATGCAAGATGTTAAGTTAGGACAAGATTCAATTTTAATTGATTTAGATAAAGAATTATCTGAATGGAACAAAATCAAAAATATCGCACTTGGCTATCTTGCTATGGAGCAGGTAGGAGCTTCTCAAGCCTGTTTAGACATGTCTACAGAATATGCAAAAGAAAGGATACAATTTGGAAGACCTATCGGGTCTTTTCAAGCAATCCAACATATATGTGCGAATATGCTCATGCAATTGGAGAGTGCAAAATCAGTTGCTTATAGTGCTGTTAGGGTTGATTATTCTGACTATATTGAAACCGAAATGAGCTCTATGCTTGCAAAGTCATACTGTTCTGAGGTTTTTAACAAAATTGCAGGAGATAATATTCAAGTTCATGGAGGGATTGGATTCACGTGGGAACATCCTGCACATTTATATTTCAAAAAAGCAAAATCTGACTCGCTTTTATTTGGAACACCAAAGCTAGCGAGAGACAAAATAGCAGAATTATTAAGTCTTTAAATTGAAAAGACTAGACCGATTCGAAAATTCTAGGTTTGTTGGGTATAAAAAAAACATGAAAGTCTACGATTGTGATAATGATGAGCAGTTCTCAAAATTAACAGCCATGATGGATAATCTTGACTACATTAAATTAAATTTAATTCAGTCATTTTCACCTGACTCTATCGATGAAGCTAAAAATAGAGGATTTAAACCTGCTTAGTTGTTTCCCATAAATTAATTTTTGAATTCATGAGATGTTTGACTTTTCCATTATTTTCCAAATATTTTAAATGAGCCATAGTTTCTTGAAATGCAAGTCTTAAGTTTAGAGCATCAAGTTTTCTTGGAAAAAGCAAGCTCACAACTTCCCACCCGGATAACTGAGAGTTTCCAATTAATTTAATAATTTTTTCCGACCTTCTTTCATGGTGAAGCTTCATTTGCTCAATTCGTGAATATGGGTTTCCAATTATGCTTCCATGTCCAGGGGCGATTAATTTTTGGTCTAAATTGTAAACTTTATCAAGAGAAGATGTATATTTTTGAAGCATGTCATCTGTAGGATCTTCCAGTGGAATAAATGGAGTAATTTTAGGAAGAATATGATCACCCGAAAATAATATTTTTGACGGATTGTCTAATATAGAAATCTCTGTTCTGTCATGACCAGGAGTAAATATTATTTCAATATTTCTATTAATATTTTTTGTTCTTCCTTCATCAAGCAGTACATCTGGTTTAGAGAGCTTTCCAGCATATTTAGGAGTTTCTATTTGATCAAGATCATCTAAGAAACTTTTTGGAGCGCCTTCATTTTTTGCATAGTGTTTTAATTGTTTGAATCTAATAGACCAGTCGTTGTAACCATCAATAAAATCTACAGAATTTTTATACAGTGCAAATTGAATATTTTTATTCCTAATAGTTGAAGAAAGTCCTATATGGTCAGAGTGCATATGCGTACCAATTAACAATTTTACATCCTCAAATGAAATCCCATATGAAGTCATTTTGCTTTCTAATAATTTAAGATATTCACTTCCATTTACTCCACAGTCAATCATCACCAAGCCATTTGTATCTTCAATAAAGTAAATATTGACAAAGCCAGGTGAACTCCAGGGGAGCTCTAAGGGTATGTGAGTTATGCCATGTTCTAAATTAAAATTTCTCAATTTTAATATGTTATTAACCACACGGCAAAAGCACCAAGTATTAGTAAACCTGTCAAAAGAGAAGCGATTATTAAATGTCTTGTTTGCATGGTTACATTCTAGTTCAATATAAAACATTCCAAATTTTGAACTTTTACTAAACTTTAGTAAATTTATAAGTGACAATAACTATTATCATTTTTCTTGGGAACCCCACGTAGGAATGTAGTTATTATCTCGATTAGACAGAGATCCTGTCTGGAAAGAGGTAATTTGAAAAAATTAACCATTATTGGCGGAGGGCCAGCAGGTTATGCTGCTGCACTTTACGCAAGCAATTTCGACTTAGAAGTCACTCTAATTGAATCTGATACTCTTGGTGGAACATGTCTTAACAGGGGTTGCATACCTGCAAAATATTGGCTTCACGTTGCAGAATTAAATCATGAAATAGAAACCTCATCCGACTTTGGCATAAACATAAATGAAAAGACTATCGATTGGGCAAAGACAGCTGAAAAAAGATTTGAAATTATAAATAATCTCGTAAGCGGTATTGGAATGTTGCTAAATTCTAAAAAAGTAAACGTTCTGGAGGGCTGGGGGACAATCAAAGATAAGAACAGTGTCTTAGTTAAAAAAGCAGATGGTGAAGAAATAGTACTGGAATCTGACTTTATACTTTTGGCTACTGGTTCAAAACCAAGGTCAATACCTAATATTGAAATTGATAATGAGTATGTTATAACATCAGACTCAGCTTTAAATTGGGAACAGCCACCAAATAAAGTATGCGTAATAGGAGCAGGAGCAATTGGATGTGAGTTTGCCAGTTTACTAAATGACTTAGGATCAGAAGTTACTGTTGTAGAACTTGCTAAAGAAATACTACCTGGCTTAGATAAAAGAACATCGGGAGAACTGAGAAAGCAACTTTCAAAAAGAGGTGTAAATTTTAAACTTGGTACGTCTGTCGATTCAGTCAATGATAAAACCGTAAGCTTTTCTGATGGAGAAAATGAAAATTTTGCATGTGTTCTAGTAGCAGTTGGCAGAGCACCTCTAACAGAAAATATTGGATTAGAGGAAGTTGGAATAAAAGTAAATAATGGTTTCGTAGAAGCAAATTTACAGACTTTACAAACTTCAGTAGAAAATATTTATGCTTTAGGAGATATTGTGGATGGAACTCCACAGTTAGCTCATGTTGCTTTTGCAGAAGCTATTAGCTCTGTTACGCATATTGCTACTGGAAACAACAGCCCAATAAACTATAATTCAATTCCTTATGTAGTTTATACAAGACCTGAACTCGCTGAGGTTGGAATCAATTCTGAAAAAGCTAAAGATTTGGGAATTAAAATTAATCAATCACAACACAGTTTTGCAGGAATTGGGAGAGCAATGATTCAAAATCAAAATGAAGGATTGGTTAAAGTTTACTCAGAAGAAAATGGCCCAATAGTAGGAGCAAGTGTATGTGGTCCAGCTGCGGGTGAAATGATACATGAACTTATGTATATGGTAGGTTGGGAAGCTCTTCCAGAAGAGGCTTCAGAATTTATTCATGCACATCCAACTTTGAGTGAAGCAATTGGCGAATCATTAATGAGTTTAAGCGGTAGGGGGTTACATTAATATGCAGATTGAAAAAATAACAAGACAAGGATATGCAGCAACACTTTCAAAAGAAGTCCTCTGGGATATCTATAAATCTATGAAAACTCAACGTTTATTAGAAGATAGATTACTAAAAATGTATAAAGGCGGACAATTAAGCGGAGCAGTATATCCAGGTATTGGTCAAGAAGCATGTATGGCCGGTATTGCGGCTGGTATGGATTCGAATGACATTTTTGGTGGAACACATAGAGATCTTGGCGTCCAAATTAAAAAAGGAGTAACACTAAAAGAAATCGCTTTGAATTTCTTTGGTAAAAATGATGGACCTTCAAAAGGAAGAGATGGGAATAGTCACTTTGGTGTTGTCGACAAAGGTACACTTATGGTTGTATCTCCGCTGCCAGACTCTGCCCCTGTAGCTGTTGGTTGGGCTTTAGCGTCGCAACAAAGTGGCACAGGAGTTGTTGCTGTAGCTAATTGTGGCGAAGGAGCTACTGCAACTGGTACTTGGCATGAAAGCGTTAACATGGCAGCAGTTCTTAATTTACCTGTTGTCTTTACAGTTCAAAATAATCAATTTGCATACTCTTCACCTAATGACACAGAGTTTGGAACACCAAATGTTGCAGATAGAGCTGCAGGTTATGGAATTCCAGCAAGAATAATTGATGGAAATGATATTTATGAAGTAATCGATGCAGTTCACGAATCTTGTGAAAATGCTCGAAATGGTAACGGCCCTTCACTTATTGAGTTAGTTACTTTTCGTCATTATGGGCATGCTGGCCATGACCCTGCTGAATATGTGAATGATGAAGTAAGAGAATTTTGGATGAAACGAGACCCTATCTTAAGGTTTGAAGATGCATTGCTACAGGAGGGTTTGTTCACCAATGAACAGTTTGTTAGTTTGTCAGAAGACTTGGAAGCTGAAATAAAAGAAACAATAGATTGGGCTAAAAATCAGGACGATCCTGAACCAAAAAATGAAGAGCTTGATATGTTTGCCGAGAGAACTGAACCAAAAATAGAAAATAGTGAGAACGATAAAGAAACTATGAATTTCATTGAAGCTATCACTAATGGATTAGATGAGTTGATGGATAATGACGAGAATGTTTTTATGATGGGTGAAGATATTGGAGTATTTGAAGGTGCATTCAAAGCTACAAAAGGACTCTTCAACAAGTATGGACCATTTCGAGTGATTGACACATCAATATCTGAGGGAGGCTTTACAGGTGCAGCTGTTGGTGCTGCTCTTGCTGGGAAAAAACCAATAGTAGAACTTCAGTTTTATGATTTTGTTTATCCTGCATTAGATCAAATAACAACTGAAGCAGCAAAATATCATTGGAAGGCAGGAAAACCTGTACCAATGGTAGTTAGAGGCCCAACTGGAGCGGGAACTAGATCAGGTCCATTTCACTCAATAAGCCCAGAGTCTTTACTAGCGCATCATCCTGGAATTAAAGTTGTGGCCCCATCAAACCCTTATGATGCTAAGGGCCTCTTGATTGCTGCTGTAAATGATCCAAATCCAGTTATGTATTTAGAACATAAAAAACTTTATAGAAAACCAGATTTAAAAATGGAAGTGCCTCTTGGTCTTTATGAGGTTGAAATTGGCAAAGGAAAAATTGTAAAAGAAGGGTCAGACTTAACAATTGTTACATGGTCTGGTATGGTGTCTGTTGCTCAACAGGCGGCTGAAGTGCTCAGCAAAGATGGGTTATCTGTTGAAATTGTTGATATCAGAACAGTCGTTCCTCTAGATGAAGAAATTATTCTTAATTCAGTTGAGAAAACATCTAATTTATGTATTTTGCAAGAAGACGTACCTTTCTCATCGATTGCTTCAGAGATTTCTTCTTTAGTAGCTCAGAAAGGTTTCTGGAGTTTAGATAATCCAATAATCAAGGTTACTCCTCCAAATACACATATTCCTTTTGCACCTGTTCTTGAAGATGCTTTTATACCAAGTGTTGAAAAAGTCGTAAAAGCCATAAAAGAATTACAATAAAACTATGAGTGAAATTGTAACTATGCCCCAATTGGGCGAGACTGTCACTGAAGGAACAATCCTTCGTTGGCTTGTTCAAGTAGGTGATGAAGTAAAAGAAGATGATCCTATATTAGAAATTTCTACTGATAAGGTAGATACAGAAGTTCCATCACCTTTTTCTGGTAAAGTTACTTCCCTTTTAGTTGAGGAGGGGGAGACAGTTGAAGTTGGAGTATCGCTTCTAGAACTAGATGGTGACTCTACTGACGTTGCTGTTGATAAAAAAATACCAGGTGAAAGTGATTCTATTGATGAACCAACTCAAGAGATTGTAGAAGAGATAAAAGTTGAAGAAGTTACACCAATGCCTGTTACTAAAAGTAGCAACATAAAATTATCTCCAGTTGTTAGAAAAATAGTTTCTGAAAATAATTTAGATTTATCACAAATTATTGGTACAGGATCTGGTGGAAGAATTACTAGAAAAGACGTTGAGGCTTACATGGCTTCTGGAAATATGGGAACAAAACAGTCAATTGATAGTGCTGTTCAAGAAAAAGTAGAACAAACAGAATTACCAAAAGCTACAAACGGTGAAATTTCACGTCTAAGAAGAAGAATTGCAGAAAATATGGTTATGTCTAAGCAAACATCTGCTCATGTCATGACTTCTGTTGAGGTTGATTATGAAAATGTTGAAACATTAAGAAGCAAACATAAGAAATCATTTAAAGAAGATAATGGCTTTTCGCTTACTTTCCTTCCGTTCATTTCTTTAGCAACAATTTACGCTTTAAGGGAATATCCCGTTGTAAATAGTTCATTTGATCTAGATAAAGAAACTCACAGCATTCATAGCCATATCAATTTAGGTATTGCTGTAGACCTAAACCAAGAGGGGTTATTAGTAGGAACTATGCGTGAAGCGGATTCGTTTAGTCTGAAAGGTTTAGCAAGAAAAATTTCTGATACTTCTATAAAATTACGTGAAGGTAGTTATGAACTAGATGATGTATCGGGGAGTACTTTTACAATCTCTAACAATGGATCTTTCAATTCATTTTTAACTTCTCCAATCATTAATCAACCTAATGTTGCAATTCTATCCACGGAGTCTGTTAAAAAAAGACCAGTTGTTATAGAGGCTCAGGATGGAACTGATTCTATAGCAATTAGGCATACGGGATTACTTAGCTTGACATGGGACCATCGAGTTTTTGACGGTTCAATTGCATTATTATTTCTAAACTCCATAAAAGAAAAATTAGAGAATAGTGACTGGTCTCAGGAATTAGCTTGAGAAAATTAAACATTCGCTGGATTGGAAAGCTTCCATATTCTGAAGCATATGATCTTCAATTAGGTTTACACAAAGCTGTATCAAGTAATTATGAAGATGATGATTACCTTTTATTGCTTGAACATGACAGTGTGATTACATCCGGAAGATCTTCAAAAGAGAATAATTTACTTGTTTCTCAAGAAACTTTAAATCATATGAATATAGATTTTTTTGAAACTGATAGAGGAGGAGATGTCACTTTTCATGGAGAAGGACAGTTAATAGGATATCCAATAATCAGGCTTCAAGATCCAAAAAAGGTAGTTCCTTTTGTAAGGTCTATTGAAAATATTCTTATTCAGTCTTTAAATGACTTATCTATTGATTCTTTTACTAAAGAAGATGACACAGGAGTTTGGACTTCAAAAGGAAAAATTGCTTCAATTGGTATAAAAGTTAGCAAATGGACAACTTATCATGGCTTCTCGCTTAATATTTTCGATAAATTAGAAGGTTTCGATTTAATAAACCCTTGTGGAAACGATGCTGAGAGTATTACATCTATTCAAAGTTTTAATGATAAAGTTTCTTTTGATGAAGTTTCAAGAATAGTTTCAGATAATTTTTCTAACTTATTTAAGTATTTAGAAGTTGATAAACAGTTCTCGCAGTTTACTCCAAAGCAACTTAAGTCAAAAAAAGAATTCAATATCGACAAGATGGTTGCTGCAGGAGTTTTCAAACCATCTGGCAAAGGAATTCCAATAACCATAAAAGGGGTCTTACCTACTGAACCAAAAAGGCCAGAATGGATGAAGGTTAAAGCTAATTTAGGAAATGATTATCGGTCATTAAAAAATTTATTAAGTGAAAAAAAACTTAATACAGTCTGTGAAGAAGCTTCTTGTCCAAATATTTATGAATGTTGGTCTATGGGAACAGCAACTTTTATGATTATGGGAGATGTTTGTACTAGAGCATGTGGATTCTGTGATGTTAAAACTGGAAAACCTGGAACTTTAGACTTAGGTGAGCCAACAAGAGTAGCAGAGAGTGTTAAAGCTATGGAATTAACCCATGCTGTAATCACATCTGTTAATAGAGATGATTTGGAGGATGGAGGGTCACAGTTTTTTGCTGATACTATTAACGAAGTTAAGAAATTAAATACTAAATGTGACGTAGAAGTCTTAATACCTGATTTTAAAGGTGACAGGGCTGCCATTGACAATATAATTAAAGCCTCTCCTGAGGTAATCAATCATAATCTTGAAACTGTTCCAAGTTTGCAAAGAGAAATAAGAACATCTGCTTCTTACGGAAGGTCCCTGTCTTTATTGCATTATGTTAAATCTCAAGGATTTGAAGGAAAAACAAAAACTGGCTTGATAGTTGGTATGGGTGAGAAAAAAGAAGAAGTGGTATCTGTACTTAAAGATATTTCAAAATTAAATGTAGATATTGTGACTA
>CACDUI010000013.1 GCA_902555985.1 uncultured Candidatus Actinomarina sp.
TTTTGTTATTGGGAGTTATTTATTTTTCAAAACAATTTAACAGTACGCTAGTTGTAATATTGACACTTTTATTGTTCTTTATTAAAGGAAGAAATAAATTAATATTATTTGGTCTTTCTGGCGTTGCATTTAAAGAATTGCTGCACTTTTTTGTTTTTACAGAAGTAAGCAAAGACCATCACATAAGACAAATGGACTTAACAGATACAGTATTAGATTTGCTCCTTTTTAGAGACCTGAAAATACAAAACATATTTTCGATATTACAAAATTTGTGGATAGATAAACCTTTAGTAATTTTATTTTTTATTTTTTATTTTTCTTATATTTATTCAAAAATATTTATTAAAAAATTCGAATTACGAACTGACCTAATATTTATTTTAATAAATCTAAATATAATTTTTGTATTCTTAATTTACATATCTGTTTGGCAAAATATGGAGCTTGAATCACCTATAAGGTATTTTTTAAACAACCTCCACTTACTCATAGTTTCTATCTTGTTAACAATTGAAAATGCAAAAAATAAAAATATCTGACTTATATAAAAAATTTAATTTTATATACTATTTTTTGAAATTATTTAATAAATATCAAAAATTATAGGGGTAACATTTCCGTGAGAGCTGTTGTAGAAATTAAAGGAGGATTTGGAAATCAAATTTTTCAGTATGCTTTTGCTAACTACCTAAAGAATGAAGGATACAGAGTTACAGTAAATATCAATAAAAATAATATTCATGGAATTCATTTAGATTGCAATAATTTTGGATTTATAAAATCTAGCAAGTTAGAAATAAGTCTATATAACTTTTTTGATTTATTTTCTAAAAATAAATTATTAAATTTTTTTTCACATAGGCTATTTTTAAAAGAAAGCAATTTTTGGTCTTTCTCAAATACTGAAAATTGCTACTTTAATTATTTTGATGGATACTGGCAAAATATAGATCTTATTCAAAATCAAAAAGACTATTTAATTGAAAGCTTAATAAAAGCAAAAGCATTTGATGATAATCCAAATATTAATATTCAATCAGGAAAAACCTTAGTTCACGTTAGAAGAGGAGATTATATTGATGTTGAAGAAAATTTAAATATTAATTTTTACGAAGAGGCAATCAGGCATTGTAAAAATACAATAACAGATTTTTCTTTCGAGGTATTTACTGATGATATTGCCTGGGTGAAAGAACAAAATATATTTGATCAAGCAACAGCAGTATACGGTCCAACTAAAAATTGGAATGAATTGTTAAATATAATTAAAAAAATGTTTATTTTTGAAAATTATATTGTTGGTAATAGCACTTTTTCACTTATTCCTTCAATATTAACAAAATCAAAAAACCCATTAATTGTTATTGCTGAGCCATGGATGAAATATTCAAAGAGGGATTTAAATATTGATGAATCTTGGGTCAAAATTAGAAATTCTTGAATATTAAATACATATTGACTAATTTACGTAAATAATTAAATTAAATCTCAAATATTAAAGTTTTACAAAAAATCACATTTAATAGTTAGAATTATAAAATGATTGATATAAAAATCTCTATACCTGGTCATGCCAATAATTTAACTTTTAAAAATTTTTACAGCAAAAATCACAATCATAAGATTAATTATCATATAAATAATCAAATCTCTAAAGCAGACTTTTGGCTAGTATTGGAAGATTTAAAATATGAATCAGAAACATGTGAAGTCCCAAAAGATAATATCTTTCATCTAAATAATGAAACTAATCATAGGGTGGATCATTATTTTGAAAACCATATAGAAAAGTTTTTAAATCAATTTAGTAAAGCCTTTGGCCCCTTCGCTACTAGACACAAGAACTATGTAAGCGCTCCTAGTTTTTCCCAGTGGATGATTCATGCAAATCATGGGGATGAAATTTTTGAAGATTCAAATTTGAATTTTGACTATTTCTCTAAATTAAATAACCTAGAAAAATCGATTGATTTAAGTGTTATTTGTTCTAATAAATCTCATACTGAAAATCATACATTAAGACTTGAGTTTGTTAAGGTTTTAAAAGATCATTTTGGAGAAAAATTACATTGGTATGGCAATGGAATAAATACAATAGAGAAAAAATCAGATATAATTTTTAAATCTAAATACCATATAGCACTTGAAAATTGTTCAAGACACAATACAGTCACTGAAAAGCTCTATGATTCTTTTCTTGGACTTTCATTTCCTATTTACTATGGTGCAACAAATATTTACAAATTATTTGAGAAAGACTCATTAATTACTATAGATATAAATGATGTAAGTAATTCAATTAGAACAATTGAAAACGTACTTAAAAGTAATCTATATGAGAAAAATTTTAATCACATCCGTAAGTCAAAAGAACGAGTATTAAGGGATTTCAATATTTACTATCGATTAAATAAGTTGATAGAAGAAAATATTTCTCCAAACACCTCTGCGCCAGAAGAGGTTACTCTTTACAGTTCTAATTATTACTGGAATAAAACAGCACCTAATAAAAAGAAAATCAAAAGAGTCCTTAAAAGAAAAATGAGACTTTAAAATTTCTAATTCAGTTATGTTTTTTAAAAAATGAAATAAAGGAATATTTTAGAAATTTTAAACGATTCTCATAATTTTTAAAGTCTGAACTAATTAGTAACTTTAAAAATTTATTGATTGTGCTTAAATTCTTTGGAAAAATTAAATGTGGCTTTTTAAAACCTAATTTTTTATATTCCTTTTGGTAAAATTTAGAAGTTGAATAGATAAAATTTTCAACAGACCACGGCTTTCCTTTTCCAAGATAGTGAAGAAAATAAACATTTTTTTCAATATGGTCGTATAATTTTTTGTTTTGACCACCTAATGCATGGTAGTTTAAGCTATCATCTAATTTTGTGAATTGCCCATCAAAATAGATATTCAACATATCTTGATCATATTCAGCCAAATCATTGAATCTTAAATTTAGAATTTTCAATAAATTTGATTCAACATCTTTTTTTACCCACTCATTAAAGTTAATCATTAGTACTCCTGCATTAAAATAATCATCACTTTTTAGATTCAATCTATTAAAAACAGTGTTATTTTGTTTTCTATTTCTTTCTACCCTGGCAGCCACAACACTGCCTTCAGAATTAATTTGTGAAAAAGTTTCGAGAAGCTTTAGGGTTGGATCATTTACGCAAATAATGTCTGCATCTAGATAAACCAAAAATTTGGTATTTTTAGGCAAGTATTGAGATATAAATAACCTATAGAATGTTGCTTCAGAAACATGAGATTTGATAGGAGGAAAATTTACTTCTGATGAATCAAATTGATAACCATGAAGACTTGATAAGTTATCATGATCACTGATTAAGTTTGAAATTTGGTTAAAAGACTTAATATTTTTGTGAATTATAAAGATATTTGCTTTTTTGGTTATTTTATCAAGTAAAGATTTAATCGATGTTAAAGCTTGATAGTTAAAATTATCATCAAAACAATAAACAAAATTTAATTCCATTACAAAATTCTACATAGTTTTTGTTATAGCTAGCTATAAAACTCTTCTAAATATTTTGTAAGTTTTTTAATCCTTTGATTTATGGAAAAGAGTATTCTAGATAATTTACTTTTACCTTCATAATGAAACTTAGGATAAATTATAGATTCTGTTCTTAAATTCTTTACTACTGGTCGATCTAATCTTTCTTCTACTATTTCATCGATTCTTTTAATTAGATTAAATCTTTCTAGGACTATTTTTCTTGCTTCAAGCAGCTCTTCATAGTTAGCTTCATAATAGTTGTTTGAAATACAATCTTTAATCGTTTTAATAGAACCGTTAAAATCATGCATATTAATTCTTGTAAAACTATTATTAGGAAAATAGTCTTCTGCATTTGTAGCGCCAGAATAAATTGGATATGAATTTCCTAAATAGGAATCAAAAAGCTTTTCAGTCATTGTGTTAGGTAATAAATTATTTTCAAGAACTAAATGGTATTTATAACTCCCAATACCTTCAATTTTGTCCTCTGTTTTATTCTCATAACCATACCAATGAAGTTCATCTCCTAATTCTCTTTTCAATTTCTTAACAAAGTCAAACCTAACTTTTTGTACCTCATTTATTTGTTTATCTGTACAGTAGACGCTTAATAACTTGGTTTTTTTTGGATGAAAATTTTCATAAAAATCAATATCTGATTCTTTAAAATTATTTTCAAATGGATCCCCCCTGAGCTTCCAATTACAAAATGAAGGTTTATTTATAGAATTTTTTAAATTTACAGCGGTGTGATAGTAGACAGTATCAAATTGACTAAGAAACTCTTGTTTAGATTTTAATAAATAATAACTCGGTTCATATCTAGAATCAGAACCAAGGAAAATTATATTATCTTTGTTTATTTTTACTTTTTCTATTTTTGTTGAATAAGTGTTTTCTATAATAAACCAATAATCTGGTTCCTCAACTTCAGTATTGATAAAAAATTTTTTATTATTGTAAATGTTGTCTTTTGAATTTGTAAAATTATAGATAGATAGTGAATCTGATTTGAATGGAAACTTCCAACCAATACTAATTTTTATTTTTAACATTTAGATTAATCTACCAATAAGTTCACTCTAATGTGTATTTATTTGTATTAAAGTAATGAAATTAATATTAATTAAAAATTTTTATATATTATTTTTAATACATGGGTAATAATCTAAAGCAAATAGTATCTGATATTTTATATGTATCAAAAATAACAAAAACAAAAAATAAAAAAGCTGTTATTGCATTTTCAGTTTTCTTGACACAGCTGATTGCTTTTTCCGATATTGGTATTATTTTGTTTTTTACATCTATATTTTCAGAAATCTCTGTGCTACCAGAGCAATTGAAATTTTTAGAATTTTTGTTTGATGTAAAAATACTTCTTCCTGTAATTATTTTATTTAGATACTACCTTCAATACTTACAGAGTGTTACTCTAAAAAAGCTTGAGTTAGCAATACAATTGAATTTAAAGAATTACGTATTATTTCAAATATTTGAAAATCGTAATTTTTCTACAGCTGACACATATTATTATGTAAATACCTTAGTGCCACATATTTCCTTCTTTTACACCAGCATTGCTAACTTTCTCAATTTCTTTTTGCAATCTATTGCATTTACAATTTATCTTTTCGCAACAGAGCCAAGAACAATAAGTGCTTTTTTTGTTGGAATTCTTTTTTTAATTTATCCTATTTACTTTACAATCAAAAAATCAAAAGACTATGAAAATTTAATATATAAGGCTGGCTTAGAGGCAAGTGGTGACGTGCAAAGAGTTTTAAATAATGTATTTTTAATAAAGTTACTAAAAAAAGAAAAAGATGAAACAAGTAGATATTTGAAAATAACTAGTCGTTTGTTTGACGACAGCATGACTAAACACAAATTATTAGTTTTAAATTCATACCTGGCACCTTTCACGACTGTATTTTTGATTTCAATTATCGCACTTTTTTTTAATAATATTTTTAATATAACTTTAGCGTTTATGGGTGTCACCCTCAGAATGTTTCAGTCATTAGCTAGTATGTCTAGTGCCACAACTCAGATAATAAATTCACATGTACATCTTGATGCATTTTATAATCTTGAAAAATACAAAATTTCAACATTGCGAGAAAATTATGTTATTTCTAATGAACCATCAAATAAAATAATTTTTGAGATGAAAGATGTAAATTTTAAATATTTGAATAGTGATATAGAAATATTTGAAGGATTAAATTTAAACATTGCGAAAGGGTCCCATACAATAATTACTGGTACTAATGGAACCGGTAAAAGTACTTTGCTGGGTCTTTTAGCTGGTGTTTATTATCCAAATACTGGAAAAGTTTTTGCTAGAACAGAAAAATTAGGATTTGTAGGACCTAATCCATTAATTTTTACTGCGTCACTTAGAGACAATCTTATGTACGGCAACAAAATCAATAAAAATGATAAAGAAATCATAGAAATCATCAATGAATTTAAGCTTTTTGAAGACAATGTTAAAGTTGATCTTGATGCCAGAGTAGATAATAAAAGCTTGTCATCTGGACAAATGCAAAAAATTGCATTTATGAGGGTCCTTCTTTCAGATGCAGATACTGTATTTTTAGATGAGTCAACTTCCAATTTAGATGAAGAGACAAAATCTCTTGTGTTTGATAAGTTATTAGACACTGACTTAACAATCATTAATTCAACACATGACATAGATAGTTTTAAAAATTATACAGATCATTATAAAATTGAACTTTCTATGGGTAAAAGATTATTAAAGAAAATCGTTTAACTTTTTAAGAATTTTTTTTAAGTAAAATCTGACAATTTTTAATTTACTATATACAAAACTAAATACTTTAATTTGAT
>CACDUI010000014.1 GCA_902555985.1 uncultured Candidatus Actinomarina sp.
GTAATCTGTCCTGCTAACCCAGAAACTATATTTATTCCCCATGCGCCAATAGAGAAAGTAAGAGACCTTGATATTAATAAAATCCAATAGTCTGTTGCAACAAAACAAAGAGATATTGATAATACCGTTAAGACTGCAAACCAAAATTTTTGAGTATTGTTTGAAAATATGGCAGTTTCTTTGGCATAGTTCGTATAAAGATTTGGTCTAGTTTTCATACTCTTTCAACCTCCTTGGTACCAAATAATCCATCAGGCTTTAATACCAAAATGACAAACATAATTATATAAGGTGCAAGTAATGAGAAGCCATTGCCTAATGTTATGCCTGTTATAGTTTCAAAGTCATATTGATAATAAGCAACATATCCCTGAGTTAATCCAATAATTATGGAACCGATAACTGCTCCAGGAATTGAGTCTAAACCACCAATAACAACTGCTGGCAAAGCTCTCAGGGCAACAACAAAACTTGTTTGTGATAGCGTATTGAAGCCTCCTGTAATAAAAAATCCGGCAAAAGCAGCTAAAATACCTGCGATAAACCAAACCAGTCCAAATATTCTACCTACATTAATTCCTTGTGCTAGTGCTGCTTCTTGGTCAAATGATGTAGCTCTCATTGCTACACCATATTTTGATTTCTTGAAAAATATATTCAAAGCGATAATGATTAAAATAGCTGTAGTCAATGCAGCAATCTCTAAATATTTAATTGTTACACCTGAAAACTGTGCTGAACCAAAGTTTCCAAATGTTGGAAATGGATCACCCATATATCTTGGGTTTAGCCCTATCCAGTTGTCTAAGGTAGTTCTCAATAAAATATCGATACCAATTGTCAAGATAGCAACAGAAAATACGGGCTCTCCAACCATTGGTCTTAAGAAAGTTCTTTCAACAATAAGTCCTAATACACCTGTTAATGTGATTCCTATAAACAGAGCTAACCAAAAAGGTACACCCCTATCAACAGCTAGCGAACTTATTAGCCCTGCTCCAACAACAGCTAAGGCTGGTTGTGCAAAGCTTAAAACATCCATTGATTTGTAAATTAAAACAAAACCAATAGCAACTAAGGAATAAATAGCCGCTAGTGATAACCCTTCAACAGTAGCTTGCAAAAATATTGTCAAGAATACATCTCCTCTATCAAATCATTAAATTGTTCAACCAAAACATTTCTTTTTACTTTTTGCGTTGCTGTAAGTTCTCCCTCTTCATGATCTAGCTCTTTAGGAATCATCCTAAATTCTCTGACTTCTAATGATGAAGTCTTCTCGTTAGCCTTTGAGATTTCTCGCCATATTAAATCTTTTACCTCTTGCTTTTCAGACAAGTCTCTATAAGTAGTGTGTGGAATATTTTTTCTTAAAGCCCAATTAGATACAGTATCGAATTCAATTCCAACTAGAACAGAAAGGAACTTTCTTCTATCACCGATTACAATTGCTTCTTTAACAAATGGTGAGACTTTAATTTTATTTTCTATTTCTGATGGTGAGACATTTTTTCCACCACTTGTGATGATGATGTCTCTTTTTCTATCAACAATTTTTACGAAATCACCTTCATAAATTCCAACATCACCTGTATAGAGCCATCCATCTTTATCAATAGTTTCATTTGTAGCTTGTTCATCTTTAAAGTAACCTTTAAACACTCCACCACTTCTAATTAAAATTTCTCCATCATCTGCAAGCTTTAATTCAACACCATGAGCTGGAATTCCAACAGTACCTATTTTTATATTTTCAGGACTGTTACTTGTTGCATAAGCGCAATTTTCAGTCATTCCATAAGCTTCAAACAATGGAACACCTATACTCATAAAAAATTTCAGTACTTCAGGTGCAATCGGAGCTGCACCTGATGCAGCAAATTCTGCTCTTTGCAAACCTAGTTTTTTTCTCAAGGTTCTAAAAGATAAAACATAACCAATTGACAATAGAATCTTTGCTAATAAATCATCGAAATTTTTGTTTAGTTTTCTCTCTACTGCAATGTCACCCAAATACATTGAAAACTTAAACAATATTTTTTTTACAAATGAAGCATCTCTCATCCTAACAAGCGCACTTGTATGCATCTTTTCTAATATTCTTGGAACAGCGGGGAAAATTGTTGGTTGTATTTCTGCTAAATCTGTCTGCACTGTATCAATAGATTCCGCAAAATTTATAGTTGCCATCAAGTGAATCCCTATTAATAAATCTATTAGGCGTCCAAAAACATGGCAAAGTGGTAAATATGATAAAAATTGAGAGTCCCCTTCACTTAAATTATTTGATATTGGAAAATATGGAAGTTGAGTAGCTACCCATCGTAAATTTCCATGAGTTATCATTGAACCTTTCGGAGGTCCTGTAGTTCCGGAAGTGTAAACCATTATTGCTACATCATTATCATCCAATTTTTTTATTTCATTTTCAACAAATTCAGGAAAGGATTCATACTCGCTTTTACCAATATCTAAGAATTCAGAAAAAGTCATTAATTTAGGATGGTCATAGCTATACATTCCCTTATTCTCAAAATAAACTATTTTTTCTAACTGAGGAATTGAATCAATTACTTCCAGTGCTTTATCGACCTGTTCCTGATCCTCTGCAAATAAAATTTTACTTTCAGAGTGTGAAAGAAGATACTTCACTTCAGCAGAAGGATTTGTTGGATAAAGGCCTACACTCACAGCACCAATGGATTGAGTGCCAATATCAGCAAAAAACCACTCTGGTCGATTTTCAGATTGTATAGCTACTGATTCGCCACTTTCTACACCAAAAAAGCGTAATGCCATTGATACATAATTTGATTTCAACCAAAAATCTTCATAGGTCGTTTCTTGCCAGATTCCAAACTCTTTATACCTCATCGCTATTTTCTCTGGATGATCTTTGGAGACTTCCATAACTTTTTCAGATGGTGTCCTTCCACCTTCATTTCTCAAAATTTCGTAAATATCATTCATTGTTAGTGCCATAATCACTTACCTCCTAGATATGCTTCGATAACATTTTCATTAGAAACTATTTCTTTCGGAGTTCCTTCTGCCAGTTTTTCTCCAAAATTTAAAACCATTACTCTTTGAGCTATATCCATAACCATATTCATGTCATGATCAACAAGTATAATTGTCTTCTTTCTCTCTTCATGAAGGTCAATTATAAATCGGGCAATATCTTCAGTTTCTTCACTATTCATACCAGCTGCTGGTTCATCGAGCAGAACTATATCTGGATTCATTGCTAAAGCTCTTCCTAACTCAACTCTTTTTTGAACACCGTAAGGAAGAGAAAGAATGTAGGAATATCTGTATTGTTCAATCTCTAGAAAATCAATTATGTCCTCCGCAATTTCTCTTGCTTCTCTTTCATAATTTCTTACTTTTTTTGTATAAAAAAGGCTTGAGATTGGACCATAATCTAATTGCCTATGTGCACCAAACAAAATATTGTCAATTACGGTCATATTTTCAAAAAGTTCAATATTTTGAAAAGTTCTTGCTATACCGAGGTTGGCAACTTGATCTGGTCTTAATTCTGGAATTGAATTTGAACCATAAGTTACATTGCCTTCTGTTGGTCTATAAATTCCGCTGATACAATTAAAAATTGAGGTCTTCCCAGCACCATTTGGGCCAATTATTGCATAAAGTTCACCAGGATTAACTTCAAAACTTACTGAATTGAGTGCTGTTATTCCACCAAATTTTAAAGTAACATCTTTAAAGCTTAAGATTTGGCTCATGACAACCATCTCTTCTTTCTTTTATAATGTTTAACATCTTTAAAAGATTTTCTTTTAGTTCCTTCAGCATTTAAACCTAAATAGAACTCCCGAACATCTTCATCATTAAGTAGTTTTTGGCTGTCATTGTCCATTACAATGTTTCCTGTTTCCATAATGTAGCCATGATCTGAAATATTAAGTGCCATATTTGCATTTTGTTCTACCAAAAGAACTGTCACGCCTTGCTTATTTATCTCTTGAATCAAAACTGAAATCTGATCTACTAGCTTTGGGGCAAGGCCTAAGCTTGGTTCGTCAAGTAGCAGATATTCTGGTTCAGACATTAGTGCTCTACCTATAGCTAACATTTGCTGCTCACCGCCAGAGAGATATCCTGCTTCACCTTTTTGCCTATCTTTTAACGCCGGAAACATATCAAGTACTCTATCAATATTATTTTGAATATTTGCACTATTAGTATGGCCACCTAACCGAAGATTCTCAACAACAGTTAATTCAGAAAATATCCTTCGTCCCTCCATTACTTGCGCTATGCCTTTTTCTACTATTTTTGATGGATTCAAATTAGTTATATCTTCTCCATCAACAGAAATGTTCCCCTTTGTTATGTCGCCATTTTGAACATCCAGTAATCCAGTTATTGATCTTATGACAGTTGTTTTACCAGAACCATTACTACCCAACAAAGCAACAATTTTTCCTTTTGGAATTTCAAACGATACGCCTCTTAAAACAAGAATTACATCCTGATATACAACCTCAAGGTTTTGAACAGATAACATTTACCTAATTACTTTAAGTAATACAGAAGGATTTTTCAAGCAATACGAAATTAAATAAAATAAACATGAAACCTGTTTAAAAAATTTTGATTCAAATATTGGTTACATCTATTGAAGATTTATTATGGTTTATATGGATGAAGAAAACTTTTCCCAACAAGAACTATTTCAACAAGAAAAATATATTTCAG
>CACDUI010000015.1 GCA_902555985.1 uncultured Candidatus Actinomarina sp.
ATTCCCTCATTTTTACTGAAAACAGAGAAGTATTACGATTTAGTTGGCAGTCTTACATATATAACAACTATATCGTTTGCGTACTTTGCTGTTGAAGACAAAACAATAATAGATTCGATTATATATTTTTATGTAATGATCTGGGCATCAAGATTAGGAATCTATTTATTCAGAAGAGTTCAAAAAGATGGAAAAGATGTGAGATTTGAAAAAGCAAAGATGCATTTCTTCTGGTTTCTTCAATACTGGATGGGACAGGCATTATGGGTTTCATTAACTTCGTGTGCAGCAATAATCGCTATTTTATCTCCTGAAGATGACTCATTACCAGTATTAGCAATGGTAGGTATGGCACTGTGGCTTACGGGCTTTGCAATAGAATCTGTATCTGATTATCAAAAACGAGCATTTAGGAAGGAAAACAATTCAAGTCAATCATTTATACATACAGGTTTATGGGCTAGATCAAGACATCCCAACTATTTTGGCGAGATAACACTCTGGATTGGTATTGCTGTTATTGCATTAAATACTCTGACCGGTGTTGAGTACATTACGCTTATTTCACCAGTGTTCGTATATGTATTATTAACACGAATGAGCGGTATAAATTTACTTGAATCTATTGCAGATGAGAGATACGGTGACTTAGAAGAATATCAACGATACAAAAGAAATACTCCTGTATTAATTCCTAAACTTTCTAAAGATAAAAAATAATCCAATTCCAATAGCTATTAACTGGTAATAGGGAAGTGAATCATATCTTATAATAAAATTATACCCAATTCCAATAATGCCTAAACCAACTGCAAGTTTCTGCCAGTTCTTCATTTATAAATTATCTAATTGTTCGAGGAGGTTATCTTTCTCTCCAGGTAGCATTTCTACAGTGTGTTCACTACTTGGATAACTACCAGAGTCGACATCATCTTTGAAGCCTTTTACTGCTTTCGCTCTCTCAGTATTTAGTTTTTCTTTAATTTCTTTTCCATTTCCCCAGGATTTAGCATGTCTGGGCATTTTAATTCCTGTTGTTTCACCACATATATCTTCAAAAAATAAAAACATGACATCTCCACCTGATCCTGAACCAAGTGAGTTAATAACTAAAGAAGTATGCTTTCTAATTTCTATTAATGCATCTTCTGCGACGCACTCAACCTCTGCTCCAAATGCTCCAGCATCTTCTAACCTTTTCATATCTTTTAATATAGACATTGCTTCATCTGCAGTTTTACCTACGGTTCTTATTCCACCATATTTAGTAGCCATTGATGGAACCATACCTACATGGCCCTGTACTTGCATACCTTCTTTAGCTAGCATTTCTACAACATCAAAACTTCTTGGAGTCAGTACTGAATCAGCTCCTGCCATCATGACATCAAACGCACCTCGAAGTATTTCTTCGTTAGTAATAAACCTTCCAGCAAATAATGCTGCTGTAATAAAGGTATTTGGAGCACCATTTCTAACGTCCTGGTACCAATCGCTTCCAGTAATAATCATATCTATATCTTGATTAGCTATAATTTCTGCTTCTTCTTGATTGGCTGCGGTTACTTGAGTCATTTTTATATTGTTTTTTTTGTTTGAGATAATATCTCCAACTGTGATATTACGTTCTACTTGTTCGTGCCCAAACGTATAAATTCTTTTCATGTAGGTATTATACGTGACCACTTGTCTGAAAAACAAGGGGTCGGCAGTTCGATTCTACCTCTGGCAACGAGGTTTTTTAATTAATTAAACAAAACTGTCACCAAAACTGTCACAAAAATTTTACAATTATAAATATGAAAAAAGTATTCACACTCTTATTGCTATTTATAGTTGCTTGTGGTGGATCTAGTGAAGAAACTGTAGTTCAAGAAAGTACAACTACTACTGTCCAAGACACTACAACTACAACTCTTCAAGACACTATAACTACGCTTCAAGATACAACAACCACAACACTTCAAGAGACTTCACCTATAGATTTTTCTGAGTTTAGTGATAGCTCAGACTGCAATAATTATTTTCATCATGACAAAGAGAGAAATATAGAGTACTGGGGTGGTCTTAGAGCTCAGGTCAGAGATGTTTCTTGTTATCCAGAATATCAAATACAGGAAAACGTAGGTTTTAACCAAGTTATAGAAAATTTTGAAAACGATAGATGCATTTATACATCTAATTCAATTGAATACTTTCACCCAGCACCTGTAAAAGCAAAAGCAGCTTATAGATATGGAAATATTGCAGTTATCCCTGTAGCTTTCGCTGATACTCCTCAAGCTATTAAAGATACGTTTCCTACACAACAGGATATAAACGACATGATCTTTGGTTCCGGGAATAAGATTACAGAGTATTTTAATTATATGAGTAATGGATTATACAAATACGAGGGTCATGTGTTTACAACAATAAACCTTGAACAAGATATGGTATTTGATGAATATGGATTACCTGATTTGAATGCATTCTTGGTCAAGGAAAAATATTCTTATGATGGAAGTGAGCCAAATAATGAAAATGTAGTCAATTTCATTATTGAAGATTTTTTTGAATCACCACTTGTTTATGATGTCATAATATTTATCCCGATATATCACGATTTTACATATGGAGGATGGGCTAATTCATCTCAATATTCAACTCCAACAATTAATGGAGTTGAAATTAAGGATGATCATACATGGGTGATAAGTATACCGCTTATTATAAATGAAGGTGATGAAAACAATCCACCAAGAACATTGTATGATACTTGGTCGTGGTTTCCACTTCCTTATTTTGATGAGTATGGAAATCAAGCTGAAGGCAACGAAGATCAGTACCTTAATCCGCTTGAAAGAACTCTTATACATGAGTTGATTCATACTTTTGGAATTGGTACTCATGCAAATTCAATGATAAGTGATGGCATTCCTTATTATCAGGAAAAAGATTTCTCTAGCAATGAATATTTCTTTTCCAGTTATGGTGACCTTTTTGATGTAATGGGAAGAGCATCATACTCTCAAAATCTAAATGCTGCATTTCGAGCTGAAATTGGATGGTTAAATTCATTGATGGTCAGTGATTACGAATTAAGGTCTGTTGTTCTTGGTGACAACCTGAGCATTGATTCAAATAATATTCAAGCTATCCATTTAAATTTACCTGGGCAATATTTTAGAGAGCAAGAATACGACATTAACGTTACATCATGCATGTTTAATAAAGGTTATTTTATCGAATATATATCGTCTAACTCGCCTTACGCAAACCGAATTAATACTGAGTGGTTAAAAAACAATAAAGAAGGAGTGTTTGTCAGATACTTTGATGGTGGCACTTCTCAATTACTTGATATGTCTCCAAGTAAATTTGTTGATTTAAATGGTTATATATTTTATGACATAACAGACGTAGTTTTAAAACCTGGTGAGGTATTTGAAGATGGATATGTATACATCCATAACAAGAGTAGAAATGCCGATGGAACATACAATATAGATATACAAATTAAGGAAAATAAGACACCATGGGGGTGGTAAATTAAGAAATTACCTAAGACAATTTCGGTTAGAAATCGGTTAACGCTCGTTGCTATAGTCTCTTTTAGTTACCGATCATTGACCTCAGGTTGCTCTCTGTAACGAGCGAAAACTTGAAAGGAATAAGTTAAAACGTATTAGACCAGAACGGTTTCCCTATATCTGAAAAACAAGGGGTCGGCAGTTCGATTCTGCCTCTGGCCATAATAAACAAAGGTTTATTTCTAATTCACTAACACACTAATAAAAACAGGGAACATTTTAGAGAACACTGATAGCTGAACTGTTTTACGAATAGTAAAATAATTTGATGATTGATTATTTAATTGAAAATAAATCTATTATCGAGCTTCTTATTGTTTCATCAATTGGTATAACTTCATTTGTTTTTATTATTATGGTGGCAATAAAAAAATAATTTTATCTCATTTAAAACAGGGAACAAAAACTTAAATAATCTTTATGAATAAAGTATTATTTATTTAATGTCAAAAATTTTAGTTATAGGTGGAGGATTTGGGGGTCTTAGTTTTTTAAAAAAAGCTCGTAAAAGCAATAACGAATTTACGCTTATAGACAAAACTAATCATCACCTTTTTCAACCTCTTTTATATCAAGTTGCTACTGCTGTATTATCCCCAGCTGACATAACAGTACCTATACGTAATTTATTTAAAAATGATAACAATGTAAAAATTACCTTAGGTGAAGTTGTAGATATTAGAAGAGATAACAAACAAGTAGTTTTAAAAAATGAGGATGTAATTGATTATGATCAATTAATCATTAGTACTGGTGCAAGCTATTCGTACTTTGGAAATGATCAATGGGGAAAATTTTCAAATGGACTTAAAAACATTAATGATGCTTTAGATATTAGAGATAAAATACTAAAAGCTTTTGAAAAAGCTGAAAATGAAACTGATAAAAAGAAACAAAAAAAATATCTAAATTTTGTAGTTATAGGAGGCGGTCCAACTGGAGTTGAAGTAGCAGGATCAATTGCTGAGATTGCTTTCAAAGATATAAACAAAGAATATAGAAATTTTAATAGTGATGATTCAAATGTTTATTTAATTGAGGCAGGAAGTAATAT
>CACDUI010000016.1 GCA_902555985.1 uncultured Candidatus Actinomarina sp.
TATGGTATTTGTGTAGCACTTGTTTATATTCTTCCAGTACCAGAATTCGAAATAGAAAATAAAAAATACTCAGTTGGTTATGAGGAATTTCATGTAGTAGTTTCTGACAGAAAACAACCTAAAGCATTTTATGAACTTAGTAATTTAACAAATACAGGTAGTAGAGAACTCTTAGTTGATGTCTACTACCCCAGTTCAGTTGAGACTGAGCCAATTCAGCTTTTTAAAGATGTAGACACAAACTGGGGTAAAACTGTAGTTAGATATTTAAACCGTACTTGGGGTATTTCACTACCTGAATATTTACTAAGTCATTTAAATTTATCATACTTTGACATTGGCAGAGACTTAGAGAGACTAGATAGTGAATCACCGGTAGTTATATATACTCACGGTTGGGCTGGTGAGAAAATTTTTGCAACAGATCAGTTAATCACAATTGCATCACAAGGTTATGTTGTAGTTGCACTTGACCATACTGGATTAGCTATGTTCACAGAATTACCATCTGGAACTATATACAATACTGGTTCTACCGAGAACTCATCAAAAGTTTATGACGTTATGTATGAAATGTCTTTAGATATCGAAAACACAATAAGTTATCTGGAGAATAATAATTATTATGCTAATTTTTCTGATATCAGTCTAATTGGACACTCTACCGGTGGTGGTTCAGCACATTTGTATTGCTTAAGAAATAAATGTAATACTTTAATACTTCAAGATCCTTTTTTTGTTCCTTTATTAGAGGTAATGGACACTATAGATCTAGTTACTGATTCATACTTTATTTACAGTGAAAATTGGTATAACGGTAATGAAGATATTAATGAATTAACTGAAATTGAAGTATATAGGAACTTTATAACAAATAAAGAATTAGCTAACGGATATTATATGACGGAATCTGCTCATTATGATTTTCTTGCATTTGGTGCGATTAGTCCATTAGCTAAATACACATTTCTTAAAGGAAGAATTGATTATAAAGATTCATTACAAGCAAATAATAGATTTAATTTAGAAAGTTTAAAATTAAAAAACATCACAACCGATAATATAATTTATGAAATTCAAAAATAATATTCTTAAGGATATTAAAGGTACCGATTTTCAAATTTTAGTTTGGAAAGAAATTTTAAAAATTCCTTTTGGTGAAACACGGACATATAAAGAAATTGCTCAAGCAATAGGAAAACCAAACAGCTCTAGAGCTGTAGCAAATGCTTGTGGAAAGAATCCCTATGCCCCAGATATACCCTGCCACAGAGTAGTAAGAACAGATGGGAAACTTGGTGGTTATAGTGGCGTTGGTGGTGTAAAGATGAAAGAGAAATTACTAAAGATAGAAAATACTAGGTTTTAACATTTAAATCTGATTTTCTTAACCTAATAGTCTCAGGAGTAACCTCTACAAACTCATCGTCACTAATGAACTCTAAACATTGATCTAATGACATTAATTGAGGAGGTCTTAGTGGAATTGTATCGTCAGAACCAGATGCACGATGATTTGTAAGCTTTTTCTCTTTTGTAATATTGACTACTAAATCACCATCATTATTTCTTTCTCCAACAATCATTCCTTTATAAACCATCGTTCCTGGAGGTACAAATAGAACTCCCCTATCTGCCATTGCTAAGCTTGCGTATGATGTTACCTTACCGTCACGATCTGCAACTAATACTCCAGAAGTTCTTTGTGGTATATCTCCGAACCATTCCTGATATGAATCAAATAAGGTATTCATAATTCCAGCACCTCTAGTTTCTGTAAGAAATTGATTTCTAAAACCTATTAAACCTCTGGAAGGTATTTCAAATTCTAAAGTTGCTCTACCAAAGCCATTATTCATCAAGCTAGTCATCTTTCCTTTTCTACTTGATAAATTTTTGGTTACAGCACCTACATATTCGTCAGGTATGTCTATGTATACATTTTCAACAGGTTCATGTATTTTATTATCTTTTTCAATAGTAATAACTTCTGGTCTGGAAACCATGAATTCATATCCTTCTCTTCTCATAGTTTCAATAAGCACTGCCATTTGTAATTCACCTCGCCCTTTAACTTCAAAAACATCCGTTTTATCAGTTAATGAAACATGTAAAGAAACGTTACTCAAAACTTCTTTCTCTAATCTTTCGATAATATTTCTCGATGTAACATATTTTCCCTCACGCCCTGCAAAAGGTGAATTATTCACGCTAAAAAATATAGACACAGTTGGTTGATCTATGCTTATTCTTGGAAGGGGTTCTGGATTATCATTATCTGATATTGTGTCACCTATGTTTATATCATCAATTCCAGCAATTGCAATAATATCACCGGATTCTAAAACATCTACACTTTTTCTATCTAGACCATTAAATGTATACAAAGCAGACAACTTGATATTATTTTTTATTTCATTTTCAGTACATAAACTATATTTTTTACTGATATCAAGAGTACCACTATCTAAACGACCAATAGCTACCTGGCCAACATAGGAATCGTAAGCTAAGTTGGTAACAAGAAATTGTGTCTTTGATGCATCCGTTGTGTTTGGACCTTCAAAATAATTAATAATTAAATCAAATAACGGTGTTAGATCTGTTGGATTATCTTCGATATTATTTACTGCAATACCATCCTTTGCGTTTGTGTAAATAATTGGAAATTCAATTTGTTCATCGTTAGCATCTAAATCAATAAATAAGTCATAAGTCTCTTGTACAACTTCTTCAACTCTTGCATCTGGTTTATCAATTTTATTAATTACTAAAATTACAGGTAATTTTTTTTCTAAGGCCTTTTTTAAAACAAATCTAGTTTGAGGTAGCGGACCTTCGCTTGAATCTACTAATAAAAGAACACCATCAACTAAATTTAAACTTCTTTCTACTTCTCCACCAAAGTCAGAATGACCAGGTGTGTCTACAATATTAATTTTTACATCTTGATACTGTATTGCCGTATTTTTCGATGTAATGGTTATGCCACGCTCTTTTTCTAAATCACCAGAGTCCATGACTCTTTCTTCAACAACTGCATGATCACTGAACGTACCACTTTGTTGTAGCAGACCATCAACTAATGTAGTTTTACCATGATCAACATGGGCGATTATTGCGATATTTCGTATATTGTCTTTTGGCATAAGAATGCAGTATATATTTAATTTAAGGATTGATAGCTAAATAGATTATTTATTTTCTCTTACCGGTTCTGTTAGTTCTAAAATCTAAGCGACCTCTTCTTTTAAGCATGTGCTTTTTCTTACGAGCCTGTCGTCTAGCTTCTGTTATTTCTTTGTCTGCCATAATTTATATTTGAATAATAATCTAAATAATACAAAATGTTACATTGATATATGCCCTTATTGGTTCGAAGATACTTTCAAGCGTTCTCTGGAATAACAATGATAGGTATAGGTGTTGCCTTTAATTATATGGCAAATTTAGGTCTTGGACCATGGGGTGTTTTACATGATGGTATATCTAAAACTATAAATATTACATACGGACAAGCAGGTATTCTTACATCACTCCTTGCTCTTTTGTTATGGATACCTCTTAAACAAAAACCAGGTATTGCAACAATTTTTGATGCATTCTGGATTGGACTTACTGCAGATTTTGTAATAAACATTATTCCTATTGCAGGAAGTATTTATGTTCAAATCACTTACTTAATTACTGGCATAACCTTAATAGGTGCTGGCACTGCAATCTATGTTGGAGGCGACTTAGGTGCAGGCCCTAGGGATGGAATAATGGTTGGCCTAGAACAATTAGGTTTCAAGATTGGCAATGCGAGAACACTTTTGGAGTTAGTTGCATTTTCAATCGGATTTTTACTAGGTGGAAAAATTGGTATAGCATCTGTTGTTATAGTGTTGTCAATAGGTCGTGTTTTACAATTCTTTATGCCATACTTTGATATACGTTCTGAGAGTTAGATTTTCTCAATTTCAATTGCGAAGATTCCATGAATAGGAATCATTTCTTCATATTCATGGAAACTGTACAACATCTTAATACCTTCATCTAGTGAATTTACTAAAGTTGAGAGAACTTGAAGTCCTTCATTAAGAAGTAATTCCTCTGGGTTTCTGTAATTTGTAACTCTTTTAACTTTTACTTTTAATGCGTC
>CACDUI010000017.1 GCA_902555985.1 uncultured Candidatus Actinomarina sp.
TCTGCCAAGTTGAAAAAATTCTATATCTAGACAAACAAGATATAGAATTTGCAAATTGTGAATATAGACAATTTTCAAATAAAGATTTAAAAAATAATCTGTATACAAATGATTTGTATCACAAGCCAGTAAATTTATTATTGATTTTTTTAAATATAATTTCAGCAATTCTTTTGGTATTTGAAAAAACGTTACCTAAAAATAGTTTTCTTACTGTTATTTTTAAAAAGTAAATACAGAAGACAGTAAAAAACAAAGACTACGAAGTAATTTATTGAATCATTTTTCAAAATATTAGTAATTATGTACATAGAAAGTAATACAAACTCATAATTTTTTTTATTTAAAATCAAAATATATACAAACATCACAGTCAGTAGTATCAATGGGATAATCCCTATAAATAAAATCAAAGACAGTATTGAAGAGTGTGGTAGCAAAAAAGATTCTGGATTGTTTATTACAACTTCTCCATACAGTTGACCAAAATTCATTGGCCCCGAACCAAATAATAGTTCCATAAAAGTTGGATTGTATCTTGCAAAAAATAAACCCCACATCTCTGATCTATTAAGGAAGAAAGCAATCATACTAAAAAAACCAAAAACACTACTAAAAAGTGAACCTGTTTCTTGTCCACTGTTTAGTAACCTTAAATAACTCGAGTATATGCTGTCATATTGAAATACAAATGATTGAGAGATAATTGAATTGCTTATAAACTTATATGAATTATCGTTTAGTAAAAATATCAAAAGTCCAATAGAAACTATAGCTATTAAAAAGAGCATGAACTTCGGATTAAATAAATTTTTAAAAAGTATTAAATAGATATAGATAAGCGAAAATATAAAAACTAAGACTATTGCGGTTCTGTTGTCTGAAAAATAAAGACCTAGAGATGCAGCTATAACGCCTATATAATCTATAGTTCTAATTTTATTACTTTTAAATATCCAAAATAATAAAATTAATAGAACTAAACCATAAAACTCTCCCACTGTTTCAGAACTAGGAAATATTCCTCTCCATGATATTTTTAATTCATATACATCTTCTGAAAAAGCAAACGGAGTATTTTTTTCCTCTCCATATCTTTGAAGGCCTAAGAAGTAATAATTATAAAAATTAATAATTGGAGAATTTGAACTCATTATTCCTGTAAGCATCATCATTATTGCAGTTAATGATAAATTTTTAGAAAATAATTCTAATTTGAACCTTTGTCTATTTTCAGAATAAAATTTGTATATTCCTAGTAAAAGAAAGTAAATAAATATTATCCAGGAAAAATTAGCATTAAATTCATAAACACTACTTGTAAAACCTCTCAATTTACCAACATTGAAGTAAAAACTTCCATTTGAATTGATTAACCACCATATTGAAAGAGAAATATATATAAAATTAAATTTACTTTTGCTTTCACCGTTAAAAAATGAAATTAATCCAAGGTATACAAATAAAGCTGCAAAAAAAGAATAATTAAAACCACTAAAAATAAATGTAAACAAATAGATAAATGGGACAAAGTTGATAATATTTTCAGATCTTAAGTGATAAATATCAATTAAGTTTTTAGAAATCAATAAAAATGCTAAAAAGATTAAAAAATACGAACGTAAACTTGCAAAATTAAATTCATATAAGCTTGCTTCATAATATCGTGACTCAGCATAAACAGAATATGTGAATAAATAAGAAACAAGAAAAATTGAAATATTTTTGAACTTATAATTTGATAAAGAATTCTTAGATTTTGGTACTAAAGATAAGATTAAAATCCAAAATAAGCCTTGAAGAACTAAATTGATTAGTGGATTTGTTCCTACTGATATGAAAAACTGTGTTTGTAATTCATCTCCTTGAATAACAGTCACGCCAGTAATCCTTCCAAAGCACTTCATGGAGGATTTGTCATTTGCCCTAAAATAAAAGTGGTTTTGATAAATGCTTTCTACATTGCTAGTCATAAATTGTACAATTGAAATTTTGCATGGGTTGATCTCAAAAAAAGTAATATCTTCCTGACTTACTTTAGGTATTGAGTAATTATTTTGGAGATCTGTATTAAACCATGGAAGCAAAAATATAAGTATTACTAAAATGCCAAATAATATTTGTTTTGTTTTCAATTTTTAATAAATTCTATAATTTTTGGTTTTAAAAATGTAATAACAATACCGAAAATAACAACATACATAAATAATTCCTGATATATGAGCTCGCTATTCTTTAAAGGGTTAAAGCCCCATCCTCCTGAAACATAATGCTCACATTCAATAAAAGAATTAACAAATACTTTGTTATTCTCTGCATCAAATAATTGTCTAGTTGCATAATTTGGATCATTAATAAAAACATAATTGGGGTCGCTAAGAATATCTGCTTTTTTAAAACCTTCAGGATAGTTCCCACAAACTTCTTCAACTATAGACATCTTTAGACCTCTTAAATTCTAATTTATAAATTAGGTTAATTAAATTATAAACAAATATAAGTGGGTCGGGTGGGAATCGAACCCACGACCTTGAGCTTAAAAGGCTCCTGCTCTGCCGATTGAGCTACCGACCCGTTCAATTATTAAAGAATACTATAAATTTTACTTTTAAAGGAAAAATTAAATTAAGTTTTATTCCTCTTCAGAATTAATATTAATTTTTGTAGTCCCTACAAATTTTAATTTTGTTTCATTAATTACACTTTTTAGTTCAGAGCTTATATTTTCAACTACTTTCTTCGAGTCTTGTTTAAGTTCCTCATCACTAATAGTCGATTCTAAAGTGTTGATAAGAGTTTTAAATATTTCTGTGGCACTTTCAACTGTTTTTTCAAAAGAGTCTTTTAAATCTTCAACCAAATCTTCTTCATCAATTTTTGATTTTACTTTTTTTGCGATATCAGTAACATCTTTATTTATTTCAGACCACTGATTTTCTTTTTCCATCCTTAAATTATATATTTATAAGAGTTTAGATTTGTCTTTAAAACTTAAATTTGGATTCCTCGTTAACCTTTGCTTTGCCCATCTAGCAGGTGCAATAAGTCGAAAAAATGGTGGAAGAAAAGGTCTTGTATACTTTAATAAGTAAAGATTAAAATTTAACAATACCGTTTTAAATTTTGTTTCTTTGATACCATAAATTTTTTTAAACTCATGTGGTAATGTATTAAAAGCTGTAAATGCAATAAAAGGCCATATTGGCTTAATATGTCTAGGAACGGGTCCTCCGTTAATTATGTCAGCAACATCAATAGCAACATCTGTTAAGACTAAATAATCTTTTTCTTTAGATTTTTCAATAACCCAATTTTTTAATTCTTCATGTGATTTAGGCATAATTTGACGGTCAACTAAAACCATTTCTGCAGCTATTGAGTTTTCTTCATGATATTGATTTTTTTCTTTATCAGTAAGTTTTTTAACAGTTTTTTCATAAAAGTAAATTGAGGATATCTGAAGACACGCATGCACCCAAAGAAGTTGTTCATGATCTAAAGCGTCATAGTAGCCTCCAGTAATTTCATCATCTCCTTTAATAACTTCGTGAAGTTTATTTATTCTATGCGCACTTTCATCTGCTTCTTCTTTAGTACCAAAAGTTACAGAATTCTGTAATGAAAGAGTTCTTATCAATCTTTTCCATGGATCTCGTTGATAAAAAGATGTCTGCCTAGCTCCAGCTGCTATAAGTGGGTGAGCAGCATGCATAAGAAGCGCTCGAGCTCCTCCAAACAAAACTGTTATCTCTTTATTTATTTTCCACATCATAGAATGTGGTCCAAAATATCCTGGGTCACCTTTCATAGGAAAATTTTATCAATTCTGTGAAATATCAAAACTTATAGTTTTTAAAAAATATTTCAACATATAATTTGCTTGTAAAAACAAATGAATAAAACACTCAACTATATTTCTTATCAAAGTTTTCCAGCTGAAACTGCAAATAGTCTTCAAACTATATCTAATTTAAAATATTTGAATAGGAATAATTATAAAATAAATCTTTATTTTCCTCTTCGTGAA
>CACDUI010000018.1 GCA_902555985.1 uncultured Candidatus Actinomarina sp.
TTTTGATAAATTAAATGATATTCGAGAGCAATCTTTAACAACTTCTAGAGAAATAGTACGTGAATGTTCAAAAAGCATTAGAAATATTCATAGAAATGATGAAGTTAGTGCAAAAGAACATATTGAAAATGCTCGGAAGAAGTTAGAAAACTTAAAAAGTATTAGTAGTGATGTTTCAGAAATCAGTTATGCGGGTTATGTTCTTGATGCAGAAAGAGAGTTTGTAGAAGCAGTTATGTTTTATACTTTCGAGGTTAGTGGATACATTGAACCTTTTAATAATTTCAATGTCCATCCTTCAAGCTATATCCAGGGGATAGGAGACACTATTGGGGAATGGAGACGTAAAGCTCTTGATCACCTAAGAAATCTTGATATCAAAAAAGCCGAAACTTATTTAGCCATTATGGAAGAGGGAATGGGTACCTTAAATGAATTAGATTACCCAGATGCATTAACTGGCGGTTTAAGAAGATATGCAGACAATGCAAGATCAATTATAGAAAGAACAAGATCTGATATAACAAATGCTTTTATCAATGAATCATTAAGAAAAGACATATCTAATATAAATAAAGATGAATTATAAATATATAACTGGAGAAGTATTAGCTATGGATCCTTCTTCTGGATGGACTGATGGAACGTTATTAAAAGACATATATCCAGACTCGTCTTTTGTAAGTGGGAACAATACGGATAGCATGCAAATGAAACCAGAAATTAAAGATCGTAAAGTTTATGCAAAATATTCATTTGCCAAGCGATTTGAAGGAGGGCCAGGCCTAGTTCATGGAGGCATACTATCAGCAGCTTTGGACGACATGATGGGTTATTCAACAGTCATTCACAATATATTTTCTGTAACTGCAAATTTATCTGTTAACTTTCTTAAACCGACTCCAGTCGAGAAAGAATTTGACTTATATGCCTGGGTTAAGGAAGTTGATAATAAAAAAGTTTATACGGAAGCTGTAATTCAGTTGGATGAAGAAATTCATGTAGAGTCTCATGGTATGTTTATAGATTTAGGATTAGATGCGGCAGAGTTCTTTGCCCCAGATAAAAATTATCCTTAAACTAAATCTTTGAAGTCAAAAAGTGGCTCATAGATTGAATACTAATCATTGGGTTGACTCCTGAACATCTTGGAAAATTAGAGGCATCAACTATATATACGTTCTCTAAACCATGTACTTTTCCATCTAAATCAACAACTCCATGATCGGGACTTGGGTTTATCCTTGCTGTTCCCATTTGATGTGCTGAACCGAGAAGTATTCTAAAAGGCTCATTTTTTATTGCTTTTATATTATTTATGAATTCTTCAATATTTACAGTCGATGATTTTTTCCAATGCATAGTTGGTGAAGCTGCGACCATAATTTCTTCTGCTCCAGCTAGATAGTTTGCTCTTACAAGGTTCTCTATACCGTGAAGTAGATTGCTATGGTCAGTGTCATTTAGATTGTAGTCCCACAAGTGTTGAGGATTTTTATTAATAATAGAACCAGAGCTAGTGTCTGATGTTAAAACAATCCCACCAGACCAATAGTTATAACTTTCAATAAAATCATCAAACTCATCTTGATTATTTGGGAAAAATGGAAAGAATAGACTTGGATGCATTGGTAACCCTTCTAAAAGGTATCCATAATTATCTTTCAAAAACAAATTATCATCAGAATAAATTCCTTGCATTGAGCCTGCCCAGGGCTTTTGCTCTTCAGAGAATTTTCCAGCAACACCTGACACAGGATGAAGTTTTAAATTTTGACCAAGATGTTTGTTTTTATATCCACTATCTAGCAAAATTTTAGGAGTATTTAAAGCACCAGCTGCGAGTATTACTTTATCTACTTTGACTTTAAGCAATATACCACTATTTTCTACGTTTATGTGAGTTGCTTTTCCGTTTGAAATAACCAAACTTTTAATATTTGTATCATTAAATATATTTTCTAGGTTGAATTTATCCTCTGAGAACCAAACTTTATTTGATGAGTTAATGCTCTCATCGTATCGTCCAAAAGTACTAAAACCAGATTCAGTACATTCATCATTAATCGTATTTCTTGGAATGATTTTATAATTTAGATTATTAAGTTCAAGTCCTTCAGCTAATTTAACTTCTTTTTGGGGTATTTTATTATTTGCTATATCTACATTTAATTCACTACAAACATAATCCATGCTCCTTTTGAATTCGTTGGAATTGAAATAGTTATCTTGACCAGTAAGCGTATCCCATTCACTTAATATCTTATCTGGGGTTCTTAAAGAAGTTGTCCAGTTAATACTTGTACCTCCGCCAATTCCTTTACCAGCTAAAAGTAGAACTTTGTATCCTCTGGTTTGCTGTATTCCATTAGTGTCATAAAAGTTGTGGTAACCAAATGTTTCATTATTAATTTCTCCATTTCCATAACTACCTTTTTCAAATATTCCTACTTCATATTTTTCATTAAGTATATTTGCAGCAACACCTCCACCAGATCCACTTCCAATTACTGCAACTTCTATACTTTTTGGAATTGAGACAGCTTTCTTTTCAATTTTTGTATTTTTATGTACGGGGTAGTCAAGGTATTTGTATACTGAACCCTCGCCATCAAGT
>CACDUI010000019.1 GCA_902555985.1 uncultured Candidatus Actinomarina sp.
GCTGATAAGAGAATATTCCCAGCAATTGATGTAACACCTTCAGGAACTAGAGAAGAGCAAAGACTTGTTTCTCCAGCAGAACTTGAGTCTCTCTGGGCTTTAAGAAGGGTTTTAGTTGCACTTGAAGGTGGAGCTGCAACGGAGCTACTTATTGCAAAACTAAAAGATACTAAAAGTAATGATGCGTTCCTAAAGGATGTAGCAAAAGCACAATAATTCTGTAAAGTAATCCAGGTAATATTGTAAAGTAGAACTATGAAACAAGGCATACATCCAGATTATAGAGAGGTTGTTTTCTCAGATGATGACGCAGGTTTTGCGTTTCTTACTCGTTCTACTATTAAAACAAGTGAAACGATTCAATGGGAAGATGGAAAAGAGTATCCATTAGTAAAGCTTGATATTTCATCTGCTAGCCATCCATTTTTTACTGGAAAGCAAAAATTAGTCGACTCTACTGGAAGGGTTGAAAGATTTAAACAAAGGTACGGATCAACAAGTACCAGACAAGCACCAAAGCAAGAAGCTTCTTCTCAAGAAGAAGAATAACTAACTTAATCTCAATTTCCTATGTCTGAACAAGATATTGCATATGGTGGACAAGCTGTAATTGGTGGCGTCATGATTCAAAGTCCTAAAGGTTGGTCTTTAGGAATTAGGGATAAAAATAATAAATTACACAAATATTATGAGGAAAGAATCCCACTAATAAAAAGAAATAAATTTTGGTCAGCCCCATTGATCAGAGGCTTTGGAGCACTTATTGATTCTATGTATGTTGGATTTAAAGCAATAACTCTCTCGGATCAAATATATTCTGATTTTGAAGAATATGAAGAAAGCTTGTTTTCAAAAATTATGACTTATTCATTCTTGATTTCTGTTTTACTAGTATTTATTGCTGGACCTCGATTACTGGTAGAGACAATTAATTATTCCCAGTCATTAACTGGTGTTTTAGAAGGTTTACTTAGAGGTCTGATAGTTATTGTTTATATTTATCTCATAGGAAGAACTAAAGATGCACAAGAGCTATTTGAATATCATGGTGCCGAGCATATGACCATTGCTTCTTATGAAGCTAAAAAGTCTCTAACTATGGATGATGTAAAAACTTTTCCAAAAGAACACATAAGATGTGGCACTTCATTTCTTTTTCTTATAGTCTTTATTAGCTTATTAACACTCCCATTTATTCCCAATTTCAATATTGTGCTGACTGCTGTAACTAGAATTTTACATGTTGTGGTGGTATCAATGCTTTCATATGAGGTTTTGAAATTTAATTTTGCAAATAGTAATTCACTAATTGCAAAATTTTTTGCAGCACCAGGTATTTGGACACAGTTTATTACGACAAAAAAACCTTCAACTGATCAAATCGAAGTTGCTATTTTATCGATGGCAAACTGTGTAGAAAATTCAGAAAATACAAAAATGTTTGAAGATATTACTACGCAAGCAAGTGAGGTAAAAGTTGGATAATTCATTACACGAAAAACTTAAAGCAATTGAAGACTCACTTCCAGAAATAGAAAAACAGCTCTCTCAAATAAATATTTCCAACGACCAACAAGGTTATGCTGAAATGGCTAAAAAGCACAGTGATGTTTCTATAATTGTTGATTTATTTAACGAATGGAAAAAAGTAACTTCTGAAATTGAAGATGCAGTTGAGCTTATAAATTCTGAAGAAGATGAAGATATGAAAAATGAGTTTGAAACTATTGTCACTGAGAATAAAAATAAATTAGAACCTCTAGTACAAAAAATAAAAATCTCACTTCTTCCAAAAGACCCATTGGATGATAAAGATGTATTAGTTGAAATTAGACCTGGAGCTGGAGGAGAAGAGGCAGCTATATGGGTTGGTGATTTGTATAAAATGTACAATCGTTTTGCAGAGAGAAATGCCTGGAATGTTGAGCCTATTGAACTTACAGCATCAGACCAAGGTGGTTACAGCAAAATAATTTTTGCAATTAAATCAAAAGGAGTTTTTTCAAAGCTTAAATATGAGGCAGGGGCACATCGTGTACAAAGAATTCCTAAAACTGAATCACAGGGAAGAGTGCACACGTCAATAGCTACTGTTGCAGTACTTCCTGAAGCTGAAGAAGTTGACTTAAGTATCGCAGATAGCGATTTAAAAATTGATGTATATAGATCTAGTGGACCAGGTGGACAAAGTGTTAATACAACGGACTCAGCAGTAAGAATTACTTATATCCCAACAGGTTTAGTAGTCACCAGCCAAGATGAAAAATCACAGTTAAAAAATAAAAATCAGGCAATGAGAATTTTACGGGCAAGACTCCTTAAGTCTGAACAAGATAAGGCTGCAGCTGAACGTGCAAAAGATAGAAAAGAGCAAGTTGGTTCTGGTGAGAGATCAGACAAGATTAGAACATATAACTACAAAGACAATAGAGTTTCTGATCACAGAATAAATTTAACATTAAAAAAATTAGACCAAGTTTTGGATGGAGACCTTGAAGAGTTCGTTGTTGCATTGATTGCTGATAATGAAGCTACCAGACTTGCCAATCTAGAAGAA
>CACDUI010000020.1 GCA_902555985.1 uncultured Candidatus Actinomarina sp.
TTATATATTGGTAACTTTTTTCGGGGAGATTTCGGTTATTCCTATAAACATTACCCAAGATCACCAATTGATCTAATCGCTGAAAGGCTTCCTAGAACTCTAATGTTATTTGCTATGGTGAACATAGTTGCATTTTATACTGGTTTTCTTATTGGTAAAATTCTTGCATGGCGTAGAGGTTCAAAATCTGAAACTTGGATAACGGTAACGTCAGTTTTTTCATATACTATTTTTTATCCTTGGTTTGCGCTGATGATGTTGTGGTTTTTTGGCTACAAGCTTGATTGGCTACCTATAGGTAAATTTTTATATCCTGAAAAGTGGTATGACGCTCCATTTGATAGTGACGTAGTATTTATATCAATGATTAAATTTACTGCAGTAGCCTCAATCATTCTTTTTATTGTTTATATCTTATCAAGGAATATTGAATCCTTAAATTTACGAAGAAATACAAGATTCTTAGGTTTTATTCTATTATGTATAGGTAGCTTCATTTACTGGAATTCTGGTGAAATTGCTATTCAAAAAACCTATGCTATGGACATTGCTTACCACATGATTCTCCCAGTTTTTACAGTTACTGTTGTTGCTTTTGCTGGAACAGCATTATTAACAAGAACAACAATGATGGAAGTTATGAAAGATGATTTTATACTTACTGCGAGAGCTAAAGGGCTTTCTCAAAGAAGAATTAGAGACAGGCATGCGGCTAGAAACGCTTTGCTTCCAGTTGTTACATCATTTATTTTTACAATAGTTACAATAATTGACGGTTCAGTTCTTACAGAGACAATTTTTTCATGGCCAGGAATGGGACAATTAATTCTACAGTCAGTTCTAGAAGAGGATATACCTGTAGCTATGGCATCGTTTTCATTTATTGGTATTTTTGCACTAATTGCTCATTTTATTGCAGACATTTCTTATGCTTATATAGATCCAAGAATTAGAATTCAATCCCAAGGATAATCATATGGACAATCAAAAAGATATAGCAAAAAAAATAAGAAGAGAAGCTTTAAAGAAAAATTGGAAATTGTTTAGAAGAAGTAAACTTGGAATGTTAGGACTTTACATTGTTATTTTCTTTTTATTTTTATCAATTCTTCAACCAATACTGTTTATAACTGGAGCTTGGAATAAAGGCGTATATGATCCAGTAGTAGGATATTCCGAACAATTCCAAGAATTCTTAGTTGTTGAATGTCCTAAAGAGTATCCAACAGAAAAATACAAAGATAGATCAGATTGCCCTGGACGTACTGAAGTCAATGTCAGAACCTTGTTTTATTCTGATGCTCAAGTAGGGGAAACTATCATTCAAAACCTGCAACCAGCACCTCCATCACGAAAACACATTCTAGGTACAGATTCTCTCGGTAGGGATGTTTTTTCTCAAATAATGGAAGGTAGCCAAGTAGCCTTTGTATTAGGTTTGCTAAGTGCAACATTAGGTGTAGGTATATCGACAATACTAGGAACTATAGCTGCATTTTTTGGTGGTAAAGTAGATGCTTACTTAATGAGACAATCAGATCTAATTTTAATGCTTCCTACACTTCCATTGCTATTTATAATTTCTGCTTTTGCTGAATTACAAGTTTGGCACCTAGCTGTAGTATTAGGAACTATTGGCGGGTTAGGTGGTTCAGTAATCACAATTAAATCTCAAGCTTTGCAAGTTAAAGTAAAACCTTTTGTTGATTCAGCAAGAATTACTGGTGGATCAAAAATGAATATTTTATTTTCACATGTTTTACCCAATGTTGCGCCACTGGCATTATTGTTTATGGTTTTTAGCGTAACCGGCGCTATTGCCTCAGAATCAGTTCTTTCATTTCTAGGACTATTAAATATCGACATGAGTTGGGGTCTGATGATTTATTTATCTCAAGTTGAAGGATTTATATTCTCTGGAATGAAATTCTGGTGGTTAATACTGCCAGCTGGTCTTTCGGTTACATTTCTTACTGGAGGTTTTTATTTAGTTGGTCGAGGTTTAGACGAAGTATTTAATCCAAGGTTGAGAGATAGATAAAATGAATATTCTTGAAGTTAAAAACTTAAATATGAGTTATAAAACTATAGATGGTGAAGTCGAAGCTGTTAAAGACGTCTCATTTACAGTTAAAGAAGGTGAATCTTTTGGGATAGTGGGAGAGTCCGGTTGTGGTAAAACTTCAGTAGCAATGTCGTTATTACAATTACAAGCAGATAATGGAAAAATAACAAATGGTGAAATTTTATTTGATGGAAGAAATATTGTTGGTTTAAACGAATCTGAACTAAGAGAAGTTCGTTGGAGTGGTATAAGTATTGTATTTCAAGGAGCTATGAATTCATGGAATCCTGTAGTTAAGATTGGTGAGCAAATCAGAGAAGCAATTCGTGAGCACTATCCAGACAAGAATAAAGAGCAAAACACTAAAAAAATATTTGAATTATTCAATATTGTAGGATTAGACGAATCAATAATAGACAGATTTCCACACGAACTTTCTGGTGGTATGAAGCAGAGAGCAGTAATAGCTT
>CACDUI010000021.1 GCA_902555985.1 uncultured Candidatus Actinomarina sp.
GAAAGTATTTTGGTTGATTATTATTTATTTATCTTTAAGAAATTTTGTTCTCAACCAAATATAGAATTAACATATGGAACCTAAAAGAATTATTTTATTGAGTTTTGCTCTCCTGATTCCACTGTTTTTTGGATTTTTATATTTGTTATTTTAAAAATGGATAAAAGTAAAAATCACATAGTGCCACGCATAGGTCTAGGAACATACAATATGAATTCCCAAGAAGCAGAAGATATGACGTATGCCTCTATTAATTATGGATACAGACATATTGATACAGCAGCTGTATATAGAAATGAAGATGGTGTAGGTAGAGCATTAAAAAGAATCTATGAAGATACAGAATTAAAACGTAGTGATTTAACAATTACTACAAAATTATGGCCTGGAGGTTTAGTAAAAGTAGATAGAGTCAAGAATAATGTTGGGGCTATTAAATCTTTAGATAAAAGCCTTAGAAATCTTGATGAAGATTATGTAGATCTTTACCTAATTCACTCCCCTCATGCTAAGAACAAAAGATTAGAACAGTGGGAGACTTTATTAACACAACAAGAGCAGGGAAAGGTAAAAAATATTGGTGTCTCAAACTGGGGCATCAACCATATTGAAGAATTAAATGATAAAGGATACCCCTTACCTTCAGCTAATCAGATAGAAATACATCCTTGGTCTCAAAAACCAGAATTAGTTTCATATCTTAAAGAAAATGATATCGATATTATTGCGTATAGTAGTCTTGTACCTCTTTCAACTTGGAGACATAAAGATGGTGAAAATAGTCTTAAAACTGATGAAATGTATAAAGATGGGAATGACTTGGAATCACCTTTTAAAAAAATGGCTTCAAAATATGATGTTACTGAAGCACAAGTCCTTCTTAAATGGGCTCTTCAACTTGGATATGCAATACTACCAAAAAGTATACAAATAGATCGCATGCAAGAAAACTTTGAACTTGATTTCAGAATTGATGAAGAAGATATGAATTTAATCGAACAATTAGATCGTGGTGGAAGTGTAACTTGGGAATATGGAGACCCTTTAGCAACTAAATAAATAAAAAATTATTTACATAATTTTGAAATATTTCAAAACTCTAAGAGCAAAAAGCATAATAAGTAGAAATGCAACACCAGCAGAGATAACTTGCATAGCAGTAACACCTGGTGGCATCAAAGTAAGAGTATACAATACTGGAAATACACTCATTAGAACTATCTGAATCATAATTTTTGATGGTCTCTTTTTTTCTGAGTCCCCAGAACGATCAAAGAAGCGATCCATGTACTTAAAAAGAGCATCTATCCAGTGTCCCATTTAGAGTACCTTTATAGTGTAAAAGACTAATTTCTTCATTTTTTTATTTTAATTCAAAATTCTTTAGTTTTACTGATTTTTAGTAAATAACGATAAGCAATAAAGTTATAGTATGAAGAACATTAAATCACTTAATGATTTAGATATTTTTATAACTAATTTTATGTCTCGTTGGGGTATTACTTTATTGAGATATTCTTTAGGAATAATTTATATATGGTTTGGAATATTAAAACCTTTTGGACTCAGTCCTGCACAAGAGTTAGTTGAAAATACTGTTTATTGGTTTGAGAACCCTGCAGATTTTGTCCCTATTTTAGGATGGTGGGAAGTAATTATTGGTGTAACAATGTGCATAAAACCATTAATAAGAATTTCTATTGTGCTTCTCTTTATTCAGATGCCAGGGACATTTTTACCTTTAATACTTTTTCCTGAGGTATGTTTCACAACATTTCCTTTTGGATTAACCCTTGAAGGACAATACATTGTTAAAAATTTAATTATTATTTCTGCAGCGCTTGTAGTTGGTTCAAGTGTTAGAGATAAACCATAATTTAAAAAATGATCTACATACTTGTTATTGCAGCATTAGTGATTATTAACTTCACAAATGTTATAACAAGAATCCAAAGTAAAGAGTATAAAAATAAATTAGAAATTTTTATTATTGATAATTACAAATATTTGTTTGGTCTAATGTTTATTTTGTTTTCAATTCTCTTTTGGCGAAATAGTTGCTTTTTTTTAGATTTTGATTGCTAGTTTTTAATTATTTCGATATATCAATCTAGTTCCTCGCTTATTGAAGAAAAAAGCAAATATCCATTCAATAGCTACAACAAACTTTGATTTATAACCAATAAGATAAACTAAATGAATTAAGCTCCAAAACAACCAAGCAATAAATCCAGATATTTCAAATTTACCCACAACACCTATAGCTTTAAAGCCACCAATAGTTGCCATCATTCCTTTGTCCCTATATTTAAAAGGCTTTCTATTTTCTTTAGAAATATTATTTTTGGTATTAAACCCAACATACTTTCCTTGCTGTATTGCAACTGGTGCAATCCCTGGTAACGGTTCGCCATTTACACCTTTAAAATTAGCTGCATCGCCAATTACATAAATATTGTCATCTTTTTTAATTGAACAATCCTGATTTATTATCGCTCTACCTTCAGCATCCATTTCAGTATCA
>CACDUI010000022.1 GCA_902555985.1 uncultured Candidatus Actinomarina sp.
TACCGCTAGCTGGTGTTGCCAAGTTATGTGCTCTTGCAAGACGTGTAATCGAATCAAGAAGAATAACAACATCTCTTCCTTCTTCAACTAGTCTTTTTGCTCTTTCTATTGCAAGTCTTGAAACTTGAGTGTGCTCTTCAGGAGGTCTATCAAAAGTTGAGAAGACAACTTCACCATCAACTGATCTTTGCATGTCCGTAACTTCCTCAGGTCGCTCATCAACTAATACAACCATCAAGTAAACCTCTGGGTTATTAGCGGCTATAGAACTTGCTATCTCCTTTAAAATTGTTGTTTTACCTGCCTTGGGTGGAGAAACAATTAGTCCTCTTTGGCCTTTTCCAATTGGAGCAATAAGATCAATTATTCTTGGAAGAATTTTTTCAGGCTTTCCATCCTCTTCAAGCTTAAGCCTTTCATCAGGGAACAAGGGCGTTAATTTATTAAACTCTACCCTTCTTGCAAGAAGTTCTGGATCAGCATCATTAACAGTTGTAGGTTCAATCAGTGCTGGATACTTTTCTTTTTGCCTAGGGGCTCTAATTGGGCCTGAAACCATATCCCCTTTACGCATTCTAAACTTCTTAATAAGACCAGCTGAAACATAGACATCATCCTCACTTGGCTTGTAGCCGTTACAACGAAGAAATCCATACCCCTCTGGGAGAGTATCAAGAATACCATCTCTAGTATCCCCTTTTTTAATCTCACTGTCACCAGAACTAACAACAGATGGTCCATCATCTATACTTGATTTGCTGATAACCTCAGCAACTTCTGTTTCCTCTGTTTCTAAAATGTCATCACTATGCTCAACTAATAAGTCAATTAGTTTTGCTTTTTGCAAACCTTTGTGGTCAATACCAAGGCTTTCAGCTATAGACCTAAGGTCAGCAACAGGTTTAGATTGTAATTGTGTTCTTGCGGACATTTTTTCTCCTATATAAAATCATATTTTTTGGAAATGATTTGTGAATTGTTTGTCTGAAAGACATTTTCATTATATACAGATTTATTTTAAAAAGGTATCTTTTAATATTTTTTAGAGAAAGAATATGAAACTGCAAAAACCATACTCGTTAAATAATAAATCACTCCATATATTGCTACTTCAGGTAGCTCTAATGCAAGAGAAATGCCCAAAACAATTGGAAAATTCTGACACAATGCCTCGATTTGTAATGTTTTTGCATTAGGTAAATCAATTTTTGAGAAATTTATAAGTACTCTACATGTAACAAATATCATAATTAAAGAAGTTGTAGATATTAATACTCCTTGTTGAATGTTATCCAAGATATAACTCGCCAAATCTATTGGTGTCCAAATTGAAACTACTACGATTAATAATTTTAAAAATTTATCAAGAGGATTAAAAATTAAATTTGTAAATTTTGGAAAATTCTTTTTGACAATCATACCAAGAACAAATGGTGCCAAAACAAATACAAGTAGCTGCATCAATGAAGCCCCTTGGTCAATACTGAATTCACTAGATCTTGAAGTTATTATTGTCAGCCAAAAAATAATAGTAAGTGGTGAAATTACTGAAGCAAAAGAAGTTAGAAATACGGATAGTGGCACATTTCCACCTTTAATGTGAGAAAGTAAACCAGAAACATGTCCTCCTGGAACTATCAGAACTATTACTGCTGCTACTCCAAATAAAGAATTACTAAATATTTCAGAAACTAAAAGACCGATAAGTGGAAGTAGAATAAGTTGAATTCCTAATCCATAAAGAAGGGATATTTTCTCAGAAAATAATATTTTGATTTGTTCTAAGTTGCTACTTAATCCTAGAAAGTAAAATAAAACAGGTATTAATAAAGTAACAATATTTAATGGTAACGAACTGCTTACTGCTTCCCCCATAATCTAAATATATCAAATGTTTTAAAAGTTTGTACAAACATCAAGATAATTCTCAAGATAAATACTTTCTTCATTTGAAAGCTCACCAGAATCTCTGTAGTGATTATAAGAACCACCAAAATAAAGCACTAAAGCATCTGCAAATTTTTCTTCTCCTCCAAATAAAGTCCATGCGTCTAATCTATAGCTCTGATTGTCTGCTGTGTTGCAGTTCCTTGTTAGGTATGAGAGCGCATGAGATGATTCATGTATCAAAACATCCTCTGCTTGCAGAGCGTCAAATGCTCTATTCGAAATCCAAATAGACATAGACCATTCTGCACCTTTGCTTCCATCACTGTTTGTTCCAGTTGAATCCCAAACTCCATAGGGACACCTTCCAACTAGTGACCTAGCGTAGTCATGACATCCATTGACATAAATTACTTTGTCTTTCAATATATCATTTAACAGTTGAGGCAAAGATAAAACTAACTGGTCTAATTTATCTTGATTATTACCCTCAAATCCAACAAAATTTAAGAACTCACCATCATAGGCAATAGGTGTCTCTTCATTTTCAT
>CACDUI010000023.1 GCA_902555985.1 uncultured Candidatus Actinomarina sp.
CGTCGCCAAAAGAGTAAATATTGGAAATTCATCTACCATGTCAGATACATCTTCCTTATTAATCTCAACAGAAGATAAATTAGATTTTGAAACATGTATATCTCCAACTGATTCGTTATCTCTCACTTCTAAATTTTCAATTGATATTTTTGCGTTCATTCTTTTTAATATTTTAAGAAAACCAATTCTTCTTTCATTGAGCAAAACATCTTTGATGATTAATTTTTCACTTTTCATAAGACCAAGAGCTATCAAAAATGCCGCTGAGGAAGGGTCTCCTGGCACGGTGTAGTTAATACTTCTAAGACTTGATACAGGTTCTATTGTTATAGAGTTGCCAAGTCTAACGGTATTTACTCCCATTAAATTTAACATTCGTTCAGTGTGATCTCTTGTTGGTAGCTCTTCGGTGACAGTTGTTGGGGATTCATCATGATAAAGTGAGGCAAGAAGGAATCCGCTTTTAACTTGTGCGCTTGGTTTATCTGAGTAGATACTTTCAAATTTATAATCTTTTGGTTCAAAATTAATTGGCAATTTGCCCATGGTGTCATTAATAGCGGCTCCCTTTTCACTAAGTGGTTCTACTATTCTTTTCATTGGGCGTTTAATTAATTGAGTACTACCGGTTAATTCAGACTTGAAATTTTGCTTTGACAAAAGACCTGTAAGTAGTCTTGCAGTGGTACCAGAATTTACTGCATTAAGTGGGCCTTCAGGTTGTCTCAAGCCATGTAATCCTACTCCGTGAACCTCCACTTCATTATTGTTGATTTCATTTATTTCTACTCCTAATTGTCTGAAAATCTGTATCGTAGCTTTCGTATCTCCCGACAATAAAATATTTTTGATTCTTGAAACGCCACTTGCTAAGGAACAGAGAATTACTGCTCTATGAGAAAGAGACTTGTCTCCAACAATACTTAAAGCGCCTTCAATTTTCATTACGTGAGATCTCTTTCTCCAAACTTTTCTGCCAAGGCTCTGCGCCAATCAACGGTATCTGACAAATAACCTAACATAATTTTCTCGTCACTAATTTTTTGAATTTGTTGAAGTTCCGATATTAATTTACTAATTAAATCTTTTACATTGTCAACATTTGTTAGATACATATCAGAAATCATATTTGGTGAAGTCCTAGAAAGACGGGTAGCTCCATCAAAACCTCCAGAGGCTAAATTTATCAATTCATTTAAATCTTGCTCTTTCATAGCGAGTGAAACTAGAGCAGAACTTAGAATATGCGGCAAGTGACTTGTCAAAGAAATTAACTCATCGTGTTTTGATTGATCAATCCATATCTCACTAGATTCAATAGCTTTTATAAATTCTGAAACTACTGCCTTGCTTTGCTCATCAGTTGATTTTGTTTCACATAGTAAAAATGGAGCCCCTTCGTACATTTCAGGAGTTGGTTCCCACGTACTATTGTCTGCAATACCGCATAGTGGATGTCCTCCTATTGCAGGAATAGTAGATGTATCCATTTTTTTACAGATAAGCTCTTTTGTGCCTCCTAAGTCAACAATTGCTCTTGACTTCAAAGATGGTTCTGAATCAAAATAATTTAGAATTTCATTAATTGGAGTAGCCAAAACTGTAAGATCATACTCTATAGATTCATCATGATCCAATGATATAGCAGAGAGCTCTTTTGCCCGCCTAACATTTTTTTCTAAAACATCAGACCCACTTACTTCAAAGCCACTATTTACTAATTTGATTCCCAAATTTGTTCCCATTAAACCAAGACCAATAATATGAATTGTTTTTAACATCAAATTGACCTTCCAACCGCCTTTGCAACAATTGATGCTTTATTTATTAAAACCTCTAGTTCGCTTGGAAGCAATGCTTGCGGCCCGTCACATAAAGCTTCCTCTGGCCTAGGGTGGATTTCAATTAATAATCCATCAGCACCAGCAGCTATAGCTGCTAAAGCAACTGGCTCAACTAAAGTATTGTCACCAGTTGCATGACTAGGATCAGCTATTACAGGCAAATGACTGTTCTGCTTCAAAAAAGGAATAGCATTTATATCAAATGTATTCCTTGTGGCGGTCTCGTAGGTTCTAATACCTCTTTCACACAACATGACATTTTCATTGCCTCTTGATAGGATGTATTCACTTGCAAGTAGTAACTCATCCAAGGTTGCAGACAATCCGCGTTTTAACAAAACAGGTAACTTTGATTCACCAACAGCTTCAAGGAGTTTAAAATTCTGCATGTTTCTTGCACCAACTTGTAAAACATCAACATATTTTTCCATCATTGATAAATGTTGAGCATCCATAATTTCACTAAATAGAGGTAATGAAGTAATTTCGGAGGCCTCTTTCAGCATTTTTAATCCATCTTCGCCCAATCCCTGGAAACTGTA
>CACDUI010000024.1 GCA_902555985.1 uncultured Candidatus Actinomarina sp.
GAGTTGCAAGCTTAGAAGCTTTTTCATCAAATAAGAACCCTTCTATACTTTTAGGTAGTTTATATTTAATTGGAGAGTACAAAAAAAGGAAACTAGTATGAAAACATTTTTTATGATCAAACCGGACGGTGTTCAAAGAAACTTAATAGGCCAGATTATTTCACGAGTTGAAGTCAAGGGATTTAAAATAACAAAAATTAAAATGATGACAATTTCTAAAGAGTTGGCAGAAGAACACTATGGAGAGCATAAAGATAAACCTTTTTTTAATGATTTAGTTTCATTCATAACTAGCGGGCCAGTAGTTGCTATGCAGGTTGAAGGTGAAGATGCAGTCCTTCAAATTAGAAATATTATGGGTGCAACAAACCCAAATGAATCAACACCTGGATCAATACGAGGTGATTTAGCTACTGAATTAGACAAAAATGTTGTACACGGTTCAGACTCAGACGAAAGCGCTGAAAGAGAATTGTCATTATTCTTTGGAAACTAAATAAATATTTAAAAACAACAACTATTAGATTATTCTATTAGTACATGGTTGACTTAAATTTACGAAGAACTCTTTTTGGTGGCAATGATATTGCTATTGACCTAGGTACTGCCAATACTTTAATTTATGTTAAAGGTGTTGGAGTAGTAGTTGATGAACCAACGCTTCTAGCTGTAAATAAAAGTGATAAATCAATTATTACTATTGGTCGTGAGGCAAAAAAGCTTATAGGTAGAGTTCCAGAAAAAATTGAACTTGTAAGACCATTGAGAGATGGTGTGATTTCTGAAATTGAAATGGCAGAAGAATTAGTTAAAACCTTACTTTCTAGAGCTATAGGTCGTGCTTATTCGAGACCTCGTATAGTGATTTGTGTGCCGAATGGTGTTACAAGTGTTGAGCAAAGATCTATAGAAACAGCCGCTCACGCTACTGGAGCATCTGAAGTATTTACAATCGAAGAACCAATGGCTGCAGCTATAGGTAGTGGTCTTAATATTTTCGAACCATACGGAAATATGATTGTAGATATCGGCGGTGGAACAACTGAGATTGCAGTGATTTCTATGGGTGATATAGTAAACGCTAACTCAGTAAGAGTCGGCGGAGAAGATATGACCGAAATTCTTATTGAATGGTTGAGGAGAGAACATCAGATACTTGTTGATACTGGAATTGCTGAAAATATTAAGCATGCTGTTGGATCAGCTTATCAATATGATAAAGAGCCTCAAGTAACTGTCACAGGTAGAGATATTGTTCGAGGCGTGCCAAAGCAAGTGCTTCTTGAGGCAAGTGATGTAAGAAATGCTTTACAACCTATTGTTAATGACATTATTGAAGCTATTCGAATTTCTCTATCACAAACTCCTCCAGCATTAGTCTCTGACATAGATAAAGATGGTGCATGGCTAACTGGTGGGGGGTCATTATTGAAACAAATGGATAAAAAAATTGCAGAAGAATTAGGTATTCCAGTTAACAATACTGATGATCCCTTGAGCTCAGTAGTTATAGGCTCTGGTATTTGTTTGGAAAGGTTTCAAGATTACAAAAGTGTTTTGAAACTGTCACCAAAACCTAATTAGTATGCAGAATTCTAATATCGTAGGAATAAGAAAATATATAGTGTATTTTCTTTTTTTATTTCTTTCAGGATTATTGACAGTTGTTGACTACTTTTCAAATAGATCTTTATCAAACTATATTCCTGAACAAGTCAATTTAATTTCAAACTTTCAATTATCTGATAGATTTTTTCAAAATGATTTATTAAATTTTACAACTAATAAAGCTAATCTAGTTGCAGAAAATATAAGGTTAAAAGAAGAATTGACTGGCTTAAGAGTGCTTTATTTAGAAAATCGTGAACTACAAGACAATATTGAATCATATGAAGATCTTATTAAAAATATTAGTGATTTTGAACTTACATACTATGCAACTAGTTTAATTTTGAAAAATTCAACAGATGAGTATTTAATTATGGGTGGAAGAAATTACAATTTTGTTCCGGGAGATTTAGTAATCAATGAAACAGGCTATGTTGTTGGTTATCTAGGCGAGGTTTTTAATGATTACTCTATACTCGAGTCATTAGACTCAATAAATTTTAGTTTCCGAGTATTAGATGAAAATAATAATATTTTTGAAATTAATTCAAATGGAACACAGCTAATAGTAAATTCATTAAATGCTTCATCTATTTCGAGAGTTGGAAAAGTTTATTCTGATATAAATTTTGGTCATATAGGTAAGTTTCCATTTCTTGATTTA
>CACDUI010000025.1 GCA_902555985.1 uncultured Candidatus Actinomarina sp.
AATCTAATAAGTGCTGGATAATTCTCCTAGATACTGGAGCAGCCACAGCGCTGCCAGATCCACCTTCATCAACAACCGTTACAACAATATATTTAGGATCACTAATTGAATCAATACCAACGAACCATGAAGTATTATTTTTATCACCAGCATTTTGAGCTGTACCAGTTTTTCCACCAATATCATTAGCTTTATTTCCTAAAATACTAAAAGAAATATAAGCTGTTCCACCTTTATTAGTTACTGTATTCAAGTCTTTCAGAAGGAACGAAATAAATTCTTCACTTATGTTGATACTGCTGTTGACTGTTTTAGAAATATCTTTATTCAATGTTGGTGAAATATTTTCCCCAGTTAAAAGAGTTCGGTATGCATTAGCAACCTGCAGGGGGGTTGTAGTTATTGCACCTTGACCTATAATTAAGTTCATCAGATCACCACCTAACCAACCCTCATCTCTAACCAAGCCTGGTCTTGAAATTTTCCATTCTTCAAAAAGCTCTCTATCGGGAATTATTCCTACTTTTTCGTACGGTAAGTCAATATTTGTTTTATTGCTAAAACCTAATTTTCTTGAATACTCTTGAAGCAAGGATTCTCCTTGGGTATTCCCAAAATTTCTCCAAATTTTTAGTGCTATATCCCAGAAATAAACATTACACGATTGTTTAATTGCTTCGGTAAGATCAACTTTTCCATGACCTTCAGGTTTCCAGTCGTTATATACTTGCTGTGAACCGTCATCAAACCCAAACGAAAGACTGCCCTCACAATTCAATTTTGAATCTTTATTATTTAATTCTTCGGGAAATATATTTTCACTTAACGCAAGCCAATATGCTACCACTTTAAAAACTGAACCCGGAGGATAAAGTCCTTGGATTGCAAAATTATTAAATGCTTGATCTCTATCTAATTGCCTATACTCAAAGTCACTAATACCAGCAATAAATTTGTTTGGATTAAAGTCTGGTAGCGAAACCATCGATAAGACGTTACCAGTCTTAACATCCAAAACTACAGCTGCTCCCCTCTTTATTTCGTTAGTTGTTTTAAAACTCTTGTTTGCTAAATCAATTCCCTGTTGTAGAGAGTCTTTTACAACAGATTGTGTCATAGAATCAATTGTGAGAAATATGTCTTTACCTGGAACAGGTAATTTTGATTGCACAATTTCATTACCTTCAAAAATTAATTCCCCTGGAACACCAGATAAAATCTCTTCATAATATCTTTCCAATCCATTTTTTCCAACCTCATTATTTTTTAAGGCATTACTATATTGAGAAACCTCTTCTTGATTTGGTCTACCTAAATAACCTATAGTGTGAGCAAATAGCTCTCCCTGAATATATTTTCTTACAGGCAAATCAATAACTTCAAATACATCATAATTATTTGTTAAATTATTTCTAATTTCATATTCGACTGAGTTAAGATTTATAACTAATTTTAAAATATCTTTGCTTGTAAAAATATCGTTTATTTCGGTTTTGTCTAATTCTGGAAAATTATATTCAATAATTTGTTTATAATTTGATACATTTTGATCAGTTATTTTTCTTAAATTTAGAAATAAGTGAGGCTCTAATATAGTTTCAACAATTTTATTACCATTTGTGTCAAACATCTCTCCTCTTGGTGCTGTAATGTAAAATGTATCTAAATTTTGCCGATTAATAATCTCTGATGTTGAGTCAAATTCTTGAGTTTGTAGTTGGAAAATGTCAACAAGAACCACTGCTAATAAGATAAGAAACGATAAAAACGTAAAGTTCAATCTTTTATAATTAAACATTTATTTTGAAACTCTTTTAAATAATACGAAAAGAAAAAAATTAATGATTATTGATATTAGAAGGCTTGCCAGCCAATAACTTGCATCAAATTGAATTATTATTGGGAGTTTATAAATTAGTAAAGATACTGTAATAACTATTAAATAAGTAACATTTACTTTTCCATATTTTGATGTAAAAAAATTTGAAATCATTAATATAGCAATAAATATTGCAGAATATAATCCAAGATAATAAGTACTAAAAAATGCATCATAAAAAATGCCAACAAAAAAAATGGGGAGAACCATTTTTTGGTTGAATACATCCACACCAATGAAAACAAGAGATAAGAAAAATATATAAATACCAAAATCATAAGAAATAAAGGTATTAAGGTAATTTTCAAGTAAACAAATT
>CACDUI010000026.1 GCA_902555985.1 uncultured Candidatus Actinomarina sp.
TTGCATATAGAAATAAAAAACTTTTGGTAGATTTTGATGAGAAAAATTTATCTTCTGTTGTCGAAGGTGAAGTAAACAAGTTAAATAAGATTGTAAACATTAACTTAATAGTCATTAGGCTAAAGGACACCAAAAAACTAACAAACGAACTGCAAAAATATTTAATTAACTTAAATAAGAAAGTTTTAATCATTTCAGACAATGAACTTAAATTTAGTAAAAATTTTATATATAGAATTGTCAAAATAGATGAAAAATTTCTCTATTACTTTAACAACGATATCCAATACGGAGCTAAGTTTATTTTAAAAAGGTTAATGGACATATTTATTTCCCTTACTTTATTGGTATTAATGACTCCATTACTATTTTTTATATCAATATTAATTATTTACCATGGCTCAACGCCATTTATTATTAAGCAATCTAGAGTGGGGCTGCACGGTAAAAAATTTAATATGTTTAAGTTTAAAACTATGTTTAATAACTCTCATAATAAAAGGTCTGATTTAAAAATTTTAAACCAAAAAAGTGGCCCACTTTTCAAAATTGATGAAGATCCAAGAATAATTAAACAACTTCTTTTCTTGCGAAGGTACAGCCTTGATGAATTGCCTCAATTATGGAATGTAGTTAAAGGCGAGATGTCATTAGTTGGTCCAAGACCCCTCTTTGAAGAAGACAATGAATACTTTGATAAAAATTATATGAGAAGACTAAATGTTTTACCAGGAATGACAGGACTTTTACAAATTAACGAAAGAAACACTGACGATTTCTCTATATGGTATAAATACGATATTGAATACATTGAAAATTGGAATTTATATTTAGATATAAAAATTCTTTTTAAAACATTTAGAGCTTTAAATCGCGATGATACTTCTGGAAAATAGGCTTTATAAAGTGAAGAGTAAAATTTATAATTTAAAAGACCTTCTTCTAAATAATAAATTAGCAGCAGCAAATTTTTTAGTTTTATTAATTAGTATTTTTTGGTTAAAAGAAATTAATTATTTATTTTACGACACGCTTGAAAGTCCAGATTTCAATAAATATATTATTTATTTTGAACATTTTTTTAATAATGAAATTACAAATAAAGAACATGGATTAATGTACTACTATTTGCATTCATTAAATTATTCACTTTTCTACTCAGAATTAAACAATTTTAATTTTTTTATTCATAAATCAGTTCAGCAAGTTAACTTTTATATCTTTATTTTTGGGGTTCTTGGTTACTATCAATTGTTAAGATTTTTTAATTTTTCATTAAATGTAATATTCCCAACATTAATATTTCTAAATTTTTTTCCACCTTCTATCTCTATGAGGTTGGTGTATAAACCTGAAATATTAGCGTTTGCACTACTTCCATGGGTTATTTGTTTGCTTGAGCAGTATTTAAAAACAAAAAAAATATCTAAATTAATACTTTCTATTCCAATGGTTGTCTCAATTCTTGCAATAAAGGGTAATGTTTTAGTAATAGTTTCAATTTATTTATTTTTTAGCTACTTTAAAATTTTACTCAAAGTACCAAAAAAGCAACTTTTTATTATTTTTATAATAAGTATTGGTTCTTTTTTTGCACTCAGTATAGAAAATAATATTTCAAACGGAAAATCCATACTTGATATTCAAAGTGGTTCTACTATTGAAGAAGCATATAATTTTAAAGCTCCATATTCTATAATTTACAAAACTGATATGTATAATTTATTAACCAGCCCTATAAAACACGACCATGCAAATTCTTTTATAGGAGTAACTTTGCTTGAAACTACAGGTGATTACTTTGATCTCTATTGGGATAACGATGCAACTGAGTACTTTAAGAACAGAAAACAAATATTATCTTTTATTCAATCTAATGAAATTAAAGGCCCTGAATTTGATGAAGTAAATTCTAGATTTATAATTTACCAACAAAGAATGACCGATATATATTTATATCAAACTATAGGAATAATAATTTCTATACTACTTTTTTATTATTTAATACTTAATATTCTAAAAAATAAAGAATTCAGAAAGTTCTTAATAGCAGTTTTTATTGGTATGGTAGTGCT